>JAINDK010000083.1 GCA_019931185.1 Bryobacter sp. CoA8 C33
AGACTAAGATGTTTTGACTAGGAAGACTATCCAACTTTAGTACTAATAGTGTGTTTTTCTCGTACTGCGTCAGCTTAATGGCCCTAGGAGCCTGTTGAAAAAATCCCCTCTTGCCGATTTCGACCCTTTCACGGGGGTCAGCAAACCATTGCCAGCCCGCTGCCGATCGATTCTGGGCCGTTTGTGGGCCAAGAATTTTCAACTCGTGAGGCCGCTTTTCGAAACAGCGAGTTTTTCAACAAGTTCCTAGGCAAATCCAAACGCTCGGAACTACCTGCAGGTTGGATGCCGTCGCGAGCTTTTTTGCAGGAGTGGCTTGTTCTCGTAGGCAAGCATAAACCAATTGCTGTGTGGCGCCTTGCCATGGCCAACAACTCGCAGCCGCGTAATCATTTAGCCTTTAGTGTGCTCCTCCGCTTTAGTCACTGAGATCGCTCAAGTTCCTCCCCCCCCCCTCCTGTGCTACCCTTGATTGTGCCGCTCGATAGCGCTCCCCCAAGAGTTCTTGGCGTCATTCCTGCCCGCTTCGCCTCCAGCCGCTTCCCCGGCAAAGCCCTCGTCACCCTCAAAAACAAACCCATCCTCCAGCACGTCTTCGAGCGCTCCTCCCAGGCCAAAACCCTCTCCCGCCTCCTCATCGCCACCGACGACCAGCGCATCTTCGATGCCGCCCTCTCCTTCGGCGCCGAAGTCGTCATGACCAGTCCCCACCACCTCTCCGGCACCGACCGCGTCGCCGAAGCCGCCTCTCACTCCCCCGCCGACATCATCGTCAACATTCAGGGGGACGAACCCCTGATTGACCCCGCCGCTATCGACACCGCCGCTCAGGCCCTCCTCGACGACCCCACCCTCCTGATGTCCACCCTTAAGCGCCGCATCTCCGTCCCCGGCGAAATCACCAACCCCAACGTCGTCAAGGTCGTCACCGCCTTCTCCGGTGACGCCATTTACTTCTCCCGCTGCCCCATCCCTTACAATCGCGGCGTCAACGAAGCCTACTTCAAACACATCGGTCTCTACGTCTACCGCCGCGCCTTCCTGCTCGGCTATTCTTCTCTCCCGGTTGGCCCGCTCGAACGCGCTGAATCCCTCGAACAACTCCGCGCCCTCGAAAACGGCTTCCGCATCCGCGTCCTCGAAACTCAATATGAATCCCTCGGCGTCGACACGCCCGAGGATCTCGAACGCGTCTCGCACCTCATCTCTCAGGGGAATCTTCTTCAACATGGCTAAGTACATCTTCGTCACCGGCGGTGTCGTCTCCTCCTTGGGCAAGGGAATCGCCGCCGCCTCCATCGGCTGCCTGCTCGAAAGCCGCGGCCTCCGCGTCTGCATGCAGAAATTCGATCCCTACCTCAATGTCGATCCCGGCACCATGAGCCCTTTCCAGCACGGTGAGGTCTTCGTCACCGACGATGGCGCGGAAACCGACCTCGACCTCGGCCACTACGAACGCTTCACCCACACTCCCCTCTCCCAGGCCAACAACCTCACCTCCGGCCGCATCTACGAGCGCATCATCGCCCGCGAACGCCGCGGCGATTACCTCGGCAAAACCGTCCAGGTCATCCCCCACGTCACCGACGAAATCAAAGCTAATGCCCGTAAAGTCGCCGAAGGCGTCGATGTCGTCATCGTCGAAATCGGTGGCACCGTCGGCGACATCGAATCTCTTCCGTTTATCGAAGCCATCCGCCAGCTCCGCCACGAGCTCGGCCGCAACAACAGCGTCTTCGTTCACCTCACCCTCGTGCCCTGGATCGCCGCCGCCCAGGAACTCAAAACCAAGCCCACCCAGCACAGCGTCAAGGAGCTCCGCGCCATCGGCATCCAACCCGACGTGCTCATCTGCCGCTCCGAGCGCCCCCTCTCCGAGGAACTCAAAGCTAAAATCGCTCTCTTCTGCGATGTCGATGCCGACGCCGTCGTTGCCGCCCCCGACGTCGCCAGCGTCTACGAAGTCCCCCTCGTTCTCGCCGAACAAAAACTCGACGAGAAGATCCTCGACCTCCTCAACCTCCAGACAGAACCCCCCGACATGTCCCGCTGGCTCGACATGCTCGACCGCATGAAGAACCCCGTCGATCAGGTCGACATCGCCCTCGTCGGCAAGTACGTCGAATACGAAGACTCCTACAAGAGCCTCAAGGAAGCCCTCCTCCACGGCGCCCTCGCCCATCGCCTCAAGGTCAATTTCAAGTGGATCGAGGCCCAGGACCTCGTCTGGCCCGGCTGCCAGAAACTCCTCGCCGAACACGACGGCATCCTTGTGCCCGGCGGCTTCGGCCCTCGCGGCATCGAAGGCATGCTCCAGGCCATCCGCTACGCCCGCGAACAGCGCGTGCCCTACTTCGGCATCTGCCTCGGCATGCAAACCATGGTCATCGAGTACGCCCGCAACGTCTGCGCTCTCTCCGGCGCCAATTCCACTGAATTCGATGCTGCCCCGGCCCACCGCGTCATCTATAAACTCCGCGAACTCAAGGGCGTCGACGAACTCGGCGGCACCATGCGCCTCGGCGCTTACGACTGCAAGCTCGCCCCCAATTCCTTTGCCCGCCAGGCCTACGGCCAACCCCTCATCAGCGAACGCCACCGCCACCGCTATGAGTTCAATCGCGAGTACCAGAAAATCCTCGAAGACCACGGCCTCCGCATCACCGGCGAATCCCCCGATGGCTCCTATGTCGAGATTTGCGAACTCCCCGGCCACCCCTGGTTCCTCGGCTGCCAGTTCCACCCCGAGTTCAAGTCCAAGCCCCTCGAGCCCCACCCTCTCTTCAGCGCCTTTATCGCGGCCTCCCACGCCAATCGCCAGCAGCGAGTCGCCCGCCTCGCCCAGCCTCTGTTCACACAATGATCCCCCGCGGCGGTTTCACCCTCATCGCCGGCCCCTGCGTCATCGAGAGCGAAGAGCATTGCCTCTATCTCGCCCGAGCCATCCGTGACGCCGTCGGCCCCTTCATCTTCAAAGCCAGCTTTGACAAGGCCAATCGCTCGAGCGTCCACTCCTACCGCGGCCCCGGCCTCGACCAGGGCCTCCGCATCCTCGCCTCCGTCCGTGCCCTCCGCCTACCCATCCTCACCGATATCCACGAACCCTCCCAGGCCGGCCCCGCCGCCGAAGTCGCCGACATCCTCCAAATCCCCGCCTTCCTCTGCCGCCAGACAGACCTCCTCATTGCCGCCGGTCGCACCGGCCGCACCGTCAATGTCAAAAAAGGCCAATTCCTCGCTCCCCAGGACATGATCCATGTCGTCGAAAAAATCCGCTCCACCGGCAACCAAGACATCGTCCTCACCGAGCGCGGCTCCAGCTTCGGCTACAACAATCTTGTCGTCGACATGCGCTCTCTCGCCATCATGCGCTCCCTCGGCGTCCCCGTCGTCTTCGACGCCACCCATAGCGTCCAAACCCCCGGCGGGCTCGGCGCCACCTCCGGCGGCGCCCCCGAATTCATCCCCACCCTCGCCCGCGCCGCCACCGCCGCCGGCATTGATGGCCTCTTCGTGGAAACTCACAACGATCCCCCACGCGCCCTCTCCGATGGCGCCAACGCCCTCCCTCTCCCCCAACTCGGCCCCCTCTGGGCCCATCTCCAAAAAATCCACGCCCTCCTCCAACACGATAAAATTTAGGCGGCTCTCTACCTCATGCGCAAAGGATTCACCAGAAAGCCCCCGGCGGATTCCCCCGCCACCCCCGTTAAAAACTACATCACCCCCGGCGGCTTCGCCCGCCTCAAGGATGAATACCGCTTCCTGCTCACCCGCGAGCGCCCCGCCGTCAAGGAGGTCGTCTCCTGGGCCGCCAGCAACGGTGATCGCAGCGAAAACGCCGACTACCAATACGGTAAGCGCCGCCTCCGCCAGATCGATTCCCGCCTCCGCTTTCTCCTCAAGCGCATCGAATCAGCCGAAGTCGTCGACCCCGAATCTCCCCGCTCTGGCCTCGCCGCCTCCCGCGTCTTCTTCGGCGCCACCGTCCGCTACGCAGACCCCGAAGGCGCCGAGCGCTTAGTCAGCATCGTCGGCGCCGACGAAGTCGATCTCGAGCGCAGGCACATCAGTTGGGTCTCACCCCTCGGCCGTGCCTTGATCAAGTCCGAAGAAGGCGACCGCGTCGTCCTCCAGGCCCCCGGCGGCACCCTTCATCTCACCGTCCTCGAGGTTTCCTACCAACGCATCGAAGTCGAACCCTTCCGCGAACCCCTCGGCGCCGAGACCGCCGCGAAAAAACCTCCTCGCTCCCCCGAAGCTTGACCCGCTTTCCTTTCTGCACGCCAGCGCCCCCTCAATCGTCAGATACTGTGAGTACACTCAATCTTATGCGGAACCGGTCCCTGCGCAACTCCCGTCGTGGCTTCTCTCTGACGGAACTTCTCATTGTCATCGCCATCATCCTCATCATCGTAGCCGCCGCGCTCCCGCGCCTCACCCGCGCCCGTATGTTTGCCGAGGAAACAGCAGCCATTCGCGCCGTCTCCGTCATTCATACCGCCCAGACGCAGTATTACTCCCAGTTCGGCCGCTACGCCACTTCCCTCACGGAGCTCGGCCCCCCCGGCAGCGGCACCGCCGGCCCCGCCGGGGCCGACCTCATCGACCGTGAACTCAGCACCGGCTCGAAGGGCGGCTACAGCTTCGCCCTCGCCGCCAACACCCAAGGCTATACCGTAAACGCCCAGCCCAAGCAGTTCGGCACCAACGGCAGCCGTACTTTTTTCTCCGATCAGACCCAGATCATCCGCAATCGCTTCGCCAGCGAACCGGCCACCGCCCAGGACCCCGAAGTCGGCGCCTCCGACAAACAGGCCGCCACCGAAAAGAAGTAATCCCTTACATCCAAAACTGCCACTGCTTCGTGGCAATCACATACAGGCTCAGCACTAGGTTCGTCACCCCGTGCACGAAGATCAGGTCCCCTAGACTCCGCGTCTTCGTCATCCACCAGTTGTAGATCACCCCAGTCAACAGTCCCACTTCCCAAAACGGCCCGTGCTCGAGCGCAAACAACGCCGCCACCACCCAAAATCCCTGCCGGTCCGTTTCCCCCATCGGCACCGACTCGAAGTCCTTGTTCACCCACCACCGCATCATCCACCCCCGCCAGAACAGTTCTTCGAGGATCGGCACCATCACTGCCGCGCTCAACGTCCGAAACACCAGCAGCAAAGGGCTCGCCAGTTGCTCCGCGCTCAGTGAGATCCTCACTTCCCCAAACACCGTGAACACCGGGTTCTGCCGCCACCCCGGGATCAGCGTGTCCGGCGCGATCCACAACACAAACACCCCCACCCCCACCAGCAGACTCCCCAGAAAATTCCGCACCCGAAAGTCCAGCACCGGCCGCGAAACAACCGCGATCACCAGCGCCACCACCCCCACTCGCGCCGCATACTCCCACTCCCCCAGCCACTTTAGCCAACCCTGTTGCCCCGCCGCCAACAACCCGAGAAACACAACGAACGGCGCCACATACGCCAGCGTCCGGTCCCGTCCCATCATGGCTTCGCTCCCCGGATCCAATTCAGGATCGTATTGTATTCCGGTGAATCCTTCTCAAACCGCATTCCACCCCCGTGCGGGATCGTCTTACTTCCCGCAATCCCTTCCGTCTCCGCGTTCGAAATCGGCTTACGCAAGATCAGACTATCCTCCGGCGCCTCGAGATTCACCACCCGTAGCGCCGACGCATAGCCAATCCCGTCAAAAATCGCATGGCTCGCATGGCACTGCACGCACGCATACCCGTCCTTGCCCCGCTTCTCAAGAATCGGCTGCACATAGCCCCGGTAAAAACTCTCATCCGGCCGCTCCACCGCCCGCCCCCCGCGCACCATCGCCGTCTGCCCGGTCTTCGCCGCCGGCGGCGCCGCATTGAACGCCTTCAAAACCTCCAGGTTCACTTCGTTCGCCGGGTTCTTCTTCGCCACCGCCACCAGCCGGTCCCGCGCCGGCCCCGGCATCCCGCTCACCTTCGTCACGATCCCAAACTTCGCATCCCGCACCATCAGCACCGCCTGCATCGCCAGGCGCCTCAGTTCCTCGTCCGCGCTCTCCACCAGCGGCTCGAGCGCCGCCGCCAGCCGCGTATTCGCTTCCCCGAAGAACACCGTCTGCTCAATATCGTTGCCGATCCGGTTGTACACCGCCGGCGCCACCGCCTGCGGGTCCGCCTTCAGATCGTAGATATCGGCCCGCCGCAGGGGAAACTCCGTCAGCCCCGCCAGCAGCCTCTTGCGGTTCCCATCCTTCTCGCGCTCGAGAAACCGCGCATACTTCTCCGCCAGCCTCGCCTCATGCTTCAGCCGCCCCCGCACCACTCGCTCCCGGTCCGCCTCATGCGCCATCAGTGGCACCCAGTTGTTGTACATGTAGCGGATGTTCTCGTCCCCGAGATTGTAAATCCCCTCCCGCACATTCCGCTCCACCCAGGCATGCTGCGGCTTGGTCAGCGCCTCGAGAAACGCGTTCTCAATCCGGTCCTTCACCCCATCCTCCGGGCTCCAGAACCACATCTGCCATAGCCCTTTCCACGCCTGCATCGCCACAGCCGCCCGCGCATTCGCCGTCTGCCCGATCAGCCCCTCCGCCATCCTTCCATCCCGCGCCAACTCCCGGAAGTGCGTCGCAAAAACCCGTGTCGCCCCCCACGCCGTCCGTTCATCTCTGCTCTTCAGTGCCTCGAGCATCACCTCGTTGCCTTGCCCCCGCCGGCTCAACACCTGCCTCATCCCCCAGGCCGCCGTTCTTTGCACCAGCTTGCTGCCATCCCCCAGCGCTCCGCGCAACAGCGCCAGATCCTCCGGCAATGCCAGCCTTCCCAGCACCTCCACCGCCATCTGCCGCGCCATCACATCGCCGCTCTTGGCAATGCTCCTCACCCGCTCGAGCACCGCCCCGACCGGACGATCCCAGATCGCATCCAGCCCCTCGAGCAGCCTCTCTCCCCCTTCGGCCAATTCTCCGCTCGTCGAGCCCCATCCCGTCTTCGCCTCCCCCTGCGGATAGTACGCACTCAAGGCCAGCACCGCCATCTGCGTCTCGCGAAAGGGCGTGCGGAAATTCTCAAAACTCTGCAGCGGATCGAGCCACCCCCCAAATTCCTGCTGCCGCCCCAACAAATACTTCAGCCCCCTGGCCACCTGCGGATGCTCCTTCGGCACCCCCGCCATCGCCAACGCCCACAGCGCATGACCGGTCTGGAACTCGACTTCCTTCTCCTTGGCCTCAAACTTCATCGACCACTGCCCGCTCTCCCGCTGCGCCGCCAGAATCTTCCCCACATTCCGCTCGATCTTCGCCGCATGCCGCTTCCGGTCCACCGCCACCAGCCCCAGCGTCTGATAGCAAACATCGATCAAGTTCTTGTGCTCATCCTGCTCGATTAACTTCGCGATCTCCGCGTCCCCCGTCACCTCCCACGCATACCAGGCCACTTCATACCCGCTCACCAGCGGTTGATTCCCGTTCGTCTCATCCCCCGGCAGTTTCCCACGCCCGTCGTAGTAAAGCTTCAGATACTTCCGCACCCCGTCGTGAAAACTCTCCCGCCGCTCCCCGCTCACCTGCTTCTCAAACACATCCATCAGGTGCGACATCCGCCCCAACACATTCGCCGGCGCCGAAATCACCCGCGCCCATACCGCCCCTTCTTTCTCAAACCCATACAGCGGCCGTGGATTGTTGTAAAACCGCTCCGTCAAAAACCGCAGCGAACTCCGCATCTCCACTCCATAGCCCTGCCGCGCCGCGTACAATTGCCCCCGCTGCGTAAAATGCGTCACATGGCAGGCCACACAAAGGCTCGTCTCCTGATGCACGTTGGCCACCCGGTCATAAATCCCCCCACGCCGCGGCGTATTCGCATGCCAGCTATCCCCCGCCCCCATCAGATAATCCACCCCCGCCCTCACCGCCTCCCGCGGATCCTCATACGGCGGCACACCATACAACCGGGTCCGCAACCGGTATTCCGGATGGTTCGCCACCACCCGCACATAATAATCCCCTTCCTCCCGCAACACCCGCGTCGTGTATTTGTTCCCCGGCAGCGCCTGCACCTCGTGCGGCACACTCACCGGGTCTTCCCCCTCTGTGTACAACACCAGCTTCCCCTTCTCCACCCGAAACACCGACACATCCACCGGCAAGTTATCCCGCTCGACCAACTCCACCTGCAATCCCACCAGCTTCGGCGCTCCCCCCGTAAACCGGAACCGGTACCAGTCCTGATCCCGCTTTCCAAACTCCTCCATCGGTTTGCCCCGCTTCACGCTCGGCGCCGGCAAATACGCGCTGTCATCCCCGCTGCCAAACACCACCTTCCCCAAATCAATCTCCGTCGCCTGCCCCCACTCATCGTTCGGCTCCAGCTCCATCTGCCGTGTCCGCCCGTAGTCGCTCACTCGCACCTTCACCGCTCCCCCCGGCTTCACCCCATAACGGCAGTCCACCTTCGGCCGGTAGGCAAACGCCCAGTCCCCGTCACCCTCATGCAGCGTTTTGTCCAATCGCTCCGCCCCACAGAAAAAAACAAGCGCTGTTTCCCGCGAAACAGCGCCCGTCATTTCCACTACATAACTGCGTCCAGCCTTAAGGTTCGTCGTCTGACCCCAAACCGTGCCAGCCACCAGCGCCAATACAAGATACTTCACAAAAATAGCTTAACCGCACTTGGCCAGCAATTCCCGGATCCGTTGCTCGTCCTGCTTCGGCGGAGCCTTCGCCAGAGCCGTCTGCGCGGATTTCTTCGCGTTTAATTTATCCCCTTTCTGATAAAAAGCCATTGCCAGATGGTAGTGAAAAATGTAGCGGTTCGGATCCTTCCGCAGAATCTCATTGAAAATGTTGATTGCCTGATCCGCAAGGTTCTTCTTGATGTAGATCAGACCCAGGGTGTCGGAGACATCCATGTTCGTCGGCAGCTTCTGCTTGGCGCGCTCCGCATAGGACAGCGCCAGATCCAAATCCGTCCCTTGGTCCGCCATGATCATCGCCAAGTTGTTCAGCGCCAGCACATTACCCGGATCGAGCTTCACTACCTGCTCATAGATCGGCTTTGATTCAAGCGGCTTGCCCATCCGGTCGTAGATCATCGCCAGGTTCAGCGGCGCCAGCGGATCATTCGGCAAGAGTACTTCCGCCTGCTTGAAATACTTGATCGCGTTCTGATCATCCCCCATCCGCTTGTAAACTTCCGCCAGCCTCACCACAACCGAGGCATCTTTCGGGTTTGCCGCCAGCAATTTCTGTAACTCTGGCAGCGCCCGCGTCAGGTTGCCTACCCGCACCGCCGTATTCGCCAGTGCATTTCGCAAGTCGTTTCGATCCGGTGTCTTGGCTACTTCCGCCTCGATCGTCTTCACCGCCAGATCATTCTTGCCCGCCTGCAGATAACTTTCCACCGTACCAAGTACGCCCCGGATATCACCCGGATTGGCCTGAGTCATCCGCATGAATGTGGCCAGCGCTTTTTCTTCCTGCCTGGTTTCCAGATGGATCCGCGCCATTAGATACAGCGCGTCCCCAAGATTCGGATAACGGGCCAGAATCAACTCCAAATCCCGGAGTGAGTTTTCGAAATCCTTCGAACCGAATAATGCGGTGGCCCGCAGCAGCCGCCCACGGAATTCATTCGGATCAAATGCCAACACTTGATTCGCATACTCAAGTGCCTTCGCAAAATCCAGCTTCTGCAGCGCAATCTGCGCCAGTAGGATCTTGGCGATTTGAAAATCCGGCCGCAACTTCAAAGCTTCCTGTAGCTGCACCCGCGCCTGATCTCCCTCCCCTCGCGCCAGATGCGCCTTGGCCAGGTTCATTCGCATCACATGGTTTTGTGGAGCCCGCGAAACCGCCGATTGCAGGTCTAATACCGCCTTGTCCACTTGCTCCTTGCTGCCCCCTTGCAACGACATCGAGGCTCGCATCGCCAGCGCCTCATTGTCCTTCGGGTCCTCCTTTAGAAGCTCCTCCACCAGCCGCATCGCATCCGTCTTCTTGTTCATGTAAATGAACGTCTCCACCAACCTCTTCTGATAATCGTGCTTCTTGGCGGTGTTTTCCGCCGCCCCTGCCTCGAACTGCTTGAGCGCCTTCTCAAAATCACGGATCTTGAAGTAAAACTCACCCACCCGCATCCGCGCATCTCCGAGCTTCTTCGGATCCTTCCCGATTGCCAGCACTTCGTCCAGCACTCCCTGCATCTTGTCATATTGCCGGGCCGCGAAGTAGTGCCCCGCCAGTTGCATCCGCAACGCCGGCTGCTCCCCACCCACCGCCGCCAGCTTCCGCTTTAACACTTCCTCGGCTTCCGCGATCTTTTCTTTCTTCGCGAACTCAGTGTACAAAGCGTCATAGTTCTCTGCAGCCTTCGGATCAGCTTCGATCGCCTTATTGATGTAAGCCATCCCTTCCTCGGACTTCCCGGCCTGGATCAACAACTGAAACAACACCGTCGCCAGTTCCTTCCGGTATGGCCGCACCTTGTCCGCCGCCTGCATATCTTCGAGCGCACCCGGCACATCGTTGTCGGCCAGCTTCAAGAAGCCCCGCAGCCGCAATCCATCGAAACTCTGCGGATTCTTGTCCAGCAGCTTCTTGGCGATCGTCTCGATTTCCTTCAGAAGATTCTTAGGTTTGGACTCGCTCTTGGAATAAGCCGCCAGATAGATCCCCGCCAGCTTGGCCGCCGATTCCGTATTATTCTGATCTAGTTCCACGCACCGCTGCAACGCCCTCAATGCCTCAATCGCGCTGCCCCTCTTTAGCTCCGCATCCCCCAAATGGCAATAGGCTTCCGCGAATCGCGCATCCTTCTGCAAGGCACGCTTGTAGAAAATCACTGCCTCCCGGTACTTCCCGTTCTTCATGTAACGGTCGCCCGTTTCCAAATACTTCTGCCGCGCTACTCTCGGATCACTATCACAGCCAACGAGCGCTAGACCAAGCACGATCGTGAAAATTGCTTTCAACTGTTTCATTGCCGTATATCTCTGATTGGAATCATCCTAATCATAACTCGGAGCGATATCGCCTCACCGCCCCTCTTTCGTACTGGAACTTTTTCTTTTGTAAGAAATCTTCTTTCCCATCGTCTCTCCTAACAGAAGGATATGCTGGCTCCCCCTCCCACCCTCAGCCCCAACTTTCCGTCGGATCATGTCACTATGCCCTCTGCTGACTTCGAGCGCCTCTTCCGCGAATCAAGCCCGATGATTTATCGCTCCGCCTACCGGCTCCTCGCTAACGCCGAAGACGCCGAAGATGTCCTCCAGACCGTCTTTCTCCGGTTTCTCCGCCGGGACTCCTCCCAGGCCGTCATCCTCCAACCCGAAACCTACCTCCACCGCGCCGCCATCAATGCCGCCCTTGATCTCCTTCGCGCCCGCCCCCGTCACGCCGGCCCTCTCGACTCCCTCTCCGCTGAACCCGCCTCTCCTTCATCCCAGGAGCTTTCCTGCCGTCTCCGCGACGCCCTCTCCCGCCTGGACCCCAAAGCCGCCGAAATCTTCCTCCTCCGCTACGTCGAAGGTTACGGCAATAAGGAAATTGCCCAATTGCTCGACATGTCCCAAACCATGGTCGCGGTATCGCTCTTCCGCTCCCGCCAAAAACTCCAAAACGAAATCCGCCTCACTCGCTGATCAAAAGGATTACTCCCATGCCTAACTCGAACAAATTCAACCTCGACGACGCCATCCAGGCTCTCAAACAATCCGAACCTACCCCGGAACAAACCCTCTCCGCCACCAACCGCGTATTCGATTCCCTGCAACCGGAATCCTCCCCCGGTCTGCGCTCGCGCCTCCGCTCCGCCGAGGATTTCAACGCCATTCTCCCGGCTTATCTGCGCAACGAACTCACCGAAGCCCAACGCCTACTCGTCGAGGACCGCCTCGCCGCCAACCCCGGCTACCGCCACCGCCTCGACTCCCTCCGCGGCAATCTCCGCGTCATCCCCACCGCCACGCCCCGGCCTCGCTCCAACTTCCGCGCGCTCCTCCCTTGGGCCGTCGCTGCCTCCCTCCTGCTCACCGCCGGCTACTTCGCCTCCGGAACTATAGACCGCCTCCTTGCCCCCGCCGGCCCTCGTGCTGAGATCGCCCGTTCCTCCGGCCAGCTCTTCAAAGTCACTCCTGCCGGCCTCCAGCCCCTGTCCCCCGGCTCGCCCCTCCAGGAAGGCGAAGCCGTCCGCACCGCCAAAGCCTCCTCCGCCATCGTCCGCCTCCCCGACGGCTCCCTCATCGAAATGAACGAGCGCGCCGAGCTCAGCATCTCCGCCGCCTTCTCCGGCTCCACCATCCGCCTTGAGCGCGGCAACATCCTCGTCCAGGCCGCCAAGCAACGCCGCCGCTCCCTCAGAGTCGCCACCCGCCAGAGCACCGTCGCCGTCAAGGGCACCATTTTTTCCGTCGCCGCCGGCCTCCGCGGCACCCAGGTCGCCGTCGTCGAAGGCCATGTCGTCGTTGAACAATCCGGCAAGCGCGAAGACCTCTTCCCCGGCCAAGTCGCCGCCTCCCAGCCCCTGCTCCGCCGCGTCAGCGCTACCGAACAGATCGCCTGGTCCCAGGATTCCGCCCGCTACAACGCCCTGCTTGCCGAGTTCTCTCAAATTTCCCGCCAAATCCAGGCTCTCCCCCTTCCCTCCCTCCGCCATGGCTCGCGGCTGATCGATCAACTCCCCGCCAATACCGTCGTCTACGCCGCCATTCCCAATATCTCGGCCACCATCGCCGACTCAGCCCGTATTTTTGAGGACCGTACCCGCCAAAGCCCCGTCCTCCAGCAATGGTGGAATACTGAAAAGGTCTCCCAAGCCCGCATTCTCGCCGAAAAACTGCGCTCCCTTGGCTCCCTGATCGGTGACGAAATC
This sequence comes from Bryobacter sp. CoA8 C33, assembly GCA_019931185.1. GTDB lineage: Bacteria > Acidobacteriota > Terriglobia > Bryobacterales > Bryobacteraceae > Bryobacter. The sequence continues at coordinate 12,884 of JAINDK010000083.1, forward strand.
GTTCTCGGCGCCACCCGCTTACCCGGCGGCGGCATCAGTGAACCCTTCCTCCTCGCCGAGGCCAAAGGCGCCCCCGATATCATCGAACGCCAAATCCGCGAACTCAACCCCAACCAGCCTCTCCGCTTTCAGGGCTCCTTCCTCTCGATCGGAGCAACTGTCTCCTCCCCCGGCTTCGCCCGCTCCCCTCTGGCCGCCACCGTCCAGAAATCCTACCAGCGCGGCGCCGGCTGGATTCTCGCCGTCGATCTGGAACAATTCCTCGCCTCCCCCGCGCTTACGCCGGATGCTGTCTCGGCCGCCTCACTGTCCGGCATGAAAAACCTCCGCCATCTCCTGGTCGAACACCGCGACATCCACAACAAAGCCAACACCCGCGCCACCGTCTCCTTCTCCTCACCCCGCGCCGGTATCGCCGCCTGGCTCGCCGCCCCAGCCCCCATGCCCAGCCTCGATTATGTCTCCCCCGATGCTACCCTCGCCGCCAGCGCCGTCACCAAGGATGCCCGCTCACTCGCCGAAGACTTCTTCTCCGCCCTCGGAGCCAATTCCGCGGCTATCCCCGAGCTCGAGCGCCAACTCGGCATCAGCATCCTCGAGGATCTCGCCGGCCCCCTTGGCGGCGAAGTTACCCTCGCCATCGACGGCCCCCTCGCGCCCATCCCCTCTTACATCCTCTCCGCCGAAGTCTACGATTCCTCTCGCCTCACAGACTCACTCCGCCGTATCGCCTCCCGCTTGTCCGTCGCCTTCTCGGAGTCCAACCTCAACAACCGCCGCTTCTTCACCCTCAAACACGCCTCACTCCCCGTCGAGCTCAACTTCACCTTTGACGGCGGCTACATGGTTGGCGCCTCTTCCCGCCAAGCCGTCCTCAAGGCCATCCAAACCCGTGATGCGCGCCTCAGCCTCCCCCGCAGCCAGCGCTTCCTCGACCTTCTCCCCCCTGACTCCCAGGTCCATGCCTCCGCCATCCTCTTCGCTGACCTCGGCGCCGCCAAGGCCGCCCTCGCCAGCCTCACCTCCGCCCTGCCCCACACCGGCCCCGTCCTCATCACCGCCTACGCCGCTCCCAACTCGATCACCGTCCTCTCCTCCTCCGGCTTCTTCGGCCTCGGCCTCGACACCCTCCTCTCCGCCGGCGCCGGCGTCCCCATTCTGCCCCAACTCCGCGCTGCCGCCCTACCCCACTCCGCTACCATAATGAAGAACAGGCTTCAATGACAAATTCCGCCACACCAGTCATCCAGCTCGATCAACTCTCCGTGCAATTGGGTGGCCGCCCCATCCTCCATCAACTCGCCGTCTCCCTCCAAGGCCGCACCATCGGCCTGTTGGGCCCTAACGGCGCCGGCAAGTCCACCCTCATCAATACCCTCCTTGGCTTCTACGCGCCCGCCTCCGGGACGGCGCGCGTCTTCGGCCACGACATCCACAAGGACACCCGCTTCGTCCGCTCCCTCGTCGGCTTCATGCCTGAGAACGACTCCTTCATCGCCGGCATGTCCGCCGTCTCCTACATCCGCATGATGGGTGAGCTCTCCGGCCTGCCCCCCGCCACCGCTCTCGAGCGGGCTCATGAGTCCCTCTTCTATGTCGGCCTCGGCGAAGCCCGCTACCGTAAGCTCGGCACCTACTCTCTCGGCATGAAACAGCTCGCCAAGCTCGCCCAAGCCATCGTCCACGGCCCCAAACTCATCATCCTCGATGAACCCACCAACGGCCTCGATCCCCCAGCCCGCCTCCGCATGCTCCGCATGATCCGCGAGATGCGCGACAACGCCGGCATGCACGTCGTCCTCTGCTCCCACCTCCTCCGCGATGTCGAGGACACCTGCGAGGAAGTCGTTATTCTTAACAACGGCCGGATTGTCCACTACGCCGACCTCCAGGCCGAACGCCGCGCCAACAAGCGCTTCGTTGAAATGGAAACAGTCGGCGATGCCGAAGGCTTCGCCACCGCCCTTGAATCCCTCGGCGCCACCTGCGCCCAACTCGCCCCAGGCCGCTGGAAGATGGTCCTCCCTCCGCACTTCTCCTTCGAGCACGTCTTCCGCGCCGCCGCCGAACGCGACCTCGAACTCCGCCGCCTGAACTACCGCACGGACACCCTCGAAGATATCTTTCTCAAGGCGATCTCCCAATAATGGCCGTCTATAAACGCACTTACTCCTCCTACACCGGACCGCTCAGCTCCCCCCGCTTCCGCTTCCTCGTCCTCCCCCGCTATTCCTATCAGCACCTCTTCGCCAACCGCTTCCTCACCGGCTTCCTCGTCGCCTGCTTCTTCTTCCCCCTCGGCTGCGCTGCCTATATCTATTTCGTCAATAACCTCTCCGTCTTCTCGAGCCTCGGCCTCTCCATTCCCGATTTCCTCAAAATCGACTCCAGCTTCTTCCGCTTCTTCATGAACTTCCAGGGCGGCCTCGCCTACCTGCTCTCCGCTCTCATCGGCCCCACCCTCATCGCTCCCGACCTCGCCAACAACGCCCTTCCCGCTTACTTCTCCCGCCCCTTTTCCCGCGCCGAGTATATCCTCGGCAAAATTTCCGTCCTCTTCATCCTGCTTTCCCTGATCACCTGGATTCCCGGCGTCCTCCTCTTCTTCTTCCAGGTCTCCCAGGCCGGCCCCGGCTGGCTCTCCTCCAACTGGTTCATCCTCCGCGCCATACTCCTCGGCTTCTGGGCCTGGATCCTCCTGCTCAGCCTCCTCGCCGTCGCCCTCTCCGCCTGGGTCAAGTGGAAGATCGTCGCCGGCGCTCTCATCCTCGGCGTCTTCGGTATTGGCGCCGGTCTCGCCTCCGCCATCAACTCCATTCTCCGCACCGAATTCGGCTCCATTGTCGACCTGTCCCGCATCATGTACACCATCTGGTCCGACCAGCTCAACATCGATCCCGCCAATGGTATCGAACCCCCCGAAGCTTGGCTCGCTTTCTTCGCCGTCTGCTTCTTCTGCCTCTTCCTCCTCAATCGAAAAATCCGCCCCCGGGAGATCGTCCGCTGATGTCCTCCTCCCTCATCACCTTCGACGATGTCTCCCGCTTTTATGGTGAAGTCCTCGGCGTCAACCGCGTTACCCTCAATATCCCCCCCGGCATCACCAGCCTCGTCGGCCCCAACGGCTCCGGCAAGACCACCCTCATGAATCTCATGACCGGCCTCGTCCGCCCCACCAGCGGCGCCATCTCCGTCTGCGGCATCTCCCCTTACGACCCCCAAAACCTCTTCCGCATCCTCGGCTACTGCACCCAGTTCGATTCTTTCCCCAGCGGCTACACCGGCTTCCAGTTCGTTCTCTCTTCCCTCCTGCTCCACGGCCTCGACCGCCAAACCGCCGAACAAAAAGCCTGGCAGGCCATCGCTAAGGTCAACCTCCTCGACGCCGCCAAACGCAAAATCGCCGCTTACTCCAAAGGCATGCGCCAGCGCATCCGCCTCGCTCAATCCATCGCCCACGATCCCCAGATCCTCATCCTCGACGAACCCCTCAACGGCCTCGATCCTCTCGTCCGCTCGGAAACCATCGCCCTGTTCCGCGAAGTGGCCGCCCGCGGCGCCCATGTCATCGTTTCCTCCCATGTCCTCCATGAAGTCGACATGATCTCCGATCAGGTCATCCTCCTTGCCAACGGCTATGTCGTCGCCGAAGGCGCCATCCGCGGCGTCCGCGACGAAATCTCCGATCGCCCCCACCAGATCGTCATCCGCTGCGATAAACCCTCCCTGCTCGCCTCCCGCCTCTTCGCCCACGATTTCATCGTCGAAGCCCGCCTCCATCCCGATCGCCTCGGCCTTCTGATCCAAACCACCAATCTCAGCCAATTCCACAAGCTCATCAACCGCCTCGCCCTCGACGGCATCACCATCGAATCCATCACCCCCGCCGACGACGACGTCAACTCCCTCTACCAGTACCTCATCAGCGAGGAAGGAACCAGCAAATGACCCCCCTCGCCCTCTGGCGCCGCCAGATCCTTACCATCGTTTCCCTGGAATGGAAAAAGACCCTCTTCGCCCGCCGCGGCCTCTGGGTCTTCGCCCTCGCCTTCCTCCCCGCCCTCCTCATCTACCTCAGCGCCCTCAATCTTCGCAATCACCGCGACGAACTCCAGCGCATCCTCCTCAATAACCCCACCGCCGCCGCGACCACCGCAAACATTCAAATTGGCATGCCCTTCGATCGTGTCTCGAGCATCCTCACCGGCGCCAATCTCAATTTCACCACCATCACCCGCGCCAACAGGCGCACCATCATCCGTTACTCCGATGGCGTTTCCAGTTGGGACCTGATCTTTGTCAACGGCAAGCTCACTGATCGCACCGACCGTTCCCTGCCCGCCCTCAATGACCGCATCCGCCAGTTCGCCGCCATCTTCCAATACTTCTTCCTCCGCCTCGCCATCTTCTTCGGCTGCGTCGGCATCTTTATCAATCTATTCCGCGGCGAAATGCTCGACCAAAGCCTGCACCATTACCTCCTCGCCCCCGTGCGCCGCGATGTTCTCCTGATCGGCAAATACCTCTCCGGTCTCTTCTCCACCATCCTCCTGTTCGGCTCGAGCACCGCCTTACAGTTCTTCTTTCTCCTCTACGCTTACCCCGGTCCCGAATCCGCCTCCTACATGGCCACCAACGGCTGGAGCCACTTCTTCAACTACCTCGGCGTTACCGCCTTGGCTTGCGTCGGCTACGGCAGCGTCTTTCTCGCCTCCGGTATCGTACTTCGCAATCCCCTCATCCCAGCCACAATCATCTTGTTCTGGGAGGCTTCCAACTGGTTCCTTCCCGAGCTCCTCAAGAAGTTCAGCATCATTTACTACCTTCAAGCCCTCTGCCCCGTCGTCGCCCCCATCAGCCCCGACGTCCCGGATGCTTTCAAGATGCTGGTCACCGCTGCCGCCTCCATCCCCACCCCTCTCGCCATCCTCGGCATTCTCATTATTTCCACAGCCGTCCTCGCCCTCGCCGCCCTCTCCATACGCAAGCTCGAGATCAACTACAGCTCCGATTGAGATTATTCCCACCGCCGCCAGTCTGCTTTGCTTGTTCCTGGCGGGCTCAGCCCGCCAGATGTCTAAAACTGTATGCGCAACACCATTTGCAGATACCGTGGCGTTCTGCCGATCGCCGTGATGTCCGCCGTGCCGAAATTCGCGTTCGTCGACGAACCCAGCACCCCCTGATTCGGATTCAGGTTCGCGGCGCCAAAGTTCCGGTCGATCCCACCGGCGCCAAACTCCGTCCGGTTGAAGGCATTTACCGCTTCAGCCCGCAGTTCCGCCCGCCACCGTTCTCCCATCGGAATCGTCTTCGATAAGGTCAGGTTCCAGTTGTTGATCCCGAAACTGCGCAGATCGTCAAGAAAACGCGGTGCCGTGCCATACCAATACTGATCGTTCTGCAGGATCGTCGCCCCGGGTACCGAAGGATTCGCCGTCGACACCACACGATTGCGGAATGCATTCGGATTAAATACCAGCAAACGGCGGTTCGGTACAACTACCGACGTCCCATCCGGCAGGCTCACCGGCGTCCGGCCATCGCCAAACACCCGGTACTGCCTCGGAAGCACCGGATCGGCTATCAGGTCCGGCCGTCCAAATCCACCGCCAGCGATCGCCAGCGGCAATCCCGAGGAAAACGTGGTAACTCCCGCGATCTTCCAACCACCCGCCACCGCGTTCATCACCCCGCTGGTGGCCCACTTCTTCCCCTTGCCAAACGGCAAGTCATACATGTAATAAATCACGGCACGGTGCGGTACATCCGAATTCGATACGCTTCGCTCCAGCCGCCAGTCCCGCAAGGTAAACGTGCTCCCTCCCCCGCCGTTGGCCGTGTTGCCCGCCCCATTCACCGAAAAGTGATTGCCGATGTCAATGCTCTTCGACCAGGTGTAGTTGCCTCCGATCTCAAGTCCCGCCCGGTATGCCCGGCGCACATTTACCTGCAGCGCGTGATAGTTCGAGTTACCGAAGCGTTGATGGAACAGCGTCACGTTCTGGAATGCCGGAAAAGGCAGCAAGGTTTGCTGGCGCGACACTTGCGCCCCCCCCCACCGCCGCATTAAACGCCGGTATCCGTCCAAACAAGGGGTTGGCCACCAGTTGGTTCAGCGGATTCACCCCGGTCTGAATCCATGTCGACCGGGCGTTTGCGAGAATCTGCGGATCCATTGCATTCACTCCGTTAATCGGCAACTGCTGTATCGTCAGCCGCGTGCCCTTCGTGCCCACATAGCTCACCTGTAGATTGATCCCGCTTGGCAATTCCCGCTCCACCGTGAAATTCCATTGCTGGATATACGGCGTGCGCTGATTCCGCGTAATCGCCACCACGCTGCGTCCGTACAACAACGGATTGTTCGCGTTGTCAGCCAATATCGTGCCGCCGCCATTGAAGCTGTTATTGAACGGCCTCTCCAGTATGTCCAGGTTATTCAACGGACGAATCCGCGAAAACGCCGGCGCCGTGAACGCATCCGTTCCAAATCCTTCCAATCCCGATCCCACTCCCGTCGTCTGGTCGAAGCTGATTCCATATCCCGTCCGAATCACCGTCTTCTCTAATGGCCGCCAAGCGATACCCACACGCGGTTGCCACTGCCGGTAATCCGGCTCCATTTGAAACCGGCTCGCGCCCTCCCGTCCCGCGAACAGGTAGGCCCCCGATGTTCCGAGGAAATTCCGCCCCGTCGGGTCAAACGGAGAGAGCCGGTTGAACCGTTCCGTCATCGGCATCTGTAAGTCGTAGCGCACCCCCAAGTTGATCGTAAGCGACCGCGTTACCTTCCAGTCATTCTGCGAGTAGAATCCCGAATAGCTGTTCTTGAACGCCCCACGCGGATCGTTCTGCGCGAACTGCGAACCCGCGTCGCCACCCCGCATCGCCCCCAACATCACATCCCCCAACACATAGCCTTCCACCCGGTTCGGTGGCAGCGCCGGGCAGCCCGGCCCCGTGCATTCGCGCGTCCAGTTCTCATCGGCCCGGAAGATCATGCCCGGCACCCTCGGCTGATTAAAGTTGTTCAGCATCGGCCGATACTCTCCCCCTACCTTGTGCGTCCACTTGCCCCGAATCTTCGTGTAGTTGACGACGAAAGCCGAGTTCGTCGAAAAATTCCGCTGCAACTGGAAGAATCGAAACCCAATCTCCGGAAAACCCCCGCCCGGCACCACAAACGGGAAGGGGTTGTTTTGCAATACCCGAATCATGTCCGGTGCAAAACCCAACGCATTCAGATCCGTATTCACTCCCTGCGGCGGCTCGTTGATCAACGACAGCCGGTTTACGTTCATCCGGAACTCGAACAGCGATGTCGCCGACTTCGTCCACGTATGGCCCACCGTCAGCGTGGGGATGAATTGCCTGGTCAGGGATTGCTGCGTCGCCGCCCGGTTGCCTCCCTCGCCGCGGAATCGGTCCGGCGGTGTGTTCAGCGTCCAGTCCGTCGTCCAGCGGAAAAAGGTCCGGTGCCGCTCATTGAACTGCTGATCCAGCTTGAAGATGAATTGATCCGTTTGCGTGCGGATCACATTGCTGTCGAAGTAGTTCAGCGTCCCGTCCACGTTCAGCGGCGTGATGTTCGGCAAAGGATAGCTGCTCACCAGTGTCCGGCCCGTTGCATTGATCATCGATGCCGGAATCACGTTTCCCAGAAAAGGCGCACGGTTGATCCGGAACTGCCCGGCGGCAACTTCCGTCACCGTCGAACCGCCCGGCGTCGGATTAAAGATCAGCCGTGGCGTCAATTCGATCTGCCCCGTGGCCGGATTGCGGAATTGCGCGAAAGTCTGCGAAAAGTCCCCGTTCCGCTCCCTCTGCGTCGGTACCGTCAAGAATGCCGACGCATCCTCCACCCTCCGGTTTCCCTCATACGCAAAGAAGAAGAATGTCTTGTTCCGGCCATCATACTTCGGCAGTCGCACCGGCCCCGCCAAATTCGCCCCAAATTGATGGATGTTGAACACTCCTTTTTCCCGAACCGGATTCCCCGCCGCGTTCCTCCCAAAACTGTTCCGTCCGAAATCATTCGCATTGAGCGCGGAATTGCGCCAGTAATCATAAACCGCCCCATGAAACTCGTTCGTACCGCTCTTCGTTCCAAAGCTGATTACCCCACCGGACGCCCGGCCATACTCGGCCGAGTAGGCATTCGTGATCACTTTCATTTCCCCGATCGCGTCCAGGTTTGGCACCGTGATAATCTCATTGAAGGCCGCACCCGTGTTCGGCGCCCCATCCAGCAGCACCTCGGTCGAAATCGGCCGCGATCCGTTCACTGTGAAGTTCGAAAACTGCGCCCGTGCTCCATCCCCGGTCGCGAAGTTTCCCGTACCCTCAAAGCTCCCGCGCGGCACTACGCCCGGAATCGTCGCCATGTAGTAAGTCGGGCTCCGTCCAATATTCGGCACACTCGCAATCATGTTCTTCGAAACCGTCGAATTCAGGTCCGTCGAATCCGTTTGCAGCGCCAGTGCGTCGGCTCGCACCTCAACCGTCTCCTGTACCGCCCCCAATACCAGTGAGGCATCGACGCGGACCTTCGAATCGAGCGTCAGCGTGATCCCCGTCGAACGGAATTTCTTAAATCCCGTGGACTCAATCGTCACCTCATACATCCCCGTCGGCAAATAGGGCGCTACGTATTCACCCAACTCATTCGCCGTCGTCTCCGTTGCCACGTTCGTTCCCGTGTTCACGATCCGCACCTTCGCGCTCTTCACGGGTGCTCCCGACGGATCGCTTACCGTCCCCAATATCGTCCCAGTGATCACCTGCGCCGGGGCCGCCACCGGCGCCAGCATCATCATCCATGCCATTATTCTCAGTCCAATAGTGCGCTGCATGATAGGAAACTCCTTGGTTCTCTCTGCATCCTTGAGCCAGTCGGTCCCTCCCGTCAAGGCTAGAAACAGTGAATCCGGCTTCAATCAGGCAACATCTTAAGAGTGTTGGAGTTAGCAGAAAAAATCCCCCCCTGCTAGGAGACGTTAGGCGATGTTAGAACACTCTGAAACCGGTTTTCAGCCATGATCAGCCTCCCCACTTCCAGTTCCCACCCGCTTCTCGACCGCGACCAAGCCCAGGAAGTCCGACGCCATCTCGCTCAGATCGTCGCCAGCAAAGAGTTCCGCACCACTCGGCGCGGCCGTCAATTTCTCGAATACATCGTCGAACGGGCCCTTGAAGGCCGAGAAGACCTGCTCAAGGAACGCGCCATCGGCGCCGAAGTCTTCGGCCGCGACGATACCTACGACCCCTCCGCCGACTCCATCGTTCGTGTCAGCGCCAACGACGTCCGCAAGCGCTTGGCCGCCTTTTATCAGTCTTTTCCCGCTTCTCCCCTCTCCATCATTCTCCCGCCCGGCTCTTATATGCCGGAATTCCGCTGGGATCCTCCCACCAAAGACCCCTCGCTTCCTCCCTCGTCCAAGAACTGGTCCCGGTCCCGTATCTGGTTCTCCCTTGCCGCCGCCCTGTTGGTTCTTCTCGCCTTGGCCATGAAATCCGCTCCCGGCGATCCCTCCCCCCCTCCCACCGCCCTCGACCGCTTCTGGCTAGGGGTCATCAAGGATCCTCAGCCCGTTCTCATTGGCCTCGGACACTCCGTCGCCTACCAACCCCGCACCCGCAATTGGAATCGCTCCCAACCCGCTCCTCCCCCGCCCACCTCCGAAATGGTCCGTCTCGATGACCGCTATGTCTCCGCCGCCGACGCGATGGTCGCCGCGCGACTCAGCGAAATGTTCGCCCGCCGCCATCGCCCACTCTCCGTCCGCATCGGCAATGGCATCAGCTTCGGTGACCTGCGCGGCCATCCTTCCGTCCTCATCGGCGCCTTCAATAACCAGTGGACCCTCGAGATGAGCCGTGATTTCCGCTTCTCTTTCCTCGCCGAAAGTCTCCCTTCCGGCCAAGAGCGTCTTTCCGTGGTCGATCGGGAAAATTCCGCCCGTCCTTGGTCGCTTACCCGCGTCTGGCCCTCAGCGGCCAGCAATGTCGATTACGCGATCGTCACCCGTGTCTTCGATCCACACTCCGGCAAAGTCATGGTCTTCGTTGCCGGTATCCTCCAATACGGTACCGAAGCAGCAGGATCCTTTCTGACCGATCCCAGCGCATTTGCTGAATTCGAACGTCGAGCCCCCGTTAACTGGGAAACCCGCAATCTGCAAGTCGTCCTCCAGACCAACATCATCCGGCAAGCCGCCGCCATTCCCCGCGTTCTCGCTGTTCACGTTTGGGATCGTCAATAGCCCTCGCCGCACCAGCCTCTCTCCCCCCAACCCGGCCTCTCTTCACCGCTTGACAGCACTCACCCTGCATGCCTCTTTGGGCCTGAGAATTAGCGCCGGATTCCTTCAGCCAGCCTTCGCTTCCAACTTACTCCATTGACGCTTCCACTCTGCCGGCTGGACTCAGGAAGTCGTCCGAATCCTCCTGCCATCCGCCCCCACTCCCCTCCTCTCATATCCAAGGCCTAACGCTGGCTCGACCTGCCGTACTGCCACCTCCTGCCCTTCGGCCCAGATCCACCCGCTCGATGTTGAAGTCCGCCACCCTGCCTTCTTCTGTCGCGATTTCGAGAGTTGCTGCGATGTCGTCGCCCGCTACGGCCAAAACCTCCGCCGCGCCACGTCAGATTCCCGCCTGCGTCGGGTTCCACCTTTGCGGCGCCTACCTCCGCAACCGCGCTCGCCACCGCGGCCTGCGGGGTTCCGACGAGTCCCCCGAGCGGGACTCCATCGCCGGCATCCAGGCGGCCAATCGCGATACACTCACTTGGCTTCGCCAATTCAGCCGCTTGCCCTCCCCCCTACTTCCCCATCCTCCAATACGGCACCGCATCCGGCGGCCGGATCGCCGTCAACGCTCCCGTATAGTGCCGCAGATCGTGCGGCGTATACGGATGCTTCGCCGCCTCGGCTTCGTTCAACTCCACCCCCAATCCCGGCTTATCCGGAATCTTCATGTGCCCATCCACCAGTTCCAACTCCTCCGGCGCCACCTCGCGCCGCCACGGCACATCCGTTAATAACGTCTCTAACATCACAAAATTCGGCGTCGAGGCCGCAATCTGCAGTGTCATCGCATTGCAGACCGGGCCGTTCGGATTGTGCGCCGACACCGGCCGGTCCTCCATCAGCGCCAGGCTGCACACCCGCTTCGTCTCGAGCATCCCCCCCACATGAATCACGTCCGGCTGCAGGTAATCCACCGCCCCCAGCCGCAGCGCCTCCTGGAACCGCTCCACATCATAAAACCGTTCCCCGCTCGCCACCGCGAACGGAATCCCTCGCTTCACCTCCGCCAGCGACCGCAGATTCTCCGGCAATACCGGCTCTTCATAAAACAGCGGCCGCAGCGGCGCCAGCCTCTGCCCCATCGCCACCGCCGTCGGCACATCCAGCCGGCCATGCACTTCAATCAGAATGTCCACTCGCGGCCCCACCGCTTCCCGCACCGCCGCCACCCGCGCCACCGCCAGGTCCTGCTCCCCTCCATCCATCGTCAGATACGCCTTGCCGAACGGATCAAACTTCAACGCCTGAAAACCCAGCTTCACCGTCGCCGCCGCCTTCTCACCAAACTCCTCCGGCCGGTTCGCTCCCGTAAACCACCCATTCGCATAACATTTGATCCGGTCCCGGTAGCGCCCCCCCAGCAACTCGTACACCGGCACACCCAGCGCCTGGCCCTTGATATCCAGCAGCGCCGCCTCCACCGCCGCCAGCGCACTCCGCAGGATCACTCCATTTCGCCAATACGACTCCCGCCTCAGTATGTGCGTGTGATACTCCACCTGAAATGGGTCTTTCCCCATCAGGTACCGGCTCATGTTCCTGATCGCCGCCTCCACCGTCAGTTCGTTCATCTCCGTCGTCCCCTCGCCCACACCCGTCAGCCCCTGATCCGTACCGATCTTCACAAACACCCAGTTGCAGCGAAACGCATCCACCACATACGTCTTCAGCGACGTGATCTTCAATTTCGGCGCCGCCCCCAGCGCGCCCCCCGCGCCCAGCAGCAACGGCATCAGATCTCTTCTTCTCATAGCCCCGCCAGCGCCCCCGTCCCACTCGCGAATCGTTCCCCTTCCACCCCCATCCGCTGCATCATGCTGATAAACAGGTTGCACAGCGGCGTGTTGTGATCCCGCCGGAATACGAGATGCTGCCCGTGCGCAAACCCTCCCCCCGCCAGCAGAATCGGCAGGTTCGTGTTGTCGTGTATGTTCGCGTCCCCCATGTTGCTCCCATAGAACAACATCGTCCGGTCGAGCAGCCGCTCACCGTCCTCCCGCTTGCCCGCCAGCGCTTCCATCGTCTTGGCAAACAGCTTCATCTGCCGGTGGTCAATCTCCTCCAGTTGCCGCACCTTCCCCTCGTCTTGCCCGTGATGCGACAGCCCGTGATAGCTCTCCGTCGAGTTCTTTTGCTCCCCGATTTGCAGCACCGGCGTCACAAAGGCGTCCGCCATGATCGTCACGATCCGCGTCGAATCCGTTTCAATCGCCAGTTGCGCCATCCCCAGCATCAACTCCAGCTTTTCAAAAAACAGCCGCTTCTCCGAAATATCAGCCGGCGGCGCCGCCCCGGCAGCTGGCTTCGGTTTCGCCTCCCACGCCTGCGCCGTCTCGAGCCGCTGCTCCACCTCGCGGATTGAAGTCTCAAATTGCTCAAGACGCGCCTTGTCGTTCGCCCCCAGTCCGCGCGAAAACCGCGCCGTCTCATCGCGCAGCGCATCGAGAATGCTCCCCCGCTTCTTGAGCCGGTCTATCTGCCTGTCCACCGACTCCCGGTCCCCCTGCACAAACAGCCGCTCATACAGCTTCGCCGCATTGTCCTCGGCCGGCAGCAACACCCCATCCCGCGTCCACGACAGGCTCCGGTTCCCTTTATCGATGTTGATCCCCAGATTGATCGACGGAAAACGCGTCACCTGCCCCAGCTTCTCCGCCACAAACTGATCAAAGGAGATCGAGTTGCGAAAACCCGTCTTAAAGGCCCCCCGCGCCGCCGTCAGCAAACAGTTATCCGCGCTGTGCCCCCCCGACACCCCCGGGTGCGACAGGCCGCTGAATACCGTGAAATCCTGCCGTTGTCCTTGCAGATGCCGCAGGTAGGGCGTCACCTCGTACTGCCGCCCCGCCGTCGCCGGAAAAAAGTTCTTCGGCAGCACGCCCAGGTTATTCGCTAGCAGGATCATCCGCCGCGGCCCTCGCGCCGCCTGCGCCAGACACTCCAGCTTCGGCAACGCCAGCGCCACTCCCGCGGCGCGCAGCAAAGTCCGTCGGGGTAGTTCCCGTCTCATATCGATTTCTCTCCCAGAAAAATCCGGCTTCCCACCAGTGCCTGTATCAAATCGCGCGCCCGGTAGCCCTTCGCCGCGCACGCATCCAGCATCTTCTCAATCTCATCCCGGTCCGAATACCGCACCGGCGTGCCTGTGGCGTACACCGTCAGTTGCGCAAGAAAGTTTCGCGCCAACTGACGCGGATTCCCCGCCAAGATAGCTTTCAAATCCCGTACATCCCGAAACGCCCGCCCGTCCGCCAACTTCCCCGACGCATCCACCGCCCCGGCAATCGTGTAAGCAAAGTCGTGTCCGGTATGGTCGATCCCCACCACCCGCTCCCCTTCCGCCGTGCCCCGGTAGTGCGTCCGCCAGCGGCCGAACACATCGAAGTTCTCCAGCGCCAAGCCCACCGGATCAAACTTCGCGTGACATCCCGCGCACGCCGCCGACTTCGTATGCAGCGCCAGCAATTGCCGGATCGACTTCGCCCCCCGCACATCCGGCTCCACCGCCGGCACCCCCGGTGGCGGCGGCGGCGGCGGCTCGCCCAGAATCCGGTCCATGATCCAGGCCCCGCGCAACACCGGCGAGGTCGTGCTTCCATTCGCCGTAATTTTCAACACCGCCCCCTGCGTCAACACTCCACCGAGCGGGCTGCCCTCCGGCAGCGCCACCTTGCGAATCGCCGCTCCCTCAATTGCCGGCAAACCATAGTGCCGCGCCAGCCGCTCGTTGATGTAAACATGGTCCGACTTCACCAGATTCACAACCGGCAGATTCTCGCGAATCAGCGCCGTCACAAACGCAAGCGTTTCCCTCTCAAGCGATTCCGTCAGATACTCATCCAGTTGGTATTCCGGATACAGCCTCTTATCCGCATCGTCCCGCCGCAGATGCCGCAGATTCAACCAATAGCCGGCAAAGCTGCGCACAAAGCGGTCAAACGTCGGCCCGTCGATCAGCCGGTCCACCTCCCGCCGCAGCGCCGCCCGATTCCCAATCGGCCCCTCGGCCCGCGTATTCGCCAAAAAGTGCGACAGCCGTTCCGCCACATCCTGCGGCGTCGACGGCTCACGCAGATACAGAAACTCGTTCGAACACAAGAACGCCTGGTAGCCCGTCAGCATCGCCTCCGTGAATGGCTCCCGGCGCTCCAACGCTGCGTGCACTAGCCTTTCCAAGCGCTCCACCGCCGCCTCCGGCACCGGCCGCCGTCCCGCCAGCCTCACAAATCGGCGCAGCAGCCGCGAGGCTTCCGCCCTCTGATTCGCCGGCTCCGGCGCCACCCCCAGCTCATCAAACAACACCCGATGACTCGGCGGTGGCCAGCTTTCCACCGCCAGCGGCCCCTCAAACTCAATCCAGTTGAATGCTACCCCCGGCGCCCCCTCAGCCGGCATCGGTGGATACCGGTATGACCCCGTCTTGCCCTCGGCATCCACCTGCGGCACCGGCAAGCCCAGCAGTCCATACTCCACCGTCTCCCCCTGCCGCAGCGGCACCACTGTCTCATACACCCGCGCCCTCGGCTGTATCTCCAAGATCCCCCCCACCGGCTTAGTGTCCTCCGCAATGTCATGGTTCGTCGGCCGCCGCGAGCGCAGCGTCATTGGCACTGCTTTCTTGGCGTCCGTCACCACAAACCCTGGATGTTGCAGCACCGCCCGCGCCGCAAATCGAACTTTATACAATCCCCCCTGCTTAGCCGCAAAGCCCCGCGGAAACGCCCCATACGGCCAACCCGGCGAACGGAACAAACCCATCTCGAGCGTCGGGTCCTGCTCCAATTCCTTGGCCATCGGCCGGCTGCCATACTCGCTCTCCACATTCACGCCCCGATTGTCCTTGATGAAAAACATCGAGTGCCGCGTGCCCGTGCTGCGCAACCCGGGAAACAGATTCCGCCCAAACGTACGAAACTTCGTCACCTCCGGCGGCGCCGCCGTCTTCACCATCGCCTGCCGCAGTGCGCTCTCGGCCGCGTCCAGATAAGCCGTTAACTGCACCCGCGACATATCCAGTGTTTCCGAAACCTTGTTGAAGTGATGCGCCTCCCGGTCCTCCGGCAGCATGTCGCGAATATCGAGCAGCGGCAGCCCCAGAATGTCCCGCAGATTCTGCTCATACTCATCCCGGTTCAGCCGCCGCAATGGGCCCCGTCCATGCGCCGCCACATCCGCCCGGTCCGCTGCCCGCAGCGGCCCCTCCAACACCCGCAACAGCTTCGCCCGGTCCCCTGCCGCCATCGCCACGCCCACCGGCGGCATCTCCCCCTTCTCCACCCGCTCATAAACTCTTATCCAGCGCTCCCGCCTCGCCCGGTCGCTCAACGACAAAGGCATCCCCTTCAGATCCAACCCCCCTTGCGCCCCCGCCCCGCTATGACACGCCATGCAGTTCCGCCTCAATAGCGCCGTCAACTCCTCCGGCACCGGAGCAGCCTGCAAGCATACCGCCAGGGTCACTACGAATCTCACTCGCCCCGATCATATCCGTTCTCTCCCGCTGGCGAAATCCTCACCCCCCCAAAAAAAAGAAAAAAATCAGCGGGCCCCTTCCACCAGGAAAGGGGCCCGCTGTCTGATTTGCTTTGCCTCTAGAAGTAAATCTTCGCGGCAAGTTGGATGAACCGCGGGTCGCGGGCCGCCGTCACCGCCCCAAAGCCGAAACGGCCACCACCACCGCCAAGCGCCGTCGGCAGGTTCGTGATCGCCCCCGTCGTCGGATTGAACGTCGCCGTTCGGTTGAAGTCGGAGAACTGCGTGTGGTTCGGTGCGTTGAACATCTCGCACCGCAACTGCAGGAAGCGTCCTTCCCGGCCCAGCCCGATGTTCTTGAAGATCGAGATGTCCCAGTTGTTCACGCCCGGCAGTCTCACAATACGCTGCGCCGATTCGAGACCCTGGCTTCCCACCTGCGGCGCCACGAACGCATTCGCATCCACATAACGCACGTCCGTGCGGTCCCCACGGCCAAGGATCGGGTTCGACCGTACGCCCACGCGCGGCGCCACCGATTCCGAACCCGTGTAGACCCGATTTAGTTCGCCGCCAATCCCCTGGAACGCCACGCCAATGTTCGACGGCTGCCCGCCGATCATCGAGATCAGGCCCGACACCTGCCAGCCGCCAAAGATCTGCCGCGTTACTGCGTTGTCCATTCCCTTCAGCGTCTTCGTCAGATTCGGCACGTCATAAATAAAGTTCGTCACCAGCATATGCGGCACGTCAAAGGCCAGATAGCTGTAGTTCGCCAGCCGGTAGTTCGTCGGATGCAAACGGTCGCCGTCTCCCGAAGATACTCCCATCGCCTTCGACCACGTGTACGCAAACCCGTAGTTCAAACCCTTGCCCGAGTTCTTGTTCAAGCTCACCTGCAGCGAGTGATAGTTCGAGCTCGCGCCGAATCCCGTCACCACCGCATCGCCATGGCCCAGATACGGCCGGTACAAATTCACCGGCAGCGCCGTGCGGCCATCAAAGCTCGTCGCGCTCAGGTTCGCCGTCCGCGGATCCTGATTTTCCCGCCGCCATGCCGATCCAAACGGCATCGCGTTGAAGTCATAGGTCGACAGCGTGTGGTGCGCCACGTTGGCCACATACGCCGTCTCGAGCGACGTACGCTGCCCCAACTGCCGCTGTACCGTGACGTTCCACTGGTACGTCGTCGGTATGTTGCCGTTCCGGTCAAAGCCGCGCACATTGTTCGGGAAGAACGACCCCTGTAGCGACTGTATCGTGCCCAGATTGCCGAAAAAGTACGTCGGCCGGATCGTCGACGGCGTGTTCGGCAACATGTCGAACACCGGGTTGCCCTGGAACCGGTCATAGAAAATCCCAAATCCCGTGCGCACCACCGTCTTCTCGTTCACCTGGTAGGCAATACCCAACCGCGGCGCGTAGTGAATCCCGCGATTCTCGATCAGACCAGGCAGGTAGTTCGCGTCACCCGACAGCCCCATGCCATTGGCATACAGCCCGTTGACGAATCCGCGATTGTTGTTCAGAATCGACCCCACCAGCGCATTCGGCACCGTCGCCCCCGTCGCCGGGTTGATCCCTACGTTCACTCCATTCACCCTCGCCGGCTGGATCAGCACCGCCCGCGCATTCGCGTCAAACAACGCCGGGTTAAAGCTCGACGTCTGCCGCGCCGCGTCATACTGCGGCTGGATCCAGTAAAAACGCATCCCGTAATCAAGCGTCAGCTTGTTGTTCACCCGCCAGTTGTCCTGCACAAACCACTCCACGTTCCAGTACCGGTATTGGCCATTCAATACCTTGTTCGACTGCGCCAGCCGGTCGAAATTCCCCAGCAGCGCATTCGAGAATGCCCAGTTCGTGTCCCCCGGATTCTGCGTGTTCTGGTCAAACCAGATGTCGCCGTTCACCGAGGTGAACGCCGTCTGGTCCTTCAACGACTTGTGCAGGTAAATCCCCGCCTTCATCGTGTGCCGCCCAAACACCTTCGTCACGTTGTCCGTAATGTCGTAGGTGTGGTTGAAATTGCGGAACGGCGTCCCCGCGAAATTCGAAAACGGCGCGTTCGGCACGCCCCCAAAACGCCAGTTCTGCACCAGGTTCAACGTATCCCCCGAGAACGGCATCCGGTAGGACAAGCCCAGCTTGCCCCGGTCAAACGCCTGGTCCACCGGGTCGATATTTAACCGGTTCTTCGACGAACCAAAAATAAACTCATTCGTCAGCGTCGGGTTGATCGTCGTCGTCAGGTTGTTCACCCACGACCAGCCCGGGTTCCCGAAGTTCATCGGCCCAAACGGAATGTTGTAATCTGCGTTCCACTGCCCATAGGCCCGGTCCTGCTCCGACTTCGTGTGCATGAACCGCGAGTAAAAACGCCACTTGTCCGAAATGTTGTAGTCTCCGCGGTAGATGTGCTCGCGCCGCGGAAACGTATCCGATACCTGCGTCTGATAATTGAACTGCGGGTCGATCGGTACATTCGGCGTCGGATAGAAGTTCAGGATCCTCTGTCCATCCGCATTGATCCGGCTCGCCGGAATGATATTGTTCGGAAAACATCCGCCGCCCCCCGCCGTCTGGTTACATGCCTGCTCTGACAACGGGTCGCGGATAAAAACCGGCCGCCCATCCCCGAGCGTCGTCCCCTGAAAGTTCCCGTTGCGCTGCGCCGCCGTCGGCACCGTCACCGACCGCAACGCGTTCGGCGACAACCGGTTCTGCCACTCGATCCCCACAAAGAAAAACAGCTTGTCCCGGTTCGGGTTCAGCTTCGGTATATATGCCGGCCCCCCCACATTGAATCCCGCCGTGTTGTCGCGGAACAATTGCCGCGCCCGCCCTTCCACGTTATTGCGCCAGTTATTCGCGTTCAGGCCTTCATGCCGGTGGAAGATATAGCCCGTCCCGTGCAGATCCCGCGTCCCCGACTTCGTCACCACCGAGATCGCCGCCCCCGAGGACCGTCCATACTCGGCCGGCTGCGAGTTCGTCAACATCTTAAATTCCGCGATCTGGTCGATATTCATCGTCGCCAATTGCCCCCCGTTCGAGCCCGTGTCGATGTTCGTCACCCCGTCCACCATCAGGTTGTTTTGGTTGTTCCGGTTTCCGTTCACCGATCCGCCCACCCCGCCCGTCGGCACCACCCCCGGCACCGTCCTCGTCAGATCGAGAAACGACCGCCCATTCAACGCCAGGTTGATCACCTGATTGCCCGTCAGCACGCCCCCCTTCTCGGCTCCGCGCGTCTGCAGGATCACACCCGAGGCTTCCACCGTGATCGAGTCCGTCACCGCCCCCACCGTCAATTGTATGTCCGGCAGGTCCAGACGGTCGTTGGCCGATACCCGGATTTCACTCCGCTCATACTTCTTAAATCCCGCCGCCTCCACCGTTACCCGGTACAGCGCCGGCTTCAGCGGATTAAAGAAAAACACACCATCCGTATTCGTCGTAACTTCACGGTTGTCCCCCTGCGCCACATCGATCAGCGTGACCTTCGCACCAGGCACCAGCCCCCCCTGCGCATCGCGGATTACCCCGCGTATCGATCCAGAGGATTGCTGTGCCAGTGCCATGCCGGCCACAAAGAGGGACAAGACAACGGAGCGCAACATACTGTTGCGCAGCGAACAAAGCTGCATTGCATTCACCCCAAGAAGAATCTCCGCTGCTCCACGAGGAGTCAGCAGGCTTCAGGAAACATATAACAGCTTTCAGTCGTTGTCAAACCCCCCCATAAATGCGAATACTTGCACATATCCACCTCAGCAAATGTGCGCCCCACGCGTCTCCAAATACACCGAATACAGGCTCTGACTGCCGCACATGAACAACCGGTTCCGCCTCGTTCCCCCAAAGCAGACATTCGCGCAAATCTCTGGCAGCAAAATCAGCCCGATCCGCTGTCCTTGCGGCGAGAATACATGCACCCCGTCATAGCCTTCTCCCACCCAGCCCGCCGAGGCGTAAATGTTGCCCTCCACGTCCGCGCGAATTCCGTCCGCCAGCCCCGCTCCCTTGCCCGGCAATTCCATCGAGCAGAACTGCTTGCCCCCGCGCAGCCCCTTCCCCTCCACGTCCCATACCTTGATGTTTTTCGGCGCCTGCGGATAATGCGTCGACCCCGTATCGGCCACATACAGCTTCTTATAATCCGGTGAGAAACACAGCCCGT
The DNA here is from genome assembly GCA_019931185.1 of Bryobacter sp. CoA8 C33. Lineage (GTDB taxonomy): Bacteria > Acidobacteriota > Terriglobia > Bryobacterales > Bryobacteraceae > Bryobacter. The sequence goes on from JAINDK010000083.1 coordinate 32,852, forward strand.
TCGGCTTGTAAATCTCATCGCTTACCTTCGTGATCCCCCCCGCCGGATCAATCCGGTAAATCGCCTCCTTTTGCGACATCTCCGCCTTGTTCCCCTCATAATTCTGCAGAATCCCGTAGCCAGGATCCGTGAACCAGATCGACCCATCCGGATGCACCACCGCATCGTTCGGCGCGTTCAACGGCTTGCCCTCAAACTTGTCCGCCAGCACGCTCGTCGTGCCGTTCAACTCATATCGCGACACTCTCCGGTTGCCGTGCTCACACGAGATCTGCCGCCCCTGGTAATCGAACGTATTCCCGTTTGAATACCCAGCCGGCTCATGGATCACCGATACATGCCCGTCATCCTCAATCCAGCGGTATTGCTTGTTGTTCGGGATATCGCTCCACACCAGATACTTGCCCCCTCCATGCCAGGCCGGGCCTTCCGCCCACAAAAATCCCGTCGCATGACGCAGAATCGTCGTGTTGCCGATCTTGATCTTGGCAAAGGCGGGCTCGAGCGCAATCACATCCGGTTCCGGATAGCGGATCGGACGCTGACCGCTGTAATCACGATTCGGGGTCTGGGCCGCTACCGGGGCGGCAAGTACGGGCAAGAAGTTGCGGCGTGTCATGCGCGCTCAAATTTATCACAAGCTCGCGCCTTCCGCTCCCCCTACCAACTCAAATTCAGCGCCAGCTTGATAAATCGCGGTAAATTCCGCTGCGTCGGGTCCAATTGTCCAAACCGCGGGTTCGTCACATCGAGCGAACCCGATGCCAGCGTCGAATACCACGGCCGGTTCATCGCATTCACCATCTCGAAGCGGAACTGCAGCCGCATCCGCTCCCGGATCGGAAAGAACTTCGCCAGCGACGCATCCCAGTTCTGATAGCCCGGCACGCGCACGTCGTTAAACCGCGTCGGAAAATCCCGCAGCTCAAACGGCGTCAACGCCGAAACCCGGCGCCCATTGGCGTCATCCCACAACGTCGTGTCAAAGTAACGCCCAAACGTCGCTTTGTCGCCCAGATTCGCCGACCCCGCCCGCACCGGCTTCGCGTTCGGAAAATCCGCGTTCCACCCAGACTGGTACGTGATGTTGAAATTCAACTGCCACCCTGACAGCACAAACCGCGCCGCCCCCGACAGATTCGGGCTCGATGGCACATCCCACACTCCCGCCAGCGCCCACTTATGCGTCAGATCGATCTGGTTCGCCGACCGGTCCTCGAGCGGCGTCGCCAACGGATTCCCATAGTTGTAATCCTGCGCCCGCAACAGCGAAACACGCTCCCTCACCCGGATCAGCGTATAGCTGCTGTTGAACACCAGCCCCCGCGAATACCGCTTCGTCAGCTTCGTCTGCAGCCCATCATAGGTCTGCGATCCGATCGGCAGATTGTTGAACGCAAAGCCACCATACTGCGGATACGGCAGCAGTAACTCCTGCCGCGCGATGTTCGCCCCGTTCTTCGAGGCATTGTTCGGAATCAGGCCCCGCATCGGATTCGGCACCTGCGTCGTATAGTACGCCGTATCGATCGCCCCCGACGCCTGCCGCCGCCCCATCTGGTCCGCCGGTATCACGTTGATGTTCGTGTTCACCGGCAACGACGCCGAACGGTTCCCCACATAACCCGCCTCCGCCAGCATATTCCCCGGCAACTCATGCTGCACATCGATGGAATACTGTTGCGAGCTCGGCAGGTTCCGGTCCAGATAGTTGATGTTCAACCCCTCCCCCAGAAAACTCCCCAGCCCCAAACTGTTCCCAATCGGCGCCAATAGCCTTCCCCCCGGCAAATTCGCAAACGCATTCGTCAGGTTCACCGCCGGCGTCAGATTCCCGTCCGTCGACACAATCGCCCCCGTCGTTCGCGAAAAACCCTGCGTCGCCCCCGACTCGTTTTGGCCCAGATAATAAAGCCCGTATCCCCCGCGCAGCACCCACTTCGGCGCCAGCTTATACGCTACCCCCACCCGCGGCTGTATGTTGTTCCGGTCCCGGTTGAACGAAGTCCGCGGCGACCCGCCATTATTCGCAAACAACGGCCCACCCTTCAACGTCAAACCCGGCGCCGTGATCGGCGCGCTCACCCCAAAGTCAAAACCCCTCAACATCCGGTCATAGCGCTCCACCAGCGGCGACTCATAGTCATAGCGCAAACCCAAATTCAACGTCAGCCGCGATGTCACCTTCCAGTCGTCCTGCACAAACACCGCGTAATATCGGTTCCGGAACGCCGTGTCGATACCCCGGTCCACGCTCGCCGCCGTCGGCAGCCCCAGCAGAAAACTCGCCAGTTCATTGCCCGACACCGCATCCGGCGTATTCGCCCGTGCCTGCGTCCAGTTCTTGCCAAAGTTGTAAAAACCCGAAGCGTTCCCCGGGTTCGCCCGGTTGTCGCGAAAATCCCGCACCTCACCCCCTACCTTCAGAAAATGCTTCCCCTTCACCAGACTCAGGTTCGGCTGCAATGTGTAAGCGTCGTTCGTCCCCGGCGTGATCGGCCTCCCATTCCCGATCTGTGCGTACGATCCCAAATTGAATCCCGGAAATTGCAGCACGCTGAATTGCCCCACCAGCGAGTCCGCAAACCCCAACTGCCGCGGATCAAATCCCGTCCCATACCCGTTGCCCCCCGCCTCCTCCCACCGCGCCAGCCCCGCCCGCAGGTTGAACGTCGTCGTCGGGTTCAGCGTCGTCGTCCAGTCCGCAATCCAGTTCCGCCCATTCCGGTTCAACGGCGTGTTGCCCGAAGACTCCGCCACCGACCGCTCCGGCCACACCAGCCCCCGAAACTCCTGAAACGGATTCTGCCCATACCGAAAATACAGGTTGTTCCGTGAATTGATCACATAGTCCATCCGCCCCGACCACTGGTCCATATTCGCCACCCACCGCGAGGGGTAAATGTAATTGTTGATCCGCGCCGGCCCCTCCCCGGGTGAGGTCGGGTTGATGTAATAACGCAACACATTCGACGCCACCGGATGGATCCGCGCTGCCGGAATCCGGTTGCCCGGAAACTGCTGCCGGTTCCCCGCCGCATCCGTCGTCAACGGATCAAACACCCCCACCTGCGCCCCCTGCGCATTCAACAAGGTCGTGAAATCCCCCGTCCGCCACTCCGGCAACGGCACAGACAACGATCCCGGATCCGCCGATCTCTGCCGCATCGCTTCATAAGAAACCAGCCAGAACAACTTGTTCCGCCCATCAAACAACTTCGGGATCATCACCGGCCCCGATGCCTGGATCCCATACGTGTTGATATTCATCGGCGGCTTCTTCGCCCCGATCCGGTTCAGCTCCGACTGGTTCGCGTTCAATTCCTCGGCCTGAAAATACTCAAACGCATTCCCGTGAAACTGGTTCGCACCCCCCTTGGTCACAATCGACACAATGCCCCCGCCCGTCCTCCCGTACTGCGAATCGTACGTGTTCGTCAGCACCTTGAACTCCTGTACCGTCTCCATCGTCGGAATGTGAATCACCGTCCGGTCCCCGCGCACATTCGAGATCCCGTCCAGCAGCACTTCATTCTCCCGGTTGCGCCCGCCATTGATCGAGATCCCCGTCGTCCCCCCGATATCAAACGAACGCAGATACCGCCACTCCCCCGTCTTGATCACTCCCGCCGCCGACCACGCAATCTGAAACGGATTCCGCCCCTGCGTCGGTACGTTCTGAATCAATTCATTGGCGATCACCTGCGACCGCGACGCCGACTCCGTCTCAAGCAGCGACACCTCCCCCGATACCGTCACCGACTGCGTCAACTCCCCCACCTCCAACTCCACGTCCACCCGCGCCCGGTCCTGCGCCTGCAACACGATGTCCTGCCGGATAAACTTCTTAAACCCCTTCACCTGCGCCGTCAGCGTGTACTTTCCCGGCGGCAGAAACGGCAGTACATAGTTCCCCGCCGACGTCGAGGCCGCCGACAACGTCGCATTCGTCGCCGTATTCAATACGATGATTTCCGCGCCCGCCACCGGCGCGCCACTCTTATCTGTCACCAGTCCGGATAGGGAGGCGCGCACTTCCTGAGACAGAGCCGCCGGTACAAGAGCGAGAAGCAATACAAGAGTTCTAAGCATCATGGATGTCCGGCACTATATCAGTACCCGCCACCCGGGAAAAGCCGCGATTGCCTAAATTTTCTTCACTAGCGGTCGTTCCGCCACTGATTCAGAATCCCGTCCGCCACCGTGATCACCGGCTTGATCGCTTCCAGATCGTGTATGCGCACTATGTACGCCCCCGACAGAATCGCCGCCGTCACCCCAGCTGCACCCGCGAACTGCTGCTCCCGCTCATTCGCCGTGTTGATCAGAAACTTCTTCGTCGGGCCCACCATCACCGGCACTCCAATTCCGCCCAGTACCCCCATCCGCCCCAGAATCTCGTAGTTCTGCTCCTTGCGCTTACCGAATCCTAACCCCGGATCAATTACCAGCCGAAACTTCTCTATCCCCGCCCGCAGCGCCCGGTGCACCGCCGCATCCAGATCCTTCGCCACCGTCCCCACTACATCCTTGGCCGGCGGCAGCTTCCCCCACGATTCCGGCCTCCCCCGCATATGATTCAGAATCAGCCCCGCATCATGCGCCAACACCGCCTTGGCCAGCGTCGGCTCCCACGTCAGTCCGCTCGGGTCGTTGATAATCTCAACCCCCATCTTCAACACTTCCTCCGCTACCGCCGCCTTATACGTCGACACGCAAAGCGGCGTCGAAATCCGGTTCTTCAGCCGCTTCAACACCGGCACCAGCCGCGCCAACTCCTCCTCCGCCGTAAACGGCTTAAACCCCGGCCGCGTCGGCTCCGCCCCCAAATCGATAACATCCGCCCCCTGCTCTTCATACTTCAGCGCAATCGCCAATACCCGCTCCGGGTCGAGCGCCCGCGGCGTTTCCTCAATCGGCGAGATCGGGATCGGCGCAATGATAAACGTTCGCTGCCCCAGCCTCAGCGTGCGCGACTTCAATTTCCAGTCGATAGTTCGGCGGATGATGGCCATGAATTCTATTGGGCTCCTTCCGGCAGGCGGATCCAGCGATAACGCTTGCCCACGCGGATAACAAATTCCCCCGGCGTCATGCGCTGGGCAGGATTCGTAACTGTTTCCAGCGTCACCGTGTTGCCGGCCTTCACCGCTCCCGATTTAATCAGCCGGTCCGCTTCCCCCACGCTTCCCGCCAGTCCCGCCGCCACCAGGATCCGGTTCACCCGCGCGTCCCCCACCACCGCGTGATTCTCCGGCAACGGCACACTGCCCCACGATTCCGCTACCCGCCGCGCCGCCTCTTCCCCATGAAAATCGCACACGATCCGCGCCGCCAGATCCTTCTTCGCCCCCAGCGGATCCAGCTTCGCGATCTCCTCGAGCGACAGGTCCGTCAACAGCTCAAAGTACCGCGGCACCAGCGCATCCGGCATATTCATCAGCTTCCGGAACATGTCCGTCGGCGGCTCCGTGATCCCTACATAATTCCCCTTGGACTTCGACATCTTCTCCACCCCGTCGAGGCCCTCGAGTATCGGCACCGTCGCCACTATCTGCGGCAACTGCCCGTAATCCTGCTGAATCGCCCGCCCCACCAGCAAGTTGAACTTCTGATCCGTCCCCCCCAATTCCACATCACACCGCAACGCCACCGAATCATAGGCCTGCGCCAGCGGATACAGCAGCTCATGCACCGAAATCGGCGTGCTCGCCGCGAACCGCTTCGAAAAATCGTCCCGCTCGAGCAGCCGCGCCACCGTGTAATGGCTCGTCAGCCGCACGATCTGCTCATAGCGCAGATCCTCCAGCCACTCCGAGTTAAACCGCAACTCCGTCTTTTCCGGATCGAGCAGCTTGAACACCTGCGCCTTGTACGTCTCCGCGTTGCGGTTCAATTCCTCCCGCGTCATCGGCGGCCTCATCGCGTTCCGCCCCGTCGGGTCCCCAATAAGCCCCGTCATATCACCGATCAAAAAAATCACCGTATGCCCCAGATCCTGAAAGTGCTTCATCTTCCGGATCAATACCGTGTGCCCTAAATGCAGGTCCGGCGCCGTCGGATCAAAGCCCGCTTTGACGCGCAACGGCCTCCCCTCCTTCTCCGCCAGCAACAAACGGTCTCGCAGGTCTTCTTCTCGGATGATTTCAGCAAACCCTTTGCGAAGGTATTGCAGTTGTTCTTCAACGGAGCGCACTTCTTTCAATTGTAGGGGAACCGCTTCCTCCACTCCGCAAAATCCACACTCAACCCCAGCCCGGGGCGCTCCGGCAAACTCACATGCCCCCCTATCACCTTGGGCAAGCTACCCCCCGTCAGCTCGTGCAGCCGCATCATGTTCGTCCCATCCCACTCGTTCATCAGAAACGATCTCACCCCCGCCATCGCTTGGATCGAAGCCATGTGCGCGATCGGCCCATACCACATGTGCGGCGCGATCTCCACCCCATACACCTCCCCCAAAGCCGCGATCTTCCGGATCTCGGTAATGCCACCACAGTGGATGATGTCCGGCTGTATGATCATCGCCCCCTTGGCCTCCAGCAACTCCCGAAACTGCCACCGGTTCAACAACCCCTCCCCGCCCGCCAGCGGCACCGGACTCTGCGCCGCCAATTGTCCCAGCGCCACATTCGATTCCCGCCACACCGGCTCCTCGATGAACATCACCTTGTATTCCGCCACTGCCCGCGCCAGCTCGAGCGCCGAACGCATCGAATACGTCTCATACAACTCGAGACAAATATCCAGCTTCCCCCCCACCGCCTTCCGGATCGCTTCTATCTCCCGCACCAGTTGCCCCAGCCTCTCCCGCTCCGTTGCCGCCCGCGGAATCACCCACTTCACCGCCGTCCATCCCTCCTCCACCGTCTGCCGCGCCAAATCCGCCAGCACCTCCGGGCTGCGCTGCTTCAAATGATTCGACCAGTGCGACCAGTACACCCGCAGCGGCTTTGCGTTATTGCCCCCCAACAGCCGCCACACCGGCACGTTCAACCGCTTCCCCTCGATGTCCCAAAGCGCGATATCAATCGCCGACAGCGCCGTCATCAGCACGCTCCCGTCCCGCCACCGGTTCTCTTCGTAATACAGTCGGTTCCAATGCGCTTCAATCCCCGCCGGGTCCCGCCCAATCAGCCGCGGCTCTAGCCACTTCACCGCTTCCTCGGTAATCTCCACCCGCGCCGGCAACGACGCCTCCCCCAACCCCGTGATCCCCGCATCCGTTTCCACCTCCACAAACAAATACTCCCGGCCCTCCATCCGGTACTTGTGTGTCCGAATCGCCCGAACCTTCACAGGCGATGCGGCAAGAGCCAGAAGAGAAATTAGTTCGCGGCGGCGCATACGAGATAGTCTATAGGCATAGGGGAGAATGCATAACTCATGAAAATCTCGGTTAAGGCCGAGTATGCCCTACAGGCCGTTTTCGATCTCGCCACTCAGCCCGGCGGCGCCGCCGTCCGCATCGCTGACATCGCCCGCCGCCAAGGCATACCGCAAAAATTCCTCGAACTCATCCTCTCCAATCTCAAACAAGGCGGCTTCGTCGAATCCCGCCGTGGCGCCGACGGCGGCTACATGCTCGCCAAACCCGCCTCCCAACTCATCGTCGCCGACATCATCCGCCACCTCGACGGCCCCAGCGAACGCCGCACCTCCACCGCGGGCTTCGAGGACATGTGGAAGAATGTCGACGAAGCCGTCGACTCCATCCTCGGCCACACCACCTTTGAACAACTCGCCGACAACTGGAAAGCAAAGCAGTCCCAATACATCGCCAACTGGGAGATTTAAGCCATGCACTTCTTCGAAGACAATTCCCTCTCCATCGGACGCACCCCCCTCGTCCGCCTCAATCGCGTCACCGCTGGGGCCAAAGCCACCGTCCTCGCCAAAATCGAGGGCCGCAACCCCGCCTACAGCGTTAAATGCCGCATCGGCGCCGCCATGATCTGGGACGCCGAACAGAAAGGCCTCCTCGGCCCCGGCAAGGAAATCGTCGAACCCACCTCCGGCAACACCGGCATCGCTCTCGCCTTCGTTGCCGCCGCCCGCGGCATCCCCGTCACCCTCACCATGCCCGAGACCATGTCCATCGAACGCCGCAAGGTCCTCAAGGCCTTCGGCGCCAATCTCGTTCTCACTCCCGGCGCCTCCGGCATGCGCGGCGCCATCGAGGAGGCCGAGCGCATCCGCGCCTCGGACCCCGGCAAATTCGTGCTCTTGCAACAATTCCAGAATCCCGCCAACCCCGCTATCCACATGAAAACCACCGGCCCCGAGATCTGGGAAGACACCGATGGCAAAATCGACATCTTCGTCGCCGGCGTCGGCACCGGCGGCACCATCACCGGCGTCAGCCGCTACATCAAGCACGAGAAAAACAAACCCATCCGCAGCGTCGCCGTTGAACCCGCCCACAGCCCCGTCATCTCCCAAACCCGCCTCGGCGAAACCCCCAAGCCCGGCCCCCATAAGATCCAGGGTATCGGCGCCGGCTTCATCCCCGGCACCCTCGACCTCTCCGTCGTCGACCACGTCGAACAGGTCACCAATGACGAAGCCGTCGACATGGCCCGCCGCCTCGCCCGCGAAGAAGGCATCCTCTGCGGCATCTCCTGCGGCGCCGCCGCCGTCGGCGCCATCCGCATGGCCATGCTCCCCGAAAACGAAGGCAAACTCATCGTCGTCGTCCTCCCCGATGCCGGCGAACGATACCTCACCAGTGTCCTGTTTGAAGGAATCGTTGATTAACAAACCCGAAATCATGAGCCCCGCCGGGCACTGGCCCCAACTCAAGGCGGCCATCGAAGCCGGTGCTGACAGTGTCTACTTCGGCCTCTCTCACTTCTCCGCCCGCGCCAAGGTCGGCTTTACTCTCGAAGAGCTGCCCGAAGCCCTCGCCCTGCTCCATCGCCGCGGCGTCAAGGGCTACGTCACCTTCAATACCCTCGTCTTCGACCGCGAATGGCAGGCCGCCATCCAGACCGTCGAAACGATCGCCACCGCCGGCGCCGACGCCATCATCGTCCAGGACCTCGGCGCCTGCTCCCTGATCCGCCAAATCGCCCCCGCTCTCCCCATCCACGCCAGCACCCAGATGACCATCACCAATGCCGATGGCGTCCGCCTCGCCCAGCGCCTCGGCGCCTCCCGCGTCAATCTCGCCCGCGAACTCTCCCTCGACGAAATCGCCCGCATCCGCGAGCAATCCGATTGCGAACTTGAAGTCTTCGTTCACGGCGCCCTCTGCGTTGCCTACAGCGGCCAGTGCTTCAGCAGCGAGGCCTGGGGCGGCCGCAGCGCCAACCGCGGCCAATGCGCCCAGGCCTGCCGCCTCCCCTATGACCTCATCGTCGATGGCCAACCCCAACCCCTCGGCGATGCCCGCTACCTGCTCAGCCCCGGTGACCTCTACACTCTCGAGTGGGTCCCCCGCCTCGCCGCCCTCGGCCTCTCCGCCCTAAAAATCGAAGGCCGCTACAAGGACGCCGAATACGTCGCCCTCACCACCGCCGCCTACCGTAAAGCCGTCGACGGCCTCTCCACCATCAGCCCCGAAGACCGCCTCCGCCTCGAACAGGTCTACTCCCGCGGCCTCGCCCCCTTCTTCTTGAGCGGCACCAACCACCAGCAAGTCGTCCAGGCCCGCGCCCCCCGCCACCGCGGTGTCCTCCTCGGCTCCGTCGCCTCCCTCGAGCCCGATCGCGTCCTCATCAAAGTCAACGAAAATCATTCCATCGCCCCCCTCAAGCCCGGCGACGGCGTCGTCTTCGATGCCGCCTCCTGGCGCAGCCCCCAGGAAAAAGAGGAAGGCGGCCGCGTCTATGCCGTCTCCCCTCTCGGCAAAAATCTCCTCGCTGTCCAGTTCGGCAACCGCGACATCGACTTCTCCCGCATCCGCCCCGGCGACCTCCTCTGGCGCTCTAGCGATCCCGATCTCGACCGCGCCGCCCGCGTCTTCACCCACGCCACACATCCTCTCCACCGCCGCCCCGTCGATATCACTGTCCGCGCCATCACCGGCCAGCCCCTCTCTCTCGAATGGCGCCGCGCCGGCCTTCTCGTTACCGTCGAATCCAGCCAACCCCTCACCCCCTCCCCCCAGCAGGGCTTGACCCTCGACACCCTCCGCGAACAGCTTTCCCGCCTCGGCAATACCGCTTACTCCCTCGCCAGCTTATCCGCCGTCATCGAAGGCCAGCCCTTCGTTCCCCTTTCTCTGCTCAATCAGTTGCGCCGCCTCGCCGTCGAAAAACTCGATGCCGCCGCCGGCTCGCCCCGCCCCCTTCCCGTCGCACCCTGGCGCCCTCCCGCACCTCCCGCCGCCGGTCCCGCCGGCCCCCCCGAACTCCATCTCCTCGTCCGCGCCCCACGCCAGCTCGACGCCGCCATCGCCGCCCGCCCCGCCAGCATCACCCTCGATTACCTCGACCTCTACGGCTTATGGCCCTCTCTGGAAAAACTCAAGGCCAGCGGCATCCCCGCCCGCGTCGCCAGCCCCCGCATCCTCAAACCCGGCGAAGATAAAATCGCCCACTTCCTCGCCAAGCTCGACTGCGCCCTCCTCATCCGCTCCGCCGGTCTCCTCGAAAATCTCCGCCAACGCGGCCTCCCCCACCTCACCGGCGACTTCAGCCTCAACGCCGCCAACTCCACCACCACGGCCCTCCTGCTCAACTCCGGCCTCGATCGCCTCACTCCCTCCCACGACCTCAACGCCGCCCAAATCGCCGCCCTCGCCCGCCAAACCAGCCCCACCCGCCTCGAATCCATCGCCTACCAGCACCTCCCCGTCTTCCACACCGAGCATTGCGTCTTCTGCCGCTTCCTCTCCTCTGGAACTTCCTATCTCGATTGCGGCCGCCCCTGCGAAAAACACGAAATGGCCCTCGCCGACGAACAAGGCCGCCACCACCCCGTCCTCGCCGACGCCGGCTGCCGCAACACCGTCTTCGGCGCAGAAGCCCAGCACGCCGCCTCCCACCTCCCGCTCTGGCTCGAGGTCGGCATCCGCCACTTCCGCCTCGAATTCGTCCACGAAGACGCCCCGGCCGTCTCCCGCATCACCGCTGCCTTCCGCCAAACTCTCGACGGCCTCCAATCCCCCGCCTGGCTCGAACACCAACTCCGCCTCGCCGCCCCCCAAGGCCTCACCGAAGGCAGCCTCTTCATCCCCAAATCCGAACCCCTCTTCCGCATCCTCTAAATAAGAAAGCGGCGCCGTTTCCGGCGCCGCCCTTTTCAAAAAAAACGACTGCTTCCTACTCCACCGTAAACGAAAACAGCGTATGCCCGCACGCGATCGCCACGTGCTGCTTACCATCCGCCGCCAGATACGAAATCGGGTTCGCAAACGCCTTGCCCCCCATCGGGAACCGCCACAGCAGCTTGCCCGTCGTGTCGTCCAGGGCCAGCATGTCGCCGTCTCCGGTGGCCGCAAATACCAGCCCCCCCGCCGTCGACAACACCCCAGACCACGACGCCCCGCTCAGCGCATATTCCCACTTCGCCTTGCCCGTCGTGAAGTCCATCGCCTTGATCGCCCCAGTCGCTTCCTCCCCAGGCTTCGAGACAAACCGCCCCGCCAGATACCAACTGCCTTCCTTGTACGTATCGTCTCCCGAATAGAACACGCCGCCTTCATCCCGCGTCATCACATAATGCAGCTTCGTTTGCGGGCTGTAGCTCGGCGCCTGGAAGTTCGTCGCCCCCGGCGAATTCGGATACACCACCGTCCCGTTCGGCGTCGGCGCCGTATTCGGCAACCGCACCGGCCGGCCCTTGGCGTCCAACTCCGGCTGCGCCCACGTCTGCCTCACATACTGCTTGCCCAGCAGATACTCTCCCGTCTCCCGGTCAAACACATAGTAGAAAGCATTCCGGTTGGCAAACAACACCAGCTTCCGCATCTTCCCCTTCCACATCTCGTCCACCAGCACCGGCACCTGCGTCGCGTCCCAGTCATGCACATCATGCGGCGTGAACTGGAAGTACCACTTCATCTTCCCCGTGTCCGCGTCAATGGCCAGTATCGAATCCGAATACAGGTTGTCGCCCCGCCGCTTATCGCCCTTCCAGTCTGGCCCCGGGTTCCCCGTGCCCCAGAAAATCAGGTTCGTCGAGGGGTCATAGCTCCCCGTTACCCAGGTCGTCGCCGACCCGTACTTGTAGCTGTCCCCCAGCCACGTCTCCGTCGCCTTGTCGCCCGCCGACGGCACCGTGTACAAACGCCAAGCCTGCTTGCCCGTCTTCGCCTCATAGGCCGCGATATAGCCCCGCACGCCAAACTCACCGCCCGCCGAGCCGATAATCACCTTGTCCTTCACAATCAGCGGCGCCACCGTCGAGCTGTAGCCCTTCTTGATGTCCGCCATTTCCACATCCCACACCACATGCCCCGTTGCCGCATCAAGCGCCACCAGATGCGCATCGAGCGTCCCGATAAACACCAGATCGCCCAGCTTCGCCACCCCGCGGTTCACCCTTCCACAGCAATACGCCACGCTGTCCGGCAACACGCGCTTATACCGCCACAACACCTTGCCCGACCGGCTCTCGATCGCCGACACATCGCTCGGCGGCTCCGACACATACAGTATGCCGTTATCGGCAATCGGCGACGCCTCAAACTTATCCGTCTTATCGATCTGCATCGCCCAGGCCAGCTTCAGCCGCGACGCATTCGTCTTGTTGATCTGCTTCAGCGGCGAAAAGCGATGGCCTTGCGGATTGCCCTGAAAGTGCAGCCAGTCGCCCGAAGGCGCTTGCGCGCTCAATAGCGCCGCCGTCGAAAGAGCAAGAAGAATCTTCATTAGAGAGCACCCCGCAGTGAGAAGAGATACGCAATCAGGTCCGTCATTTCGTCCTCGCTGAACACCTTGCCGTAGGCCGGCATCGAGGATCGCGTCAGGTCGCGGTCAATCTTCACCGCTTCCGCTTTCGCAATCGTCTGGATCTTGCCCTTGCCGTCGCGCAGGCTCACGTGGAAATTGTCTTCGTTCAGCCGGATCCCCGATACCTTCTGCCCCGACTTCAGCGTCAGGTGCACCATCGACCAGCCCCCCACCATCGACGCGTTCGGGTCCACGATCGAAGTGCGCAGATTCCCCGGGCTTCGCATCGCCCCAATCAGCGTCAGGTCCGGGCCCGACCGCCCACCCTTTCCGTCCACCATGTGACAACCCGCGCATCCCCCCTTGCCCAGGTACAAGGCCTTGCCCTTCGCCGCGTCCCCGGCAATCGAGGTCGGCGCCGTCCGGCCCAACGACCGCACATACCCCGCCACCATCAGCATCTCCTGCTCGCTCATCCCCAGCGCCGGCGGCATGTCCGTTCCCCCGATTCCGTTGCGGATGATGTTCACCAGCGACGCATCCGTCGGGGCATGCACCAGGTTCGGCGTGACGAGATTCGCCGCCATGCCGTCGTCTCCCTTGCCGTGGCAAAAGGAGCAATGAAATTGATAGAGCTTGAGGCCCTCGCGCAGGCTGGCCTCATCGGTGGGAGCTTTCATCTGGGCTGACAAAGCCAGAGCGCACCACAGAGCGAGAATCGTGAGTCTCATGTTCGAAAATCCTATCTTAAATTGGCGGAGTCGCGCCATACCTTATACCACTTTGGATGATGAAACCGGGCCCACTCCGGGCTGACCCAGCCCCGCAGGATGGCCCGCATGGAGTGCGGCACCGCCGCCGTCCCCATGTAGATGTGAACCAATATGCCGCCGATCGATCCGATCGCGGCCAGCGGATGCGCCGCGATCGCTGCCAATCGCAGCCCCCGCGGCATCTCCTCCGGAAACCACAACACCACGCCCGAAACCAGCAGCAACAACCCCGTCGCCACCTGGCTCCAGAACAACATCTTCTGCCCCGCGTTAAACCGTCCCGACGGCGGCAACGCCCCATGCTGGTGCGTCGCGTACTTATCCAGCCGCGTCAGCCAAACCCGGTCATCCGCGTCCAGATACATCGTCTTCGCCCACCGCCGGTACATCCACCCGATCACCACCGAAAACAGCACTCCCGACCACGGATGCGTCCCCCGGATCACAAAGCCACCACCCGACAGCGAAGCCAGCCAGTACAACACCGGCGTCCACAACGCCAGCCCCGTCAGCGCCGCGTAAACAAAACTCAGCGCCGCCATCCAGTGCATCACCCGCTCATAGGCGTCAAACCGCGGTATCCGTATCTCATCAAGCTTCATGCGTCGGTTCCTCCTCCGGATGCCCATGCTTTTCCGGATCCTGCGGACCAAAAATCACATAGTGGAAAAACGCCCCCAGAATCGACCCCATGAACACCATCGCCCCCAGCGCCTTCAGCGGGCCCTTCCACAACCTCACCGTCCACGGGATCTCCGGGTCCTTCGGCAACCCGTATTGCTCCGGCTGCGTCGCGTCGTTCAGCACATAAATCACATTCGTCCCGCCCACCCCTGCCGGGTTATAAATCCCCGCCTGCGCATGCCCGTCGGCCTTCAACTCCCGCGTCCGGATCTCCGCCGACCGCAGCAGCTCATCCCGCTCGCCAAACGTCAGGCAATTCGTCGGACACGTCTTGATACAGGCCGGCTCCAGTCCCACCGCCGTCCGGTCCGAACACAGCGAACACTTGTACACCTTCTTCGTCGCCGGGCTCAGCCGCGGCACATCAAACGGACAGCCCGTGATGCAGTACCCGCACCCAATGCAGTTCTCATGCACGAAGTCCACCGTCCCGTTCGCCATCTGCGTGATCGCCCCCGGCGCCGGACACGCCGCGATGCAGCCCGCCTCCGCGCAGTGCATGCACTGGTATTTCGACATCACCCACGACTGCGCCCCGTTGCGCTCCACTTCGTTGAACCGGATCAGGTTCCAGAAATTGTGCGCCAGATCCGGCATCGTCTGATACGACCCGTTGAACGTCCCCAGCGTATACTCCTGGTCGTTCCACTCCTGGCAGGCTACCTCGCAGGCTTTGCAGCCAATGCATAACGTTGTATCGATCAGCTTGGCGACGATCATGAGATCTTCTCCAGATTCACTAAGAAGCCCTTGTATTCCGGCGTGCCCGAGTTCGGGTCATACGCGCTCGGCGTCAGATTGTTGATCAGCGGACCCGTCACTTTCCCGACATAGCCCCAGTGGATTGGCAGCCCCACATGGTACGTCTTCTGCCCCTTCACCTTCAGCGTGCGCAGCCGCTTGGTCACCAGCGCCGGGCCTTCCAACTGGCCCCGGGCCGAGGACACCCTCACCCGGTCGCCGTTGGCGATCCCTTTTTCCGCCGCCAGCTCCGCCGGCACCTCCACGAAGAAATTCGATTGCAATTCCGACGACGACGACGTGTGCTTCGTCCAGTAATGAAAGTGCTCCGTCAGCCGGTACGTAATCGCCACGTACGGAAAATCCTTCGCCTGCCCGAACTTCGCCCCTTCGCTCGAATACGTCTTCAGCAGTGGATTCGCACTCACATCCGGATGCAGCGGATTACTCACCGGGCTCTCGGCCGGCTCATAATGCTCCGGAAACGGCCCTTCCACCAGGTCCGGCGCAAACAGCCGCGCCACCCCTTCCGGCAGCATGATAAACGCCGGCAAGGTCCCCGGCGCCGCGTCCGCCTTATAGTCGGGCGTGTCCCCCCGCCACCTCTCTCCGTCCCAAATCAGCGGCGCCCGCGTCTTATCCCATGGCTGCCCATTCTCATCCGCCGAGGCGCGGTTATACAAAATGCGCCGGTTCGCCGGCCATGACCACGACCACTTCGGATACAGCCCCAGTCCCGTCGGATCCTCCTGCCCGCGCCGCGACATCTGATTGCCCGCCTCCGTCCAGCAACCCGAATACACCCAGTTGCCGCACGCCGTCGTGCCATCGTCCTTCAATTCTCCGAATCCGTTCACTTGCTTCAGCGTCGTCAGGTCCACCCCATTCACTTCCTTGGCCACCTCACTCAGCAAAGGCTTGTGCGGCAACGCATAATCCCAGCTCATGTTCAGCAGCGGCTCCCGCCCCTTGCCCCCGTCCTTCTCATACAGCCGCCGGATCTCGAGAAACAGCCGCGCGATGATCTCCTGATCCCGCATCGCCTCCCCCGGCGGATCCGTCGCGATTTCCTTCCACTGCAACCACCGCGATGAATTGACAAACGCTCCATCTTTCTCGGCAAAATTCGCCGCCGGTAACAGAAACACCTCGGTCTGTATCTGCTCGGCGCTCAACGCCTCCGGATAATCCTTCGCCGCCAAAGTCTTCGCATTCCAAAACGCCGCCGTCTCCGTCTCGAAGTTCTCCGCCACAATCATCCACTTCAACTTCGACAGCGCCGTCAGCATCTTGTGCGTATTCGGCCCGTTCGCCACCGGGTTCATCCCAAAGCTGATCAGCCCCTCCAGCTTGCCCTGGTGCATATCGTCAAAAAACGCGCCCCAGGAATGATCCCCTTTATCCTCGATCTTCGGCAGCCAGCCGTAGCCATAATCGTTCTCCCGCTGCGCCTTCTTCCCGTAATAAGCCTTGAGCAGACTCGTCATGAACTTCGGCGTATTCCCCCAATAGTTCAGACTCTTGGCCTGCAACGCCTTCGGCGTGTTCACCTTCAGGTATTCCGCTAGCGTCGTTTGGCTCGCTCGCGGTATCTTCAGATACCCCGGCAGCATGTTCCAGGCGCCCATGTCCGTCGAGCCCTGTATGTTCGCATGCCCGCGCTGCGCGTTCACTCCGCCCCCCGGCATCCCGATATTGCCCATCAGCAATTGCACCATCGCCGCCGCGTGGATCAACTGCACCGCGAACGAATGATGCGTCCAGCCCAGCGCATACAGCACCGTGCCTGACTTGTTCTCCGCCGCCGCCACCGTAATCATCTCCGCGGCTTTCAAAAACTCCTCCGGCGTACACCCGCAAACCTCCGCCACCTTCTCCGGCGTGTAGCGCGCATAATGCGCCTTCATCAGCTGAAACACACAACGCGGATGCTCGAGCGTCGCGTCCGTCTTCGCGTACCCGTTCCCGTCCAGCTCATACTGCCAGCTGCTCTTGTCGTAATGATCCTTTTCCCAGCCCGAGAAATGACCGTCCGCGAAGCCAAACCCCTCGGCAATCAGAAAACTCGCATTCGTATGCTCGATTACATACTTGCGCTGGTATTTGTTGTTCGTCACCGCGTAATGGATCAGACCACCCAGAAACGCAATGTCCGTCCCCGACCGGATCGGCACATAACAATCGCTCACCGCCGCCGTCCGCGTAAACCGCGGGTCCACGCAAACAATCTTCGCCTTGCGCTGCCGCTTGGCTTCCATCACAAACCGGAATCCCACCGGATGATTCTCCGCCGGGTTCCCCCCCATCACCAGCACGACGTCCGCGTTGGCAACATCCGTCCAACCGTTCGTCATCGCTCCCCTTCCGAATGTGGCGGCCAAACTGGTCACCGTGGGGCCGTGTCAAAGCCGGCTTTGATTCTCGTAGGCTAATATCCCCAACCCAAACCGGAATTTGCCCAATAAATAGTTGATCTCGTTGGTGTCCGTACACCCGCCGATCATCGCCACGTTCTCCAGGCGGTTTACCGTCCGCCCTTCCGCGTCCTTTTCTTCAAAACCCGCGTCGCGCGATGCCTTGATCCGCGCCGCCATCTTCCCAAAAGCCTCTTCCCAGCTCAAGTCCGTCCACTCGCGCGCCCCCGGCGCCCGGTAGCGCACCTTCGTCAGCCGCCGGTCGCTCTGCACAAACTCCTCGAGCGACGCCCCCTTCGGACACAAGGTCCCCCGGTTGATCGGCGATTCCGGGTCCCCCTCGATATGCACGATCGCCGACCGCACGTTCCGCGCCTTGTCCCCCAGCGTGTGTATATTCACGCTGCAGCCAACGGCGCAATACGGACAAATCGATGTGTATTTCGTGGTGTTCGCCGTCTTCAGCGGCGCAATGTGCGCCGCGCTCGCGTTTTCCGCGGGCGCGCCCGTCAGCGTTGCTGCCGTACTCGCCCCCGTTGCCGCGCTCCGGGTAATAAAGTCCCGTCGGGAAGAATTCTTCGACATAGGGCTGCTACGCATTTCATCACACTTTCCTCACCCTGTCTCACCCGCTCAGCGCCACCAAATACTCCACCAACCGCGGCACATAACTCCTCATCCGCTCACTCGCCTTCGGATCCTCCTTCGGCAGCGCCGCGATCCGCGCCCGCCACGGCTTCAGCTTCTCTCCCCCAATCTCCGTCAGCGAATTCAACGCCGCAATCGCCAGATAATTCCCGTTCACCGCCGCATCCGACAGCTTCAACAACTCCTCCACCGCCGGCTTCAAATCCTCCGCCGTCCCATACCGCGCCAGCGCCTCCGCCGCCAGAATCCTCACATTCGCCGACTCGTCCCCCGCCAGCCTCCCCCGCAGTGCCTCCCCGCACACCTCAACCGCCGACGCCCCTCCCCGCAATACCCCCACCGCGCACCAATACCGCACCGCCGCATCCCCATCACTCAGATACGTGCGAAAGATCTCCGGCTGCGTCAGCGTCAGCCCCGTCGCCAACTCCGCCGTATTGATGACCCGGTTCACCGCATACCTTCCGGCATCCGCCGCCATCGTCACCGGCGCATCCGCCCCCGCCCGCGCATGAATCTCATGCTCCGGCAAAAAACCCACATCCCGTATCCGCACCGCCAGCGACGTCTGCTCCGCCCTCATCCGGTTCATCTCCGAGCGCTGCTCCGCCGTCGGCCGCAACGCCAGATTCTTCACCTCATCCGGGTCCGTCTGCAAATCATAAAACTCCTCGGCCGGCTTCGTCCGCCAAAACTGGCTCTGCGCCTCGTTCGCCTTCCCGCTGTCATACACCTCCTTCCACTTCCGCGTCGTCGGCATCTCGAACATGTAATTCACATGCTGCCCGTATATCCGGTGCGGCATGTAGTTCCGGATATACACATAGCGCTGGTTCCGCACCGACCGCACCATGTCGATGCGCTCATCCATCCGCCCCCGGAACCCAAACACATAATCCCGCTCCGCTCCGATATGCTCACCCAAAAACGCTTGCCCCTGGTGATACTCCGCCTTCTTCATCCCCGCCAGGCTCAGCACCGTCGGCGCCAGATCCACAAACGAAATCAGCCGCTCCGTCCACTTCCCCGCTCCGTAATCCTTCGGCGCCAGATGCCGGAACTGCTCCGGGATATGCACCATCAGCGGCACCTGCAACCCCGAGTTGTACGGCCACCGCTTCGACCGCGGCATCCCCGCCCCGTGGTCCGAATAGAAAAACACTATCGTCGAATCGTTCAGCCCGTCCGCCTCCAATTCCTTCAGCGTCCGGTTCACCATCCCATCCATCGTCTCGATGTTGTCGTAATACTGCGCCCAGTCATGCCTCACCTCCGGGCTGTCCGGATGATACGCCGGCACCCGCAACTCCCGCGGATCATGCCGCAACTGGTGCGGCGTCTTCCGGATTTGGCTCTCGTGCGTGATCACAAAATTGAACACCGAGAAAAACGGCTGCTTCTCCCCCCGGCCCCGCCAGTGCGCCTTCGTCGAAGACTCATCCCACACCTTCCCCGTATGCGCCAGATTGTAGTCTTCCTTGTTGTTGTTCGTCGTGTAATACCCCGCCTCCCGCAATAGCTGCGGAAACATCTTCTGCCCCGGCCCCAGCTTCGTCATGCTCCGCATATGCTCGGCCCCCGTCGACGGCGGATACATCCCCGAAATGATCGTCGTCCGCGCCGGCGCGCACACCGGCGCATTCGACCAGCAATGCCGGTAACGCAGGCTCCGCTCCGCCAGCCGGTCAATCGCCGGCGACTTCGCATACCGGTCCCCATAGCACCCCAGATTCGGGCTCATGTCCTCACACGTCACCCACAATATATTCGGCAGTTGCTTCCCCTGCGCCTCCATCAACGGAGCGGCACTCGCAGTCAGAAATTCTCGTCGCAGCATCCCTGCTAACTTATCAGGCCCGCGGCGTCCGGGCCACGATCAACACCGCCGCCAGCGCCAGCAACGACCCCGTCCAATACGGCGACCCCGACCCGAACGCATCAAACAAAAAACCCCCGAACAACGGCCCCACGATCCGCGTCGCGCTCAAGATCGATTGCGTCGACCCCAACACCACACCCTGCTCCCGCTCCCCCACCCGCCTCGACACCAGCCCCGTCAACATCGGCGCCGAAATTCCATTCCCCACCGCCATCACAAAGATCGCCGGAAACAAATGCCATTCCGCCCGCGCGAAACTGATCCCCAGCAACCCCGCACCCATCGCCAGCAAACCCCCAATGCTCGCCTTCACCGGGTCCAGCGTCTTCGGCAACCGCCTCACCACCAGCCCCTGCATCAGGATCGACAGCACCCCGATATAAACAAAGATCCACGCATTATCCTGCGGCCCCATCCCAAAACGCTTCAGCGTATACACCGCGAAATTCGACTGCAGCCCCGAAAACGCCACATTCACCGTGAAGATCGCGATCAGAATCGGCCGCAACGCATCCCGCCGCATCGCATCGCTGATTCTCCCAAACGGATTCGCGTCCCGGAACCGCATCCCCTCCCCCGACCGTCTCCCCTCCGGCAAACTCTCCGGCAGCATAAAGTAGCCAAACGCCGCCGCCAGCAAGCACAAACTCCCCGCCGCATACGCCGGCGCCGCCAGCGCAATCTTCGACAAAAATCCCCCAAACGCCGGTCCAATAATAAACCCCAATCCAAACACCGCCCCAATCAGCCCAAACCGCTTCATCCGGTCCTCCGGCGGCGTCACATCCGCGATATACGCCTGCGCCGTCGACACACTCCCCCCCGTTATCCCTTCCAGCACCCGCGCCAACATCAACAGCCACAGCGTATCCGCCCACCCAAACAAAATGTAAGCCAAACCCGATCCCAGAATATTCACCAGAATCACCGGCCGCCGCCCGATCCGGTCACTCAACGCCCCCAGAAACGGGCTCGCCGTGAATTGCGCAATCGAGAATGCCGCCGACAAAAAACCCACCGTGAACGCATCCGTCCGAAACTGCTGCGCATAATACGGCAGGATCGGAATCAACACCCCCAGCCCCAACACATCAAGAAAGATCGTGGCGTAAACCAACACCAGCGCCCGCTGATTCGCTCCCGTCAACCCGCCAGCTCCCGCGACAACAACCACAACACCTCCGCCACCGACCACGCCTGCGCCGGCGTGCCCCCCTCCCGCTGCGGCTCCCTCCCGTCATACACTTCCCCAATCTGCCCCAAACAACCCGAATCGAGCGCCCGCCCCGCAAATCCCTCCAGCAACTCCCGCAGCCTCTGCTTCTCCCCCAGGTTCTGCCCCCTCACCTTCAAACACGCCCGCCCATACGGCCCAAACAACCACGGCCACACCGTACCCTGATGATACGCCCCATCCCGCCGCTCCGGCCCCCCCTCAAATCGCGGCTCAAACCCCGCATCCCCCGGCGACAACGTCCTCAGCCCATTCGCCGTCAACAAATGCTCCTCCACCGTCCGCAGGATCGCTTCCCCCTTCGACCGAATCACCATCGGATACGGCAGCGACAACGCAAACAACTGATTCGGCCGGATCGCCCCATCCCGGTACCCCTCCCGCACCACGTCATACAAACAGTTCGCCGCCTCATTCCAGAACAAGCCCGTAAAACCCGCAATCGCCCGGTTCGCCAGCCCCCCAAATCGCCCCTCCGCCTCATAATCCCCACGCGACCGCGCCCAATCCGTCATCAGCCGCAGCGCGTTGTACCACAACGCATTGATCTCCACCGCCTTGCCGTGCCGCGGCGTCACCGGCCTCCCCTTCACCCGCGCATCCATCCAGGTCAGTTGCGTCTCCGCCGAGCCCGCCACAAGCAGCCCATCCCGCCCATCGCAATAAATCCCGTATTCCGTCCCCACCACCAGCCGCTCCATCATCTCCCGCAGCGGTTCGTACAACTCATCTTCAAAATGCTCCCGGTCCCCGCCTTCCTCCAGCCACTGCCAAACCGCGATCACCAGCCACAACGTCCCGTCAATCGAGTTGTACTCCGCCGTCGCCCCATCATCCGTGATCCGGTTCGGTATCAATCCCCCCCGCCGCAACCGCACAAAGCTGTCTATCGTGCGCGCCGCCTCCTCCTGCCTCCCCCGCGCCAACATCAGCCCCGGCAACGAAATAAACGTGTCCCGCCCCCAATCCGTAAACCACGGATACCCCGCAATCACCGACTTCCTCCCCCCTTGCTCAAAAATAAAGTGCTCCGCCGCATTCGCCAATTGCTCCTCCAACGAATGCGGCGGCGGAAACCTCTTTTCCTTCGCCTCGATCGCCCCCATCAACTCCAACGGATCCAACGCCCCCGGATCCTCCCCCAACGAACACACGAAATACGCCCACGTGTCCGCCCTCAATTCCACCTCCGCCACCCCCGGCGTCCACAAGTCCTCCTCGTAATCCAAACCACGCTGATAGTCCAGCGGATATTGAAAGCTGCGATACCAGTCCGGCACTAGCGCCACGCTCCCGAAGTCCCCGCGAAAATGCAGTTGTGACGTCCCCCGCGTAAATCGCAGATACCCCCTCTCGCTGTGCGTCTCCCAGCCCGCCCTGCTCTCGGCTCGCAGCAATTGGTGCTGCGGCCTCCCCGCCAAAAACGGCCGCAGCGTCAGCCGCGCATCCTCGCTGCAGCAATACCGCACTAGCACCGCCGCCCGGTCCTCAATCAGCATTACTTCCTTGGCCAGCGTGCTCTCCCCAAAACTGTATAACCAGCACGGATACGGCGCCAGCCGGAACTCACTCAACCGCTCATAGCCCCGCGGCGACAGTGTCCCCGGATAATAGTGCGTCGCCAGCTCATAGCGCTCCCCCTCCAACTCCACCGCATCCTCGAGCGCGCTCAGCCATACCTGCATCCCCAGGCCCGCACTCTCCGGCGCATTCAGCAACGCATGATACCGCCGCGTCCTCACCCCCGCCACCGTCCCCATCATGTACCCGCCACACCCGTTCGTGTCCAGCCACTCCAACCGCGACGATTGCCCGAAATCACGGCACCGGCGGGATTCGATCAGGCTATCAGCGCGCATTCTCCCCTATCTCAGTGCCCGCCGCTCGCGCTCTGCTCCTCCACCACCAGCGGTTTGAAGTCCCCTGGCAGCGGCGTCAACATCTGCTCTTTCCGGTACACCAGCGTCGACGTGTTATACGACGCAATCTCAAAATCGTGCCCGTGCGTGATCGCATCCGTCGGACACGCCTCCACGCAATACCCGCAAAAAATACAACGCGAGTAGTCGATGTTGTACACACTCGCATACCGCTCCCCGCCCGAGATCCGCCCCTGCTCCGTATTCTCCGCCGCCTCAATGTAGATGCAGTTCGACGGACACGCCGCCGCGCACAGAAAACAGGCCACGCACTTCTCCAGCCCGTTCTCGTCCCGCTGCAACACATGCACGCCCCGGTACCGCTCCTGAAACACCGGCGGACCCTCCGGATAGGCTTCCGTGATAGTCGGCTGCAGCATCTCCTGGAAGGTCACCGACATGCCCTTCGTGATCGCGGCAGCGTTGTTGAGAATCTCTTTGATCAAAGCCATTCAGTTGCGGTCCTGTTCTCCATTGTCGCGCACACCCGCCCACCCCCGCTAGTTCGGCAGCAGACTCGAGCCCATCAGATACTCATCGATGCTGCGCGCCGCCCGCCGCCCTTCCGCGATCGCCCACACAATCAACGACGCCCCGCGCCGCGCATCCCCAGCCGCGAACACCCCCTCCACGCTGCTCGCATAGTTCTCCCCCGTCACTATGTTCCCGCGCGCATCCAGCCGCGCCCCGGTCTGCTCCATCAGCCCCGCCCGGTGTACCCCGGCGAATCCGATCGCAATCAGCACCAGGTCCGCGTCCAACTCAAACTCGCTTCCCGCCTCCGGCTCAAACCGCGGACTCGGACCCACCCTCACCCCGTGCAGCTTCCTTACATGCCCACTTTCATCCCCGGAAAACGCCGTCGTCGCCACCGCGAATTCCCGCTTGCCATTCTCCTCATGCGCCGGCTCTTCCCGGTACATCACCGGCCACAGCGGCCACGGCGTGTGCTCCGCCCGCTGCTCCGGCGGACGCTGGTGAATCATAAACTGGTGGATCGACTTCGCTCCCTGCCGCGTCGCCGTCCCCAGACAGTCCGCCCCCGTGTCCCCTCCCCCGATAATGATCACGTGCTTGCCGGCCGCCGTTATCTGCCCGGCCACTTCATCCCCCGCCACCACCCGGTTGGCCTGCGGCAGGTATTCCATCGCATAATGAATCCCTTCCAGATTCCGCCCCGGTACCTTCACATCCCGGTGCTGCTCAGCCCCGATCGCCAGCAGAATCGCATCAAACTGCCGCCTCAGCTCCCCAAACTCCACATCCACCCCAACCTGGCAATTCAGCCGGAACTCAATCCCCTCGGCCTCCAGTTGCTCGATCCGCCGGTCAATATGGTGCTTCTCCATCTTGAAGTCCGGGATCCCGTACCGCAGCAATCCCCCCAGCCGGTTCTCCCGTTCAATCACCGTCACCGTATGCCCCGCCCGGTTCAGTTGTTGTGCCGCCGCCAGCCCCGCCGGCCCCGACCCAATAATCGCCACTCGCTTGCCCGTCCGCAAGATCGGCGGCTCAGCCACGATCCAGCCCTCCTCAAACCCCCGGTCCACAATCGATTTCTCGATCTGCTTGATCGACACCGGCGGCTCATTGATCCCCAACACGCACGCACTCTCGCACGGCGCCGGACACAACCGCCCCGTAAACTCCGGAAAGTTGTTCGTCGCATGCAACTGCCGCATCGCATCCTCCCACCGGTTCTGGTACACCAGATCGTTCCAGTCCGGAATCAGGTTGTTCAGCGGACACCCCGTGTGGCAAAACGGCACCCCACAGTCCATGCACCGCGCCCCTTGCTCGCTCACCTTCTGCGGCGGAAACGGCTGATACACCTCAAACCAATCATTCACCCGCTCCGCCACCGAACGCTTCGGCGCGATCTCCCGCCCAATTTCCAAAAATCCCGTGTGCTTACCCATGGATCACCTCTCGCTTGGCTGTCTTGCCCGCCGGCCCCGCCGGCGCCTCCGCGCTCACCACCGAACGCGCCACCCCCAACACCCGCTTGAATTCATGCGGAAATACCTTCACGAAATACCCCAGCCGCTGCCCGAATTCCTCAAGCACCAGCCGCGCCTTCGGACTCCCCGTCAATTCCACTTGCCGCTCCAGCAACTGCTTGATCGTGTTGATGTCCTCCCCGCTTTCCACCGCGTCCAGATCCACGCTCGACCGGTTGCACAGGTTCGCCCGGAACTGTCCGCTCTCATCGTACACATAGGCGATCCCTCCCGACATCCCCGCCGCGAAGTTCCGCCCCGTCGGGCCCAGACACAACACCAGCCCCTTCGTCATGTACTCGCAGCCGTGGTCCCCCACGCCTTCCACCACCGCCGTCGCCCCCGAATTCCTCACGCAAAACCGTTCCCCCGCACGCCCGTTGAAGTACGCCTCCCCCGAGGTCGCTCCATACAGCGCCGTGTTCCCGATAATGATGTTGTCCTCGGCCCGGAAACTCGATCCCTGCGGCGGATACACCACAATCCGCCCTCCCGACAGTCCCTTGCCCGTATAGTCGTTGGCGTCTCCTTCGAGCCGCAACGTCACGCCACGCGCCAGAAACGCCCCAAAACTCTGCCCCGCCGAACCGTTAAATTCAAATCGGATCGTGTCCGGCGGCAATCCCTCATTGCCATATTTCTTGGCAATTTCTCCCGATAGCATCGCCCCCACCGTCCGGTGCACATTGCGGATTCCCAGCCGGAACTCGACCTTCTTCCCATGATCGATCGCTTCCCGCGCATGGTCGATCAACTGATAATCCAGCGCCTCGTTCAGCCCGTGGTCCTGCGCCGTCGTGCAATGCCGCGATACCCGCTGCGGCACCGGCGGATTGTAAAAGATATTGGACAGGTTCAGGCTCCTCGCCTTCCAGTGCCCAATCGCCTTCCGCGTGTCCAGCAAATCCACACGCCCCACCATCTCCTGCACCGTCCTCACTCCCAGCTTCGCCATGATCCGCCGCAACTGCTCGGCCACAAAGAAAAAGAAGTTGATCACATTCTCCGGCGTGCCTTCAAACTTCTTGCGCAACTCCGGATTCTGTGTCGCAATCCCCACCGGACACGTATTCAGATGGCACTTCCGCATCATGATGCACCCCATCGCAATCAGCGGCGCCGTCGAGAAGCCAAACTCCTCGGCCCCCAGCAACGCCCCGATCGCCACATCCCGCCCCGTCTGCATCTTCCCGTCCACCTGTATGCGGACCCGGCTGCGCAGATCATTCATCACCAGCGTCTGCTGCGTCTCGGCCAGCCCAAGCTCCCACGGCGATCCCGCATGCTTCAGGCTCGTCAGCGGACTCGCCCCCGTCCCGCCCGTATCCCCCGAAATCAGAATCACATCCGCGTGCGCCTTCGCCACGCCCGCCGCCACCGTGCCCACTCCCACTTCGCTCACCAGCTTCACCGAGATCCGCGCCGCCGGATTCACGTTCTTCAAGTCGTAAATCAACTGCGCCAAATCCTCGATCGAGTAAATGTCATGGTGCGGCGGCGGCGAAATCAGACTCACCCCCGGCACCGCGAACCGTACCCGCGCAATGTTCTCGTCCACCTTGTGCCCAGGCAGTTGCCCCCCTTCGCCCGGCTTGGCCCCTTGCGCCACCTTGATCTGCAACTCATCGGCGTTCACCAGATACTCCGTCGTCACGCCAAATCGCCCGCTCGCCACCTGCTTGATCGCGCTCCGCTTGGAATCCCCGTTGGCCAGCGGCTGATACCGCGCCGCGTCTTCCCCTCCCTCTCCCGTATTCGACCGCGCCCCCATCCGGTTCATCGCGATCGCCAGCGTCTCGTGCGCTTCCTTCGAAATCGACCCAAAACTCATCGCCCCGGTCGCGAACCGCTTCACGATTTCGCTCGCCGGCTCCACTTCCTCAATCGCAATCGGCTGCGCCGCGTACTTGAAGTCCATCAGCCCCCGCAGCGTGCACAACTGCGCATTCTGCTCATCGATCGTCCGCGCATAATCCTCATACGTCCCATAGCTGTTCTGCTTCACCGCGTGCTGCAGCTTCGCCACCGAATCCGGATTCACCGAGTGGAATTCCCCGTGCACACGGAAGTGATAATTCCCCCCCATCTCCAGTCCCGTCGCAAAACTGTTCCCCGGCCGAAAACCAAACTCGTGCTTCATCTTCGCTTCCCGCGCGATCACATCGAGCCCCACTCCCTCGATCCGCGACGAAGTCCCCGTGAAATACTTCTTCACAAACGCCCGGTTCAACCCGATCGCCTCGAAGATCTGCGCCCCCCGGTAGGATTGCAGCGTCGAGATGCCCATCTTCGAGAACACCTTCAGCAGCCCCTTGCCCACTGCTTTCTTGTAATTCTTCAACGCCTTCTCAAAACTCAACCCCGCCCCCAGCATCCCCTTCATCTCGAGCGACTCCAGCGTCTCAATCGCCAGATACGGATTCACCGCGCTCGCCCCATAGCCGATCAGCAACGCAAAGTGCATGATCTCCCGCGGCTCTCCCGATTCCACAATCAGCGCCACCTGCGAACGCGTCCCCTCCCGCACCAAATGGTTGTGCACCGCCGTCAACGCCAGCAGCGACGGAATCGGCGCCGAGTTGTGGTCCACCCCACGGTCGGACAAAATCAGCAGCCGGAACCCTTTCTCAATCGCCTGCGACGCCCGCCGGCACAGCCGCTCGAGCGCTTCCTCGAGCTCCGCCTCGGTCCCGCTGGCATCAAA
This sequence comes from Bryobacter sp. CoA8 C33, assembly GCA_019931185.1. Classification (GTDB taxonomy): domain Bacteria; phylum Acidobacteriota; class Terriglobia; order Bryobacterales; family Bryobacteraceae; genus Bryobacter. Next base: position 60,687 of record JAINDK010000083.1, read on the forward strand.
CAGCGTCGGCAGCGTCGTCGCTAAAAATTCGCCCCACCGCACGTTCCGCAATTGCTCGAGGTCGTGATTTGTCAGGATCGGCTCTTTCAGCTTCAACGTGTGACAGTGCTCCGGCGTCTCCTCGAGAATGTTGCGCTCCGTGCCGATATAGCTCGTCAGCGACATCACCAGCTCTTCCCGAATCGGATCAATCGGCGGATTCGTCACCTGCGCGAACAGTTGCTTGAAGTAGTTGAACAAGGGCTGCGGCTTGTCGCTCAAACACGCCAGCGGCGTGTCCGTTCCCATCGACCCCACCGGCTCTTCCCCGTTGTTCGCCATCGGCAGCATGATCATCCGTAGATCTTCTTCCGTGTACCCGAAAGCCCGCTGCCGCTCGAGAATCGTATGATAGTCCGTCTGGTGCCACCGCGGCGGCGCCGGTAAACGGTCGAGCGCAATCTGCTGCTTGTCCAGCCACTCCCGGTACGGCTGCCGCGACGATAGTTTCTGCTTCACTTCCTCATCCGGAATGATGCGCCCCGCCGTCAAATCCGCCAGCAGCATCTTGCCCGGCTGCAGCCGCCCCTTTTCTTCGATGTCCTCCGGCTTCACCGGCAACACGCCCGTCTCCGAGGCCATGATCAATAGCCCGTCCCGCGTCACCATATAGCGCGCCGGCCGCAACCCGTTGCGGTCGAGCGTCGCCCCAATCAGCCGCCCATCCGTGAATGCCACCGCCGCCGGCCCGTCCCACGGTTCCATCAACGAAGCATGGTATTCATAAAACGCTTTCTTGTCCCCCTCCATCGCCGCGTCATGGTCCCACGCCTCCGGCATCAACATCGCCATCACGTGCGGCAACTCCCGCCCCCCCAGCGTCAAAAATTCAACCACATTGTCGAGCGAACTCGAGTCGCTCCCCTGCGGCGTCACAATCGGCAACAGCTTCTTCACATCCCCGAACGCTTTGCTCGCCAGCGTCGCCTGCCGCGCATGCATCCAATTCACGTTCCCCCGCACCGTGTTGATCTCCCCGTTGTGGCACATGTAGCGGAACGGATGCGCCAGCTGCCAGGTCGGAAACGTGTTCGTCGAAAACCGCTGGTGCACCAGACACAGCGCGCTCGCCACCGCCGCGTCCTTCAGCTCCTTGTAGAAATTCGCGATCTGTGGCGCCAGCAACAGTCCCTTGTAAATAATCGTCCGGCACGATAACGACGGTATGTAGAAGAAATCCCGGTCCCGGATCTCCGAGGCCGCAATCTCGTTTTCCGCCCGCTTCCGGATCGTGTACAGCCGCCGCTCCAGCTCGTCCTCGCCCATCCCCCCCGCCCGCTCGATGAAGATCTGCTGGATGTAGGGCTGCGAATCCCGCGCCAGTCGCCCGATCGCATTCGAATCGATCGGCGTATCACGCCATCCCAATACCGTCAGCCCTTCCTCCCGCGCAATCCGCTCTATGATCCCCTCACACTGCAGCCGCTGCGTCCGCTGCACCGGCAAAAACACCATCCCCACCCCGTATTGCCCCGCCGCCGGCAGCGCAAAACCCAACTCCGCGCATTCCCGCACAAAAAAATCATGCGGGATCTGGATCAGGATCCCCGCCCCGTCCCCCGTGTCCGGATCGCACCCGCACGCCCCGCGGTGCGTCAGGTTGATCAGAATCTCGATGCCCTTCTCGATGATCTCGTGCGACTTCTCGCCTTTGATGTTGGCCACGAATCCCAGTCCACAAGCATCGCGTTCGCGCGCCGGGTCGTAGAGACCTTGTTCTGGGGGCAGTCCACGCTGCAGGGCGGGGGACGTGGGATCGATCATAGATACACCTCGAGTTTCCTAGCAGTGTAGCGCGCCGCTCTTGCATTAGGCAACCTGAAATCGAAAGTTTGCATTATTAGATTAAATTATGATATTCTGCCTCCGTGCAATTGGAACACATGCGCCTGTTCCGCGACATCGCCCAAAGCCGGAGCGTCAGCCGCGGTGCGCAATTGAATCAGGTCAGCCAAAGCGCCGCCAGCCAGCATTTACAGGAGTTGGAGCGCGGCTTCGGCATCGACCTCATCGACCGCAGCACCCGCCCCATCCGCCTCACCCCCGCCGGCCAGGCCTACCTCGAATTCTGCCGCGAAGTCCTCCGCCGCAAATCCGAATTCGAAACCGAACTCGACGAACTCAAACTCTCCACCAGCGGCGAAGTCCGCGTCGCCTCGATCTATTCCGTCGGCCTGTCCAAGATGAACCGCATCGAGGGCGAGTTCCGCAAACGCTACCGCGACGCCCAGCTCAAGGTCGAATACCTCCGCCCCGAAAAAGTCTATGACGCCGTCCGCCAGGAACGCGCCGATGTCGGCATCGTCAGCTACCCCCTCGCCAATCGCGAACTCACCGCCTCCCCCTGGCGCAAGGAAAAGATGGTCCTCGTCATGCCCCCAAGCCATCCCCTCGCCGCCTCCCGCCGCGTCACCCCCGCCAAGCTCGATGGCGCCGATTTCGTCGGCTTCGATGAAGATCTCCCCATCCGCAAGGACATCGACCGCTACCTCAAGGAAAACGGCGCCGAAGTCCACCTCGTCATGCACTTCGATAATCTCCAGATGATCAAGGAAGCCGTCGCCCTCGGCCGCGGCGTCAGCATCGTCCCCCACCCCGTCGTCGAAAAAGAAGTCCAGGAAGGCAAAGTCGAAGTCGCCGAACTCAGCCCCAGCCTCATCCGCCCCCTCGGCATCATCCACCGCCGCAACGCCAAAATGAGCCGCGCCGTCCGCGCCTTCCTCGAAATGCTCATGGAAGAAGCCGGTTAAAACCTACCCCGCCCCTCCATGAATCAAATTGCCACACTCACGCACACCCACAACCCGCTGCCCCTCAGCCAAAATCAAGGTCAGCAGCCTGCCCGCGTTCCCGTTTCTTCTCCCGCCGCAGGTATGAATCAAGCCTCGTCACCATAACTCCCAACTTCTGGCCCAACGCTTTCCGGCTTAACGCCATTGCTGTCGCAAGGGCCACCTAAACCGAGAGGCTGGATGTAACCGCGATGACAGATGACTTAAAAGGGGAACGCCCTCGTCACGACGGATCCGGAATGCCGAGATCGAGTGAGGTTGGAAGATGCCTTGAGGTTGCTGGAATGAATACTTCCAACACCCAAGAAACTGCGTTCACTGACGCGGTAGCTTTGGGTCTCAAGCACTATTTGTAGAAGTACCTAATCGCAGGTTCTAGCCGCATTCCTCAGTTGACGAATGGTGCGTCATCCGCCCGGCGGTTGTCAACTCCGGACGACGGCGCTGACAAGCTAGCACCGCGACGGTTTGCCGACTAAGCGGCAGAGTGCCGCCGGTTGGTCGTGACGCAGGATCATCCCGGCCTTCCGGCGAGATTCGTGCATTGGAGCTTCCACATGGTCAGGCGCCAACCTGCTGCCCTCGGAGGTTCGAGATTTCATCGGCGCATATCAAGTCCATCTAAGCCCCTTCTTCATTTAGTGACGAAGCGAAGGTCCAGGGTGCGGTGCGATCAGGATCTTTGCCCATCTGGTCAAAGCCAGCGAACACAAGGCAAGTAGGTAATGACAGGATTCATTTTAGGCTTTGAAAGCTGGTAGGCTCATCCTCAATGCCTGAAGATCTGGAAACAATCAACAAGTCCGAGCTTCCGTTCGCCGACCTACTACCTCAGGTAGCTGAGGAAATTCCCCACATCGTCGAGGTCCTCCAGAGGGCGCAGAACAATCGAACCAAGGTCCTCAATGCGAAAGCTCGGGGAGTGAGACTTGCAGGACTCAACCAGTGGCTCGGCTACCTAAAAGAGTTGGAAGCCGCATTTCTGGACCCACGCTTGGAACCATTGCGATTTCTCATGGTTCGCATAAGGATGAACTACGACGCGGCCATCGAGGCGACCTTGACGGGAATGCCAAGCGTCGTCAACGACTTGATGCGGGATGTGATGGAAATCGAGCTGCTATTGCAAGATTTTGCCGCCACTCCGGCCAACTGGCGATTCCGGCGAAGGCGAACGAGTATTCCGGAGGGAACGCGAACGGCATTCCGGGCCGAAGGCGAACGATTTCGGAGCGTAGCGACGCTGGCTGTTTGATTTTGCAATAAGTGTTCGCCTTCGTCAAGGAGAACCATC
>JAINDK010000120.1 GCA_019931185.1 Bryobacter sp. CoA8 C33
CGAAAAGCGGCCTCACGAGTTGAAAATTCTTGGCCCACAAACGGCCCAGAATCGATCGGCAGCGGGCTGGCAATGGTTTGCTGACCCCCGTGAAAGGGTTGAAATCGGCAAGAGGGGATTTTTTCAACAGGCTCCTAGCGCCAAAACTGTCATCATATTTTCATGGCTTTTCACCGACGGGCTTTTCTCGGAGCCGCCGCATCCACCCTTGCCGCCGCATCCCCGAAGAAGGCAAAAAAAACCATGAATCCTCTTCTTGAAACCTGGCAGACTCCTTACTCCCTGCCACCCTTTGAGCGGATCGAGGCCCGGCACTTCGCTCCGGCTTTCGAGACGGCCATCAAACAGGCCCTTGCCGAGATAGACGCCATTACCGGACAGACCGAGCCTCCTACCTTTGTCAATACGATCGAAGCGCTCGAGAAGCAGGGAGCACAGCTCGACCGGGTCAACGCGGTGTTCCAGAACCTGACTTCCTCGCACACGTCGGACGCACTACAGGCCATCGAGCGCGATATCAATCCCCGGTTGGCTGCCTACTCGAGTTCGATTGACCTGAACGCGAAGCTTTTTGCCCGGGTGGAAGCGCTCCACAACCAGCGGGCGACCCTCTCGCTCAACCCGGAACAGTTGCGGCTGGTCGAGCGCTACCATCGCCGCTTTAGCTTGGCTGGGGCGAAACTCGCCGAGCCCCAGAAGAAGCGCCTGGCCGCCATCAATGAGGAACTGGCTTCGCTCACAACAAAGTTCAGCCAAAATGTTCTGAACGACACCAAGCAGTTTGTACTCAAGCTCGACACGGCCGAGGACCGCGTGGGACTGCCCGAGGGGATGCGCGAGGTAACGCTGCAACGATCCTCGATCGAGCCTTTTCTCATGCTCAGTCCCCGGCGCGATCTGCGCGAAAAGGCCTTCCGTGCCTGGTCTTTGCGCGGGGATAACGACAATGAGTACGACAACAAGGCCTTGATCCGGCAGATTCTGACGCTTCGTATCGAGAAGGCCAAACTGCTCGGGTATACCAACTTCGCCGGCTATTTTCTCGATGACAACATGGCGAAAACGCCCGACGCCGCCATGGCTCTGATGATGAAAGTATGGAAGCCCGCTATTGAGACAGCCCGCCGGGAGGCAGACCTGCTCGCCGAAGCGATGCGCAAAGATGGCATCACGGGCCCGCTCGAGCCCTGGGACTGGCGATACTACTCCGAAAAAGTACGCCTGGCTCAATTCGATCTAAACGAGGAACAGATCAAGCCTTTTTTCACGCTGGAGCGAATGATCGAGGCAGCTTTCCATTGCGCCACGCGCCTGTTTGGCATTCAGTTCACCGAGCGCAAAGATCTGCCGCGCTATGAGCCCGATGTCCGCGCCTGGGAGGTGAAGAATTCTTCCGGCAAGACGATCGGCATCTTCTACGGTGACTACTTCGCCAAGCCGAACAAGAATTCTGGCGCCTGGATGAGCGCCTTCCGCGAACAGCAATTGTTTGGTGGCGAGGTGCTGCCCGTCGTCATCAACAACCTGAATTTCAACAAGCCCGCCGCCGGCCAACCCTGCCTGCTCAGCTTCGACGATGCCAAGACGCTGTTTCATGAATTCGGCCATGGGCTGCACGGTTTGCTCAGCAAGGTTTACTATCCCTTTTTCTCTGGGACGAGCGTCGCCCGGGACTTTGTCGAGCTCCCGAGCCAGCTGTTCGAGTACTGGTGCAGTGAGAAATCGATTCTCAGCCGCTTTGCCCGCCATCATCAGACCAACGAACCAATACCCGAAGCGCTGATTGCCCGCATCGAGAAAGCAAAGAACTTTAACCAGGGCTTTGCCATGGTTGAGTTTCTCTCCTCCGGCATCATCGACATGAAGTGGCATCTGCTCAATGATGTTTCCGCGATCGATGTTCGCGAGCAGGAGCAGAGTTGGCTCAAGGAACTCGGCATGCCGCGTGAAATCATCATGCGGCACCGCTCTCCGCACTTCACACACATCTTCACAAATGACTACGCGGCCGGCTATTACTCCTATCTGTGGGCCCAAGTGCTCGACGCCGATGCCTGGGAGGCTTTCCAACAGGCCGGTAATCCCTTTGATCCCGCCACGGCGAAGCGCCTGCATGACAACATCTATTCAGCCGGCGGCAGCAAGGATCCGATGGAGCTGTACCGGGCCTTCCGCGGGCGGGAACCGGATCCACAGGCGCTGATGCGCAAGCTTGGCTTCACGCGGTAGCGGCCGGCGCGATACGATGTCGGCATGACATCGCGTCGTTTCCTGCTCCAGGCTGGCGCCGCTCTCGCGCTTGAACAGTCTCTTGCGGCTGCTCCGCTGAAGGGCCAGATCCAGCACTCCGTTTGCAAATGGTGCTACCCGAGGATTTCACTTGAGGATCTTTGCATCGCGGCCAGGAAGATTGGGCTGAGGTCGATCGAGTTGCTTGGCCCGAACGATTGGCCCACACTCACCAAGCACGGCCTGACTTGCGCCATGACCACGGCGCCCGATATTGACGGTCTGGGCGGCATTGCGAAATCTTTCAACCGGCTTGAGCACCACGACAAGCTCGTGCAGGTCTATTCCGATTGGATTCCCAAGGCGGCAGCGGCTGGCATCACTAACCTGATTTGCTTTTCCGGGAATCGCGCCGGCCTTGACGACGAAAAAGGCCTTGAGCATTGCGTCACCGGCCTGAAGCGCTTGATGAGCCTGGCGGAGAAGCACAAGGTGAATCTTGTGATGGAGTTGCTCAACTCCAAGGTCAACCACAAGGACTACATGTGCGATCACACAGCCTGGGGGGTCGAACTGTGCCGGCGCGTAGGGTCCGAGCGAATGAAGCTGCTCTACGACATCTATCACATGCAGATTATGGAGGGCGATGTCATCGCCACGATCCGGCAATACCATCCCTACTTCGCTCACTACCACACGGGCGGCGTTCCCGGGCGAAATGAGATCGATGATTCCCAGGAACTGCACTATCCGGCTATTGTCCGCGCCATCGTCGCCACTGGATTCAAAGGGTTTATCGCCCAGGAATTCATTCCTAAGCGGCCAGACGCGCTGGCCTCACTCGAACAAGGTGTTCAAATCTGCGACGTTTAGTGTGACTGAATTTAATAAACCTATCTAATTGTTACGGAAAGACCTAATTCTCTGTTAGACTCCATGTAAATTGCGCATTCATCTCATCAATCCCAGCGATATCTCTTTTGGACGGGGGGTCATTACCCCGCGTTGGCTTTATGTTTTGGCTGCCGCGACGCCGCGGAAGTATGGCGACCCGATTTTAACGGACGAAACGCTCAGCCAGTTCGATTTTTCGCAGCTCAAACCGGGTGATGTTGTCGGTATCGGCATCCATACGGCAAACGTGTTGCGCGGATACGAAGTCGGCCGCAAAGCCCGAGAACTCGGTGCTTGGGTGGTCTTCGGCGGGATTCACGCGACGCTCTACCCGGAGGAATGCAAGGAACTCGGCGGAGCCCACTCCGCCGTAAAAGGGGACGGGGACGACATCTGGTCGCAGGTGATCGCCGACTGCGCCGCCGGTGAGCCCAAAGAACTTTATGAGGGTGGACGGGTTGGTTCAGACCGCTTTCTTGAGGCGCGTTGGGACCTGCTACCCGAGAAGGGCTATATGTGGGCATCCGTGCAGACGGTGCGCGGTTGTCCGAAACACTGCTCCTTCTGCAGCGTCTGGCGCACGGACGGCCAGAAGCCGCGCCAGCGCTCGACCGACACGGTGATCAATGAAATCGTAGCCTTGCGGCGTCTTGGCTACCGATTCCTGGTTTTGTCGGACGATAACTTTTACCCCGTCACGCTGACCGATATCCAACTGGCCGAGCGGCAGGGAAACGCCGCGCGCGTAGCCGAGTTGAGGGGCTTGCGCGAGGAGCGATTCGAGTTGATGGAAGCGATGTCGCGGTTGCCCTCCGACATGGTGTTCTTCACCCAGATCACGATGGAAGCAGCCGAGGATACCGCGTTTCTCGATGCGATGAGCCGGGCGCGGATCAAGGGCGCGCTGGTTGGCATTGAAGCGGTTACCGAAGAGGGTCTGAAGGCGGTTTACAAAGACTTCAATCTTGCTGGCGAAAACCTCGTTGCCCGCCTGAAGGAATTCAAGAAACACAACGTTCATGTGCTTGGCTCCTTCATTTTTGGGCTGTCGACAGACCGTGCCGACACCTTCGCCGCCACGGCTAAGTTGGCTCTTGAGGCCGACATCACGTTCGCGCAGTTTGTCATGATGACACCCTTTCCCGGTACGGTGGACTTCCAGAAGTGGGAGAAGGACCAAGGCGACAGCATCCAGAAGGTGGACGGGATACCGGTGTCGCGCTACTGGCTGATTCCGGCCGACAAGCGCCCGAAGCTGTACACGCCGCATCCGACGATGAGCCCAGAAGAAATCCGTCAGCGCACGCAAGGCGTTTGGGATCAGTTCTACGACAATGGGGCTATCTGGCGGCGGGCTTCTTGCGTGAAAAGTTTGAAGGCGAAACTCGCCTTTTTCCTGATTTCCAAGCTTTACCGTCAGATGTACGCCAACACCGGCATCGCCACCGATAGCGCCCGGCGCAAGAGCGCCAATAACTGGGCCAAGTGGCTTACGCTGCCGCTGGTCTGGATTTTCCGCGCCAAGCCCATGCCGAATCTGGTCAAACCGACCAGCCCCGGCATCAAGCCCTTCCCGATCCTCAGCTAGGCGGCCCTCAAAGAGGGGCCGCCCCATTCTTCACCTGGCCCAAAAGGGCAGTCATCTCCTTCACTTTCGCCGGCATCTGCGCAGCCAGATCCTGGGTTTCGCCTGGGTCGGAGCTGACATCATACAGTTGGGGCAGCGTGGCCGATCCCAGTTCGGTATTCGAATTGACGATTAGTTTAGGTCCTGGGTTGGCCTCGATCAGCTTGTAGGGGCCGGTCCGCAAGGACAAGGCGCGCGCATGCTCCACCAGCCATTTCCGGCCGGTTGGTTGTTCACCGAGCAGCGCGGGCATCATATCCTGGCTATCCGGAGCCTCCCCGGCCTTCAGATCGACACCTGCCAGCCGCGAGAACGAACGGAAGAAATCCACCTGCCCCACGAGCGCGTCACTCACGCGGCCGGGCTTGACGCGAGCCGGCCAGCTCAGCAGCAGCGGTACCCTCGTGCCGGCCTCGAAATTGCTGTACTTGCCGCCGCGCAGCGGACCGGACGGACGGTGCGATCCCAGCTTCGCGACGGCGTCGTCGCGGTAGCCGTCGTCGATCACCGGCCCATTGTCGCTCGAGAACATCAGGATCGTGTTGTCCGTCAATCGCAGCCGGTCGAGTTTCTTGAGGATTTCGCCGACCGTCCAATCCAGTTCCACAATGGCGTCTCCCCGCGGGCCCATGGCCGTCTTGCCGGTAAAGCGCTTGTTCGGCAACCGGGGTACATGGATATCGTGGGTGGCGAAGTAGAGAAAGAATGGCTCTGTGCGGCTTTCCTCGATGAATCGGCCGGCTTCGGCGGCAAAGCGTGCCGCCATCTTCTCGTCATCCCAGAGCGCACTCTTGCCCCCGGTCATGTAGCCGATCCGGCTGACTCCATTGACGATCGCCATGTCGTGCCCGAAGCTCGGTTTCATGCGCAACAACTCAGGGTTCTTCTTGCCCGTGGGCTCCTCACCGATCGGCTTACGGTAATCCACGCGGATTGGATCGCGGGGGTCGAGCCCGACCACATAACGGTCCTTGACATAAACGCAAGGGACGCGGTCTCCGGTGGCCGGCATGAGAAAGGCGCTGTCGAAGCCGACTTCGAGCGGCCCCGGTTTGATCTCACGGTTCCAATCGAGTTCTCCGGCCCCCAAACCCAAATGCCACTTGCCTACGACGCCCGTGCGGTAGCCAGCGCGCTTCATCATGGCGGGCCAGGTGAGCCGTGCGGGGTCGAGGATCAAACGGGCATCCCCGGGCAAAACGCTCGTACCGGCGCGGCGCCAAGCGTACTCACCCGTCAGCATCGAGAAGCGGCTGGGCGTGCAGGTCGCACTTGAGCTGTGTGCGTCGGTAAAGCGCACGCCGCGCTGGGCGATACGGTCCAGATTGGGTGTCTTGACCGCCTTGGCGCCATAGCAACTCAGATCGCCGTAGCCGATATCGTCGGCATAAATCAGGACGACATTGGGCTTGGCAGCCGCTGGGCGGGCCAGGCCAGCGGCGGCGAAATTCGCGAAAAACTCTCTTCGGAACACTTCTGAATTCTAACCTTGCTGATATAACAACACCATGCGCTTTGTTCTTTCGTTTCTCTTGGGATTAGCGGCTCTATCGGCACAGTCGAATTCCGTCAAGGCTGGCCGCTTCCATGTCGAGCATCCTACACTGCTGAACCTCGGCTTCGAGTGGTCTATCGAAGGCGACACCAATCGCAATGCCAGCGTCGCGGTCCGCTTTCGCAAGACCGGCACAACGGCATGGCGCAATGCCCTGCCCTTGTCGCGCATTGGCGGCGAGAATGTTTATCGGCGCCGGGAAAACCTGGATTACTTCGTGCCGGACGGTTTTGCCGGCTCCATCCTCAACCTCGAGCCGGGCACGGAATATGAGTGCGAGTTCACCATGACCGACCCTGATGGCGTGAGTGGCCAAGCCACGCAATCCGTCCAGGTGAAAACCCGCACGGAGCCCAAGCCCTACACCGGTGGCCGCGTCCTTCACGTCTATCCGCCCGATTACTTCGGGCCCCGCCAGGAGCCGAGCTTTACGGGCATCCTGCAGGCCTATTACGGCGCCGGACTAGGTGATTGGTCTGTTGTCTGGGAGCGCCGCGTGCAACCAGGAGACACCCTGCTGGTCCACGCCGGCCTCTATCGCCCCGAGAAGTACAACTATGTCGACCCGATGATGACTCCTTTTGACGCCTCGATGTCGCTGACGCTCAAGGGGACGCCCGAAAAGCCGATCACCATCAAGGCGGCTGGAGACGGCGAGGTGGTTTTCGATGGCGATGGCAACCACCGTTTCTTCGACGTGATGGCCTCGCGTCATCACATCTTCGAGGGCCTGACCATCCGCAATACCGATATCGCCTTCTTTGCCGGACAGAAAGAAGTGCTCGGCGCCGTTGGCCTCACGGTGCGCAATTGCCGTTTTGAAGGAGTTGGGTTCGGCGTCTGGACGGAGTATGCCGGATCCTCGGACTTCTACATTGCCGACAACCTCTTTCTCGGCCGCGAAGACCGCTTCCGGCTCAACGGCTGGGGTGGCCGGCAGCGGCAGCCCGGCGGCAACCAGTGGCCGGAGTCGCTATACGGCTCACACCGGCTTACGAGCTACTACGCCGTCAAGGTCTATGGCCAGGGTCACGTGATTGCTCATAACGCCATTGCTTACTTCCACGACGCGATCTCCATTTCGACTTACGGCACACCGGAGAAAGATCCTGACCTGCGGGCCTCCTCGATCGACATTTACAACAACGACATGCACCTGTTCAACGACGATTTCGTCGAGACCGATGGCGGCGTGCATAATATCCGGGTCTTCAACAACCGCGGCGTCAACGCCTCCAAGGGCGGCTATTCGTCTCAGCCCGTCTTCGGCGGACCGGCGTATTTCTACCGCAATATTCTGTATCATGTGCCGACCGGAGTTGCCTTTAAGTTTTCCGCCAAGCCCGCCGGGCTATACGTGTTCCACAACACGATCATTGGCGAACATCTCGTTGGCGATCCTTCCTCGAACATGCACTTCCGCAACAACCTATTCCTCGGCCGCGATACGCCCGATCGCGGCATCCTGCGCCTCGGCAATGCCACGAGTTGGAACACGACCGACTACAACGGCTACCGGCCGAACAAAAGTGTGAAAGACCAATACTGGTTTTTTGTTCCGCCCGACGCCAAGCCTGTTTACGAACCCACGCAGGCGCAGTGGAAGTCTTACCCGACGCTTGCCGCGCTGGCTCAAGCCACCGGTCAGGAGAAGCATTCCATTGAGGTCGACTTCGATATCTTCGCCAAGCTCTCTCCCCCGGACCCGAAGAACGAATTCGCCGTCTATCACGCCATGGATCTGAACTTCGATCTGAAGGCAGGTTCGAAAGCGGTCGATGCCGGCCTGGTCTTGCCGACCATCAACGACGACTTCACCGGCCGCGCTCCGGATCTGGGCGCGCTCGAACTCGGCAAGCCCGCCCCGCATTACGGACCGCGCTGGCTCAACTGGAAGCCCTTCTACCGTTAAAGGGGTGGTGGCACAGCCGCCGGGCGGCTAGTATTCCGTTCCCGGCGGCTGATGAATCTCGCCGCAACACTTGCCGAGCGGGAGAAGCTTGCCGGGATTCAACTGGCAGTGGGGATCGAAGAGATTCTTGAAATCCTTGATGGTCTCAAGCGTGTCGTCGCTGAACTGCCTGGACATCAGCTCCATCTTCTCCATGCCAACCCCGTGTTCGCCAGTGATGGAGCCACCGACGGAGACACAATAGGCGAGGATCTCGTCCCCGGCCAGTTGCGCCGCCCGCAGTTGTCCCGGTACGCGGGCATCGAACAGGATGATCGGATGCATATTGCCATCCCCAGCATGAAAGATGTTGGAGATCTTCAGGCCATACTTCTCGCCGATCCGGTAAATTTCGAGCAGCGTATCGGTAATCCGCGTCCGCGGCACGACTCCATCCTGCACGTAATAAAACGGGCTCAGCCGGCCCACGGCGCCGAAAGCGTTCTTGCGGCCCTTCCACAGCAGGTCGCGTTCGGCTGCGTCCTTGGCAATTCTAAATTCACGGCAGTGACAGGCCTCGCAGGCCAGCCGCACTTGCTCCACCTGTTCTTCGACAGCTTCCTTAAGACCCTCCATCTCAATGAGCAATACGGCTTGCGCGTCGAGCGGATAGCCGGCGTGCGTGGCTTCCTCGACCATGCGCAACATCTCGCCATCCAGCATTTCAACAGCAACGGGTGTGATGGAACGGGCCGTGATCTCGGAGACCGTGTCGGCCGCGTCCTTGGTGGAGTTGTAGATGGCGAGTACCGTCTTGACCAGTTCCGGCTGCCGCATCAGGCGCAAGCGGGCCCGCGTTACCAGAGCCATCGTACCTTCCGAGCCCGTGATGATCCCGGCCAGGTCGTAGCCGGGCAAATCCGGCTCAAAGCCGCCTGTCGAAAACGCAGTGCCATCGGGCAGAATCACATCTAGGCCTAGCACGTGATTCGTCGTCACCCCGTAGGCCAGCGTGTGCGGCCCGCCGGCATTTTCGGCCACATTGCCGCCAATCGTGCATGCCTTCTGCGAACTCGGGTCAGGGGCGAAGAAGTAGCCATCGCGCTGAACCGCCAGCGTCACCTCCAGATTCACCACGCCGGCTTGTACCTGAACACGCTCGTTGTCTAGATCGATCTTCTCGATCTGATTCATGCGCGCAAAGCTCACCATCAGCCCACCACAGCGCGGAATCACGCCACCGGACAACCCGGTGCCCGCGCCGCGGCCGACAAACTGTAAGCCATAGCGCTGCGCGAGGTCGACGATTTGCTTCACCTGCTCGGCTGTGCGGGGAAATACTACGAGGTCCGGACGGTGTTTATCAACTCCTCCGTCGTATTCATACAACGTGAGGTCTTCCTTGCGATCGAGGACGGCACGCGTCCCGAGCAGTTGGACCAACTCTTGCCGCGCTTGCGGCGGAAACACTTTTTTAGAGGAGACGGCGGATGCGGTTAACGACATTGGGATTGAGCCAGAATTCTTCGCCGATGATCTTTTCGACCACCTTGCCCTGCTTATCGATGATATAAGTTTCCGGGTACTTGTAGGTGCCGTAGGAGGCAGCAATATCGGCCTTTTCGTCGCGGTAGGTCTGGAAGGCGATATTGGCGTCCTTGAGAAACTTCCGATAGCGCGCCTCATCATGGTCAACCGAGATGCCAAGCACGGTGACGCCTTCCTTTTCCATGCGCTTCGAAAACTCATTGAGAGAAGGCATTTCATCCACGCAAGGCTTGCACCAGGATGCCCAGAAGTTCAGCACGAGCACCTTGCCAGGAAATTCCGCGATCGAAATCGCCCTGCCCTGATCGGTCTTGACTTGGAATGCCGTCGCCTGGTCCCCTTGGTTGACGATACGTTCCGTCAGCGAATCGGCCAGGACGTAAAACAGTGCGGCGAGGGTGATCGCGATGCCAACGAAATAGAGGCGGGAAGACGGATGCGCTCGGGCCATGTGATTCCATTTTATGGAATCGGCGCCGCCACGTCAGACATCCAAGAAAAAGAAAAGCATGCTGATCACACGCAGAGTTGAATTCTCCGCCTCGCACCGATGCGCGGTCCCTGGCTGGTCCGAGGAAAAGAATCGCTCCGTTTTTGGTCCTGATGCCAATCCCTTCGGTCACGGCCACAACTATGTTCTCGAGGTGACGCTCGGCGGCAAAGTCGATCCAATTACCGGAATGATTGTCGATCTCAAGGATGTTAAGACCATCCTCAATCGCGAGGTGGTTGATCAGATGGATCACCGCTACCTCAATGCGGAAGTACCCCCCTTTGACACGATTGTGCCAACGGCGGAGAACATTGCCCGTGAAATCTGGCGACGCCTCCACCCTCACTTCAACAGCGACGATGTACAGTTGCGGCAAGTGCGCCTATACGAAACGGAATCTCTCTACGTGGAGTACAGCGGCGAGTGAAACTGACTTCCCGTTACATGTTTTCAGCCTCACACCGGTTGCACTCCCACGAACTCTCCGAACAGCAGAACTGGGATACTTATGGCCGCTGCAACAATCAGCACGGCCATGGGCACAACTACTCCCTCGAGGTTACGCTCGCCGGATCCCCCGACACGCTCAGCGGTCTTCTCTGCGACCGCGATCAACTCGACCGCCTGGTCGAAGAAGAAATTCTGTCCCGCGTCCGCCATGTGAATCTTAATGAGCAGGTGGCGGAATTCGGCCAACTGGTCCCTACCACCGAGAATGTCGCTTTTGTCTTCACTTCTTGGTTGAAGCAAGGCTGGAGCCGGCACTTTGCCAAGTCCCCTGTCGAACTCGACCGGGTGCGGATTTACGAAACCAGAAACAACAGATTCGAGATCGAAGCCAATGAAGTCAAGCAATAAATCGGCCCTGAAAGTAGTGAATACAAAAACACCGGAATCCAAGCCCGGCGCCTCCAAGTACGTGACTGGCGCCCAGGACAGCAAGAAAGATGAGCGCGGTCCGGTTGGGGACATGTACGAGCGCATCCTCGAACAACTGGGGGAAGATCCCGCTCGCGAAGGTTTGCTGCGTACGCCCTACCGGGCTGAGAAAGCGATGCGCTTTCTCACCAGCGGCTACTCAGACAATATCGAGCAACTGGTAAACGGTGCACTCTTCGCCGCCGAAAACGACGATATGGTTGTCGTCAAGGACATCGAGTATTATTCTCTTTGCGAGCACCACATGCTTCCTTTCTTCGGGCGAGTTCATGTCGCTTATCTTCCCGACAAGAAGATCATCGGCCTGAGCAAGATCCCGCGGATCGTCGATGTCTTTGCCCGCCGTCTTCAGGTACAGGAACGCGTCACCCAGCAGATCGCCGACACGTTGATGGAAGTACTGGAGCCGCGCGGGGTGGCTGTGGTCAGCGAGGCCCAGCACTTCTGCATGATGATGCGGGGCGTCGAAAAGCAATGCAGTTCCACAATCACCAGCGCCATGCTCGGCGAATTCCGCCGCAACAAGGCCACCAAGGACGAGTTCCTTGCCCTGATCCGGCCGAGTTTGCGCTAGCCTGATCTTGATGGTCGAAAACTTCCGCAATTTCGAGACGGGTCTGGATCCGTTTGGCCGCTCTTGGCAGGTCAGTTTCCGCTGGCAACAAAACGCAATCAGTATTCGCCATGCCGACACCGTGGACACGAAATGGGATTTAACCTGCGACGGCGAGGTCATGGAAAAGGTGGTTGCCCTGCCGTTGCCAGCGCTCCTGTCCATCAGTTCGGCACAGAATCGTGCAATCACCGATGGTTGGTGCATGAAGCTGGGCGGCATGCACCTGATCGAGATGATCTCGAGCTGGCAGGATATGGATAAGAATCTGGTAACGGCCACTGCTGGCGAAATCGAGCATTACGCGACCGCACTCGCGCAAGCGGAACGCGAAGCCGCCTAGTGGACGAGCGCTGCTATTGTATAGCCAGGAAAACTCCAGCATCGCTCTGTACCGCGCTGATCGAGATGCGCACAGCCTGATCGCCGGGAGGCGTTGAGGGCGGCACCTCCAGGTTGATCTGATACAGCCCACCACCCACCCGCCCCGCGAACAAAACGCGAGCGCTAATGCCTCCAACCGTAGCCGTTACCCGGGGTGTGATGTTGACCACCGGCTCATTCGTCACTCCATCCACCGTTCCGACCGCACCTAAGCCCGTGGCGAATAATTGCACCACTTCGCCCCGAGTCGCCGGGCGCGTCGCCAGAGCCGAACCGAACAGATTTACCGGCCCCGAATAGGCGCCGCTGGCGAAAACCGCCGCGGCATAGCGCCTTCCCTGCGGGTCAAAGCGGAAAAGCGAGGGTGTCGCCGCAACTGAATTCACTGTCAAAACATTGCTGCTGCCGGCGGCTGTCGTCACAATGACCTCTAAAGTGCCGGTACGCAAAGTCTGAGGCGCAAGCACATTCAACTGGCCCGGGCTGATGTAATAGACAAAGGCCGGCACACCGCCGATGGTCACGCTCACGCCATCCAACCGCGTGGGCAAAGCATTGCCGACAAAATCAGGACCAGCCCAGGTGCGCGTCACCGGGGCCAGATTTGTGCCCGTAATCGTGATCCAAGACCCAGGACTGATCTGCCGGCCAAAGCCCGCCCCTTCTACTATGCCTGCGATCACGGGCGGCGTAGCGGCGGGCTGGATCGCCGTGTAGTCGAAATTCACCGTGCCGCCGCGCTCACTCAAGCTGAGAATTGCAACAAAGTAAGGACCGCTCTGATAGGCCGGGTTAACGCTATCATCAAGCGCAAACAAACGCGTCCCATTCGTCACCAGAAAGCGGTGGTCCGCCTCGGGTACGCCATTGGCAAAACGCACGGGCGAGCCGCGCTTGACCAGGGCGAGGACACTCGACGCCGTCGATACCCGCAAGTTCAAGCCGCGCCAAGCCGCCTGCGTGTCGATACGGAATTGCCTGGTTAGCAGATTCGCCGTATTCGAACTCGCCGGCAGGAACAAGCTGCGCGTTTCTCCCGGCGGCGTTGTATCGGGGCTGGGCGCATAGGCGGTTTCTGTCCGTAGGTTCGCGCGCAACGTGAAGCGGGCCGAACCCGAACGGCTATAGTTCTGCACGGCGACAAAGTAGGTGCCGGGGCGCAGATTCGGCACCGTGGCCGTGGTCAACAGGATCCGCTCGGTATTGGCGGCGGAGGCCGATATTCCCTCAGCCAAGGGCAAGCCCTCGCCCCCTTGTTGCACCGGCTCGGCGAAGTTAACGTAGAGGTCCACGTCCCGGTCGCCTTCCAGTTGCAATTCAAGCCCTGTGGCTCCACTTGGCACGATGACACGAAATTGGCGCGTGTTTAGAAAATTGGCCGGTACCGAACCGCTAACCGACCCTCCGGTCGCCAGGAACGGAAAGGAGGCCGCAACTCCCGCCGGATCGGCGACGGCCGTCACGCGGATCGCATACTCCACTTCGGCATTACTCAAGTTCGCCACGTTGAAGAAGTATTGGCCCGCCTGCAGTTCCGGCGTGTTGATCAGCGTAATCGCACCATTGAGACTGCGACCGTCGCCTAACACATAATCGGCTACCACGGCGCCGTTTTCAATATCCACGGGAGCACGGAACCGGATGTAAGTTCGCACTGGCGCGCTGGCCTCCACCTCGACGCGCAACGAGGAGACGCCCAACGGCACGCTGATGCGGAAATCGTCCGGCGCCAACAGGAGAGTGAGGCTGGGCGCCTTGGCCGGAATCCGGCTCACGCGGGGAGCACCGCTTTCGAGCGGAAACGACTGCTCGGAGTACAGCGCCGTATTGCCCGTCAATCCGCGATTGGCCAGGATCTGTGAAACCTGATCGCGCACCGAATTGCCATACAGTGAATTGGCGGCACTGATCAACGACTGCGCCGCCGAATAAAAGCCCATTTGCGCACTCATCCGGGCCAATCCATTCATTGCAATCTGGTCGGCCCGCTGCTGGCCGAGAGTGCGCCGGATATCCCAGAGCGCCGCGCTGAACATCAGCGAATCCGAGTGCGGCTGGCCCTGAATGAAATCCGGGTAGAACGACTGATTTTCTATATTGCGTAAGTAACTCTGCCGCGTTAGAAAATTTGGCGACGGACTGAGGTAAGGGAAGAACTCGCCGATGGCCGGGTTGTTGAAAAAACTGGCGGCGATATAGTCGGCGTAAGCCTCATTCACCGCGTCAAACTCAATCGAACTGTTCAACGAATTGACAACCGCGTGAACCGTGGCATGACCGTACTCGTGGAAGAGAATACTCGAATCGAGCGTCGTATCAGCGGCCAGCAGATTCGTCAGCATCACGATGCCGCCGCGGTTGTCAAACAAAACCGGGCTGAAGAAGGCGTTGACGTCATAGGGACTTTCGAGATCGATGTACTGCACGACGACATCGAACTGCCGGTTCAAACCGGCAAAGCCCAGGCCGCGGATGTAATTCGCCGCCCGGGAAATACCGTAGTAAGCCTGGACCTCGGAGAAGCGTGGATCGGACGGAGGAAACAAGAAGTTACCCTGTGCGTTCGCACGCGCCAACTGCGAAGGCAAGGTACCAATCGCGGTGTCTGGAATCAAGCCCAACAGTACCGGGACATAGCTATAAACGCGCACCGTTGGGCCCGTCAGCGTGGGCGAATTCTGCAATCCAGGCAAGGTCAGTTGTTCGAGGGAAGAAGAGACGGGGCTGCGCGGAAACACCAAGCCTTGGGATTGCTTCCGCGCCAACGAATAGCGCTCGAGCACTTCTCCCGAGGTGGAATCGACCAGGACACGCTCGACCCGCGAGATGCTTTGCGTGAGGATCACGCGCCAGATGGCCCGCAGCTTACCTTGCGCATCGGGTTTATACCAGCGGTCGGCATACTCCACGCGGGCATTCGGCCAGCCGAGATGTGCTTTAGCCCGGTCGATGGCTTGCGCCTCATTGAGAGAACCAAAGCGCACGCGCGCAGCGGTGTCGAGCGCCCGGCCCCGCTCACGCCGGGCCAATTCGATGCGCTCGGAAGCCATGCCCAGCCCCCCGAATCGCACCGCCTCTTCTCCCCACACGGGAATGCCATCCAGCAGATATTGTTCGCGAGTATATTCGTTGTCGCCCAGGCGTACCGTCCCCGCTTCCACCCAAGTCTGAGCATGAGTACTCAGTGCAATCACAAACAAAATCAGTAACCGCGACATATGTACCTTCAGGTTATCAGTTAAAAGTCAAATTCAATCCCTTGCGCCAAGGGTAGTGAATTAGAAAAGTTGATCGTTACCGTCTGGCGCCGCATGTAGGCCTTCCAGGAATCACTGCCAGACTCCCGCCCACCCCCCGTATCTTTCTCACCCCCAAAAGCGCCGCCGATTTCCGCTCCCGATGTTCCGATGTTGACATTGGCGATGCCACAGTCGGAACCGCGGGCCGACAGAAAGAGTTCAGTACTTTGCAGACTCGAGGTGAAGATGGCGCTCGACAAGCCTTGCGGCACGGCATTGTTCGCCTCGATGGCCTCATCGAGCGTTTCGAATTCGATCGTATGAAGGATCGGGGCAAAGACCTCCTCGGCCACAATGGGCATGCCGCTGTGAGAGCGGACAATCGTTGGTTCCACAAAGTTGCCCTCCCTGCGCTGCCCGCCGTAAAGTACTTCCCCGCCCTGAGCGCGGATGGCCAGGATCGCCGCCTCATAGGCATCGACCGCGCGAGCGTGGATCAGCGGCCCCATCAAGGTTTCCGGATCGAGCGGATCACCGATCCTCACCTGGCGATAAGCCCGAGTGAGCCGCCGGCGGAACTCGGCGGCGATCGATTGATGGAGATACAGGCGGCGCAAGCTGGTGCAGCGTTGCCCGGCGGTGCCGACGGCGGCGAAGAGGCATCCGCGCAGGGCGAGATCAAGATCGGCGTCCGGCATGATCAGGATCGCGTTGTTGCCGCCCAACTCGAGCAGGGTGCGCCCGAGGCGACGGCCCACGCGCTCGGCCACGATGCGGCCCATGCGAGTGGACCCGGTGGCTGAGATCAGCGGCAAGCGCCGGTCATCGAGCATCGCCTCCCCCACGCTCGCCACCTCACCCACGACGAGGGAGAACACTCCCGCAAAGCCATGGCGGGCGAGCACGCTCCGTGCAATGCGGTGCGTGGCCACGGCCGTCAGCGGCGTTTCCTCCGATGGCTTCCAAATGACGGTATCGCCGCATACGGCGGCGATCAGAGCGTTCCAGGCCCAGACGGCCACGGGAAAGTTGAAGGCCGTGATGACGCCAACGGCGCCGAGCGGATGCCATTGTTCATAGAGGCGGTGTCCGGGCCGCTCGGACTGTGTGGTCATCCCGTAGAGCTGCCGCGACAGGCCGAGCGCGAAATCCGCGACGTCGATCATCTCCTGCACTTCCCCCAGGCCTTCCTGCAGGATCTTGCCCGTCTCGAGGCTCACCAGCGCTCCGAGATCCTCCTTATGGCGGCGCAGTTGCTCGGCGATTTCCCGCACAATCAAGCCACGCCGCGGAGCCGGCGCCAGCCGCCAGCGGCGAAAGGCCTCCAGCGATTCCCCCACAGCCGCCTCATAATCTCCGCGGCTGGCCAGACGCACGCCGGCGAGCACCTCGCCGGTGGACGGGTTGCGAGACAACAGCGCATCGGCCCCCCGGTAGTCCTCCATGCCCAGCCGGGCGATCAGTTGCTTTGCGTCAAACATGCGAACCCCCGCGGGCCCGCGGCAAACTTCCGGCCCAGGGCCCTGAATTCATCCTCTAACACCTCGAGCAGCCGCTGCTGAAACACAGCCTCGGCCCACTGCGGCTGTTCGTAGTGATCGAGGATTTTGAGCGCCGCCTCCCGCGTCGTGGCCCCTCGCGGTTTCAGGCGGCGGATGTGCAATGGATCGCCAATGACCGGGTTGTCTGTCGCCTCCACCAGCATCCGTGCCAATCGTTTCGGCTCACAAGGCAGCACCGGCGCCAGGGTGGCGTAGACATTGAGCCCCGCCGCGCGCAGCACGCCGATGGCCTGCAACCGGTCTTCGATCGAATCGCAACGGGGCTCGAAGATCTTGCGGATCCGGTCGTCATCGGTCGTCACCGAAAAACTGATGCGCAAATCCGTGTTTTCGCTCAGGGTGACCAGCAGCTTCAGGTCACGCAGAATATGGACGCTTCGCGTTTGCAGGACGAAGATGCGGGGCGGGCGCAGATAGAGTTTTTCGAGCAGGCGCGGCATCATCTCTTCGCTCCTTTCCGCCGGCTGGTAGGGGTCCGTCAACGGAGAACAATAGATGATCTGCTCGGGCTTCAATTCGCGGTAGAGCAGTTCCGGGGCATTGGTCTTGTAGACCGTGTATTCGCCCCAATGCCGCCAGTCCTCAGGCCGCAGCCCCCCCTGCACGCGCATGGTGGGCACATAGCAGTAAGTGCAGCCATAAGTGCAGTTACGCGCCGGCGTCAGGGAGTGGGTAAAGCCAGCCTCGGCGAGAAATCCGCTGACCGGCGAGAGAATGCGCCGCGCCCGGGTCTCAAGTATGGGCAGGACGGGCACGGCGATCTTAGTTTGCCCCCGTCAAACGCGGCGGTGCATTCTTCACATGCTGATTGAACCAGGAGATCATCTCGTACAGCGTGTGCTGCACCGATTCTTCGGCCGAGTAGCCATGGGATTCATGCGGCAGCGTCACATACCGCACGGCGCCGCCATTGCCGCGGATGGCCATGAACATGCGCTCGGATTGAATCGGAAACGTGCCCTGGTTGTTGTCTGCTTCTCCATGAATCAGCAGGATCGGTTCCTTGATGCGGTCGGCAACCATAAACGGCGACATCTTCAGATAGATGTCCCGCGCCTGCCAGAACGTGCGCCGTTCGTTCTGAAAGCCAAAGGGCGTCAGCGTGCGGTTGTAGGCCCCCGAGCGCGCGATGCCAGCCCGGAACAGGTCGGTGTGCGCCAGCAGATTTGCCGTCATAAACGCGCCATAGCTATGCCCGCCCACGCCGACGCGGTCCCGGTCGGTGACGCCCATCTCCACGGCCTTGTCGATGGCCGCCCGGGCGCTCGCTGTCAGTTGTTCGACATAACTGTTATTGGCCTCCTCCGGCGCGCCCACGATCGGGATCGTGGCGCCGTCGAGCACCGCATAGCCTTCAAGCAGGAAGAACAAGTGGGAATAGCCGTCAATGCGTGTAAAGCGTTTGGCCGAACCAGTGACCTGTCCGGCCGTGTCCGCATCGTTGTATTCGCGCGGATAAGCCCAGACCACGGTGGGAAGGCGCGTGCCCTTCTGATAGCCGGGCGGCAGATAAAGCGTGAAGCTAAGATCGACGCCGTCAGCCCGTTTGTACTTCACCAACTGGCGTTCAATGCGCCGCAGCACGGGGGAAGGATCGGTAAAGCGAGTCAACGCCGTCATCGCACCCTTGCTATCGCGCACAAAGAAATTCGGCGGCTCGGTCGGGGATTCACGCCGGGTAAGAAAGCGGGACCCATCCTCGCTCAACAGCGCCTCGACGTCCTCATAGTGGTCGGCATCGCAATGAAAGAGCCGCTCTTTCTTGCCGGTCACCGGGTCGAGACGATCGAGAAAGGGCCGGTCGCCTTCCGGGCCCGCGCCACTGCCCTTGAGAAAGAGATAGCCGCCGGATTCAGCCAGCACGCGCTGGCCCGTCGGCAGGGTTTGGGTAAGAAAGGCGCCGGCATCGCGATAGCGGTCTTGTTCATTGCGCTCGTTGAGCAGCTTCTTATTGGCTGGGTCTCGCGGGTCCACCAGATAAGTACGCACCCAGCGGGTGCGATAGTTCTCATCGGTGTAGACCAGAGCGTTGCCGCGCGCCCCCCACAAGAGCCCGCGCCCCACGCGCTCCTCGATTTTCAACAGTTCAACGGGCGGAGCGTTGAAGGGCGCGCGGGCGATCAGTACGCGGTCGCGGTGCGGCACTTTTTCCCGCGGATTGCCGCCATCGAGGGCCTCGGTCCAATACAGCGCCGCGCCCTCGGTGGGATTCCAGTTCACATTCCGCGGCCCGGTCGCCACGCCGCCAATCGGGATGCGTTCCTGCAGCGGCAGACTCGCCAGCTTCGACTCGAGCTTGCCCGCGGCGCTCCAGACCTCTATCTCACGGGGAAAGTTTTGTACCGGCAGCACATAGGAAAAAGGCCGGCGCACATAGCTCACCAGCAGATGCTTGCCGTCGGGGGAAGGCGATTGGCTGGTAATCAGGGCCGGCTTACCGAGCGGCGTGATCGTGCCCGAAGCCACGGCGACCAGGGCCAACTGCGACTGCCCGATCACCTCAAAGACATTCTCATCATGGGGATTGCGCAACATGTCCTGGTAGGTGCGCGTCGCCCCGGCTTTGCCCGCCGATTCCTGGATGCTCGGCGCCGTGGGCGCGGCCGGCTCCTCCGGCAGCTTGCCCCGCCCGGCGGGAACCAGCCGCACCAGCAGAGTCCGGGAGTCGGGCATCCAATTGATCGCATCCCCCAACGCCGCATTCAACACCGCCTTCTCAATCTTCTTCAGCCTCCCCGTTGCCGTCTCACCGACCCACAACTCGAGCGCCGTCGCCGTATGATTCATCACCGCGAAGTAGCGGCCATCGGGTGACCAGTTCAGGCCGGAAAGCATCGCCTTGGCCGGCACGTCGATCTTCACCGGCGCCCCGCCGTCAATGCGCTGCAGGGTGGCCGCGCGCACATAGCGGGTGAGCTTCGGCCCCGCGTTACCGGGGTCGATGCGGAGCCCGGCAAGCCGCAACATCGGCTTGGCCAACTCGGCGATCGAAGGGTTGCGCACCTCATCGAGAAAGAGCACATGAGTGCGCGCCGGGTTCACGCTTGCGATGGGGGCATCAGGCGCCTGCAAAACCTCGAGAACAGCTTGCGGCGGCTTTTGGTAGCCTGTTTGCGCGACACTAACGAAAGCGGCGCCCCAAATGAAAAAGAGCGGAAGTCCACGACGGCACATAGTTGCCACGTTAGCATGCGGCCTCTGGCCGGCGCGATGGCCGTTGCAGGCTAGCGGCAACGCCGCCCCCAGGGAAATTTGGGTCGATCAGGATGGGGGTTGGGAGGATATCGCCGCCCTTGCCATCGTGCTGCGCTGCCCGGATCTCCGTGTGACCGGCGTCTCGCTTACCCCCGGCATCGCCCAGCCCCAGACGGCGCGCGAGCGCTATGGCCAACTCAGCGACGACTTGTACTTGCGCGATCTGGCCCTGAGCGAGAAGATCCCGGATGCGGCGCACCTGCTCGTCACCGGCCCGCTGACGCGAGCCGCCCGCCTGATCGCCCAGGGCCGGCGGCCTCGTTCAATTACCTGGATGGGCGGTGCGATTGACACCGCCGGCAATTCCGGCGCCGCGGCGGAGTGGAATGCGGCGGCCGACCCGCGCGCCCTCGCAACAGTGCTTCAGTCCGGAGTGGACTTCACGATCTGTCCGCTCGATTTGACCAACCAGTTCCCTTCCCGGCAGGCCCTGCCGCTGTCGGGCGCCTCCCCGAGTGCCCGGTCCATTGCCGCCGCCTACCAGGAATCGCAACGCTATCTCTGGGATGAACTGGCCGCCGCCAGCCTCGCCGCCCCCGCGCTGTTCGAGCGGCGGCCAGCCCTATTGCGCGCCCACCGCGACGGACGACTCACGCGCATCGAGGGTACAAAGCGCAACGCCACCGTGCTCCATGCCTGCGAGCAGTCGGGCTTTCTCGCCCTGCTTCGCTCGAGCCTGCGCTACTAAGCGGTATCAGTTGCCGGCAACCACTTCCTTCAGAAACGGAATCGCCGCTTCCCCATCCGTCCGGTGTTCCCCATCGAAGAAGGCCAGGCGCCGGAGGTCCGGGTCGGACACATACTTCTTCAAGCGTTCGAATTCGTAGTTCACCCATTCATCCGTACCCACCCGGTCGCGGTGTCCCCGCTCGACCAGAAATGGAATCGGCCGCTCGTGCAGCAGCGCGGCCATCGCCGCCAGTTCGGCGTGGCTGGCCACGTTGGCCTGGTTCCACTCATAAATCTCATACTCGCGCGTGTGCACGTAGCTGTAGGGTAGCTCGGGGGAGATCAGCTTCCGGATCCATTCGTTGAAGTTGCCGCCACAGACAATGCCGCGAAAGCGCTTGTCGAAAACAGGCACCCGCAGCGCCGTGGCGCCGCCATAGGACAGCCCATAGTAAACAATCTTTCGGCTATCGACAAAGGGCTGTTTCTCGAGATAATCGAGCGTTCTGCGATACTGCGCCTCGATGAAGGAAAACAGCGAGAGGCCGCGCGGATTCGCGAGCATCTGCAGGGGACGAAAGTCCCCGCTATAGGGATTCTGCGGACAGAATACGATAAAGCGCTCGGCCGCCAGGCGCTCGGCGAAATTACGATAAGTGCGGTACTCCTGGGTCGAGACCGGTTGGCGGAACAGACTCTCCGGGCTGCCCATCAGCCCATGCTGCAGGATCAGCAGCGGCCGCCGTTCCCCGGGACGCAAATCCTTCGGCTTGAGCAAGACCCCTTGCGCGATCACACCCGGTAAGGCATCGATCGTCACCGAGATACCGGTCCAATTCACCGTATCCATCACGGTCCGCTCATGCGCCTGAAAGGGGCCTTCGTAGCGCGGCAACTCCCCCACCACCTCACTGTGCCAGCGCCGCGCCAATTCGCGTGCGCCGGTTTTTTTCATTAGCCCGCTACGCCGCGTCTCCGCCGTGGGAATCAGCCCCAACAGATGGCTCTCGATCTTGCTGATGTCCTCGGTCGAGCGCTCCAGTTGGCGCTCATCATGCGGCCGGATGCTGATGCCAAATGCATTCTCCTGCGGCCTGGGGGTTTCGACCGGACCGAACAACTCCCCGGCCGGCGGCTCAAGCCGCACCGGCACGCGATGTTTTCGCTTTGCCTCCTCCCAGTGCGCCAACTCAAAGCCCAGCGGAATCAGCGCGAAGGGAAAGCCCATGCGCCGCACTCGTTCCCGCCGGTCCGGGTGAATCAGCCGCGGCGCGATCACTTCGACGCCAGGCCAGGCCGCGCAATCCAGCTTGCGGTAGCTGAGCCAAACGACCACCTCCTTCGGCTTCGCCGCCGGGCAGCGGTCCGCTTCAAGCAGCAGCGGATGCACCTGGGGCCGGCCATCTTTCACGGGCAGCCGCAACAGATAGTCACGCATTCCGGCATGCATCTGCTCGAGTGGCCCCTCGGCGGCCCATAGCGTGCCGAGCAGCAGGCTAAGCAGAAGTGCGGCGGGTTTGCTCATTGAACACCACTCGCTTTCCAGTGCGCAGACTCTCGATCGTCATCACGAGGGCAATCGCTGTCGCCAGGCCGTTCTCGACGGTGGCGTTCGGGTCCTTGCGAGAACGGATGCACTCGAGGAAATTGCGGATGTGATCGCGCGTGGCGCGCGAGAAGTTACCCGGCACGACATTCTGCCGCGACGGCTTCAACTCGGGCGTTGTCGTCTCGGGGTAAAGCCACCAGCCGTCGCGATTGATATCGAAGCGAGCCTTGTTGCCGTGGAATTGCTCCAATTGATCCTGGCTCGGGTGATACTTCATTGCCCGGTAACCAAGCGTGAAGTTGGCCAGATAGTTCTCCGCGAATTCGAGAACAATCGTCGCCGTATCGGGAATCTCAGAGCCCTTGAGATTCAATTGGCCGCCGGCGGCGGTCACCGCCAGCGGGGCCTTCGAGTTCATGAACCACTGGATCGCGTCGAAGATATGCGCCGCCTGCCCGATAATCAGGCCGCCGGAATAGTCGTAAAAGTAATACCAGTTGAAGAATCGCGTCGCATCCACCGGCCGCACAGGGCTATCGCCCAGCCAGGACTTCCAGTCGAGATCTCCCTGCAACTGCGCCGGGTTCAGCGTCGCCTGATGGTTCATCCACCAACTGGTGACGAGGCGCACCTCTCCGAGCACACCCGAATCGACAATGCTCTTGCCTTCGATAAACAGGGGAGAGCTGCGCCGCTGGGTGCCTACCTGCAGCACGCGCCGCGTGCGGCGCACCGCCTCGACCATGCGATAGCCTTCCTCGATCCTGTGGCAAAGAGGCTTCTCGACATACACGTCCTTGCCCGCCTCGACGGCGTCGATCACCATCTTGGCGTGCCAGTGGTCGGGCGTGGCCACCACGACGGCGTCGATGGATTTATCGTCGAGCAGGCGGCGATAATCCTTGTGGCCCACCGCGCCGGTGGAAGCAAGCTTCAGGCCGGCCTCGAGGTTCGGTTGATAGACGTCACAAACCGCCGGCAGTTCAAAGCCGATCTCCTTAAACTCCCCGGCCAGAAAGCGGCCCCGGCCCCCGGCGCCGATCAAACCGGTTCGCACCCGTTCATTGGCGCCCAAAATTCGCTGAAAAGTGGCCGCCCCGGCCAAAACTGTTCTCCGATTCATGGTAAGAACAGTTTATCCATGAAGCCGTCCTTTCCTGTACTGCCGCGACGAAAACTTCTTGCCGCCGCCGGGCTGGCCCCGGCCATCCTTCGCGCTGGCCGCAGTCCGAATATCCTTTGGATCCTCGGCGATGACCTCGGCCCCCAACTTTCCTGCTACGGCCACCCGCTTGTCCGCACTCCGAACATGGATCGTCTGGCCAACGAGGGCGTGCGCTTTACGCATGCGCACACGACGGCGCCGGTCTGTTCTTCGAGCCGTAGCGCCTTCAATATCGGCCTCTATCAAACCTTCACCGGCACCCACCACCATCGCAGCCATCGCGACGACGGCTACCAATTGCCTCACGGCGCCCGGCTTGTCTCCGAGCGGCTCGCGGAAGCCGGCTATTTCACGGCGAATGTACTGGACATTGCCCCCGGCGTCCGCGGCACGGGCAAAACCGACTGGAACTGGGCCGCGTCCAAGGGCTTCGAGGGTAACCACTGGCGTGAGCGCGCCGCCGGACAACCCTTCTACGCCCAGATCAACTTCCAGGCCCCGCACAAAGGCCCTGCGTTCAGGGCGGCGCGCCAGCGGAAATCGCTCATAGACCCCGCCCGAGTCGATCTCCCCCCTTATTACCCTGACCACCCTGTAATCCGCGATGAAGTCGCCAACTACTACGACGCGATCCAGATGCTCGACACACAGGTTGGCGCCACGCTCGATGCGCTCAAGGCCGATGGCGTTCTCGACAACACGATCATTTTTCTGTTCGGAGACAACGGCCGCTGCCTGCTGCGCGGCAAGCAATGGCTCTATGACGGCGGCACCCACATCCCGCTTCTCGCCCGCTACCCCGGCGTCGTCCCCGCCGGGCAGCGCCGCGACGACCCCGTCCTCAGTCTCGATATCACCGCGCAAACTTTAACCTGGGCTGGTCTCCCGCTACCAAAACCCTTCCATGGCCAAAATCTTTTCGGCGCCAAGGCCCGGTCTCATATCTTCACCGCGCGCGACCGCTGCGACATGACCGTCGACCGCATTCGCGCCGTGCAGGACCAGCGCTTCAAGTTGATCCACAACCTGATGCCGGAAAAACTCTACACCCAGCACAATACCTACATTGAAACCGAGTACCCGACGCTCGGTGTTCTCAAACAGCTCCACGCCGCGGGAAAGTTGAACTCAACGCAGTCGCTTTTCTTGGCCGAGAGAAAGCCCGAGTGGGAGTTCTACGATTTGCTGGCCGACCCGCATGAAACCCGGAATCTATACCAAGCGGCCCAGGGCACTGGCCTGCAACGAAGCCTGCAGCGCCGGCTCGATCAGTGGGTGAGTGCGGAACCGGCATTCTAATTAGCTTGCTGCGGTGCAAGTTTGCAGCGACCGGGGAGAATTCGAAGTGCTTCTAGCGGCGGCAAAAGCGTTGGAAGCCGAGAACGCCCAGCAGACCCGTGCCCAACAAGGCCAAAGAAGCAGGCTCGGGGATTTCTCCCTGGGTAGCGGGTGAGTATACGTAATTAATGTTTACACTGGCAGTCAAATCTCCGCCGGGTAATCTCTTACCCCAAAGATAAACTTCAGTGCCTGGAAAGAAGTTGAATACATTGGATAAGAGTGCCGAGCTAGTTCCTGTTAAATTACTCCAACCAAGTGTGGTGGGATCGTTTGAAAAAGTCGTATCCGTATTATTAGGATTAAACGATATCTCTAATCCTTCGAAACCCTCCGCACCAAAGGGAATGGAGACCATATAGGTCAGGGTAATGGAGTGGAGTTGACCAGCCACATTGAAGCCGGGACAATGCAACGATTCGCCAGTCGAAGTAGAAAAGTCAGAAGATCCGCAAAACTGAGACAACTGAGCCGCAGAAACAGACTGTATGGCACAAGCGAGAAGCGCCAGAGAAAGCAAGTAGCTTTTCATCATCCCTCCACGGGAAGTTGCCAGCTAGGAAGCCGGCAAGGATATCAAATTTGATTCATTTTACAGTTAGTACTAGAACATATCAAGGATGGAATAGAACTTTTTCGTACTTCGTTCCACGAGGCGGCCGACGGCTCAACAAACACCCGTCTGATTCATGCCGGTCTGGTGAATTTGGGGGCGGATCACGATGAGCCGCGTTATGAAGCGGACTTGGCCGCGTGAGCGGGGAGGGAAGGGGTTCAGGCACTCAGGGGCGCAGGAAACAGTAGTGAATGTTGCGGCAGGGAAGGCATCTCGTTGTCAGCATCCACGCTGGACGAGTTCGAAGCGAGTGACGCACGCTAACGTTTCGGACTTCCGCCACGACGCGCTTGGGCCTGATGTGGGGGAAGAGACATGGAAGGCTTTCCTAGGCCGGAGATTTCGAGTTGAGCCTTAGTCAGGTTGAGCAGAAGGTTTGCAAGCAATTCCCGTGGCGAAGACTGAGGCGGCTTGAGCACTGTGTGAAGTCTGAGGCGGCTTTCGGATTCAAATGCGGCCGTCAACATGACAACTGATTAGGGTTTCCCCAGCCTCATATCGGCTCCGGATCCACTGCTCCAGGGCTTGGAATCGATGGCGACCGGGATTGCTGCTCGGCCATAGCCTCCTGATATCCTCGTCGGGGAAACTTTGCCAGAAGACGAAATCCGGAGGGTTACAGCGCAGGGCAGCCTAGGTTCGCGCCTCGTCCCGGGCATTCATCATTCCGGGTTGCAGATAAACATAAGGAGCAGGGTTGATGACATCCAAGAGAGGGTAGAGGCTGGTTACGTAGGGGTAGACGAACAGGGTCCAACCCCGGTTGACTGTCTGCTCCAACTTCTCTAGCACGAGTCCACTCTGCTCGTCCGCAAGAAGATATCCGGCACGGGTGGGAACCAGGCTGAGCCGGTCGCGCACACACCCAGCGAATAGAGTGGCGATTCCGGCGAAGGCGAACGAGTATTCCGGAGGGAACGCGAACGGCATTCCGGGCCGAAGGCGAACGATTTCGGAGCGTAGCGACGCTGGCTGTTTGATTTTGCAATAAGTGTTCGCCTTCGTCAAGGAGAACCATC
>JAINDK010000099.1 GCA_019931185.1 Bryobacter sp. CoA8 C33
ACGGTTCCGCCCTCCGGGCGAAACCAGGCTCCACTACAGCCACCCCTCCCCAGCGCAAGAAGACTGAAACTGAGAGAAACTACATCCAAGGGTGGGCCAAATGAGAGCATCGAAGTGGGCCACGCCGGGCTAGCGAACACAAATGTCGCTGGGCCGCAAGCCTTTCCAGGCTTCCCACTAGGTTTTGATACCTGGAGATTATCTGGCGCATTCTCAACTCGCTCCGGAGAGTGCGCTTAAGCCCCTAATCCAGTCAACGAGATGCGTCTCCGCTACTTTGGAGTCCAGCAACTCCTTCTCCTGGTGAGCGACATAGGTATTCCTGAAGTCGTTGATACGCTCCACCATTGCGAGCATATCCCTGCCACCAGCAACTCTGAACGCCTGCCTGGTTGCCTCGAATACTCCCCCAATCTTGGTGTTGTCGTTCAGAGCGTAGTCCATGCAGCTTCGAAGGAGTCCGACGGGCGAGAGGCCATTCTTGAAGACCAGGGTCCGCTTGAGATTCTGCGCCATGGTTCGATAATGCGTCTCCATCCTTCGATCAACTTCACCAAGATAGGGGTCAAGCCATACCTTTTGATCTTGGACAGCAGTCGGGAGGCTCGGCTGAAGCCGTCGGATGAGGAGTCCACGAGCCGCCTCATCCATCGACCCAAGTAGAGCGTTGAAGACTGGCGAGTAGTTCATTCCCTCCTTGTTTTCGAAGAATCGGAAAAGCATGGTTGCCTGCTCCACCGCTTTTCTATACCTCGGCGGAAGTGCAGAAAGTGTCGCGTCATCCACCAGGCCCCTTACTTCGGGAGCTTTTTCCTGCTCCTCCGCCGCTGCCGCTGCGGCAGCGGCAAATAGCGGCAGCTGGTCTTTCTGCTCCTCTTCATTCAAGACATTCTGGAGAGCGGGGCGGCAGGTCCGAGCAAGCTCGCCAAAACTATCACCCGTGAGCTGGCCAAAGACCCCCTGCGGGACGTAGACGTATTCCCACCTATTTTCGCCGGTGGAAGCAGATTCGCACCAAGCGACTGCG
Organism: Bryobacter sp. CoA8 C33; assembly: GCA_019931185.1. GTDB lineage: Bacteria > Acidobacteriota > Terriglobia > Bryobacterales > Bryobacteraceae > Bryobacter. Next base: position 1,028 of record JAINDK010000099.1, read on the forward strand.
GCCTTGGCCTTGCGCGGAACGTCCTTATCTTCCCGGCCCTTTGTTTCCACAAGAAAACATAGGCCGTCCGTCGACCGGACAAAAAAATCTGTTGTATAGAAGGCCAGTCGCCCGCCTGCCGCAAGGTAGTCGATTCTCAGGCTTTGAGGTCCAGCGTTCTTGGCGAACGCGGCCACGTCATGGGCTCTGTCAAGAAAATTTGCGACAGCCACTTCCAGTTGCCGATTGCATGGCACGAGATTGAAGAGCGTTCGCCCTGCTGCCAGGACTGGGCGGTTCTCACTGTGCGTGACTTGGAATGGCTTCCAGGTTGAAAGCCGTTGCGGTTCTGTCGCGGGCAGACGCTTTTCGCTGATTGTTGTTCTGGCGCGGATAAGGGGAACGAAGACGGCCCGGATATGTTCCCCGACATCTGAATCTCCAAGTCGCGTTATGAGCCCCTGATCGAAAAGGTTCGTCTTCTTCTCAAAGAGAAGTTCTTCAAGGAAAGTCTGCACGAGGGGCGCAAGAACAGTATGAGTTCCTCGAAGTTTGCAGATGACCTCAAGCTGCTTCACGAAATACGAAACAGCACCAACGCCGGATTGAAGTAGTGGCAGGTTGATTTTGAACTTCTCCACAATCTCACCCGTGATCAAGTGTCGGCCTTCGTACTGGATCTCGGTGAGCCCCTTACCCCCGAGTGGGAGCAGCTTGTATTTCTTGAACTCGGATCTCACGTCGTTGATCGTGAGCGAATCTAACGTCGCCTGCGTCTTATACCCTGCACTAAGGCGCGGAAGGGTGATCTCCAACGCCACCATGTCCTTATGGGATTCATCAGGATAAACGGACACTGTGGTTGCGGGAACCTTGTCCACGTCAACAATCTCGATGGGCAGTCCTTCTTGAGCCAGTTCCTGCTGATATAGGCTGGCAAAGGCGGGATGCTCAACGACCGTAACGATCTCATTGGCTTGACCTGGCGGTGTCATCCTACGAAGACCGCGCCCAAGAGTCTGTTCTGGGAGGATGTTGGCCTTGGAACTGTATGGCCGAAGTGGGACGACGGTCGTCACGTTGCGCACGTCCCAACCTTCACGAAGCATTAGGACTGACACTATGCAGGAATAGGGGCTCTCATTTGAATCGAGCTTCCGACTCAAATCACGCAGAGCCTTCAAGTCCTCATCGCTAATCTCCTTTTCATCCTCGACGAAGACCATCTGAGCGGCTGCACCCTTCCCCAGTTTCTTCATCTTCCCTTTGAGATTGGTGTGCAAGTTGATCGTCTTGCCGTTCAGCTCTTTGAACAGATCGTCCTCGTTGAGACGCTTTGTTATCTGGTCCGCTGCGGCAGTGTCCTCACACATGACGAATAGGAGGGCCTTCTTGCCACTTTGCTCCCATTCCAACTTGCTCGCCTTCCACCGCTCGTAGCCAAGAAGAATGTGGCGCTCGTATTTGTATGCAGCATTGTCGTCGGGACTTTCCTCAAGTTTTTGGGTCGCTTTCCCGATGATTGGAGTTTTGACGATACCGCCATCCACGGCCTCACCGAGTGGCGTGTCACAGACGATGTGCTTGAAAAGCTGGCCCTTGTTGTCCTTCGGGGTGGCACTGAAGTCGAGTTGCGCCACAATGCCCGCGCCGCCTCGCTGGCGGTTGGTATCGTTCAGAAATCGAATTGCTTCGTTCCAAGCCGAATCGGGATCCCACACGTGATGTGCCTCATCATTAAGCACCATGATACGTGGGTGTTTGGTGAGCCTGTCCCTAAGTGCAGCGGCAGTATCGAGCGCAGTCGCCTTCGACACTGTCGGCCCCATCCAGGGATACGTTTCTGAATCAGCTTTCTTGTTGTTCTTCTTCTCGAATAGTCGATGGATGTTCGTTAGGTAGAGAACTCCGCCTGTCGCTATTCCACTTGCCTCGTCCTGGAGAATTGTAGTGAGGTTCCAGTCCCCTCTCCACTCGGACGGAATTAGAGGATCGGCATCAAAAACATCTGACCGTCCATCGCCAGGTCGGAAGTCGTCCTTTAGGCGCTCATAGACAGTGAGGTTAGGCGCTATGACCAGGAAGTGACGTGCCATCTCTGACTGGGATTCCCGAAGTGCGTGGAAGTAGCTCCAAACGATGGCAAGGCTCATCACCTTCGTCTTGCCAGAACCGGTGGCAAGCTTGAAGGCATACCGACTCCAAGCATCTTCCTCCTCACGCACTCCGAGTGCGGCGATATAGGCATCCGCGCCTCCGAAAGGCTCGATCAGCTGAGACAGAGAATGAATGCCTCGAACTTCTTTAAGATAAATTAGGGTCTCAATGGCCTCCCGCTGGCAGAAGTAGTAGCGAAACTCGTATTCCTCTCCGGCCACGGTCGTCCTGCGATGGCTGCGCTGGAACCAATGTTCCAAAAGATAACGCGAGGTATCACTCGCCCCTGCGTAGAAAGCTTCACGCCACTCTCTCACAGCGGACCGAATGTTGTGGGCGATGACGATAGGCGAAGGACGTCTACCTTTGATCACTTTCGCCGGAGCACCCGGATAGTCTCCTTTGACTCTGTGAGCGCTAGGCTCGTCCCAAGGTGCAAACAGAGGTTCCAAAGCGGAGGGATTTATGGAGTCCGACATGGCTTTATACCTTCACTTCGACCGTCACGCTTGTGTCGCACCCGAAGACGTCTACGACCTTTACGCAGGCGGTGTATGAACCCGACTGCGCGTATCGGAATCCAGCCTCACTGACGGTTTTGAGGGAGCGATCCTTCCGGGTTCGGTAGTCCTGCCAGTGATGATTGAACGGCTTTTCCGAGTGCCAATCGAAATCGATAGCCCAGAAATCGATAAAATCGAATCCGCTACTCATCGCCCGCTCCTTCAAGGACTCCAGCTCCTTTGTTGGCACTTCTGCAAGAGACGGAAGGAATTTGGCAAGCTTGATGTCCACTGAAAGTTCTGCGCCCTTTCCGCGGTAGACAGGTTCGGCTTCAAGAACCGCCATCTCCAAGAATGGTGGTGGGCTCTTCCGATTCCGCTCCATTACCTCCCGAGGTATCTGTATGGGTTTGAGCTTCACCTTGAACTCTTGGTCGAGAGCTGAAAGAGTTAACCGAAGGTCCATCTCAAACTCCCAAGCCAAGCAGTAGCACTCTCGGCCTCCCGCCTCAGCTACGGCTTTTGCTAGAACCCTAGCCTCATCACGAGAGAACATGGAGTCGATTCCGTCCACATGACAAAACGCCGGCCCTTTCCGTCCGTGGATGAGTGGCGATGGTGCGTTTGTTAATGGCTCTGCCTGGAAGAACTCAAGCACAACCCGGCGGTGCTCCTCCTCCGCCCCGTTCAGGGCCTCGTGTTGCCACCACTGTCGTTCGTACCGCCCGAGGTTATACAAGTCCAATGCTCTGTAGTGATTGCCTGATTCGTGGAGGCTCCGTTGTCGTTCTATCAACCTTTTTCGGGCGGTATAAATGGCAAAGCGACCAAGGTCGCTCATTACCCAACGCCGTCCGAGGCGTTCGGCCACAGCTCCCGTGGTGCCTGATCCACAGAAGAAGTCACCCACAAGGTCATTCGGGTCTGACGAGGCCGAAATGATCCTCTCCAAAAGGGATTCTGGCTTCTGGGTGCTGTAGGCAAGGTATTCCGTTTTGTCGGCAGGTTGAAGCATTGAGAGCCGCCATACATCGTCCAGACGCTTCTCGTCCTTCATCTGATACTGAACAACGCCCGCCTCATCCCGAACATTGATGGCCTTGCCCCCGATGAACTGTCGCTTCAGTTGTTTGACCGGCTTGTCGCGTTTCTCATACTGTTGATAGAACTTGTGCCGCCCGAAAACCTTTGCGAAGGAGATGATTCTGTCTGATGCACGAGGAAAACACTGACTTATGGGAGCCATCTTGTTGTAGTAGTGCCATGTGAGTTCGTTGACGAAATTCTCCTTGCCAAATACTTCTATGCACAACGACTTGAGGAAGTGGCCCACATGCCAATCGGTGTGAACGTAGAGTGTGCCCGAATCGGAAAGTAGGTCTCGGATGAGCACGAGTCGTTCGTGCATCATGTGTAGATACGAATCGGTGCCCCTTCCCCACGTATCCTGATACGCAACAAATTCGAGTGTGGACTGGTCCTTTTCGACTGTGTCATTTTCGTCGCCAATGGCGACATTCATCGAGAAATCCATCCCCACGTCAAACGGAGGGTCGATATAGATCAGGTCGAAGCGGCCCTTGAACTCCTTGAGGAGACTTGCCATGACAAGCTTGTTGTCGCCCCAGATGAGCATGTTTCGAAAGTCGTCTATCCGTTTCGTTTGCTTCTCGAACATCGCGAGCTGCCCGAGAGCTGCGGCCTCGCTACGGGGCTGATCGACGGTCTCAATCTTTTGCATGGGCATCGACATGCCCGCAATATCAACCTCTCGGCGATTACCATACTCGTCGTATTTCCCTTCCCAAACGAGCTCTGTTCGTAAGGTAGAGAGTGGATGTGGATTAGTCGGTCCAAAGTGATCGCCGTTTGGCACAGTTGTTCTCCGATCAGTAGTGCAGAAGTCCCACAGTACCAAATGCATAGGCCCGATGGCACGCTAAGCCTCTCCGATCCGTTCCCGTCGGTCAAGGCTGCGCGTGGCGCACCGGCCACGGCTTGGCCTTGACGGCCATCTGCCCTCAGACTAGGGCCGAAGGGGGATGAGCGGCCTTGCCTCATAGCTCATTCCCCCTGCCAGACGGCGAGTCGGGGGAGGTCGAGGAGGGGGAACGCCTCCCGGCTCGGCTGCTCAAGCCAGTCCCCTACCCTTCCGATATTCCGTATGCGCGGGGGAGGACCTCGTGCACAGACTGCCAGAAGCGTGATGCGTCACTGGCTCTGTAGCTGTGGGAGCAGCTCGCCCGGTAAAGCTCGGTCGCCAACCGAGTCTAAGGGAGTGGCCCAACCAGCCACCTTGGAGCTGTGCCCGTAGCGCCGGATGCGTCGAGAGGCGCTCGTCCGGTGCGACGGAGGCTCTCACGAGTAAATCCTCATCCTGGTAGTGCCAACTACCAGGAGCAGGGCCAATCCGTGAGTTCAGCGCTTCGTAGGCGTAGATTGAGAAGCAAGACGCTGCAATCCGGAGCTTTGCTCCAGGAAGGATGGAGTGCTTGAGGTCGTCGCCAAGCAAGCGATTGATGTTGTCGATGATCTCCATGCTGCTGACAAGATTCTTCTACTGAGCTACGGCTGCCTTCCGGCATTTTCGGGCATGACTCGCCAATTGCTTAGGCTCAATGTGGTTGGGATCGCAGCGTGTTCGCCTTCGCGCCCGGCCTCCCTCCACCTCAATTTGCCTGAATCTTGAATTATAGTCATATGAACACGCCGACATCTCATTGATTCCAAATGTCGAGCAGCGCGGTGAAGTTGACTCATCCACGGGCAGAGTTGGCTGGGCAGACCGGTAGGTCCGTCGGACTCGTCTGGTCCATTTCCATGACTTGATTTGGCCCACCTTTGAAGACCTGACGCGGCTTGATCTGACAGGCTGGCAGGATGCGAAGGAGAGCCAAGATGGAGATGTTTGAGACGATCTGGCGGGAGTACGCGGCCGGGGGGACGGTCAAAGGATTGGCGCGGAAGCACGGGGTGCAGCGGCGGATGATGCGGCAAGCGCCGCGCAAGCAGAGACACACGGCGCATCGGATCTGGACGCGGTTGCGGCCAGGGTATTCAGCGCATGCCGTGGGGGAGCCGACAGTGCGGGGCTACGATCGAGTGAGCATGCCGCGGAGCTATGGTTTGGGGCAGGAAGCGCAAGTGGATTGGTGCGAGGCACAAGCGGAGCCGGACGGGCAAGCGCACCAGGCACGAAATCTTGAAATGTTCGAAATCGTTAAAGAAGTGATTCTGTATCAACGTCTTGAACTGTTCTGCCGAAATACGCCAGATCTGTCGCACAGAGAAAATGCTTGCGCTTGTGTTAACCTATAGCTTAACATTGGATTGATGAATGGCACGAAGAGTCGTCTACTCAGGATCGGTGTTCACGATCGCATTCGCAAGAGCGAACGGCGATGAGTGTCCCGCCTGCGAATTCTTTGATGAGCTCAGTATGCCCAATAAGGCGAAAATGGTGGCGCTTATCAAGATTGCCGGTGACCTTGGGAAGTTCCACAATACCGAGAAGTTTGGCGATCTCGGAAATGGGCTCTACGAGTTCAAGTCCTTTCAGATCCGTATGCCGTTTGCGTATGCAAAAAATGAGCGCGGATTGATTCTGATCACGCATGGTTTTGTCAAGAAGAAGGACAAAGCCCCTAAGGAAGAGATAGCGCGAGCTTGGCGGATCTATAACGAAGATCAGGCACAGACCAAGCTGGCGATTGTACGGAAAGCAAAGCCATGAAGACGCAGCATGAAGTTCTGATGGAAGACCCAGAGTTCCGGAGACTCTTGGCAATCGAGGCTCTGGTGGCAGAAGCCTCTGAATTGATTGCCAGACTGATGGCCGAACAGAACGTGAGCAAGGCCGATTTGGCAAGACGCTTGAACAGGTCCCGGTCTTGGGTGACGCAGTTGTTGAGCGGCAAGGCCAACCTGACCATTCGGACTCTGGCGGAGGTGGTGCACGCGCTGGACTCGGAAGTGAAACTTCAAGCACAGCCGCCGAGATTGAAAGGGCCAGGTAAACCGGCTGCCACCGGATGGCAGCCGGTTGTCTTCAAGATGGACAAGTTGCGCTTGGAGTCGCCAGTGGTCTCTCAAGACCTGTTCTGGCTCCAGACCAACAAGATGACCACCACCAAAGATGATCTGGCATTGGTAACGCGAGACGATGACCCGACCCGCTCGGAGTACGCCGCATGAACGTAATCGTTATCGAGCAGAGCCAGGACGAAACTAAACTGGCGTACGAGGTTCACCACAACGGGGCGCTCAGCCGTATGCGGCTGGCTCGTGCGAAAGTCGCCTCGGCAGCGATCGATGAGGCTCCAAAGTCACATATCGCGGTGGCGTTCAACTTCAAGAGCAAGCCGCTGAGCGCCCCACCGAACGTCCTGCGCCTTGAGATTGCGTTCCGCATGGCCGGGATCGAGGAGAAGGAAGAGGGCAAGGAAGACGAGTCAGAGAGCAAGCTGGACGAGAAGAAGCCGGAGACCGTTGTCTTGGTAGAGTGCGCTTACGAGGTGGACTATCTCCTGCGCGAGGGCTTCGAGATCACACCTGAACACGTGAAAGCTTTCAAGGACGGCAATGCAATCTTCAATGCATGGCCCTACTTCCGCGAGTATCTGCAAAACAACCTCCAGAGGATGGGCCTACCTCCGCTGATCGCGCCCTTCCTGCGTCTCCAACCGAAACCAAAGCTTCGCAAACGAGAGAAGAATAAACAGGAAACTGAAAGAAGTCTTCCGGGGCAAGGTCGTCAATAAGGCACACACCATCAACACGGGAGTGGATGAGTTCCCGCGTTACGTCCTTGAATACTTGATCGACAACTACTGCTCTGAAGAGACCTTCCACGAGGACATGACCCTGGGGATAGCGACTGTAGATTTCGGCTTGGTGCAGATGTCTCGTTCGCTAAGCTGTTTCTTGGATTCTCAGCCACACGGGTGAAGTATTGACTGCCGGTTCCATCATCAGTGTTCCAGGGGGCTCCTCAGGAGGCGGACGAAAAGCGGCGGCCATGGCGTTGAGCGGTCTTCGAGTTGCTATCAAGATCTCTGCTGACGGCCCGATCACAGGATTCCAATCCAAAACCGAAATCTTTGCCTTATAGATCCTTCTGGAACCGAGTCGGAGGCGTTCCTCCTCCGAACCCTCTCCCGACTCGCCGTCAGGCAGGGGATCAGGTGTTCTTGCCCTACGGGAGGCTCCCGTTGGCCGCTCAAATAACCCGTGCTCCCCAGGGCCCCAGTCTAATCGGAGCGCCGTCAAGGCCGGGGCCGCTTCGCGGTGCGCTAGCGCGCAGCCTTGACCGCCGGGAAGCAAAAAAGAGCTGCGCAGAACCTTGGGCACAAGAAGGCTTGGCTAGGTCGATAGCCAGGGCGTGCTAAACCTTGCTACGCTCAGCGCTGGAGGCTCACAGCGACAGCCAAGCGAGACGACGATACCGATGCCAGTGCCAGTTCCAACGCCGATCTTTCGCATGGTTCATGTGGACAATCTCGCCACGCTTCTCGCACGCGAGGGGCTGCACGCGCCGAACAACCAGCCGGCCGATGGGCGGGTGTACCGGGTGATTCATGATCTTGAGATGAAGCAAAAGCGGCAGATTCGACCGCTTCCGTGTGGCCCACGCGGCGTGATTCACGACTACGTGTCGTTCTACTTCGGGCCTCGTTCGCCGATGCTATTGCGATTGCAGACCGGGCGCGTTCAAGGGTACACAGGCAACCAGACGCCGATCGTTTATCTTGTCAGCTCCGTTGAGCGTATGCGTAAACTGGGGGCATCTTTCGTCTTCTCGAACGGTCACGGCGTAGCCTATTTCACGGGCTGGTTTGACAATGAAGCAGATCTTCATGAAGTGGATTGGGAAGCCGTCCATGCAAGGAGATGGAACGATACGCTGGAAGACATGGACCGCGAGCGTCGCAAGCAAGCTGAATTCCTTGTCCATCAGGAATGCGCGTGGGACGCGATTGAAAAGGTTGCCGTGGTGAACCAGCAAATGAAGGCAGCCGTCGAGGCGATCTTTACGGCCAACGCGCCGCACTTGACGAGGCCCATCGAAGTGCGCCCAGACTGGTATTATTGAGGGTCCAATGATCGAACCTGGAAAGGGAAATCTGCTCGAAGCTGATGTCGAAGCCTTGGTCAACACGGTGAACTGTGTTGGTTATATGGGCAAAGGCATCGCGCTGCAATTCAAGCAAGCATACCCTGAGAACTTCACTGCGTACCAAAGAGCGGTCCGAGCGCAGGTGGTGAAGCCGGGATCGATGTTTGTGTTTGAAACTGGCCTTGTGATCAATCCGAAGTTCATCATCAACTTTCCAACAAAGCGTCACTGGCGAGGCAAGTCCCGCATGGAGGATATTGATTCAGGCCTCGTGGCGCTTGTGGGCGAGATCAAGGAGCGGGGCATTCGGTCCATTGCGGTGCCGCCTCTTGGTTGCGGAAATGGGGGGCTAGATTGGAGTAAAGTTCGTCCGCGGATCTTGAAAGCACTCGAACCGCTTCCGGAGCTTCGTGTCGTACTTTACGCACCAGCGGGCGCTCCCTCCGCGGTGGAAATGTTGGTTCGAACTGAAGTGCCGAAGATGACAACGGCGCGTGCGCTTTTTGTCAAGGCAATCGACCAGTACCGTCAACTCGCCTACCGGCTCACGCTTTTGGAAATCCAGAAGCTTGCTTACTTCCTTCAGGAATCAGGCGAACCACTTCGGCTTCGATACGAGGCCGGCCACTATGGTCCTTACGCTCAGAATCTTAACAATGTCTTGGAGCGCATCGAAGGCCACTTCATTCGTGGCTACGGAGATAGTCAGAAGCCAGATGTAGAGATCGATTTGCTGGCGGGAGCTGTCTCGCAGGCTGACGGATTCTTGCGTGAACACGAAGAGTCGAAAGCGAGACTCGAACGCGTCAGCGCACTCATCTCCGGCTTCGAAACTCCATACGGCATGGAACTGCTGTCGTCGGTTCATTGGGTGGCAGTCCACGGGGATCCCAAGGCCAAGTCGGTCGAAGCAGTAACAAGCGCAGTTCACCGCTGGAATGATCGAAAGCGCAATATGTTCAAGCCCGAGCACATCGTCGCGGCTTGGGAGCGGCTCAACGAAGAGCGGTGGGTGTAGGACGGAAGCTGGGAAATAAGTGAATTGCTCGTCGAGTTCCGTCACCTCACCAATTTTCCAGACGAACTCAGAAGAACGCCGACCCTCGTCAAGGAGATTGAAGCAGAACTGGCGACGCCGCAAAACTTAGGGACCCACGAACAGCGCTCTGATTCTTATGCTAGCGGACTTCCAAATACAGATGATTTGTAAGCGTCACCCGAACCCCATCCTTGCGGAACGGAGTTGGGTTCTGGTGAGCTGAGGGGATGACGCGAACGCAGAGCAAGAGGAATAACCGGGCAGCGGAGCTGGTGGCAGGATTTGAGCGGAGCGGGTCGCCGCGGAAGGCGTTTTGCGAGTCGATGGGGATTGCGGTGACAACGCTGGATTACTACCGGCGGCGGGTGAAGGTGGAACGGGGCGGGCAAGTGGGGCTAGTAGCGGTGGAAGTGAAGCCGGATGGAGTGAAGCGGGAGCCGC
>JAINDK010000131.1 GCA_019931185.1 Bryobacter sp. CoA8 C33
CTTGCCGATTTCAACCCTTTCACGGGGGTCAGCAAACCATTGCCAGCCCGCTGCTGATCGATTCTGGGCCGTTTGTGGGCCAAGAATTTTCAACTCGTGAGGCCGCTTTTCGAAACAGCGAGTTTTTCAACAAGTTCCTAGCCCCGCTGCTGCCAGTGGGTCTCGGCGATCGAGCCCTCCGGGTTGATCGTCAGCGTCACCACCAGCAGTCCGTCCGCTTTCGGAATCCGCGGCAGCGACAGCGCCTTCCAGATATACAAGCGCCTTCCCGAAGTCCCTTCCACAATTTCTGTCGGTGGCCCAAAAACCTTTTCCGCTTCCCATGCCATCTTCCCCGGCAGTTGGCTTAGTTCGCTCGACATTGCCAGCGCCCGCCGCTGGTTCCGCCAGTTCACCAATAACTCCTGACCGATCGAATAACAGCACAGCGCCGTCACCGAGAGCACCAGAAGTAGGACTTCCCAAAGCATGTCTTCCTATGAAAAGATGATCTGCAAAACCATTATGCGGTATTTGATTTGCGTGTCTTGCCTCGTGCTCGGCCTCCGCGCACAGTCTTTCTTTAACGGACAATTTGAACGCACCTTCCCGCTCAAAGCCGGTGAAGTCGTCGAAGTCAGCGCCGGCCTCACTGCCCCCTCCAAGCTCCCCCCCAATGGCAGAATTACTGTTGAGTTCGGCGGCATGCGCAAGGTTCTCCACGCCCTCGATCCCGACTGGTTCTTCTACTACCGCGCGCCCAAGGCCGCAACCTATAAGCTCACCGCCCAGGCCGTCGAGAACGAAGACCCCATCTTCAATCTCCCCCGCTGGCGCGAAATCGGTTCCGTTGCCCTGCTCAAGCCCTTCCCCCAATCCACCCCCTGGCCCAAGGGCCTTGCCGTCCCCTGGCGCGCCGAAGTCAAGCCCCTCACCCTAGGCGTCTCCACCCGTGGCATGACGCTCGAGCTCGAGCCCAACAATTCCATCGCTGAAGCCCAACCCCTCCTCCTCGGCGCCAGGGACATCGATGAGAATCTCCACATCATCGGCGGCGCCGATGACATCGAGTACTTCGACAACGGTCAGGTGACCAAAGGCCCCGGCGATGACTACTTCCGTCTCGAGTTCAAAGGCTCCCGCCCCCGCCTCTTTACCGCCAGCCTCCTGCTGCCCGATCCCTTCGTAGTTGCTCGCCTGCGCGTCTTCACCGCCGACGGCAAGGAATACAAAGCCGGGCAGAATGCCAACGAGCGCGTCCACCAGCAACTCGAGGAACACCGCACCGCCATCACTCGCCGCTTCGAGCCCGGTGGCGTCTATTTTCTCGCCGTCGAAGCCAATTCACCCGGCTATGAAGTTGAACTGCGCCTGCGCGACCTCGGCCCCCATACCGACCCCCGCAAGGCCGTCAGCCAGGCCATGTATGACCACATGACCCAGGTGCACGCCTGGCTCCTCAATCGCCCCCGCGGCGCCTCCGTCGACCGCAGAATCCGCGATACCGGATCCCTGCTCGGCACCATCTGCATGAGCTGCCATACCCAGTCGAGCATCTGGGGGCCCGCCCTGCCCATGCTCCATGGCTATCCGCTTGAAACCACCCATAACCTCCGCCAATTGATCAACACCATGTATGAGTGTCTCCGCCCCACCAATATCCTCGTCGAGGCGGCCAATAACACCAGCCTCGCTCCCCTCGATTTGGGCGATGGCCCCGCGGGTACCCGCGCGGCCGGATTCAATGTCGTCATGGCGGAAATGCTCACCAACCCGAAGCGGCTCCATTCCACCCAGCAACTGCGCACGGCCAACTTCATTGTCCAATCCGCCGATCCCAGCGGCATCAATGCCGCCGGGCCTGGCTCCAACTACGGTCAGGCAGTCGTCTACCGCTTCGCCGGCGCCATCCTCGAACGGGCCTGGCGCGACACAAGAAACCCCAAGTACTTTGAAGCCCTCGAAGAAAAAGCAACCCGGCTCCTCGATCTCAAGCCGAAATACACCGACGATCATGCCAACCGCATCGAGTTCTTCCGCAAGATCTTCCCCTATCCCGGTCACAAGCTCGAACCCCGTATTCTGCCCCTGCTCCGCGGCGACGAGCTCGCTCTGCGCAAGCTGCGGCGCCCTGATGGCTGCTGGGGCTTTGACGACAAGGGTGAATGCGACCCCGCCCCGACGGCCCTGGCCCTGACCGCTTTGGCCGCCCTCGGCTTCGATGACCGGGACAGCGCCGTCAAGGGCGGCGTCGACTGGCTGCTCCGCGTCCAGGATCCCTATGGGCGATGGAACAAGAGCGCCCTCACCGGCTTCGTCACTACGGCCTACGTCGAGCATGCCCTCGCTCGCCTTTATCCCGTTACCCCCAAAGCCGCCTCCCGCGCCGATTTTGAACCCCGCCCCGGCGAGAGCCTTCTCGATACGCTCGCCCGCTTTCGCGCCCTCGCCCAACTCGGTCTCAAAACCGACGACCGTCAATTTACTCCGCTCGCCCTCTCCGGCTCTAGCCATCCCGTCGGCGCCGTCCGCTACCTCGCTCAGATTGCCCTCGGCGCCCTCCGCGATGACCGCGGCCTCACCGCCCAGTTCACCGGCGCTGGTGATTCATCGAAGATGGTCCGCGAGGCCGCCCGCTGGGGCCTGCGCCAAACTCTGCTCGACGACAAGGGCTGGGATCATCTCTTCGACAAGGCCGCCCAGGGCGATGACCTCACGCGCGAAACCCTCGCCGGCGCCCTCGTCATGCGCGCTGATGCCGTCATGAGCCGCTCGAGCGTTGGCTTCGACCGTCTCGGCCGCCTCCTCGATCGCTGGATCAACGACGACACTGCCCCGGCCGTTCGCGCTTGGGCCGCTCGCGCCGCCTGGAACTGGTGGATCTACAACCCCCCCGTCCGCGACGCCGTCAACCGCGCCGTCCTCCGCGCCCTCGAGCGCGACGAGCCCAGTATCCTCGCCGAAAACTCCCTGCGCTTCCAACTGGAGGCCTTGTTCATCGCCAACGGCCAGCGCGCTAACGGCAGCAAGGAACACCAGTACCCCGAACTCAGCCAACTTTTCGAGCGCATCTCCAAGCGCCTCGACACCAAACCCCCCGAAGTCATGATCGATCGCCTCACTGCCATCGCTGCGACCTACTACAGCCAAGCCGGCGGCGACGGCGGACCCGGCCAGATGGGCTACGTCACCGAGCATTCCGCTCCCATGATGGGCAAGGCGGTTCTTGCTTTCTGGGTTCGCGCCGAGGCCGCCAAGGATCCCTTGCGCTTGAAGCTCGCCATCGAAGCCGCTGCCAACATCGTTCATGACCCCCTGCAAAAGAAGCTCCTTGATTACGCCTCCACCGGCCCCGAACAATTTCGTACCCTCGCTTCCACCTCCCTGGCCGATCCCCGCTTGATCAGCCTCCCTGCCACCCAGGAGTTTGTCGAACCCCTCATGGAGCAGTTCCACCGCGGCGCCAACGAGCCCGAACGCCGCACCGAACTGGTTGGCCCCATCGTCAAGCTTTTCCAGCGCGCCCGCTGGAACCTGCCCAAAACCGACGAACAACAGCGCATCTTCTACCAACTGCTCATTCCCAAATGGTCGCCCGAGCGCGGCAAACTCGAGGAAAACACCCGGCCCCTGCTCCAGATGGAAAAAGATCCCGTGGACTGGTTCGTCGCCACCATGGTTTCCAACATCCTGCACGGCAACCCCGACCTCCAGACCCCCATGCTGCTCGCCAACTATCCCACAACCTTCGAGACCCCCATGCAGGAGCGGCTCTGGGCCCCGGCCGTCAAGTGGCTGCTCCGCTTCGGTCAGGAAGTCCCCGAAGTTGGCGCCGCCCCCCAATTGCCCAAGGAATTTGCCCCCGTGCGTGATCGCGCCGTCGACCTGACTCTCAAAGCTCTCGATGGCAAGGCCGACCGCCGCACCCGCAACGCTATTACCGCTCTCGCCGGTGACCCCATCGTCCGCAAACACCCCACCATCGGGCCCGCTCTCAAGCGTGTCAGCCCCCAATACTTCGAGGACGAACCGGAAGACGTCGTCCAACTCAGCCCCGATTGGCGCCGCAATTGGGAATACTTCCGCGATTGGGTCGCCCCCGAGATGACCAAGCCGAATCGCGAAGACCAGATGAGCTGCCTCGGCTGTCATGGCGTGCCCGGCCGCGTTCCCTCGATGGAACTCGCGAATGCCGACGACCTCGGTTACGTCAAAATGAAGGGCCTCGCCTCCAACTACCGCGCCCTCCTCGAGCGCGTCAATGAAGGCGCTGTCGATCAGTCCAAGATCCTCAGAAAGCCCCTTAACATCCAAAGCGGCAAGGAAGATGGCCACCAGGGCGGCCGCCGCTTCAACCCCAACGATCAGGGTTACAAGATCCTGGAAACCTGGGTGCGTGATGTGGCCCGCCTCAAAGGCCAAAAACTCTCGGCTGGGAGATAGTTGCAATGCCAAAAAATTATCGTGCTGAACTCGTGGGCGTGCTCGGTTCCCCCGTGGCGGAAAACCCCACCGGGGCCATGCAGGAAGCCGCCTTCGCCGCCCTCGGTCTCAACTGGCGTTATCTCACCATCGAGGTCAAGCCCGAGGACCTCGGCCGCGCCATCGAAGGTGTCCGCGCCATGGGTTTTGCCGGCCTGAACCTCACCATCCCCCACAAAGTCGCCGTCATTCCCTATCTGGACGCCTTGAGCCGTGAAGCTGAAATGATCGGCGCCGTCAACACCGTTCGCCGAGACGGCGAGCGGCTGATCGGCGAGAACACGGATGGCCGCGGATTCCTTCGCGCCTTGAAGGAAGATGCCGGGCTCGATCCCGCTGGCAAAACTGTCGTCCTGCTCGGCGCCGGCGGTGCCGCCCGCGCCATCGCCACCGAATTGATCCTTGCCGGCGTCAGCAAGCTCACGGTCGTCAACCGGTCTGACCTGCGCGGCCGCGAACTCGTTCACGATCTCCAGTCCCGCACCGGCGCCGCGATCGAATTCGTGCCCTGGCCCGAGCCCTGCTACACCGTCACCGCCGATGCCGACGTGCTCGTCAATGCCACCAGCGTCGGCCTTTACCCCGCCGTCGAGGCCATGCCCCAGGTCGACTTGCACACCGCCGGCAAACACCTGATCGTCTGCGACGCTGTCTTCAACCCCGCCGAGACCATGCTTCTCAATCACGCGAAGGCTTTCGGCCTCCGAACTCTCGATGGCCTCTCCATGCTCGTCTATCAGGGCGTCATCGGCTTTGAAATCTGGACTGGCCGCAAAGCCCCCGAAAAAGTGATGAAGGAAGCTCTCAGCCGCGAACTGTCCTGATATTGTGGAGAGTATGAAGGGCAATCCGGAAGTTCTCAACTATCTTCAGCAGGTGCTTCAGAGTGAACTCACTGCGATCAGCCAGTATTTTCTGCATGCCGAGATGCTGGATAACTGGGGCTACAAGGGTCTGGGCAAGTACACCAAGGGCGAGGCCATCGGCGAGATGAAGCACGCCGAGGCGGTCCTGGAGCGCATGCTCTTTCTCGACGGCCAGCCGAACATGCAGGAGCTGTTTAAGCTCCGCATCGGCCAGGACGTCAAACAGATTCATGAAAACGATCTCGCCCTCGAATACGAAGCGGTTGAACGCTTAAACCGGGCCATCGCCGCCGCCGTCGCCGCCGCCGACAACGGCAGCCGCGAGTTGTTCGAGCGCATCCTCAAGGAGGAAGAAGAACACGTCGATTTCCTCGAAGCCCAACTGACCATGATCGAGCAGATGGGCCTTCCCAATTACCTCGTTACTCAGATCGAAAAAGAGAACGCTTAATCAAATAGCCAAGGGCGGCGGAACGATACACTGTCAGGTATGCGTTCCGCCGTTTTGTTTCTTGCCATCGCACTCGGCGCGATGGCGCAACAGCGCCCGTTCAGTGGGGCAATCGAAACCAAGCAAGCTCTCGAAAAACTTACCGTCGTCGGCAGCGCATTGATGATCGCCGCTCATCCCGACGACGAAAACACCGGGGTCATTGCCACTCTCGCCCGCGGCCGCAAAGTACGCACTGCTTACCTGTCGCTCAATCGTGGTGAGGGCGGACAAAATCTGATCGGCAGCGAGCAGGGCGTCGAAATCGGTGTCATCCGCACCCAGGAGCTGTTGGCGGCCCGGCGCATTGACGGCGGAGAACAGTTCTTTACCCGCATGATCGACTTCGGTTTCTCAAAAACCGCCGACGAAACCATGAAGAAGTGGGGCCGCGAGAACATCCTCCGCGACATGGTCTGGGTCATCCGCAAGTTCAAACCCGATGTCATCATCCGCCGCTTCTCCGGCACGCCCGAGGATGGCCACGGCCACCATCAGACCTCCGGCATCCTCGCCGATGCCGCCTACGACATGGCAGCCGACCCGAAGGCTTTCCCCGAGCAGTTGCGCTATGTCGAGCCCTGGAAAGCCAAACGCCTGGTCTGGAACTCCTTCGGCTCCATGCGGCAGCTCGAACAGGACCCCGGCAAGAAGCCCGGCCGTGTTGCCTTGGACGTCGGCCAGTACGATCCCTATCTAGGCTATAGCTACGGCGAGGTCGCCGGCTGGAGCCGCAGCCAGCATCGCAGCCAGGCCATGGGCGCCCCCGAGCGCAAAGGCGCCCAGGTGAACTACTTCACCCACATCAAGGGCGAGCCGCCCGTCAATGACCTCTTCGATGGCATCGACACAACGTGGCAGCGCGTCCCCGATGCTGCCACCATTGGCAGCCTGCTCGGCCGCGCAGCCCGCGAATTTGATGGCGCCAAGCCCGCCGCCGTGCTCCCTCTGCTGCTCGAGGCGCGCAAATTGCTCGCCCCGCGTCAGGACCACTACAGTCTGCTCAAGCGTAAGGAACTCGATGAAACCATCGCCCTCGTCGCCGGATTGTGGACCGAACTGCAGGCCGACAAGTACATGGCCGTGCAGGGCGCTGTCTCGAAGGCACGCCTGACCGCCATCCAGCGTAATAACGCCGAGGTCGTCCTCGAGGCCGTCCACTTCAATGGCGTCGGCGGCGTCAACGACGTCACGCCCGCCACCCGCCTCGAGCTGAACAAGCCCTTCAACCTGCCCTTCGATTGGAGGATCGCCGGGAATGCTCCTCTCACGCAACCCTACTTTCTCGTAGAGCCGCGCACCGAGGCGATGTTCACCGTCTCTGATATGAATCTGCTGGGCACCCCGCAAGGCCCCGCCCCGGTTGTGGCGCGATTGCGCTTTGCCGTCAATGGAGTGCCCATCGAGCTGGAGCGCGAAATCACGCACCGCTACGTCGACCGCAGCCGCGGCGAGTTGACCCGCCCCGTCATTGTCGTGCCGCCCGTATCGGTTCGCCTCGCTCAAGACGCTCTCTTGTTCCCCGGCGCGGAATCGCGCCCGGTCGAAGTGATTCTCAAGTCCAATATGGCCGGCAAGAAAGGTCAGTTGCGCCTCGAATTGCCCGCCGGTTGGCGGGCCGAACCGAAGAGCGTGGATTTTGAGATCCGCGTGGCTGATGAAGAAAAGACCCTCAGCTTCGTCGTGACTCCCACCGCGGCCGACAGTACCGGTGTTTTGAAGGCTGTGGCGGTCGTCGATGGCCGCGAAATCCGCCAGGGCACGCGCATCATCGACTATCCACACATCCCCCCGCAGACCCTGGCGCCAGAAGCTAGCGCCCGGCTCGTTCGATTCGTGGCTAAGAACCTTGCCAAGCGCGTGGGCTATGTAATGGGCGCCGGCGATGAGGTCCCCGATGCAATCCGGCAACTCGGCGCCGAAGTGATTCTCCTCAGCGAGCAGGATCTGACCACAGGCGACCTGAAGCCCTTTGACGCCATCGTGACCGGCGTCCGGGCCTTCAACACCAGACCCGATCTGCGGGCTAACGCGCAGCGCATTTTTGATGAATACGTGGCGCGTGGTGGCACTTTCATCGTGCAGTACAACGTGCAGGAGGGTGGTTTCTTTGGCGGTGACCCCACCTTGTTGAACAAAGTCGGCCCCTATCCCCTGACCGTCTCGCGCGACCGCGTCACCGATGAATTGGCGGCAGTCAATCTGCCAAAGCCGGACCATCGCCTGCTTCAGTTCCCCAACCAGATCTCAGCCAAGGACTTTGAAGGCTGGGTGCAGGAACGGGGCTTGTATTTCGCCAACAAGTGGGACGAGAAGTATGAGCCGTTGTTCGTGGCCAACGACCCCGGCGAAAAGCCAATGGCAGGAGGCAACCTCTATGCCAGGTACGGCCAGGGGCATTATGTCTTCACCGGCTATGCCTGGTTCCGGCAACTGCCCGCCGGCGTGCCCGGCGCTTACCGCATCTTCGCCAACTTGCTGAGCGCGGGTAAGCAATGACGCCGCAACAGGAGCCACCACCCTTTCTCGGCACCTGGGCCCGGGTTTACTGGGGCGTGGTGCTCTATCTGGCGGCCGTGATCGGAGTTCTGATGCTGTTTACAGCATCATTCCGCCTATGAGAACGCTCGACTGGGTTATATTCGCCGCCACCATCGGCTTCATCGTCCTCTACGGACTATGGAAAAGCCGGAAGACCGCCACCGTGCAGGGCTACCTGCTCGCCGACCGTTCGCTGCCTTGGTATACCGTGGCCTTGTCGATCATGGCGACGCAGGCCAGCGCCGTGACCTTTATCTCGACCACGGGCCAGGCCTACGCCGATGGCATGCGTTTCATTCAGTTCTACTTCGGCCTGCCGATCGCCATGATTCTGGTGAGCGCCTACTTCGCGCCCAAGTTCCGCGGCGCCGGGGTCTATACGGCCTATGAATATCTCGAGAAGCGCTTTGACGCCAAGACACGCGCTCTGGTGAGTCTGATCTTTCTCATCCAGCGCGGGCTGGCCGTGGGCATGATTCTCTATGCGCCGGCGGTGGTCTTGACGGTGATCCTCGGATGGGACGACCGCCTTACGACCCTGTTGATGGGCCTCGTTGTGATCGGCTATACCGTGATGGGCGGTATCCGGGCTGTCGCCTGGACAGACTTTCAACAGATGCTGATCATGCTGATCGGCTTGGGGGCAGCACTGGTGGTGGCGATTGTGAAACTGCCGGCTGGGATTGGTTTTGGCGATTCGCTGCTGCTGGCGGCGAGCGCCGGCAAGCTCAATGCCGTGACGACAAACTTCGACTGGAATGACCGTTACAACCTGCTGAGTGGGCTGGTGGGAGGCACCTTTCTCGCCCTCGCGTATTTCGGCTGTGACCAGAGCCAAGTGCAGCGCTATTTGACCGGCAAGGATTTGCAACAGAGCCGCGTGAGCCTGCTGTTCAACGCGATCGCCAAGATCCCGATGCAGTTCTTTATCCTCCTCACCGGGGCGATGGTGTTCTCCTTCTACGTCTTTACGGCCCCGCCCCTAACCTTTCATTCCGGCAAGGTAGGGGCGCTGGCTGGCACGGCAATCGAGGCGCGGCACCGCCAAGCCGTGGCGGCGCGGGAGGCGGCGGCGCGGGAGTTGCTCGAGCGCCGTGACGCGGCTCATCAGGCCAAGTTTTTGGCGGCGCACCAGGCTTTTGACGCTGTTCACAAAGAGGCGACCAAAGCGGCCAACGATACGAATTACGTATTCATGACCTTCGTGACGCAGCACCTGCCGGCCGGATTTGTCGGCCTAGTGATCGCCGTGATCTTCGGGGCGGCGATGTCGGCCAGCTCTGGTGAGATCAATTCGCTGGCGACCGTGACGATGGTCGACATGTATCAGCGCTTTATCCGGCCAGGTGCGGCCGATGCGCACTATCTCTGGTTCAGCCGTCTGGCAACTGTCTTTTGGGGCTTGTACGCCGTGGCGAGCGCGCAACTGGCGCGCGGGCTTGGCAGCCTGGTCGAGGCCGTGAACATGCTGGGCAGTCTCTTCTATGGCGGGCTGCTGGGCGTGTTTCTGTTGGCCTTTTTCTTTCCGCGGGTAAACGGTACGGCGGCCTTTGTGGGTGTGCTAGCCGGGGAGGCGGCGATCTTTTACACGCACTCGACCGGCCAAGTCGGTTTTCTCTGGTACAACGTGATTGGCTGTGGCGTCGTGGTGCTGACGGGGTGCTTGCTCAGTATCGCCGGGCGATCTGCATCGAACTCACGTCAACCCTAGAGCGGCGGCCCTCGACGACCACAATGCCCGATTCGGTGACGGAGTACAGCTTCCGGTCGGCCTCGAGGTCGAAGCCGATACGGGCCCCATCGGGCACGCGGACATTCTTGTCGAGGATCGCGCGGCGTATCTTGGCGCCGCGGCCGATTTCACAGTTATCAAAGATGATGGAGTCATCCAATTCGGCCCCGCCCAGCACCTTAACGCCGCGGCCGATAATGCAATTTCGGACGGCGCCGCCCGAGATAATCGAGCCGCCGGAGACGATGGAGTCGACCGCCGAGCCGCGCACCAGGTTTTCATCGAAGGTGAACTTGGCCGGCGGATCTTCATAGCCAGCGGTGCGGAGGGGCCAGTTGCGGTTATAGAGGTTGAGTTTCGGCTGGACGCTGCGCAGGTCCATCGAGGCTTCGTAGTAGCTGTCGATGGTTCCGACATCGCGCCAGTAGGGTTCCTGATCGCTCGGGTCGCCGGGGATGTGATTGCGCTGGAAGTCGTAGGCGTACATCGGCACCTTACCTACGAGCTTGGGCAAGATATCGCGGCCGAAGTCATGCGAGGAGGATTCGTCCTCGGCGTCGGCGTAGAGCTCCTTGAGCAGCAGCCCGGTCGAGAAGATGTAATTTCCCATGGAGGCGAACACGCGCGTCGGGTCTCCGGGCATCGTTGGCGCATCGGGGTTCTTTTCATGGAAACCGATGATGGAGCCGCCGGGGGCTGCTTCGATGACGCCGAACTCGCTCGAAAACTTCTTGTCGACCGGGATGGCGGCGATGGTGGCGTCCGAGCCTTTGTCGATGTGAAATTCAATCATTTCCCGGATGTTCATCCGGTAAATATGATCGGCCCCGAAGATGGCAATGACATCGGGTTCGGCCTGCTCGATCAGGTTGACGTTCTGGTAGATCGCGTCCGCTGTACCCCGGTACCAACTCTCCCCGGGCGAGCGCATTTGCGCGGGAACGGGAATGCAGAAGTGATTCTTGAGGAGGCCGGAAAATTCCCAGCCATCCCGGAGGTGTTGCAAGAGAGACTGGCTCTTGAATTGGATCAGAACATAGATGGAGTAGATACCGGAATTAATCAAGTTGGACAGCACGAAATCGCAGATGCGATAACGGCCACCGAAGGGGACGGCGGGTTTGGCGCGTTCCTTGGTAAGAGGGTAAAGACGCGTGCCCTTGCCGCCGGCCAGAACGAATGCCATGACGCGACGTTGCATAAGAAGACGTGCCGTCATTGTGTCACAGATTCAGTTAAATGGATGAGAAAAGCTCTAGCCAAAACTCGGGTGCGGCACGATGGGGAGTTTGGGAATTTCTCCAGCCGGAATCCGCAGCGTAACGTCTTCGAGTAGAAGCGCGGGCATCTCCATGCCGATCAGTACGCGGGAGAACAGGATCGGCCCGCCGGTGAGCGGAGAGATACGTGAGGGCGTATACGCACCTGAAATGCGAGTTTGTGATCGTTGCCCGGAAAACGGAACGGCTACTAAGTGAGTTGCAAGCCGCGGCGTGGCGACGTTCCCCGGACACCGATGCTGACTTCGAGTGTCAGTTTCGTTACCAACCGGAAGGGTGGGAAAAGGAGTACCGCTTCGTGGGCTTGCGCTACGATCAGCCGGAACCGGACGCGGCGGACCCGGATCAGATCGGACTCTTCGATGGCCTGGCATGCCGCTATCGGGTATTTGTAACCAATATGGACAGTGGGCAGTGGAGTCCAGCGGAGTCCAGCGGAGGTGGTGGCGTTCTACAACAAGCGGGCGGCGGTGGAGAACCTGATCCAGGAAGCGAACAACGATATCGGGCTGACAGCTCACTTGATCGCCTATAACTTGAATTGCTGGCTGGCGCTGTTTGAGCGCGAAGAGTCGCTTACCGTACCCGAGTTGACGCATCGGACTGTTGCCACGAATCGCTTGCGCCTGTTGTATCTGGCCGCCAGGATTACCCGTCACGGCGGGCAAACCGAAATCCACTTTGGGGCCCAGTATCAGGAACGCAATCGCTTCGACCAACTCATGGCGCGATGGCGGGCCATTGAAAGAAGCCTCCCTGGCTTCGCGCATAGAATTCTATGCACGGCGCGATGGGCCGGCGCCAAACGGGGCCAAAAGGAGAGATATCGAAGACTAAATTACTTGCACAATCACCGGATGCCGATGGCGGATGCGCTGTTGCTACAAAGGTTTGCGGTCAGTCTGCGCTTGCTGTGCATAATTTGGGTGCCAATGAACACCGCAGTTGGGAGATTTATCAGGATCTGTTTCTTGCGCTGGTCGACCATCCGCGCCAACAGCTTCCCGGCAAGCTTCTCAGCTTGGACAGCAGCGTGATTGATTTGTGCGTGAAGGTGTTTCCCTGGGCCAAGTTCCGCGCCACCAAGGGAGCGGTGAAGTTGCACCTGCTCCTCGAGCATGACGGGCTGCTGCCGCACTACGCAGTGATCACGGATGGCAAGCAGGCCGATGTGAAAGTGGCCAAAACCATGCGCTTCCCCGCGGGTGCGATGTTGATTTTTGATCGCGGCTACAACGGCTACGAGTGGTTCCACAGCCTGACGATGCAGCGCGTTCACTTCGCGACACGACTGAAGGAGAATGCGTCCCTTGTCGTCGTGGAATCCCGCCGTATTTCAGACAGCAGTTGCGTGCGCGCGGATGAAATCATTGTTTTCACCAA
>JAINDK010000063.1 GCA_019931185.1 Bryobacter sp. CoA8 C33
GCGAAGGTCCTCAAACCGGCAAGCAGCGATCTCCTGTTCCAGAGCCGCGGTCGTTCCGGTTGGCAGTGGCAGGGAACCGCCGTCGCCGGGCCGCCGAAACTATTCTTGCGTTTTTTGTTTCGGCATACTGGCTATTCACTCTATGGCTTATCTCCCCCTGATCCAACAGATTTGTGGGTAATTGAAAGGTTCGGGCGACGCTTACACTCGACTCGATTCACGCGCCAAGGATCTCGAATTCCTAGAATCTGAGCGTAGAGTTGCCGGTCTTGCATCGTTTGCCCTTCCTTGCTGGTGTTCTCTCCGCTATGCTGATCTGCGGACTGGGCGGAGGATAGAGCAACGCAGGGATGCGACTCGAGCGCCGACTCAGGGACCAAGACCGAGGCGGGTGCCTACCCAGGCGCCCTCTCGCCTATTATCCAAGTCTCGGGATTGGTAGCAAAGCGTTAAATCCTGGGGTCGCAGGGGCAAAGCCCCCGTTTGCGGCCACTAGAAATCCTGAAGACCTCAAACTGGACCCCGAATTCACCAACGACCACCTCGGCCACAACTTCGCCCACTTCATTCTCAACGGTTGTCAAGACGTCCTAACTTCGTCCAGCGAATTCATAGTATCCCGACCTTCAGTTAAGCCCTTCGCCTCGATATAGATTGATTCCTCATGGCGGGCAGAACGCGCCGCCAAACCTCATTCAAGATGTCACGGTCATTCCAAGGTGCATCCGCCACCACATGGTGCAGCGACTGGTGCATGCGCCGGACGTTGCCGGGAGCAAGACGGGCGGCCATTGGTTCCACGCTTTTGCGTTCGCCGGGCAGCAATAAACCATGGCAGTAGTTCTTCAACGGCTGCCAACGGTCCCGGTGTCCCACCGCTTGCGCCAGACCCTCAAGGTATGCGGCAAGACGTTTTTCGCGTGCGCCTGGCGCTGGGGGAGGGTGCGAGGCCATGCGAAGAGCATATCAGAGTTTATAACATAGTAGTATTGAAGATCGAATCCCTGAACAAGATTTCATCGCCCCACATGATCAACTCCTTAGTTGGCCGGACATCCATAATGGCGCGGCTGATTTTACGCTGATCCTGGCAATGGCGACCGTGAGTTAGCCGAACTAGCCGTGCAGTACGCCGCGGGCGATGGCGAGGCGTTGAATCCGGGAGACAAGGGAGGAGAGTCGGTCGCCCGTGGGGTCGAGTTTGGGGTGAATGGGCAGGTAGAGGCATTGCTCTTCGCGGCGGGCGAGGCTGTGGTTGACCAGGATAGCGCGCATCATCCAGAGGGCGGAGCGGATATCGGGGCACTGAAGGCCAACCCAGTTGAAGTATTCGGTGGTGGCGCGGGGCAGGCCGGTGGTGTGGCTGAGGAGGGTGGCGACCTTGTCCCTGGTGTGTTGAATGGTAGCGTCGTCATCGGGGAAGCCGGCGCGGCGGATGGGCTGGAGGAGGGGGAGCGGGGAATCGTGGAAGAGACCAGCAATGCGGCTTTGCTGTTCAGCGTCGATGTGCCAATCGAAGTAGTGAAAAGTTTTGGCCAGGACGGTGACGACGTTCTTGATTTCCTTTTCGAGGCGATAGTGGGGGCCGGCGGGAAGTTCGAGGAAGTTGCCGGCGGCGTGGACGGAAACGTTTTCGACGGAGATGGCGCGGGCGAGCCAACCGGCCATGACGGGTGTGGTGCAGGTGAGGCGGACCCAACCGGGGTGGGGGGAGGGAAAAACAGGAATCTCGGCGACCAGATCGAGACCCCGGCAAATTTCAGCGACAACCTCGCGGTAGCGGTCCGGAGCCGCGGCAATTTCGCCCGGGGTAGCGGACTCGAGAAGTTTGCCCTTGTGGGGCGGGCCGCCGGCAAGGGCGAGGTCGCAGAAATGGTTCCAGATCTCGTTCCAGGCAACCCGGTTGGCGGAATCGAAGCGCAGCGGGGCCGAACCCATGGGTTTGGGCAGCATGTCTTCATAGCGGTTCTGGTACTCCTCGGGGAGGACAGTGCGCACGCGGGCTTCGAGGGAATCGAGTTCGGCCTGGAGGCTGGGGATGGTATGGGCCGGGTCGGTCACTTCTTCTAGGCTAGCGGACTGCGGGGGGAATCTGAAATGGACTGTGCAGGGATCGAAATCGGCAGCGGTTCCCGGATTTGACGGGATTGTTGTTGTGCTGGGGGCGGATTGTTTGAAGCGGGGGAGGCAACGAGTGGATACTGCGTTGCGAACTGATTTGGTGGACCTGAAGGAATTCGAACCCTTGACCTCTTCCATGGCATGGAAGAATAATCAATCACTTGTGGTCATTTTGGCACAAAACAAAAGACTTAGCAAGATGCGACGTGGACTCCGATGGACGCCACCGGCGTCTTTTTTGGCGTCTGGGACTCCAGGACTCCATACCTCGGGCTGGCACTCGCGTGCTTCCGCGCGCGCGGCTGCAGGCTGTGGTGATTGTTGTCTGCTGGAGCAAACAATAAAGAATTTCTCAATAAGGATAATACCCATGGAATTGGTCTATACTCTCCCTTCCGCCCCATTTGGTTTACCTTTACTACGCCCTTGACATTCAGGAGGCGAGCCGTACCTCGTTTAGCAGGACTCACTCACTCCGTAAATACGGCTTTGGCGATACGCGAGACTGTCGACGTGTTGCGCGCCTTGCATTCTGAAAACGGCAGTTCGCCTTGCCCCCTCCGCACGCAACTGAGGGATACGGAACGGGATGAGCACCCGCGAGGACGATTTTGGCCTTCCCCCATTGGGTGAGCAGGAAGAAGACTTTGAGAACTACCCGCCACCGCGGAAGTGAGACACCTCTGGCGGCATGATCGAAGTGCGATGGGAAGAAGATGCTGGGGTGAGCATGCACGGCGGGCTGGCCTTCTTCATTGAGTTCTTTAAGGTGAGCGGGATCTGCGAGCGGTTCGTTGAAGAGTGCACGCTGAAGTATGTCTCGCCGAACGCGCCGAGTCAGTCCGGGATCCTGGGTACGATTTTGTTGAGTGTGTTGAGCGGTCATCGGCGCTACTCTCAC
>JAINDK010000066.1 GCA_019931185.1 Bryobacter sp. CoA8 C33
ACGTAACTCAGGCCGGCTTGGCGGAGGTTGTGCCGGCCTTGTTTGTTGTGGCCGCGTTGGGCCAGTTGACTGCGTTGGTTGGTGCTGGCGATGTAGGTGTGAAAGTTAGTGGTGTCGTAGGCGAGCAAGCGGCGGCTGATGAGGTGCTTGTCTTTCCAGACGCCCAGCAGGCGCGTTTGGGCTTGCTGCAGTTGATCGGCGGCGCCCGGGGCGGCGGATTCGATTTGATCGAAACAATCCCAGAAGGCCTGGGAAGTAAAGCGCTCGGGCGGGAATCCCCACAGGGAATGCAAGATGCTGTGGCGATACCAGTCGGAGACTTCGGTTTTCGGGCCAGGCTCGCAGATGCGATGGATGGCGGCGAGGAGGAGATAGTGGGCGGTGGAGGGCCCGGAGCGGGGTGTGGGCCAGAGGGAGGTGAGGGCGGCGAAGGCTCCAGAGCGTTCGGCGGCGAGCCAGAGGGCGCCGGGGAGTCCGAAGGCGATGGCGGTGGCGGAGAGGGGGACGGGAGCGGTCGAGTCTTTGATGAGGGCGGCGACGCGTTCGGCGGCGCCGAGATAGGTTTGGTGGACGATGCGGGGTTTGCCGTCGACGCGGGCGCTTTCGACGACGTAGTAGTAGAGAGTGTTGGCTTACTTCTTGGCGATGAGGGAGGCCGTACAGGGTAATACAAGAAAGGCCGGTATCAGGACACGCTATCCCCATGCGTTTCTGACGGTTAACCGGCTACCACGCAACCCACAGCTGCGGTTCGCAGTAAACTGCCGCTAGGCGCGCCATTGCACTCATTCGCGGAATACAGCCCTGGTAGGGACTCCTGCCTTGCTTGCCTGTCCGGAGATTCTTCCCGTTCTTAGCTATCTTGAGGTAAACCGGGCCAGTGCCAGTGCGCCCAGCACCCCGGCCCGCGCCCCCAACCCGGGTGCCAGGATCCGAGGCAGAGGCGCATACTGCCCCATTTCTTGTGCCGCAGATTGTCTTACCATTGCCAGCATCCCCCTTCGTCGCGAAATTCCTCCCCCCAGAATCAAGATCTCCGGTGAATACGTACACGCGAGATTCACCACCATCTGCCCCAAATAATGCGCCTCCATCGCCCACCCAAGATGGTTCTCCGGTAACAGTTCCGCCTTTTCCACACCCCAACGCGCCGCAATCGCCGGCCCCGCCGCCAGGCCCTCCAGACAATCCCCATGCACCGGGCAATTCCCGGGAAAGCGATCCCCCATAAATCGCCTGATCCGCATATGCCCAATCTCCGGATGCAACAAACCGTGCACCAGCCGCCCATTCACCATCACTCCCCCGCCGATTCCCGTCCCGACTGTCACGTATACGAAGTTGTCGCTCTCCTGTGCTGCCCCCCACATTTTCTCTCCCATCGCCGCACCGTTTACATCCGTATCGAGCACCGCCTCACAATCCAGCATCTTTTCAACCGTCGCGCGAATCCCATGCCCTCGCCACTCGATCTTTGGCGTCAGTTTCGAAATCTTCCCCTTCGAGATCTGGAGCGGCCCGAAGCACGCTATCCCTGCCCGCTTGAGCTTCCGCCCGGCGAAAAACGCCGCCACTTCGGCCATCGTTTCCCTCGGGCTCCGCGTGCGGATCTCCGCGCTGATCTCAAGCTCCTCGGGGCCCTTCCCATATCCACACACAAACTTAGTCCCACCTGCTTCAATAGCTGCGTACATATTGGTAATCACTAATATAAACCACTCCTGTCCAAATTAAGCCGGACCTGGATTGAGGACCCGCATAATGATTTGCTTTTAACGTAGCTTTTCCTTATTGCTCAAACGAGGTTGGCCTTCTGAATACTCATCAGATGCCGTAAATAGTAGCGGCTGATCTGGTTGGTAGTCTGGTCGGAGTATAAGTGGTGCTTCGAAGGGATAGTCGAGGAAGCGAAACAGGTCGCGGTAGACGAACAGTTGGCGGCGCAGCAGGGCAATGAAGCGGCTGGTGTGCCACTTGAGCCGGGAACGCAGTTCGAGGAAGCGGACCAGCAGCAGCGCGATCAGTGCTGTCCAAAGCTGGATCTTCGGTGCATTGGCCGACGTGCCCACGAACGTCTTGATCCGCAAGTTCTGCTTGATGCTCTTGAAGAAGAGCTGTCGGGTAAGGAACTGGCGCGGTGCTGAGATTGCTCGCCCGTTTCCAACCCCTCCCCAAAAAAACTGCGCTTAAGGTTTTCCCTGAAGCGGCTCAACCAGTGAATTGAGTCGAAAGGCTTATGTGTCATGTTGACCGGCGACGACTTTCACGTTCCCCTACCGACTCCGGGCCGGATTTTCCAGCCCCACAACAACCCCAGCACCTCGTAGAGGTATTCGTTACTCCATCGCCGTCAGCCCACTCCCAACTTTCGCCGCCGCTTCCGCCGCGTCAACAGAGCGCGGACTTTCATCTCAACCTAATCTCGAACCTCGCTAAGAGCACGACTCGAATTACCAGCCCTAATGTAAGTCACCCACCCGGCTAGCGTCGCGTTGATCCGTTTCACCACGTCCCCCACCGGAGTGGCACCCCCACGCGCGATGATGTCGCGAACCTTTGCCTTGACCGCCTTACGGGCTTCTTCTTCGGAATCATCAAGATGAAATTTCCTTCGCCGCTTGGCTTGCCGACACGGCACAGGTCAAACCCCAGGAACCCGAAGGCTTCTCCGTTCAGCGTGCTCATCATCTTCGTTTTCTCCAGGACCAACTCAACGTCCAGAGGCGCGATCTGCTTCCGAAGTCTTTGCCGTGCCCGTTCGGCCCCGCCTCGTTTGGTATGGTGTCCGCTGCCGGTGATCACAACATCATCGGCTAACCGGCGATAGTGGACCGCCTCGAATCCCCCCTTCCGCCGTTTTGCGGCGACGAACCAGTCGAGCTCATTCAGACTGAGGTTCGCCCCCAGCGGGCGAAATGGGCCCCCTTGCGGGACCTCGATACTTCCGCCAACCCGGATGATCTGCTTTGCGAGTCGCATGACCTGTGGGTCCTTGGATCGGCTTGGCGATCTTATCCAGCAGTACGGAGTGTCGAATCGTGTCAAAGTACCGGGACAGATCGACGGCAATGACCGTGGACATCCGCCGCATCACACTGTGCCTGACTTCCGCCAGCGCTTGATCTGGACTCCGCTTCGGTCGAAATCAATGGGAGTTCGGGCAAGAATCCACCTCGAAGATGGCTTCGAGGATCAGCTTCAGTGCACCACTTACCACACAGTCACGGACATAAGGTATCTGAAGTGTGTCGAATTTGCCCTTGCCCTTTGAGATTTCAACCGGGCGGTTCGGCGTAGGTTTATTCCTGCCTGTGACCAGGTCTTCCCGCACCGCCGCAAGAAACTCCGGCAGCCCCGCGGACTCAATGCACCGGAAACTCCGGCCGTCAATGCCTGGACACCGTCGTTTCCCTGCGCTATACGGTCAGCCTCCGCCAAGGTCTCGCTCTTCGTGATGTGCACGAGGAGTCCCCAGAAGCGATGTGTCAGTTCCGACTTCGCCATTTAATAGATCCGCCGCCTCGGTTCCCGCAGATTGCCGGGCGCCTTTGTAATCTCGCCCCTGCCTCGCCTAGACGGGCGGTATTGCTCACCAGTCCATGCCCTTTCCTCTGGGCGCGTTGTGCCGCGACGCCCATCCTCAGTACTATGACCCGATCCGCCACACTGATGCCGATGCCTGCATTTCTTATCCCAGGTTTCAGCCGGCATCTCCTCGAAGGATATTTCTCCGCCGGTAAGATCTGCCGCGCCGGACCCCTTTCGATTAGCTCTTTCCGCTTTCGCGCGTTATGGACCGTCTCAGCCACCGGAAGTTCGTCTAACGAAGC
>JAINDK010000001.1 GCA_019931185.1 Bryobacter sp. CoA8 C33
AAGGCGAAGGTCCTCAAACCGGCAAGCAGCGATCTCCTGTTCCAGAGCCGCGGTCGTTCCGGTTGGCAGTGGCAGGGAACCGCCGTCGCCGGGCCGCCGAAACAATTCTTGCGTTTTTTGTTTCGGCATACTGGCTATTCATTCTATGGCTTATCTCCCCCTGATCCAACAGATTTGTGGGTAATTGAAAGGCGGTTCCGACCGCATTGACCGCCGCGCAATGGATGAGTTTAGGGTGTTCGTATCCACATCCTTCAGATCTGTCCCGGTTCAGCTGAAAGATGAAGAAAAGCTTCAAGGGTATTGACAGGGCGTGTTAAATCAGAACACGAATCGCCCACCGAACTGCATGTTACGGGGTGTGCTGATCACGGAATTCATGAAACCAAAATTAGCCGATTGGATATTGAGATCGTTGCCGCCCAGGTTAAAGATGGGTGTGTTGAAAGCATTCTGTGCTTCGAGCCGCACCTGGAGGAACACTTTTTCCGTGAAGCGGAAGTTCTTCATGACAGCCAGATCGGTAATGTTAAAGGTTGGTTGCCGGAAGTTGGGCAGATTGGCGGGCACAGTGCCGATGCCGTAGCGCTGGGTGACGGCGAAGGCAGCGCGATTCAGGTAGGGCTGGCGAGCCTGATTGGGGAAACCGACAGAATCCGAGACGCTGGCGCCGGTGCGGATGTTACCGCCGGCAAGGGAAGGCCGCAAACGTCCGAGGCCCATGCCTCCGGTGTAATTGTCGTTTTGGGTAATCTGGAGTGGATAGCCGGAAGCGATGGTGGTGAAGCCGGAAACAGACCAGCCGCCGGCGATGCCGTCGAGCAGTTTTCCACTGGAGCCCTGTGGCGATCCGAGCCACTTCTTTCCTTTCCCAATGGGCAAATCATACATATAGGTGGCAACGAGTTTTTGCGGCTGATCCTGAACGGAGACACCGCGCAAATCAGACCAGGTACGGCCGTCCTGGGGAAGACCGTAGGCACTGCCGGCTTTACCCGGAGTGTTTTCGATCAACTTGGAGACGGTATAGGAAACAAGAACCGAAAGGCCATTGGAGTAGCGGCGCTCGGCGCGGAAGAAACCGGCCAAGTAAGTGGATTGACCAACGGGCAAGCGGAGAGTACGCACGTCACCCACCAGATGCGGCTGAGGACGGAGCAGTTGTTTGAAGGGAATGGTGCGGGCAGTGAGTTGATTGCCATTCTCCGTGTTGCCCGCGCCGAAGAAGGGATTGGCGACGGGGCGCTCCAGGGTTGCTCCGAGAGCGAGGAAGCGCGGATCGATGGGATTTACCCAGGGATTGCCCTCATAGAACAAGCTGACGCCACGGTTGCCAATAAATGTTCCTTCGAAGGCCCATTTGCCAATCTGGCGCTGGAAACCGGCGTTGTAGCTGATTTCATAAGAGGGCCGCATATTGTAGTCGTACAGGAAGGCGTTATTGCCTTGATAGCGGCGGCGCACCTCATCGGGATCGTTGGTGGCGCGGATGAGGCCGGCGTCATTGGGAAAGGGATTGGACAGTGAAGCAAAGGCGGACTGACCGTTATCGAGGGTGATCAGTGAGGTGCCGGTTGTGCGGAAGAAGCGCTGCACGCTGAGGGAATCAGAGCCGGAAGCATTGCCTGTGTAGCCTGCGTAAATTATGCCGAAGCCGGCGCGGAAGACGGTCTTTTCGTTGATCTGATAGGCCATGCCAAGGCGAGGACCGAAATTGGTAAGGACGGGACTGGTGCCGCCGCGGCCGCTGAAGCGACCGGAATTGATACGGCTGGGGGAGCCGAGGAAAGGCCCCTGAATGGTGGGAACGGGAACACCGGCAGGCAACTGTCCGGCGCCGACGACATCCTGGGCAAAGTTCCAGGAGGAGTTGGCTCGAATGCCCGAATCGGCAGTGAAGTCGATAGCGCCGAGCCGGTCGAAGCGTTCGGTCATCGGCGCTTCATAGTCCCAGCGCAAGCCAAGATTCAAAGTGAGGCGTTTGTTGACGCGCCAGTCGTCCTGGACATAGAAGGCATGATTCCGAAAGCTGAGAGCCCAGCCGAGCTTGCCCGAATCGAAGCTGAACCCATTGGGAAGTCCGAGCAGAAAGCTTGCCATGCCCGCGCCCTGTTGGGCGAAGGGGGCTTGCTGGTTGAGTCCGGTCCAGGCGCCGTCAAAGGAGGCGCGTCCGCTTGGGGCGCCGGGCTCGGTGTTGTTCAAGAACGTGGGACGAATCTCATAGCCGGCCTTGAGGGTGTGCCGGCTCCAGATCTTGGTGAGGGCGGTGGAGCCGATGAAATAGCGCTCCCGAAGCCAAGTGGTGAGAAAGTTGACGCCGAGGCCAGAGACCCTTTCGAAGGTCATATTGGGCACAAACCGGGGATCAAGCTCGGCGCGGGCATTGGCGGCCAGAGGAACCTGAGTGGGATCGAAACCGGAAAAGACGGGATAGTAAGTGAAGTTGCGCGGCGAGGCGCCGAATTGAGCCGTGAGGATGGTGGTTGGGGTGAGGGTGCCGGTGTAGTTGACGGTGGAGCCGGTTTCAAACAGCCAGGTGTTGCGGACTTGGGAGGTGGCGGGTCCGGCCCAATAGGCTGGAACATCCTTGAAGTACTTGCGGGTGGCGCGCAGGAAGAGCCGGTGGTTGGAGCCAAAGTTCTGATCGATTCGCGCCGTGAGGTCGTCGCGGCGGGAGTCCGACGAGTTAACGCCGCCGAAATTATTGAGGCCATTGACGGGATCACCGGGGCGGTTAGGAGTTGGCCAAAGGGCCAGCATGAAGCGGGCGGCGGGATCAAAGCGGCTTTCGGGAATTCGATTTCCAGCAAAAGGCTGACGGCCATTGGTGGCGGGGTTGAAGGTAGTGGGGTCAAAGACGGTGACGCGCTGGCCCTGATTGTTCAAGGTCTGAGAAAAGTCGCCGCGGCGTTCGAGTTCCGTGGGCATGGTAGCGAAGGCAAGGCTGCCGAGATTGGAGCGCCGTTCGCCATCGTAGTTGAAAAAGAAGAAGGAGCGATTGCGGCCGTTGTAGAGTTTGGGGATGGACAACGGGCCACCAAAGGTACCGCCAAACTGATGGAGGCTGAACTGGCCGCGAGGCGCAGCGCGGCGATTGGCATCCCAGGAATTGGCGTTGAAGGCGTCATCGCGGGCAAAGTTGTACAAGGAGCCGTGATACTCGTTGGTGCCCGAGCGGGTTTGAATGTTGATGGCTCCTCCCGAAAGGCGTCCGTACTCGGCGGACAGGTTGTTGGTTTCGACGCGAAACTCCTGAATGGCATCGATCGAGGGCAGAGCAGTGGCGCGGGCATCGCCGGCGGCTGAAGTAGGAGCGCCATCGACGAAGAATTCCGCCTGCCGAATACGGCCCCCACCGAATCGAAGATCGCCGAGATTGGAATTCAGTCCACCCACGCCTGGCGCCAGTTGGACAAGACGCAGCGTGTCGCGCCCGGGCAACGGCAATTCGAGGATCTTCTTTTGGTCGATGACCTGGCCGATATTGGCGTTGGTGGATTGCAACAGGGGCGACTCTTCCGAAACGTTGATGGTTTCGCTGACCGCGCCCACTTCGAGAGCGATATCAATACCAAGGCGTTCGCCCACTTGGACAATCAGTCCGCGGCGCTCCGAGCGCTTGAAACCGGCAGCCTCGACGGCGATGCGATAACGTCCCGGCTGCAGGGGCGAGAACTGGTACCTGCCCGCGGAGGTGGTAGCAGCTTTCCAGAATACTCCCGTATCTTCATTCGTCAGGGTGAGCTGGGCATTCGGGACAAGACCGCCCGAAGAATCAGTCACCGCACCAGTGATGGAACCGGTATTGACCTGTGCTTGCAGCAGAGGGCAGAGAAACAAGGCCAGAGCAATGCGAGACATCATTATGGTTTTCCTCCCGTGAGTTTCCAGTTTGATGTTTGAAAATATAGCAGAAAGTGAAGGAACAAAATACAACTTTGTCATTATTCGGGGAGCGCGATTCAAATTGAGTGGACCTTTGCGGGCTTGCAGCGACTGAATGATGGCATATCGTAAATGGAATC
This sequence comes from Bryobacter sp. CoA8 C33, assembly GCA_019931185.1. Taxonomy (GTDB): domain Bacteria; phylum Acidobacteriota; class Terriglobia; order Bryobacterales; family Bryobacteraceae; genus Bryobacter. The sequence continues at coordinate 4,026 of JAINDK010000001.1, forward strand.
AACCGGATGGAGAGGCGTACTTCGAGTTGTTGTAAGGATAAACGGAAGCCTGCGGGAGCGGGAACCGGGCGACGGCTTTCACTTCGGGCGGGCTGATGTAAAGGGCTACGGGGAGGCGTTGTAGCGGTGGGGGACGCCGTTGATCTAGCGGGAGTTTACTGCCAGCGAAGCGAGCAAGCCTCTAATCGATAGACGGAAAGAGGCTTATCGTTTCCGGCTTGATTACCCACGAGTACCGGACCCGAGTTGATCGAGTCCGAGCGTATCGGCCAGCAAATGCTGCGGAATGGACTGTTTAGAAAGAACCGTCGCCACCCGCCCCGGCCCCTTGGACCCCTGGGCCGGATACAGCAACTGGTACT
>JAINDK010000072.1 GCA_019931185.1 Bryobacter sp. CoA8 C33
CTTGTTGAAAAACTCGCTGTTTCGAAAAGCGGCCTCACGAGTTGAAAATTCTTGGCCCACAAACGGCCCAGAATCGATCAGCAGCGGGCTGGCAATGGTTTGCTGACCCCCGTGAAAGGGTTGAAATCGGCAAGAGGGGATTTTTTTCAACAGGCTCCTAGTGAATCCAATGCTTCGCGAAACTTTCCATCGTTGCCATAGGCGGCATCCGCCAGCACAGGCGCCCGTGGCACGCCAGCCAGCAGAGCTTCGTGAATTTGCTCCATGGCAATCAATGGCTTGGTGCGAAACTCGATCTCTTCTGGTACGCCAGTCTTCTTTCTCTTCTCCCCATCGAGGGCCCAGCTTTCTGGCAAGTACAGATCGTAAGCGACCGGCAGACTGGCCTTGGCAGTGCGGATGGACAGGCTCACGGCAACACGGCAGTTGTCCTGTTTGCCCAATTGGCCACAGTACTGCCGGGCAACGCCAACGGAGTGCTTGCCCTTCTTGGGAAACCCCCGTGTCATCCACCACCCAGGCCAGCAACGGTGACTGATTCCTCATGGCGGGCAGAACGCGCCGCCAAACCTCATTCAAGATGTCACGATCATTCCAAGGTGCATCCGCCACCACATGGTGCAGCGACTGGTGCATGCGCCGGACGTTGCCGGGAGCAAGACGGGCGGCCATCGGTTCCACGCTTTTGCGTTCGCCGGGCAGCAATAAACCATGGCAGTAGTTCTTCAACGGCTGCCAACGGTCCCGGTGTCCCGCCGCTTGCGCCAGACCCTCAAGGTATGCGGCAAGCCGTTTTTCGCGTGGGCCTAGCGGTGGAGGAGGGTGCGAGGCCATGCGAAGAGCATATCAACTGTGATAACACAGTAGTACTAAGCGGCAGCTTAGCGGATAAACTGCTCCACGAATTCGGCCCCCAGCCCGCACTCGATATAGTGCTTACGGCACATCGCGATCTTACTGAACACGTCCTCGTAAGCCGTCACAGCGCCTTTTTCATCGACATAGATCATGGCCCCGGTGATGTGAAACAGAGTGATCATCTGCGGCACGTCGGCCGGTACGGTGAGCGTGTGCGTCTCCCCTGGCGGCTCAAACACATAGCTGCCGGCTTTGGCAACCCAGTCGTGTTCGAGATAGTGCCATTTACCCTCGATCACAAAACCGTGCACCGGAGCGGGATGCCGGTGCCGGCTTAAAATCCCCGACTTTCTCACGCGCAACAGGTTCACCCAATAACCTTGCCTCGTCGACAGGCAGAGCGGACGGAACCACACGTTTTCCGCCTGCGGTACCCACACCCGCTCGTCCTCGGGAATCACTCCCGGCACCACGATATCGCGGGCCATCTCAACTGGATTCAACATGCCCCTAAGCTATCAGATAGCCTCCATCAACGGGCAGCACCGCGCCGGTGACAAAACGTGCTCCCTCGGAGGCGAGAAACAGCGCCGCCCCCGCCACGTCCTCGGGTTGGCCCCATCGTCCCAACGGCGTGCGCTTGATAATGGCCTCGCTCTTGGCGGCATCCTCCCGCAAAGGCCCGGTCAGCGGCGTCTCGATCCAACCCGGGGCCAGCGCATTGACGCGAATCCCGTCCGGCGCCCAGCCCACGGCCAGGCTCTTGGTCAACTGCGCCAGCCCTCCCTTGCTCGCGCTGTAGGCCGGCGCTGGCCCACTGCCGAAAAAACTCAACATCGAAGCGATGTTGAGCACCGAGCCGCGGCTCGCCCGCAGCAGCTCGTAGCTGGCCGCGCACATCCGCATCGCCCCGTTCAGGTTGATGTCCAATACCTCGGCAAACACTTCCGGCCGCTGTTCCGCCCCCCGGCGGATCACCCCCGCGGCGTTCACCAGCACATCAATCCGCGCAACGCCCGCCAAGGCTTCGCGGACTGTTTCCTCGCGTCGCACATCGAGGCCTGTCTCGATTCCGAGAGCCAACACATGCGCCCCTGCCTCGGCAAAACCTCGCGCGATCCCCGCGCCAATGCCGCTCGTGCCGCCGCTGATCACCACCGTACTGCCGCTGAAGTCAAATTGCACTTTCATCTGACTTCCATTGTCCCAGGCCTCTCCCGGCCTGCGGCTAGAGCGCCGTCAGGTGTTCGATCTTGCCCGTGGAATCGCCAAACTTCTCCTGCGGCACGCCCACCACATCGAGCAGGTTCAGGAAGAGATTTGTCATCGGCGTGCCCTTGCCATAGCGCAGGTGCCGCCCGCCCGCGATCCGGCCGCCCCCGCGCCCAGCCAGCACCGTGGGAAGGTTGAAGTGCTCGTGGCGGTTGCTGTCCGACAAGCTGCTGCCATAAAGCACCAGCGAGTGATCAAGCAGCGTGCCATCGCCGTCGGCCGTCTCCGACAACCGCTTGACAAAGCGGCTGAAAACCTCGACGTGGTGCTGGTCGATCTTTTGCAGCCTTTCGATCTTGGCCGGATCGTTGAAGTGGTGCGATAAGCCGTGGTGCGCATCCGGCACCCCGATCGAACGATAGGTGCGATTGCCCCCCTCGCGGCCCATCATCAACGTGATCACCCGCGTGATATCGGCCTGGAAGGCGATCGCCATCAAATCGAACATCAGCGCCGCATGCTCTTCAAAGGTCGGCGGAACCCCAGCCGGCTGCTCGATTGAGGGAATCGGTGCTCCCGACTTGGCCCGCTCCTCTGTTTTCTCGATTCGCCGCTCCAACTCTCTTACGCTTTCGAGATACTCCTCGAGCTTGCGCCGGTCGCCGGTTCCCAATACCTTGCCCATCCGCGCCGCGTCTTCCCGCACGAAATCGAGAATGCTGCGGTTCTGCCGCGACAGGGCCACTTTCGCCGCCGGATCCGTGGTCTCCCCATCGCCAAAGAGCCGATCAAACACCGCCCGAGGATTGGTTTCGAGCGGCAGCGGCGTTCGGGGCGTGCTCCAGCACAACGTGTTGCTGTAGGCGCAGCTATAGCCGGAGTCACACCCACCCACCATCCGGTTTTCGTCCAGCCCCAACTCAAGCGACGGCACCATCGTCCGCGAACCCAATTCCCGCGCTGCGATCTGGTCGAGGGAAACACCGGCTTCGATGTTCACGCCTTCCGTCTTGCGCGGATGCACGCCCGTCAGCCAGGTCGCCCCGGCCCGCGCATGGTCACCCGCGCCATCGCCCAGCGCATCCCCGTTGCGATGATCCAGTCCCGTCAGTACATTCAGATGATCCCGGTAAGCCTCAAGCGGCTTCAGCGTCCGCGAAAAGCCAAAGCCCCGCCCCTCGGCCTCCGGCGTCCAATCCTTCATGATGATCCCGTTCGGTACGTAAACAAAAGCCATCCGCACTGGCTTTTCCGCACCCCGGCCCGCCGCCAGAGCCGGCGACATCGCATCGAGCATGGGCAAGGCCAGTGCCGTCCCCACACCTCGCAGAAAACTCCGCCGCGCGATTTGCTTCTTCATCACGAGTCTCATTCCGGGTTTCTCCTCATCTGAAAAGGTACGCTGTTTACCACCGCTTCGACCAGCGCCGAAAAACGGTAATCTCCACCCGCCGTAGCCCGGCGAACCTGCCTCACAACCGCCTGGTCGGTGGCTTCCAGCCCCCGGCCCAGCGCATAGATCAGCATCTTTTCCGCCAGACAATCGACAAACTCATCCTTGCGGCTCAATAGTACTTGCTTGAGGCCCGCCGGACCTTCCACCTGCCGCCCGTTTGGCAGCGCGCCGCTCGCATCGATCGTCGCCCCCGCCTCACTCTTACGGAACCGTCCAATCCCATCATAATTCTCCAGTGCAAATCCGAGCGGGTCCAGCCGGGAGTGGCAAGAAGCGCAAGCCGCGCTGGCGCGGTGCTTTTCGAGTGCCGCCCGCAAGTCCTTCGGCGAGGACGCCGCATGGTCGGCCAAATCCGGTACATCCGGCGGTGGCGGCGGTGGCGGACTTCCCAGCACATTTTCCAATACCCACTTGCCTCGCAGCACGGGCGAAGTTCGCGTCGGATAGGAGGTGACCGTCAAAATTCCTCCCTGGCTCAAAATTCCCCCACGCTCCGCGGTATTCACCGTCACCTTGCGAAAGTAATTGCCTTTCACTCCTTCAATCCCGTAATGCCGGGCTAACCGGTCGTTCACAAACGTGTAATCGGCGCCGATCAGGTCGAGCACGCTGCCGTCCTGTTCGATCAGATGCGCGAAAAACAATTCACCCTCTTTCTGAAAGGCGGTCCGCAGCGTCTCATCGAATTGCGGGTATTTCTCCGGGTCGGGCCTCCAGCCGCCAATGTTGCGCAACTGCAGCCATTGTCCGGCGAAATTCTCCACCAGCGCCTTGGCCTTCTCATCGGCCAGCATGCGCCGCACCTGCGGCTTCAATTGCGTGCGCAACCGGCCGGCCACGGCCAGCCGCAACAACTCCTCGTCCGGCAGGCTCGACCACAAATAGAAGCTCAAGCGCGAGGCCAACTCCAGCTCCGAAACCTTGTGCACTCCGCCCGGCTTCACTCCCGCCGGCGCTTTCTCCACCCGGAACAAGAAATTCGGGCTCACCAGCAGAGCCCGCAACGCCATCTCCACGCCGCTATCAAAGCTGCCCCCTTCCCTGCGCCCTTGCTCGAAAATCTTGACCAGCGCCGCCACCTCGGCCGCCGTTACCGGCCGGCGGTACGCCCGCCGCGCCAGCGGCGTCAGGATTCGCTGCGCGCATAGGTTCTCGGCCTGGCCCGCATGAGGCCGGCAAATGAAAATTTTCTTCCGGCTTGCCGTCTCCCCCACTCCGCTCGCCGCGAATGGCCCGCCCACGGTGATGTATTCCACCGAGAGCCCAAAGCCAGGCCCTGGCGGGCCAAACGCCCGCCTCACCAGAATTCCCGACTCACTCCGCGTCGACTCCACCAGCAGCCCCGCCGCAATCGTATGCATCCCCGCCGTCAACTTCTCGCGGATCTCAAAATTTCTCGTTGCTTGGTTTTCCTCCGCTGGGTCGACATTGGCCGCCTGTACTCTCACGCGCTTTCCGTCCAGACGTATGTCTAATTGGGGGAACGGCAGGGAAGGATCCGGTGCCCCACGCAGACGCACCAGAATCGTGTACTCGGCCTCAAGCGGAAAATATCGTCTCACCGCCATGCCCCCGCGCAAGCTCAGCGGCAGTTCCTCCGGTCCCAGCGTTTCCCGCGACCGTGCAGTGTAGCGTTCAATCGCCGGCGCGGCCCGCACCGTTCCGACAGCCAACCGCGCCACGCGCCGCGCCGTGCTCATGTATTTTTCCAGCAACAGTGGCGAACTGGTCAATACCGATCCGATATTGTCAAAACCATAGCCGGAATCATCTCCCGGTAAGGTCGCTGCATGATCGAGGTCCAGATCGAGTAAGTCGCGGATCGCATTGGAGTACTCAGCACGGTTGAGGCGGTGTACAGCCGGTGAACCCGGTTCAGGCTTGCGGGCAAACTCCGCATCCAGTTGTTGCTCCAAAAATTGCGCCACCTCGCCGCGGTCGGCTTCGCCCAGCTTGGGCCCGCCCGGCGGCGGCATCTCGCCGCCGCGTACCTTGCGCAGTACTTTCTCCCACTCCGTCAGATGCGCCCGCACTTGTTCCGCCTTCAACCCGGCCAGGGAAAGGCCGCCGGATTTTAGTTTCTCGTTGTGGCATCCGTAACAGGTGCGGTTCAAGACCTTCCGCACCGCAGCCGGCTCGGGTGCTCCCCACAGGCCCGCCGCCAACACCAGCATGAAGAAAGAGAATCGCATCCAGTCACTCGTTAAAATATCATCTTTACTATGCTCTTTTTCGGGTTCACGTTGGCTCTTGGCCTCGCCGCCGCTCCCGTTGCCGACCCGCGCCTATACAGCGCCATTCAAAAAGGGGACTCCGCTCGGGTTCAGTCGCTGCTCAAGACCGGCGCCAGCGTCAATGCCGCCCGCCCCGATGGCTCCACTCCCTTGGCCTGGGCCGCCAGCCGCGACCACATCAACATCCTCCAACTCCTCCTCGCCGCCGGCGCCAATCCCAATCTCGCCGACGAAAACGGCGAAACCCCACTCAGCCTCGCCGCCGCCAACGGCAACCTCGGCGCCGTCGAGCCCCTCCTGGCCGCCAAAGCCAACCCTAATGCCGCCCGCTGGAATGGCGAAACCCCCCTGATGGCATCCATTTCCGCCAAGAACCCGGCCGTCACCGCCGCTCTGCTCCGCGCCGGGGCGAACCCCAACGCTCTCGAAGAACGAACCGGACAATCGCCCCTCATGTGGGCCGCCGCCGAAGGTCTCTCCCCGGTCGTCGACCAACTGCTCGCCGCTGGCGCCAACCCCAATCAGCGCTCGAAGAAAGGCTACACGCCGCTGCTCTTTGCCGCCATCTCGGGTAACCTGAAAACGCTCGAATCCCTGCTGGCGGCCCAAGCCGATCCAAAGTATGCTGCCCCGGACGGCGCGAATGCTTTCTTTATCGCCTTGAGCCGCGGTCATGAACCAGTCGCCCTCAAGATGCTCGACTACGGTGTCAATGTCAATGCCCGCGACGGCTCCGGCAGCACTCCCTTGCATGAAGCGGCAACCCAGGGTAAAGTCGCCCTTGTCCGCCAGCTTGTCGCCCGTGGCGCGGACCTCCATGCCCGCACCGCCGCCTCGGCCGGCCGCGCCGGCTTCTTCCGCATCGGCCAAGTTACTCCCTTTCTCAGCGCCGCCCAGACCGGCAACATCGAAATGATGAAGACCCTCATCAGTCTCGGCGCCAACCCGAAGGAACGGACTCCCGATGGCGTTAACGCCATCATGCTTGCCGTCTTCAGCCGCCGCATCGAACCCGTTCGCTTCCTCCTCGATCTTGGTATCGATGTCAATGAAACCCGCACCGGCGACGGCGGGGCCCTCCATCTGGCCATTCGCTTCGGCCTCAACAACGTAATCGAACTGCTCGTCGCTCGCGGCGCCAAGCTCACCACCAAGGATCGCTTCGGGCGCGATGCCCTCGCCGAAGCCGAATTCGAAGCCCCTAAATCCACCATCGAATTGCTGCGCAATCTCACCGCCCGCCCCCCCAACTAGGCTATAATGAAAAAGTTCAGTTGTTCGGGCCGTAGCGCAGCCTGGTAGCGCGCTTGCTTGGGGTGCAAGAGGCCGCGAGTTCAAATCTCGCCGGCCCGACCATTTGAAACCCTTACCTTCCTTCTCCCTATCCAACTCCTGCCCTCTGCCCATCCCGTCCATAGCGGACACAATCAGCCCCTTTTGCGCTCGGTCGGCGGACTTCTTGCCCATAACTGCCCTGGTTATCATTACTGTGTTATAAAACCTGATATGCTCTTCGCATGGCCTCGCACCCTCCTCCACCGCTAGTGGAGTGCTTCGCTAATGGTAACCAGTATCGAATTTCCGACGCCTCTACAATTGAGGTGCTGGACTTTCATGCGCGTTGCTCCGCCAATTGAACTCTCCGCTGAACAGCGAACGACCCTGGAGGCGTGGGCCAACGGCCGTAAGTCTCAGGTCCGGGTC
>JAINDK010000137.1 GCA_019931185.1 Bryobacter sp. CoA8 C33
CTTGTTGAAAAACTCGCTGTTTCGAAAAGCGGCCTCACGAGTTGAAAATTCTTGGCCCACAAACGGCCCAGAATCGATCAGCAGCGGGCTGGCAATGGTTTGCTGACCCCCGTGAAAGGGTTGAAATCGGCAAGAGGGGATCTTTTCAACAGGCTCCTAGGCGAGCAGAGGGCGGACAACATTGCCGGCGACATCGGTTAGGCGGTAGTCTCTTCCGCTGTGCCGGTAGGTGAGGCGGGTGTGGTCGAGGCCCAACTGATGGAGGATGGTGGCGTGGAGATCGTGAATGTGAACCTTGTTTTCGACGGCGGCAAAGCCGAAGTCATCGGTTGAGCCGTAGGTGGTGCCGCCACGGAAGCCGCCACCGGCGACGAGGTAAGAGAAGCCGTGGTTGTTGTGATCGCGGCCGTTCTGCACCTTGACGAGGCCGCCGACTTCGACGGCGGGGGTGCGGCCAAACTCGCCGCCGACGAGGACGATTGTTTCTTCAAGCAAGCCACTGGCCTTGAGATCCTGGATGAGGGCGGCAATGGGGCCGTCGCTCTGTTCGGCGAGGGGGCGATGCAATTCGATGTCGTCGTGGGTATCCCAGGGCTGGAAGTTCCCGAAATAGACCTGCACCATGCGGACGCCGCGCTCGACAAGGCGGCGGGCAATGAGGCAGCCGCGGGCGAAATCGCCGTCGCCATAGCGGGCGCGCACGGGCTCGGGCTCGCGGGTGATGTCGAAGGCATCGGGGGCCTCGGCCTGCATGCGGAAGGCGATTTCGGCGGCCTGGATGGTTGCTTCGAGTTGGGCATCGTTGCCCTGTTGAGCGAGGTGGTGGCGATTGAGGCGTTCGAGCAGGTCGAGTTCCTGGCGCTGTTTTTCGCGGCTCAGGTTGGGATTGCGAATGTGGGAGATGAGTTGCTTGGGATCTTTTTCGCCGAGGGGAACATAGGTGCCCTGGTAGACGGCGGGCAGGAAGTTAGCGGCCCAATTCTGATGGCCGAGCACGGGCAGGCCGGGACAGAGGACGACGTAGCCGGGGAGATTCTGATTTTCGCTGCCGAGGCCATAGGTCAGCCAGGAACCCATGCTGGGGCGGCCGGGGAGTTTGTCTCCGCTATTGAGCAGCAGCAGGGAGGGCTCATGATTGGGCCGGTCGGTGTACATGCCGCGGATGACACAGAACTCGTCGATGAGAGAGCCCACCTTGGGGAAGATTTCACTAACTTCAATCCCGCTGCGGCCGCAGGGTTTGAAGGTGAAGGGGCTTTTCATGAGATTGCCGGTTTTGCGCTCGGTTTTGAGATTGGCGGTGGGCATGGGCTTGCCGTGATAACGAGTGAGCATCGGCTTGGGATCGAAGGTATCGACCTGGCTGGGTCCGCCATTGAGGAAGAGGTAGATGACGCGCTTAGCCTTAGCGGGGAAATGCGGGGCACGGACGGCGAGGGGGTTCGCGGCGCCGAGCACATCGGCGAGGCCGAGCATGCCGAATCCGGCGCCGGCGGTTTTCAGGAATTGACGTCGTTGCATGGCATGGTCCTTCAGTTGACGAAGAGGAATTCATTGGCCCCAAGCAGCACGCGGGCGTACTGCAGCCAGTCGTGGCCGGTGAGGAACTCCAGGGCGAGTTTGAGTTCGACGGAGTCGGGGTCGCGGCTGAAGAGACGGCGGTAAACTTGGCGCACTTTTTCTTCCTGGGAGCCGCTGAGTTTGGCGGCGAGGGCGGCGGCGCGTTTCTCGACGAAGGGGCTATTCATTAAGAAGAGGCGTTGTGGGGGCACGAGGGTAGACATGCGCGACTCGCTAGTGGCCTGGGGATTGGGGAAATCGAAGAGGGCGAGGGTGCCGTCGACTTTGCGGCGGCTGATGAAGCCGTAGACGGTGCGCTTGAGGTTGGTTTCCTGATCGAGTTTGAGAGCCTTGCCGGCGGGGGTGAGATCCAGTTCGCCAGAGGCGAAAAGGAGGCTATCGCGGAGTGTTTCGGCATCCATTCTGCGGCGGTTGGCGCGCCAAAGCCAGCGGTTGTCGGGGTCCTTGGTGAGATTGGCGGCGACGATTTCGGTGCTCAAGGCGTAGGTGGCGCTCATGAGAATTTTCTTGTGGAGTTTCTTAAGGCTCCAGCCTTGTTCCATGAAGTCGGAGGCGAGCCAGTCGAGCAGTTCGGGGTGAGTTGGTTTTTCACCGAGTTGGCCGAAGTTACTGGGGGTCGAGACGATGCCGCGGCCGAAGTGGTTTTGCCAGACGCGGTTGACGATGACCCGGGCAGTGAGGGGGTTGGCATCGTTGGCGATGGCCTCGGCGAGTTGGAGCCGGCCGCTGCCCTCATGGAATAGAGGCCGGTCCTTGCCGCTGAGGATGGCGAGGAAACGGCGCGGGGCGAGTTCGCCAGGATTGTTGCGGTCGCCGCGAATGAAGATTTTCATGTCGGCTGGCTTGGGCTTATCCCTCAGCGTTTGGAGGAAGGGGTATTTTTCGGGCAGGGCTTTTTTAAGATCGGCTTCGATCTGTTTTTGTTCGGCGAGGTATTTGGTCCAGTCGCCAGTGAGCCAGCGTCCGATGGTTTCCTTGCCATGGAAGAGAACACCGTTGCCGTAGCGGAAAAAGCCGCTGGAGTCGGAGATGGAGCGCTCGAACATGTCGCGCCAGAGGACAGTCTTGTCGCGGTCCATGGCCTCGAGGTGAGTTTGGGAGAGGTCGTTGCGGGTGGGATCGACGCCGAGCAGGACTTTGTTCTTTTCGTCGACGAGTTTCTTTTCCTCGTGGATGGCTAATAGTTTGAGTTCAAAGATTTGGGCCTCGGCGGCGAGTTGGGCTTTGGGAGCTTTGTCGCGGGTGAGGCGACGGAAGTTGTCGAGGAAGGGGTGGTAGAGGCGATCGCTGGCGAGGTATTTCTTCCATCGCTCGAGGGTTTCCTGGTCCAACTGAGCGGGATCGCCGAAGCCTTGGGAGGCGAGCAGGTAGCGGGCGGTACGGGAGGCGAGCATTTCGCCTACGAGGCGGGTTTGGGAATCGTAAAAGTCCTTAAGTCGTTTTTCGACGACCTCGAGTTCTTTTCGCTTCCGTTCCCACTGCTCGACGATCTCAGGGGTAGCGAGGGGTAATTCGTGGAGTTCACTGGAGTTGAGGATGCCTTGGAGGGAGTAGAAATCACGAGTGGGGATGGGATCGAATTTATGGTCGTGACACTGAGCGCAGGCGACAGTAAGACCGAGGAAGCCGCGGGTGAGGGCATCAACGCGCTCATCCTGCATTTCGGGGGAGAGGGCAAAGAAGCCGGTGGCGGCAGCCCACTGTTTGCCCATAAGGTCGCCGGCGATCTGAGCTTTGACGAATTGGTTATAGGGCAGATCCTGATTGAAGGAATCGATGACCCAGTTGCGGTAGCGGAAGGAGTTTGGATAGGGGTCATCCTGAGTGGAATTGAGCTTGTCGTCGGCGTAGCGGGCGACATCGAGCCAGTAGCGGCCCCAGCGTTCGCCATAGCGGGGGGAGGCGAGCAGGCGGTCGACGACGTTTTCCCAGGCACGCGGGGAGCGGTCGCGCTCGAAGGCGAGGACCTCTTCGATGGTGGGTGGCAAGCCCGTGAGATCGAAGAAGGCGCGGCGGATGAGAGTGCGGCGGCTGGCGGGCTTGGCGACAGCGAGCCCTTCCTTTTCGAGGCGGGCGAGGACGAAGCGGTCGATTTCATTGCGGACCGAGACGGCGGACTTGACGGCGGGTGGGGTGGTTTTTTTGATGGGCTGAAAGCTCCACCAGGCGCGTTGTTCGGGGGTGATTTCGTCCGTGGAGGGGGCGGGCACAGCGCGGACTGGGAAGACGGCGCCGGCGGCGACCCAATCGGAGAGGAGTTTGATATCGGCTTCGGGGAGCTTGCCGGAGGGGGGCATCTTGAGCTTGTCGTGAGTATGAGCGACGACCTGAACGAGGAGGCTCGATTCGGGCTTGCCAGGGGAGACGGCGGCGCCGCTGTGGCCGCCCTTGAGCAGGGCCTCGCGGGAGTCGAGGCGGAGGCCACCCATGGCCGAGGAGGTATGGCAACCGTAGCAATTCTTGGCGAGCAAGGGGCGGACCTTCATCTCGAAGAGTTCGGCGGGATCCTGCGCGGCGAGCCCGAGCGCGAAAAGAATCAGAGCTGCCAGCTTCATGCACACAATTCTATTTGATATCTTCGAAGCTCATTCATGGCGCAAACCGGTAAATTTCGCGTCGGGGTTTCCCACGACTTTTCGATTGAAGCCAAAGGGCACTATGAGGCTGCTTTGGCGCAGGTACTTGGCTCGCAGCCGCACATCGAGGTGGAACTGATGCCGCCGTTCGAGGGGGAGGGGCCGAGCCGGGAGCAAATGGAGGCTTATGACGGGATCCTGGCGCTGGCGATTCAGTTGGACTCGCCGCGCATCGATGGCTTGGGGCGTCTGGCGATCGTGGCGCGGTGGGGAGTTGGCTACGACCGTATTGATACGGGGGCGTTGACGCGTAATGGCATCGTGCTGTCGATCACGCCGAACGCGGTACGGCGGCCGGTGGCGGAGGCGGCGATTGGCTTGATTTTTGCAACGAGTCTGAACCTGATGCGGCAGCACAAGATTGTAGAGGCAGCGCGCTGGCGCGAGGCGTTGCCGGGTTTGGGGCGCAACATCGCGGGGCGCACGCTGGGCTCGATTGGACTGGGCAACATTGCGGGTGAGATGTTCCGGATGGCGGCATCGCTGGGATTCGGGCGCCTGCTGGCGCATGATCCGTATGCGAGTCCGGAGCAAGCGCGGGCACTGAATGTGGAACTGGTTTCGCTCGAGGATCTGGTGAGGCAGTCGGATTTTCTTTGCGTGCATTGTTCGCTGAGCCCGGGGACGCGGGGGCTGGTGAACCGCGAGCTGCTGCGGCTGATGCGGCCGACGGCGATTCTGATCAATACGGCGCGGGGACCAATTGTGAACGAAGCCGATCTGGTGGAAGCACTGCGGGAAGGCTGGATCGCGGGGGCAGGCTTGGATGTGTTTGAAGTGGAGCCACTGCCGGCGGGGGCAGCGATCCGGGAATGTCCGAACGTAATTTTTGCGCCGCACAGTCTGGCCTGGACCGAGGAGTTGGCGCGGGACAATACGATCGAGGCGTGCACGAGTCTGCTGGCGGTATCGCGCGGACAACTGCCCACGGGGATCGTCAACCGGCAAGTGCTGGACAACCCGCTGTTTCAGGGAAAACTTTCCCGTTACAAATAGAAAAGTTATGAAGACCAATCGCCTCAAACAATTACTCGCCGCGGGCCAGCGTCCCGTGGGCCACATGATCTGGGAATTCGCTTCGCGGGGGATACCGCGGATCCTGGAGGCGGCGGGGGTGGATTTCGCCGTGTACGACATGGAGCATTCCGGCTATGACTTGGGAGCAGTGGCGGACCTGCTGGCCTGGAGCCATGGGACGTCGTTCGCTTCGTTTGTACGCATCCCGGAGGCTCGTTATCACTTCATCGCGCGGGTGCTGGACGCGGGAGCGCTGGGCATCATGGTGCCGAATGTAAAGACGCCGGAGCAAGCACGATATATTGTCGATGCGGCGAAGTATCCGCCATTCGGCCATCGCGGTCTGGGGCTTTCGCACGCTCATAACAACTACATCGCGCCGCACGCGTTGGAGTATTTGGAGTTTGCCAATCAGAACACGACGGTGATCTGCCAGATCGAATCGCCGGAGGGGGTGGCGAACGCGGAGGCGATCGCGGCGACACCGGGGGTGGATGTATTGTGGATCGGCCATTTTGACCTGACGGCGAACATGGGGATCGTGGGGCAGTTTGACCACCCGGAGTTTCACGGGGCGATGGCGCGAGTGATTGAGGCGGCCCGCAAACACGGCAAGCATTCGGCGATCCAGCCGGGCGATGGGCGACAGTTGGAGGAGTGGAAAGCAGCGGGATTTGACATCTTGTCTTATGGCGCCGACCATGCGGTGTATTTGCGTGCTTTGCGCGAGGGGATCCGGCAGACTCGAGCCTGACGTCCGGGGCGGGAAAGGGGTTACAAAATCTTCTAGCGAAGAGTGATAGAGTGTCATCACTTAGTGCAAGGAGGTCTCGAGTGCGCACTGTTTGCAACCTAGTTTGCGTGGCGGTTTTGATTTCAGCGTCCCTTGTTCGCGGGGATGTGCGCAAGGCGCGCGAGTTGGAACTCGCGGGTTCAATTCGCGCGGCGGAGCAGGAATACCGCGCGGACGGGGGCATGGCGTGGGCCGAGTTCCTGGAACGGCGCCACCACCCGGGGGCGGCAGCCGCTTACGAGAAGCTAGCCGCGGCGACGGATGCCGGGGTGAAGCGGCAGGCGTTGAAGCGACTGATCGTAGTTTCTCTGCTGGCGGGAAAGAAAGCGGAGGCCGAGGGTTGGCTGGGTAAGTATGTAGCGGCCGGGGGCACGGGCTGGTCCTTCAACACGACACCGCGTCCACCGGTGAGTTCGGGGATTACGGAGATTCCGGGACCGATCCGCAGTTTTTCGCGCATGGCGGCCTTGTCACCGGACCTGGAGCCGGGCGAATTGCTGGGAGCGCTGGCGCGCAACATCGTGACGAACGGCTATCAGGCGGCCGGCAACAATGAGGGTCTGGACCAAACGGAATACCTGAAGTTGGTGTACCGCTATTTGTCGCAGGCGAAGGAGTTGGAAAAACTCGCCAAGGAAAACCAGATTGTAATTGAACAGTGCGACTCGGTGCAGACGGGGGAGTTATTGAAGGCGCTGGGCTACCGGATGCGAGGGGCTTGTGGAGGAGATCTGGTGCTGGAGACGGTGAATGCCTCGCGGGCGTTTCTTACGATTGATTCGGGCTTTCCGCTATCGGAACTGGAGACGGCGCTGAAGACGGGGCGGCCTTTTTCTTATGCCTACTCGCCAACGAAGGTGCCCGTGCTGTATGGTCCGAATTACTGGACCGACATGAAGGAAAAGGATAAACCGGAGCAATTGTTCATTGAGTTCTTTATGTCGGATCCGCAATTGTGCCGGCTATACCTGGGGCTTTCGAAGCTGGACCCGTCAACGGCGGAGGACTTGAAGAAGGCGATGCCGGTGGCTCGTCTGCGGGCGTTCTCGCACGTACTGGACTTCTTTGGGGGGATGTTGCAGATCCGCAATGGCAAGGTGGCGGTGCCGGGGGATCCGCGTTCGGCGAGCGTATGGACGGACATGGTGGGGGTGAACCCGGACAACGGGCCGGCGTTTCTCGAGCGGCTGATTTCGAAGGACGATGGCTGGCTGGCCGCGTATTTTGAATCACTATCGCGGATTTCGGGCCCGACGCTGACTTATCTGACGGAGCCGATCCGTCTGCGGCGCTTTTATTTGGCGCTGCGGGGAAAGGTGACTTCGCCGGGGCCGGCGCGGCCGGTGTTTCGTGCCTCGACCGATTTGATGTTGTTGACCTCGCGGCTGCGGATGGAAGCCAATGGCAAGCCGCACATACCGGGGACGATCGAGACGTGGCGCAGTCTGTTCGTGAACCATCCGCATGGCAAGTATGACGGGAAGCTGACGAAGTCCGCAGCGGGCTGGAAGGAGCCGGACGACCTGATCGAGGCATTATTCGCTTTGTCGCGCAAGGCAGTGGACAACGAGCCGTTGAAGATGTTCTTGAGCCTAAGCGATATGAACCGGGGGCGGAAGGAGCCGATCACGGCGGCGACGGCGGACCGCATGATCAAGGACTGGAAGCTTTTTGGGCATCAGTATACGGCGTTCGCGGAGATGCCGGAGATAAGCGAGAAGTTGATTGTGCAGTATTTGACGGGGGCGGCGGCGATCAACGGCATTGGTGACGTGCAACTGCGGGCGGACGTAGTGGGTTCATATCAGGCGCTGACGGCGCTGACGCAGATTTTTTGCCGCAACCGCTTGCTGACGGTGAGCCTGGATGCGGCGATCGAGCCGATCCTGACGGCGATTCCGGCGGTGAGGAATTCGCGGGATTTGTTTGATGCGGCACGGAATGGGGCGCGCCATCTGCTGCGCTCGGCGGGCGTGGATGAGAAGGCGGATCCGCAGGCGGCGATGCTGGGTTTGCTGGCTGGGGCGATGCGTCCGCGAGACGAGCAGACGCACACCATCCTGGTGGCCGATATGCAGAAGGTGTTCGATGCGCAGCGGTTGGTTTCGCTGAAGGTGATCTTCGACATCGACGACAACCTGGAGGCGCCTTCGAACGGGGGCAAGACGAATGTGGCGCTGGTGAACCGGTTGAACAGCCGGATCATTGACCAGCAACCGCCGCGGAGTTCGCTGTCGGGGGCGGAGCGAAACGCAATGGCGTTTGGCTACTGGGTGGACAAGCACATCGAGAACGAGCGGAAGACGAATTTTCGCGCGGTATTGGACAAAGCGGGTACGGACGCGGTGAAACTGAAGGAGGCGCGTGGACTGCTGGCGAGCTTCTTGCGGGACACGCTGGTGGGTCTGACTTACATCCACTATGCGCCGCCGGGAGCGCAGGTGCTGTTCACGAATCCGCACTTTGTGAGGAGCCATGATTTTCTGGGCGTGCAGGGATCGAACCAGACGTGGCGGACGACGGAAGTGTTTGGGACGGGTTGGCCGTCCTCGGCGGGTGGGCGGCTAGTGGGCTCGCTGGTGTCCCTGCCCTATGCGCTGGCCGAAGCGGAGCAGAACTTTCTGATCCCGACGCGGGAGCAGGCGCTGATTTGGGGGGATCTGGTGCCACAGATGATTGTATCGGCGAAGGTGCCGCGCTATTGGCGGGTGACGCCGGCGCAACTGCATTATGCGGCGTTACATTACCGGGCGGGGGAATCGCTGCTGGCGCAAGCGGCGGTGGATGCGGAGTTGCGGCCGCGGGTGATCCATGCGTTGATGCGGTTCGCGCCGCCGGCGCGAGCCGAAGCAGTGAACGCGCATCTGGAAAGCGGCCGGGTGCCGGAGGCGATCGACTTGGTAACGCCGGCGGAGGCTTTCAACCTGGCGGCGACATTGATTCAGGCGAACGAGGGCGATGGCTCCTCGCCGCAGGTGTCCGAGATCAACCGGCTGCGGCAGGCCTTGCCGCAGGAGCTATCGGCGGCAGCGATCTCGCAAGCGTTCGGAACACCGAAGCCAACGCTGGCGAATTCCTATCAACCGCAGTTGCTGAGCCTGCGGACCTTTCCGACGCTGATGGGATACTCGAGCCGTATCCTGGCGGAGAGTTGGGAGTCTTCGAACATTTACTTCGCGGCGCTGGCCGATGAATTTGGCATGCGTCCGGCGGAATTGAATATACAGATTCCGCAGTGGACGAAGCTGGCGGTTGAGAAGATCTTCGCGACCCACCTTGAGGACTGGCCGGCGCTGCTTCGCAGTTTGCGACTGGTGGGACAAGAAATGCGCCAGTCAGCTAAACAAAGCCAGCAAGGGAGTTTTTAGTAACCCAATGCGTAAGTTTTTCGCCCTCACTCTTGTTGCGGCAGCCGTGGTGGGGCTGACGCTTTATGCTCAGGACGCGGTCTTCCGGGTAAAGGTTGACATGGTCGTGCTGAGCTTCACGGTCACCGACTCAAAGGGCAAGTATGTGAACGGGCTCAAGCATACGGACTTCCGCGTGCTTGAGGACGGGATTGTGCAGAAGCTTGCGACATTCGCCGAGGGCAACCGCCCGCCGATTCAGATCCTCGACGACGGCAGCACGAAGCCGCTGGCGATTGCCGACAACACGGCGAAGGAAAACGAGTTGAAGGGACCGTCGGATGCTTTCGTCGGCACGAACGTTTTCGTGCTGTTCGACACGTCGAACTACATGTACCGCAGCTTTGTTTATGCCTCGGATGCGATCGCGGACTTCGTGCGCGGGCTCGACAAAGCGGACTCGGTGGCGGTGTATACGTTTTCGCGCAACTTGACGCGGGCGGCGGATTTGACGCGAGACCGCAACTTTGCCATTGCCGGGCTGCGCAAGGCGGTGGCCGGAGACGATTCAGCACTCTATAACGGGCTGCTGCTGACGTTGCGGGACGCGGCGAAGGTTCCGGGGCGCAAGGTGGTGATTGTGTTCTCGAATGGACCGGACAATGGCTCGATGGTGGCTCCGGACGACGTGCGGGCGGTGGCGGAAGACGAAGGGATCCCAATCTATGTAATCTCAACGGCCGAGGTGAACAAGGACCCGATTTCCTCGGGGGTGTTTCGCCGGATCGCCGGGCGGACGGGAGGAAAAGCTTATTTCGCCAAGACGTGGCAGAAGCAGGTGGAAGCCTTTGAATCGATCCGGGAGGATCTAGGCAACTCCTACACGATCACCTACTATCCGCAGACGAACCCGAATGAAGGATTCCGGAAGATTGCAGTGGAGATCAAGTCGGATCTGGCAAAGAAGTATCGTGTTCGCGCCCGTCCTGGTTACCGGCCGCGGACGAGCTAGTGTAGTGCTTCACACACAATGCCCAGTAAGCACAGCAGCCTTGGCGCGTATCACTTTCGCGAGGATGTCTTTTGCTTTGGCGGTCCAGATGTAGGGCTTTGGTTTTTCGTTGTGACGGTCAAGGCATTGGTCTAAGGCCTCGATGAGTTCTATCACGCAGCGGAACACTCTGCGGCACATGCGGTTTTCCCTTAGATCGCGGAAGAAGCGTTCGGCCCTGTGCAGCCATGAATAACTCCTTGGGGCTGTAGTGCACATGGAACCTGGGATGTTTCTTGCGCCGCTCTATTCTTGGATGTTTGTGCGCGGAGTAGTTGTCTGCGATTAGATGGAGTTCTTTTCCGGCCAGGGAGGCAGGATCCAGTAGCCGGCAGGAACGTGATCCGCCCCTACTGCCGATGGCGTTGCTGGCAGAGACCGATTACTTTGGCCCTAGCGGCAGTTTACTGCGAACCGCAGCTGTGGGTTGCGTGGTAGCCGGTTAACCGTCAGAAACGCATGGGGATAGCGTGTCCTGATACCGGCCTTTCTTGTATTACCCTGTATGGCCTCCCTCATCGCCAAGAAGTAAGCCAACACTCTCTACTACTACGTCGTCGAAAGCGCCCGCGTCGACGGCAAACCCCGCATCGTCCACCAAACCTATCTCGGCGCCGCCGAACGCGTCGCCGCC
>JAINDK010000010.1 GCA_019931185.1 Bryobacter sp. CoA8 C33
CCCCGGAGTCGGCCAGCAAAAGTATGCGGGCTCTTTCGGCCATGCGCACCGGCGTCTTGCGCCCGGTGGCCCAGGCCGCCAACGTCGCTTTTTCATCGGTGGTCAGTTCAACTTGGGGCGCAACTCGCATCGGGAATCCGGCTCCTCGATTATAAAGATGCGCCAATCCTGATTGTGGTCGCTATTTATGAAGCACTGCACTGGCGCGGCTCCGCGCCCAACTCGGCCCGCAAGAAAAACTGCCCCAGTGTCCTCCACAACACATACGACAAGAAACACGCCAGAATATGAGCCTCCTGCGCTCTTCCTATAGCAGCGGTTCGACTCCCAGCTCCTTCATGAGGAAGCTGTACATGTCCCTGGTGAGTTCAATCGATTTGCTCAAGTTGCTCGCCCCATGACCGGACATGGTCTCGATGCGGATGAGCGCCGGACGCTCCTTGGCAGCTTTTTCCTGTAAGGTGGCCGCGTATTTAAAGCTGTGAGCCGGCACGACACGGTCATCGTGGTCCGCTGTCGTCACCATGACCGAGGGATATCGCTGGCCGGCGCGGATGTTGTGCAGCGGAGAATAAGCAAACAGAGCCCGAAACTCGGCGGAATTATCGGCCGAGCCATAATCGCCAATCCAACCGGCCCCGGCCGTGAACTTGTGGAATCGCAGCATGTCCATTACGCCCACGTTGGGCAGGGCTGCCCGGAACAAGTCCGGCCGCTGATTGATGACGGCACCCACCAGGAGTCCTCCATTCGACGTACCGGTCAACGCCAATTTTTCCTTGTTGGTGTAGCGATGGGCGATCAACCACTCGCTGGCGGCGATGCAATCATCAAAGACATTTTGCTTTTTCAGTTTCGTTCCCGCTTCATGCCAAGCTTCGCCATACTCGAGCCCACCCCGCAGATTGACGCTTGCATAAACAAAGCCCTGTTCCAGCAGCGCCAGCCGCAGACTGTTGAACGTCGGCGGGACGTTGATGGCAAAGCCGCCATATCCATAGAGGAGGGTGGGATTGCCGCCGTCCAGTTTCAAACCTCGCTTGTGGATCAAAAACATCGGCACTTTGGTTCCATCTTTGCTGGTGACGAAGACCTGTTTGGTTTCCAGGGCATCCATCTGGAAGCCGGGGATGGCGGGGGAGAAGAATAAACTGGCCTGGCCAGTCGCCATGCTGTAGCGATAAAAGGAGGGTGGTGAATTGAAACTCGAGAAGAGGTAGAAGAAATCCTTGCTGCCGGCCTCCTTGACGACATAAGAAAGAGTTCCTACTCCGGGTAAAGGCATTGGTCCTTCCGGCGCGCCATCGAGCCGGAAGCGCTCGACCACGCTCACGACATGCCTGGTGTAGCTGACAAACAGCTTACCGTCGGCAACCCAAGCCTCCTCCATCGCCTGTTCGGATTCGTGCACAAGAGGTTTTTCGCTTAACAGGCCCGTTCCCATGCCGAACTTCAAGATCTGTCCCCGTGGCGCCTTCGCCGTCGTGAGGATCAACAAGTTCTCCCCGTCGGCCTCGACTACTCTCCAAGTATCATCTGTCATCTCGGCGGCGACCGGCACAAATTTCCAAGGCTTGCGGCGCAGATCCACGACCAACAGTCCGTTGCCCTTCTTGCCCGTGCTGGCATCGGCAAACTCGAGAGCTCCAAACCGCTCGTCCTCGGTCACACTAAGATTGTGATAAGAGAGGGGCCGGGAGGGAGATTCATAAACCAACTCGTCCTGCTCCTGGCTCGTTCCGGCCCGGTGGTAGTAGACGCGATGAAACTTCATTTGCCCGGTTAGTTCCTTACCCTTTTCCGGGGCTGGATAACGGCTATAGAAAAAACCCGGGCCGAACCAGGCCAGCTCGGTGAATTTGAGCCATTCGAGCTTTTCCGGCAACAGCTTCTTCGTGCGCAGATCCATGACATAGGCTTGGCGCCAATCCGAGCCGCCCGAGGAAGTCTGGTAGGCCAAGTACCTTCCGTCCTTGGAGATCGAAACACCGCTGACGGCGACTGTCCCGTCGGTGGAAAGAGTATTCGGGTTGAGAATCAGTTCGGGTTTTCCGTGCAGGCCTTTCTGCACGAACCAGGAGGACTGGTTATCGAGGCCGCTGTTCCGGCTCGTATAGAACAGGTCGCCGCGCGGGATCAGGCGGTCGAGCTTGGGATAATTCATCAATGTCTTCAACCGCTCGCCCAGCTTGGCGCGAAACGGCACGCTAGCCCAATACTGATCGGTGTAGGCGTTTTGCCGCCGCACCCATTCGGCCGTCTCCGCGCTGCGATCATCCTCGAGCCAGCGATAAGGATCCTCGATCGGGACGCCATGGTAGTAATCCACCTGGGTCACTTTTTTTGTTGTGGGCCGCTCAGCCGCCAAATAGAATGCGCCAATCAGCATCAGTGCAACCTTCATCGCTTCTTCTCCTACTGCCCGGCAACATGAACTGAAGTATTCGTGGGCTTGAGGTACTTTGCGTACCAGTCGAGGTAACGCTGCATGCGGTCGCGCTGAAAGCTGGGCCGCAGGATCCCATGGTTCTCGCCGGGATAGATAATGAGCTGCGTCTCCGTCCCGACATTCTTGAGCGCCTGGTACATCTGTTCGCTGCCGAGCAGGGGAACATTAAAGTCGCGGTCGCCGCCGAGAAACATGGTGGGAGTCTTGATCCGTTTAGCCTCGAGGAAGGGGTAGCTGATCTTGACCCAGCGTTCGAGACCCTTTTCCCAGGGTGGGCCAATCTCCTGGTCATACTGACGGATGTACTGATCATGACCATAGAAGGCGAGCGGAAAAGCAACGCCAGCACCGCTGATGCCGGCCTTGAAGCGCTGGTCGGTGGCGATGAGGTAATTGGTCAGAATCCCACCGTAGCTCCATCCTCCGACGCCGAGACGCTCCGGGTCGGCCACGCCGATCTTGACTGCATGATCGATACCGGCATGGAGATCGATTACTTCCTTGTTGCCCCAGTCTCCAGCAATGCTGACGGTGTATTGCTGGCCACGACCGCTACTGCCGCGGTAGTTGACATTCAAGACAGCGTAACCCTGAGCGGCAAAGATCTGCTCTTCGATGCGAAAGCTGTGCTGGTCTTGCGCGTTCGGTCCACCGTGAATGCGAAGAAGAGTGGGTGCCTTGGTTCCCTGCGCATATCCGATCGGCTTGAATAGCAGGCCGTGGGCTTCATTTCCATCGCGTCCCGTGAAGGTAACTTCCTCGGGCGTGACCAATTTGACATCCTTCAAAACCTCTTCGTTGTGGGCGGTCAGCTTGCGCAGGGAGCCGCCCTCGATCACGTGCACCTCGCCCGGCATGGTGTCGGTTGCCACCAGGGCGGTCATGCAGGCGCCGGCCCGGTCGATTGAGGACATAGCCAGCTTGCCGCCGATCATACGCTCCACGGTGCTGCCGTTGACATGCACCTTCGCCGGATAAACGTTCATATCATCGGCCACGAGAAATTCAAGAGAACGGCCATCCGGGGTGAATTGTGGGCTGTTGACGCCGCGGTCGAGGTCAGCGGTCAGGATTTTCGGCGTGCCTCCATCGGCGCTGACCAGCGCCAGCCGGTTCATGTTGTATTCGCCCATCTTGTGTTGGCTGCCGACCAGGTAGGCCACCCACTTGCCGTCCGGGCTCCAAACGGGTTGTGTGTCCTGCCCCGTAAAGGAAGTGAGCCGTTTGGGCGTGGCCCCAGCCTTGGCATCCACAACCCAGATATCATTGTTCGGAACCCGGTCCCAATTGGCGTCGCGGTTGCTTTGGAAGAGCAGTTTGGTGCCATCCGGGCTCCAGGACACGGCGGTTTCCTCAAAGTTTTCGGCAGTCACCAATTCGAGCTTCTTCGTGGACAGATCGTACAGGTAGATGCGGTTCTTTTTCGTGCCCGTCAAATAGCCTGAACCATCACGCTTAAAGCTGTAGCGGTCGATCACGATCGGCTTTGGCTTCTCGGCGCCGGCCGGGGCCTCGGCTTTTCTGTCCTCTTCGTCTTCGCGCAAAACTACCGCCAATTGCCTGGCGTTCGGCGACCATTCAAAAGCGCTCAGGCGTCCCTTGAAGTCTGTCAACTGTTGGGCTTCGCCTCCCCGCCTGTCGATTATCCAAACCTGCGTGCCTTTCGCCTTTCCCGGCCGGGAGCTTAAGAACGAGAGATACTTACCGTCGGGACTCCATTTGGGCGAGTTCTCGCTATCTGCCGATGCCGTGACCCTCAGATTTTCCTTGCCATCGGTGCTGACCATCCACACATCCGTGTCCCGTTTGTCACCGGCGGCATCCACGGTCGACACTGTGTAGGCAATCCATTTTGCATCCGGGGAGCACCGCGGATCTCCCACGGTTTTTAGCTTGTGCATGGTTTCAATGGTGAATAGCTGGCTTTGGGCGAAGGCCAAGAGGGCGCACCCGGCGATAGCCATGATCAACTTCATATGCAAGCAGTGTAACAACTCGATTAAGGCCGAATCAGCAGTTTGCCGCGGGTTCGTCCGGTCTGACTGGCCTCGAGCGCCGCACGGGTTTCGGTTAGGGAAAACTCCCGTTCGATGTTCATGCGCAGGGCCCCTTGCTCGACGAAGGAATTGATCCCGCGCAACCTCTGGCCGGAGGGTTGTATGCCAAAGACGGCAGTCTTCAACTTCCGTTCCCGCAGGACCTCGGCTGGGGGCAACTCATAAACGCTCGTTACGTAGCGCCCACCGGGCCGCAAGCCGCCAAGCGCCGCCATACCGGCCTTGATCCCGACGCAGTCCAAGAGCAGATCGATTGGCGGGACGGCCACGGCTGTCTGAGTTTGATAATCGATCGGTGTCGCTCCGAGTGCCGCGACGAATTCGAAGTTACGCCGGGAAGTGGTGGCCCATACTTCCGCGCCGACCGCACGCGCCAATTGAATGGCAGCCGAGCCTACCCCGCCCGCCCCGCCGAGAACCAGAACCCTTTCGCCCGCCCGTAGCGCCCCGTGCGTGAACAGACCATCCCAAGCCGTGATGCTGGCCACCGGCAATGCGGCTGCCTCAGCCAGGCTGAATCCCGCGGGCGCTGGCGCCAGTTCGCCTTCGAGCATGAGTGCATACTCGGCAAAGGCACCGCAGCGCAACAGGTGAGGGTAACCGTAGATTGCATCCCCCGTGGACCACTCCGTGACGCCTTGCCCCACTTCCACCACCACACCCGAAAGATCGC
Organism: Bryobacter sp. CoA8 C33; assembly: GCA_019931185.1. GTDB lineage: Bacteria > Acidobacteriota > Terriglobia > Bryobacterales > Bryobacteraceae > Bryobacter. Next base: position 5,180 of record JAINDK010000010.1, read on the forward strand.
AACCCAGCGTAAAGGGAAATCTCAGGTGCAACTGTTGGCGGAGAAACCCTTCGCGTAGCTTCCAGTCGACCGGGTTCACTGCCGCCGCGGCCACCCTGACCACGACTTCACCGGGGCCCGCAACCGGTTGATCCATTTCCTCAACGACCACGGCTGAAGGTCCGCCATAGCCATAAATCCGCGCCGCTTTCATCCAGAGTTACGATGCCGGCCAGGGCAGGGAAGATGCGCTAAGGTTTGCGCGGCTTCGAGCCGTCCTCCTTGGGAACATCCTTTGTGATCGAACCTTCCTTGAACATCTCGCTGTCGAGCGCATCGGGAGTATCGAAGGAAATCGAGGTATCGGCGCCAAACTTACGGTAGTTCCGGAACTCAATGTCGTTGCGGATCAGCAAGCGTCCTTCCCGCATGCGAACCTCGGCCCGCAGCGGAAGCAAGAACGTGCTTCCGGCAATCTCGGTGTAATCGTAGTCCAGCATGTTGCGGGCGACCTGGATGGGAAAACTCGCGGGCAAATCGAGGGCCTCGAGTGTGACGCGGAGGATCATTCCGGACTTTGCGTCGGCGTAAATCAATCCCGTGTAACCGGGTGTGACGCTCATGGTCTTTTCGTATTGAATCGCCCACCGCGAGCGGGATTGAGGCACCTGGTAACGGATGACATGAGCCCGGTGCTTGCGCAATGTTCCCCAGCGCTCCCACTGGAAAGCTGTATCGCTGCGCGCCTCGAAAATTTCGCGCAGCATGTCGCCAAATTCACCGGTCGAGGTTGCTCCACCGAGCTTATCCCAGTCAATGTCCTTGTACTGATTGTTGACAAACAAGATTTTCTTCTCTTCCTTGCGCTGGAAGTAGCTGAGCTTGGCGGTGATCGTGTCGGCGGCAACCCAATACTCGAGTCCAGCGGGATCGTAGAACCTCCGGGTGACTTGGGTGCAAAGGAAATCGGGCAAGCCCTTGTCGTAGTTCAGCGCATACTCCCGGAGTTCCTCAATCAACTTTCGCTGTTCGGCTTCGGTGGGAGGGGGGATCAGAGCCGCGACGGGTTGGTCGGCGGGACGAGTGCTCGCCTTGGGGGGCGGGAGTTTGGCGCTGGCCTCGGCCAGCAAGCGAAGCTGGTCATAAGTCTTTGGCCCCATTCCACTGGCCAGCAATTCTTCAATCTGCCCGGGCGGCAGTTGTTCGGTGAGCAGCACCTTCTTCAAATAATTCGCCATCTGATCGTCGCGGTGCTTGAGCCGCAAGGAACTCTTGACGAATTGCAGCAGTTGCTCGGAGGTAAATTTCATCTGCCCCCAGGCGCATCCCGCTGCGAGCGCCAGCAACAGCAATAAGGTCCTCATATCTTAAGCATACGGCTTTGGGCTGGCGCCGGTTTCCTAACGCGAGCGCTCGAGTTGCAGGGTCACCGTGCCGATATAGAACCGCATCGCGATCCGGATCTGAGCCGGAATCTTGGCGGTGTCGTCGGTGAACCAGATATGGAGCCTGGCCTTGCGGGCATAAAGCATGCCATCAAACAAGAAAGCCTCGCAGCGGACGGTGTTGAACTCCCCGGCCGGTGTCCGGATCTTTTCCCGGCCCTGGACCTCGACCCGGGCATTGACAAATTTCTTGCCGTCACTGACAGGAACATGCAGGGTTGTACCCGGCTCGAATTTCAGCCGCCGCAATTCGACAAGAGCTCCGATGACGTCGAAGGCACAGGAGGGAATCTCAGTCTCCCGGTTGATGATGGAGTTCTTGACCAGATCCCGTTCCTGGAATGCCGCCTTCTTAGCTGCGCGGTCGAAGGTTACGGCAGTCTCCCGTTTGCGGCCCCCTTCGCTGGCTCGCAGAAGGGTGGAAAGAGTGCAACCCTGTTCATCGAGGTTCGTGATGTATTCATTTCGAATGGGAAGCAGCTTGCTTACCAGACCTTGCGATTCCAATCCCACCAAAGCCTTGCCGCCGCGGGCCTCAGCCGGAGTCCATTTGAGAGAGGCACGTCCGGCATTGATCATCCGCCATTCTACCCGGTAGGCAAGATCGATAGGACGGTCTTGGCCCGTCATTGCGACAGGAATAATAGTAGGCAGCAGAAGCCACCACGGCAACGCGGTTTTCAAATTTAGATCATACCCTCAAACGATTCGCGTCTGGAACACCGGGCTAGGGAGAGTCCAGACGCGAGCTTCGACGTCAATCCGCAGAGATTGGTTTCGTTTTCTAATGTTTGGGCGCCACCGCGGGGGCGGCGGGTTTCGCCGGTGCGGCTGCAGCATCCACATTGAGGCTGGGCAGAGCCGGTTGATCAAGCGGACCCTTGTAAGTGGCTGGACGGGTATCCCAGCGGGAGTCGGCATCGACCAAGCAGAAGCCCAAGAACACAGCCAGGAAGAGGAGCGTGCTGACAAAAATCAATCCGTTGATCGGCTTGTCGTCCTTCAAATGCATGAAGAACAAGGCCACGAGAGAAGCCTTGATGGTGGCAATCGTCATGGCGATCACTACGTTGGCCGTCGAGGAACCAAAGTTCACCTGAGCGGCTCCAACCGTGATGACGGTCAGCAGCAACAAGATCAGCAGGATGTAGAGATAACCCTTCCATCCATGCTCGTGGGTGTGTTCGCCGGAGTGGTCCAGTGTGTCCGTATGTGTGCTCATGGTTGATTCTCTTCTTTCACTCCGTTTAGGTAATCAGGTACAACAGCGGGAACAGATAGATCCAGATCAGATCGACCAAGTGCCAGTAGAGGCCGATCAGATCGACCGGAGTGAAGTACTCGCTGCTGTAGTCGCCCTTGATCGAGCGGATGATAAGGTAGGTGATCGCCCCCATTCCGCCGAGGACGTGAAAACCGTGAAGCCCGGTCATCATGAAATAGAAACTGAAAAACACAAACATGTTCGGGACCGCGTCCGGGCCGGTATAGCTAAAGAATTTGCCCGGCAAAAGACCGTCATGCAGTTTGTGAGAATACTCGAAATACTTCACCACCATGAAGCCACCGGCGAAGCCCAATGTGAGCAGGAGATTGGTAATCAGCACGCCTCTTTTGTTCCCATTGCGGTTGTTGGAGGCAGCCCAAACCGCCATGACCATTGTGAAGGAACTGATCAGCAGGAAGCAGGTGTTGAGTGCTCCCAACTTCCAGTCGAGGTGGTGATGGCCGGCGACGAAAGCTTCCAGGTGCCGGGACTGCATAATGCCATAGCCGACGAAGAGACCGCCGAATAGCAAAATTTCCGTCGCCAGGAAGAGCCACATACCGATTTTGGAGGCATCGAATTGCTGCTCCATCGTCGTGAAATGGTGCTGGTGAAAGGGGTGATGTTCGTGGGCATGGCCTTCGCCATGCCCATCGCCATGCCCATCCTGCATGATTAGACTTGCGTCATGCGCTTGACTCATGATCTTGTTTATCTCCAGAAATTAAACGGCGTCGGAAGGAACCTTGAAGTACCGGTAATCGTATGGGTTGTGCTCGATGGCCGGCTGGCCGGCGAAGTTGTGAGTGATCGGCGGAGACTGCGTCTGCCATTCGAGTGTTGTACCGCCCCAAGGATTGTCAGGGGCGTTCTTTGGCCCGCGCAAGGCACCCATCAAATTGACGGCCGCGATGAGCAGACCCGCTCCCAATACCCAGCTGCCAAAAGTAGAAAACTGATGTAAAGGCTGGAATTGGTCGAGGTAGGTGTAATAGCGCCGGGGCATTCCCTGGCTGCCCATGAAGAACTGGGTCAAGAAGGTCATGTTGAAGCCAATAAAAACCAGCGCGCAAGCAATGCGAGCCACGGTTTCGTTGTACATCCGGCCGAACATCTTGGGCCACCAGTAGTGAAGTCCGCCCAGGAAAGCGATTACAGTGCCGCCCATCATCACGTAATGGAAGTGCGCCACCACGAAGTACGTATCGTGGAGATGGATATCGACGCTCAAGGCCCCCAGAAAGATTCCGGTCAACCCACCGATGCCGAACAGCAGCAGGAAGCTAGTCGCGTAGAGCATCGGGGTATTCAGTGAGATCGAAGCTTTGTACATGGTCGCGATCCAGTTGAAGATCTTAATGCCCGACGGGATAGCCACCAGGAAGGTGAGGAAGCTGAAGATCGAAGCCGCCAGCGCGCTCTGCCCGGACGTGAACATGTGATGGCCCCAAACCAGGAAGCCGATCAGAGCGATTGCCACGGAACTCAACGCTATCAGGCGATAGCCGAAGATGGTCCGCCGGCTGAAAGTGGGGATGATCTCGGAAATAATTGCCATGCCAGGCAGAATCATGATGTAAACGGCCGGGTGGGAGTAGAACCAGAAGAAGTGTTGAAATAAGACCGGATCGCCGCCAATTTGCGCATCAAAGATGCCGATGTTGAAGGCCCGTTCCATGATCAGCAGGACCATTGTGATGCCAAGCACCGGGGTGGCCAGGACCTGAATGATGGCCGTGGCGTAAATGCCCCAAACGAAAAGTGGCAATTGGAACCAGCCCATGCCTGGGGCGCGCAACTTGTGCACCGTGGCGATGAAGTTGATGCCTGTAAAGATCGAACTGAAGCCGAGAACGAAAACTGACAGGGTCATCATCGTGACCGCGCCGCCTGTCGAGGTGGAATAGGGTGTATAGAAGGTCCAGCCCGTGTCCACGCCACCGACAACGATGGAGGTAACCGCCATAACCGCGCCGGCAACGTAAACCCAAAAACTGGCCAAATTCAATCGCGGGAACGCTACATCCTTGGCTCCCAGCATGAGCGGCATAACAAAGTTGCCTAAGGCGGCCGGTATGGAAGGAATAATGAAAAGGAAGACCATGATCGCCCCGTGCAGCGTGAATGCCTGGTTGTATTGTTCGGCGGTCATGAAATCTTCACCCGGATTCATCAACTCAAGGCGCACTAGGAGGGCAAAAACACCACCCACCAAAAATGCGAGGAGTACAGCCCACAAATACATCACACCGAGGCGTTTGTGGTCGACCGTGGTCATCCACGACCAGATGCCCTTATGTTGGGGATCCGACAAGTAGTCGGCATGATGCCCGTGATCGCCGGTATGTACGGCTGGGGAAGCAATTACGTCTGCCATAATTCGTTACCTCTGAATTCTCTCTGCTCTTGCTCTCTCTACTTCAACGACTTGATGTACGCGATCAGCGCCACCAGTTGCCGCTCGCGGATTTGGCCCTGATAGCTGGGCATAATCCCTTCGAAACCTTCCACGATCATTTGCTGCGGCTGCAGGATCGAGGTGCGGATGTAGTTTTCATCCACTAGAAATGATTTCCCATCCACCATTTTATGCTGTGCGCTCCAGATCCCCTTCCAACTGGGACCCTGACCCTTCGTGCCGTCAATCGAGTGACACGTCGAGCAGCCGAGGTTGACATAGAGCGTGGCGCCCAGTTTTTCCGGGGGCAAGCCCTTTTCATCCGGGTCGCCCTCCTCGAGGAACTTTTCGTAATCCTGCTGGGAGACGACCTTTACCACGGCCTTCATTTCCGAATGCCCTTTGCCGCAGTACTCCGTGCAGGGGATAACGTAATCACCCACTTGCGTGGCGTGGAACCAAGTTTCGGTGTACCGGTTTGGCAGAACATCCTGTTTGATGCGGAAGCCAGGCACGAAGAATGCATGCAGCACGTCTTCCGAGTGCATGATCAAGCGGACGGGCTTGTTGACCGGCACCCAGAGTTTGCCGATCGCTACGCTGCCGTCGGGGTAGCCGAAGGACCAAATCCACTTCTTGGCGGTTACCTGAATCTCCATGGCACCATCCGGGGCCACGCCTGCTTGCATATAGGTGTTAAAGCCCCAAAAGAAAACGATCAGGCAAAGGATTAGCGGCAGGACAGTCCAGGTTAGTTCGAGTACCGTATGGTGCTCGATGTGTGCCGTTTTTTGATTGGCGGAGCGGCGTTTGTATTGGATGCAGAACAAAATGGTCAGTCCGGCAATCAGGATGAAAAAGATGATGTTCAGCCAGAGAATGAACATGAACAGATCATCGACGCTTTGAGCCTTAATACTCGCCGCGCTGGGTAAAAACAAGTCTCTCAACCAGGTATTCATGAAGTGTGACTCTCACTCGTCGGGATACCGCCGGCTGGAAGCCCTGTGCTGCTGGCTCCGCCGGCGTCTCGCGCCAAGAGTTCTTGCCGCCAGAAACGGAACAGCACGAACCCCAAAATCAAAACCACCAATAATCCGCCCAGACGCATGACGTTGGTGGCAAACAACACATACGACTTCGCACTTGGGTCGTAGTGATAGCACATGAGCAACAATTTCTCGAAGCTCAAGCCAAATTTGTCCGCTGCCGCTTCCGTGAGCGCCAGCCTCAAATCCCGTTCCCGGAACTTGATTCCATACAAATACCGCGACACCATTCCGTTTGGCGTCAAGACCATAATGGCCGCGCTATGCGCATACTGCTTCTGGTTCGGGTCGTAGTTGTAGCGGAAACCCACCTGGGAGGCCAACTTCTTGACATTGCCGTTGTAGTCGACCAGAAAGTGCCAGCCTGCTCCCAAGGGCTTGTCGAAGTTGCTCAGGTAAGCCGCTTTCTTGTCCTGGGCCATTTCGATCGTCTCGGTCGGATCAATGGAAATCGTGACAACATCAAACTCTTTGCCCGGGGTCCACGCCAGCTCGCGCAGAACGCTCACTTGAGCGTTAAGGGTCAAATTGCACAACATCGGACACTTGTAGTAGACGAGATTCAGAATCACGGGACGGCCGGAGGCAAAAAATTCGGACAAGCGCCGGAGCTTGCCCCCCTCGGAGACAAACTCGAGATTCAGATCGATATTAGCTCCCAACTTTTCATCCACACCAACGCCAGTCATCTCACGTGGCATGGGTGTCTTGCTGTCCTCGAGAGCCCGTTTGCGTTCTTCGGGGTTTTTGGGTAATCCGATTACTTCGTTTTGGGCAGACAGCAAGGTACATCCGGCCCAGAGAGCCGTCAGGGTTGCCAATTGGTTCCAAAACTTTGCCATTCGGTTTGCCTGCGGATGCAAATTTCTTTTGATCTAGTGTTTGGCTGCCGGTGCCGGAGCAGCAGCCTTCGGTGCCGGAGCGTTTCCGTCATTGGCGGCTGGTGCTGGCGCTGCCGCTGGATTTTTCCCCAGTGCTTTATCGATGACCGTTTGGAGGTTGGGATCTACTTCGTATGGCTTCACCGTCGAGTTTATTCCTCCGTAGAACGATTTGCCCTCTCCGCTTTCCTTTACCAGCAGGTCCATTGCCTTTTCGATGGGCAACTGGACGCTGCCTTTGGTTTTGTCGAGATACTTGAATTGCGTCAGCCGTTCCGTTTCATACGCGCGCACATCCTTGGTTTCCTGCCAGATCGGCACTTCCACTTCCATGTGCCGTGTATACTCCAATTGGCCGACATACCAGTAGTAAACGGCATAGCAAACAACAACGATCGAAAATACGATGACGACGGTAAGCAGGCCGATTTTGAGGGCATTGGGCTCAGTTCGCTCGTATCCGATCTCCAAGGCTTGTTCCGGACTCAGGGGTTGAATGGGGTTTGATTCCGACATATCTGTCTTTCCTCTTGCTACTGCCGCCTATAAGTTATGATGGGCCAGTGCCTGATGAAGGCGCACATCACCGACCGGCACGATGGCGTGGTTCTTCAAGCGATTCCAGAAAAAGAATCCGTAGAAGCTGGCCACGGCAACCGGGGCTGTGACGTCCAGCCAATGGGGAGCGAAGCCTTTCGGGTGCAAAGTCGGCATGACGTTCCAATGGATATCCAGATAGTCGGCGACCAGCAGCCAAACGGCCATGAAGGCCAAAGTGCCGAGATTCCGCTTCGTCTTACGGGTGATCAGGAAGAAGAGCGGAAATACAAAGTGAGCAAAAACAAGCCACTTGGAAACATGAAGCCAACTGCCGACGAAACGGTGCTTGAACCAGATTGTCTCTTCCGGGATGTTGGCATACCAGTACAACATGTATTGACTGAAGCTCACATAAGTCCAGAAAACGGTAATGGCGAACATCCATTTTCCAAGGTCATGGTAGTGCTCTTCGGTGATGGAATTTTTCAGTACCCCCGCCCGGCGGAAGGCCAGTGAAATTAACACCAGGGCGCACATGGACGCTAAACCGCCCCCGGCGTAGATATAGATTCCATACATCGTGGAGAACCAGTGAGGATCGAGGCTCATCAGCCAGTCGAAGGCGGCGAAGCTGGTTGCCAGGAATACCAGCAGCATGCCTGGGGCCGCGAAGCGGGAGGACGAATGCATGTGCCGGATGTCTTTGTCTTGATCCATGGCCGTCGAGTTGCGGTAGATGCCCCAAGCAAAAAACGTCCACACCGCAAAGTAGATCCCGGCCCGCAGGATGAAAAAGTTCGTATTGAGCCAAGCCGCTTTTCCCTGCAGCACTTTGTCGTGGGCGACGGCCTCGGGGTGAGACCAGTGATAGAGCTCATGGATGCCAAGGGCGACAGGAATGAACAAAATCAATCCGTAAGGGATCGTCATGGCCATGGTTTCGGAAAAGCGGCGAAAGGTCACATTCCAAGCCGCACCGGCCAAATAGCCAGCCATCAAGAAGAACAGAGCCCCCAGCAAGATGCGGGTGCCCCACATGAAGGCGGCGAGATAGCTATGAAAAAACTGCTTGGCATCGAGAAAATAGCCGGCTGCCGTTGCCGTAGCGCTGATGAGAAAGCAAAACAGTATGATATTGCGGACCTTGGCCCAGAGGCCGGCATCGAGCTCGAAGCTGTCCGTTTCACCGTGGTGGGGGTGTGCTGCCATAATCCTAAATTCCTTTTCGACCTCTAGCGGAGGTCCGCCCGCAGTTCGGCAGGCACGTCTTCAATCGTTCCCCGGTCGCTACGCTGCAGAGCCCGCACATAGGCAACGATGGCCCAGCGGTCGGCCTCGAGAACTTGGTAACGGTAGCCGTGCATGGTACGGCGGCCGTTGGAAATCACATCGTAAATTTCCCCATCAGGCATGGCGACGACGCGGTCTTCGTGCAGATTCGTCGGCAGCCAAAGCGTGCGCTTCGGCACCACACCTTGTCCGGAACCGGTCCGGTCGTGGCAGGGTGAGCAATAAGTGTTGAACTTCGTTTGTCCGGTCTTCAACAATTCGGGAGTGATTTTCACCGGTATACGGCCCAGGTATTGCCCATTGACGATGCCGCGAAAGGCGGCGTCGTCATCCTTCAAATGACCAACGGCGACGGTACCGGGAACAGGCATCCGGTTCGAGCGGTCGTCAGTAAAAAGACCCTTTCCGCGATACATTGTTTGCGGTTTGTATTTCTGCTGCCGGTCCATATCATCGTGCACTTCGAGCGGCGTGGAGCGGGTCGGGAAGTTGCCGCACCCGGTGAGGGCGAGCGCCGCCAGGCAAATTCCGAGTCCGGTTCGCGTATTCATTTTCGCTTAGTCCTCAACAATCTCGGCGCTCGTGGCGCCCAGGCTCATCAGCAATTGCCGTGTTTCCACGGCGGAAAACTTTGGATCACTCTTTTCGACAACCAGCAGGAAGCCGTCATCGGTGGCGCGAGCAAATTTCGGGAATTGCATCGCCGGGTGGAAGAACTTCGGCAGCCCATTGAGAGCAAGCATCCCGAAAACGCACGTAAAGGCGGAGAAAAGCACGCTCAATTCGAACATGATCGGCATGGCGAACTCAAAGGCGAAGAGCGGCTTGCCGGCGATCACCAGGGGGTAGTCCACCGCGCCAGTCCACCATTGCAGCAGCACGGCCGTGATGGTACCGGTCAAGCCAATGCAAATCACGATGTAGCCTAGAATGGAGCGGGGGATACCGATGGCCGCTTCCATGCCATGCACGGGGAAAGGAGTTAGGGCGTCCAGTTTCGTATAGCCATGCTTGTGGTGCATTGCCTCCCCTGCATTGAGCAGGGCCTGCTCATCTTCGAATTCCGCCACGACTCCCCAAAGCTCCTTGGGAGCATTGGGATCGAAGATCCGTTTCAATCCATCCATTTCGAGAAGCGCCATCGCTAGGCCACCACCTTCATAATTTCGTCCCGTTTGACCGCCATTTGTGCTTCCACATGCTCGGGGAGGTGGCGGTGTTTGTCTCCTGCAATTACTCCTTTTACCTCCGAGATCGCAATGATCGGGACAAAGCGGGCAAAGAGCAGGAAGAGCGTCATGAATAAACCGAAGGTACCAACAAAGGTCAGAATATCTACGTAAGTGGGGCGGAAGTAGCCCCAGCTCGAGGGCAGGAAGTCCCGGTGCAAGCTGGTAACAATGATCACGAAGCGCTCGAACCACATTCCGATATTGATGAAGATGGAGATAACAAACATGAATGGAATGTTGGTGCGCAATTTTTTCGACCAGAAGAATTGTGGCGAAATTACATTGCAGGAAATCATGGACCAGTAGGCCCACCAGTAAGGCCCAAAGGCGCGATTGATAAAGGTGAAAAGCTCGTAGGGGTTGCCTGAATACCAGGCGATGAAGAATTCTGTACCGTAGGCATAACCGACGACCGTACCGGTGACAAGCATGATCTTGTTCATATTTTCCAGGTGCTTGATCGTCACCAAGTGTTCGAGATGAAACCACTTGCGGAAGATCACCATCAGTGTCATCACCATCGCGAAGCCGCTGAAGACGGCGCCGGCGACGAAGTACGGGGGGAAGATGGTGGTGTGCCAGCCGGGCAAGACCGAGGTAGCGAAGTCGAAACTGACGATGGTATGTACGCTGAGCACAAGCGGGGTCGAAAGACCGGCTAGCAACATATAGGCCATTTCGTAATTGGTCCAGTGTTGCGCCGATCCGCGCCATCCCAAGCTCAAAAATCCATAAATTTTCGCGCGGATCCCCGTGGCCCGGTCACGCACCGTAGCCAGGTCGGGAATCAATCCCACGTACCAGAACAGCGCCGATACGGTACCGTAAGTGGAAATCGCGAACACGTCCCACAACAGCGGGGAGCGGAAATTCTGCCACATCGCCAAATCCGTGTTGGGTACCGGAAAGAGCCAGTAGGCCCGCCATACCCTGCCGACGTGAAAGACCGGGTAAAGGCCGGCGCAGGCGACGGCGAAAAGCGTCATGGCCTCGGCTGCGCGGTTGATCGAAGTACGCCATTTTTGCCGGAAGAGAAAAAGGATGGCTGAAATAAGCGTCCCGGCATGGCCGATACCGATCCAGAACACGAAATTCGTAATGTCCCAGGCCCAGCCGACAGGAGAGTTATTGCCCCAAACACCGACGCCGGTGGCGACTTGATAGCTCAACATGCCAAAGAGCATGATCAGCGTGAGGAAGCTGACAATGAAGGCAATCCACCAAGCCCGGCTTGTCTTGGCTTCAATGATCGAAACCACATCCTCGGTGACTTCCTTGTAGCCGGTGGGACGGGTTCCCTTGTCGAGAACCAGCCGTGGCGAGATTGCGTCAAGGTCGGAGTTGGTAAGTGTAAGATTTGCCATTTGGGTTGACTCCTCGCTGTCCTCTCTTTAGTGTGCCGCCGCGGCGGGGGCTTTCTTTTCGCCCGCCAGCTCCGGATTTAGATTCTTGAGTTTGGCCAGATACGTGGTTCGGGGCCGGACATTCAACTCAGCCAGAAGCGCATAGTTGCGCGGACTAGCCTTGGCCTTGGAGACGGCCGACTCCACGTCATTGATATTGCCGAAGGAAATCGCATCGGCCGGACAGGTTTGCTGGCAGGCTGTTTGGATCTCTCCGTCGCGCACCTTGCGGCGACCGGTGGGATCTATCTTGGCGTTGATCTTACCCTCGGCGATGCGCTGCGTGCAGTAGGTGCATTTTTCAATCACCCCACGCATGCGGGTACTGACATCGGGATTCGAAGCCAGATTCTCCACCTCGGTCTTTGCTTTGGTCCAGTTCAGGTAGTTGAAGCGCCGTACCTTGTACGGGCAGTTATTCATGCAGTACCGGGTGCCAATACAGCGGTTGTAGGCCATGTCGTTCAGGCCCTCGGGCGAATGGACGGTCGCCGCCACGGGACAAACGCTTTCGCAGGGGGCGTTTTCACACTGCTGGCAATTCAGCGGTTGTACCGCCACGGTGGCTTCATCTCCGTCACCGGCGTAGTAACGGTCGAGGCGAATCCAGTGCATTTCGCGGCCCATGGCCACGAACTTCTTTCCCACCATCGGGATATTGTTTTCACTGAAGCAGGCGATGAGACAGGCGTTACAGCCTGTGCAGGAATTCAGATCGATTGCCATCCCCCACTGATAGCCCTGATCGTATTTCCAATCCGTGAACAAGCTTTCGAGGGCCGGCCCGGGCACGGACTGGGCGAATTTCGGATCTTTCTGGAAGTCTTCGAGTGTCGCTTCCCGCACGATCGGGCGGCCATTTTGGGAATCCCCTTCGGGGTCATCCTGGGTCCGAACAAGGAAGAAAGTCTCTGCCGCCTTGGTGGCTTGGACCGGTGCGTAGCCCATGCCGGCCGTGGTGCGCAGCTTGTAGGCATTGAATCCAGCACCCTTGCCGACGCGTCCGGCGTGCTCCCGTCCATAGCCAAGAGTGACACCCAACACACCATCGGCTTGGCCGGGCACCACAATGACAGCGGCTTCGACGCTGGCGCCTCCGACATTAAGCGTTACCATGTCGCCTTCTTCGCCAATAAAGCCCATGGAGACCTTCAGGCTTTCCGCCGTCTTCCTTGACATCGTCACGCAATTGTCCCAGACGACCTTGGTCAGCGGGTCCGGCATTTCCATCAGGAAGGCATTGTTGGCAAATCGTCCGTCATAGATCCCGGCGGCAGGCAGAAATACGAGTTCCGTTTCGTTCGATGGGCTCGGAACGGGTTCGGCAGCGACTTTCTTCACATCGACACTGATCTTCAGCGCCGCGGCGGCGGAGCCTTCGACGAGACCGTCGTGCAGGACCTTGCGCCACTGCTTTTCCTGATCCCCGGCAAAGCCGGCAGTCCAATGGTTCTTAACAATGTCGTAGGCCTTGGTAACCGACAATCCAGCCAACTCGGAAAGGACTTCCGGCGCGGTTTTGCCGCCATATAGAGGAGCAATCACCGGTTGTTGGATGGAAGCCGTGCCGTCGGCTGAGCGTCCATCTCCCCAGGCCTCGAGATAGTGAGCTTGAGGCAGGCACCAGTGGGCCAGAACTCCGGTCTCATCTTGTTCGAGACCGAGATGAATCAACGTCTTGACGCGTTTGGCTCCGTCGGCGAAATTGACATCAGCCGGCAGTGTGTAGGCGGGGTTGCCACCGAGCACGACCAGGGTAGATATCTTTCCCTCCGCCAATGCGCTCTTGAAGGCAGCCAACGCTTCGGCCTGGGGCGGCGCCAGAGGCGCGATCAAATTCACCGTTGCGCCCAAATTACCCAGCACCTGATTGATGGCCAGCGCCAGAGCATGCACGATCGGCGCTTGGCGCGGTCCGGCGGTGACAAGGCTCTTGCCGGCATTCTTCTTCAAATCCTTGGCGACGGCAGAAGCAAACTTCCTGCTGCCTTCCCCGCCCACGTTGATTTCCCCCTCCGCACTGACGAGCTTGAGCACCTCCGCGGCAAAGGCCGCCACTTCGCTTGGCTTCAGCCGCAGGCGATGGTCGGCCATTCCACCGGTCAGTGAAAAATGCCCCTCGACAGCATAAAGGCGATTCATCGACTCGCCTTCTTTCACCTTGCGCTTTTGGCTGAATAGCTTCGTCGGCAAAACCGTCGTCGCATCCACACCGAGGAAGTCGTGATCCAGGGCCAGGACCACATCCGCCTTGTCGTAGGCATAGACGGCATCAGCCGCCGTGCCGGTAGCCTGTTGCGCGCCCAGAACGGCATTGTCGTGGTTCAACGGCTCCCAGTGCAACCACAAAGCCTTCGGCCACTTTTTTGTTGCTGCCGCGACAACGGCTTTCCAGCTATCTCCCGCACTGCGCTCACAAACGAAGGCCAGGCCCTCGCCTTCACCGGCTTGGGCGAAGTGATCCCGGGCAAAAGCGCGAAATGCCTCCCAGGTGGAAGCATTGCCGTTTTGAATTACCTTCGTTAACCGGTCCGGGTCAAACAAACCGAGGACAGTTGCCTGGGAATAAGCATTGGCCGCGCCTTTGGAGGTAGGATGCACCGGATTGCCTTCCACCTTGGTGGGCCGTCCGTCGTTGGCTTCAATTCGCAGGCCCTGGGCCACGCCGCCGAGGTTGTAGATCGTGTTGTAGAACTGTGGTTTTCCGGGAATCAGATCTTCCACGCCCTGAGAGAAACTCACAATGTTCTGCACAGGCCGTCTGCAGCTCACCAGACCGGCCAGACCCGCCCCGGCAGCCATCAACTTCAATACGTCGCGCCGGCTGGAAGGGTCTATTTCATCGGATTCCGCCCCAGCCGCCGGCGCCTCGTTGGTCCAGGCGTGAAACTCCTCTCTCTGGCTCAACAGATCAAGGGGGATGCGCTTTCTTCTTGCGTTGCTGATTTGTACGAGACTCATCGTTACTGATCCTTTTCCCCTCTAGCTCTAGCGATGGCATCCGCCGCAATGCACGGGCGGGTTGATGTTCTTGGCCTTGACGATTTCCATGCCGATTTCGGCTCGCGTCTTGCCCGCCGGCGGTTCCCAGTCGAGCTTGGTCACCAATTCAGCCGGCCGCAGGTTGGGGGCAGGATTGCGGTGGCATTCCAGGCACCAGCCCATGTTGAGCGGCTGAACCTGGGTAATTTCCACCATTTGATCGACCCTGCCGTGGCAGCTGACGCAGCTCACCCCCGCCGTCACATGCGCGGAGTGGTTGAAGTAGGCATAGTCGGGAAGATTGTGTACTTTCACCCATTTCACCGGCTCCCCGGTCGCATAGCTTTTTCGAACTGGCGCTAGAAGCGCGGAATCCGATTTGACCCGCGTGTGACAGTTCATGCAAGTCTCCGTGGAAGGGATCGCCGCATGAGCCGCCTTTGCCACCGTGTTATGGCAGTAGTAGCAGTCCATGTTCAAGTTGCCCGCGTGCAACTTATGGCTGTAGGGAACGGGTTGCTCGGGGCGATACCCGGTGTCCTGAACGACAGGCAAAGTGAAATAGGTGTAAGCAGCTACACCGGTTAAGATCGAGAATCCCAAAAACGCGCCTGCGGCGCGAATCAGGAAGTCAAGCGACTTGGGGAAGATCGGCTTCATTAGGCTTCCTCGGTACTATTCCGAACCCTAGGGGTTTTAGACACACTGGGTCCGCATACTTCTAAACTACAAATATACCTGTAGACTTTCTCGTCAGGCAAGAGGATTTCTTCTCTGGGCAGAATTTTTGCTGTGAAACAAGAATTTTTTCCACATCCCTCCGCAGGGCTTATCGGTTTTAGCAGAACGAAATGAGAGCATTTCATGACTAAACGTCAGTAGAATCCGACTCCGCCTGCGGCGCATCCGGCGCGTCGACGGCAGGCAAAAGCCGCCGCATCAGCTCAAGCCGAGCTTGTGATTCTCGTTTTGCCGCCAGATTGGTCCACTCGTTCGGATCAGTTGAGCGATCATAAAGCTCTTCATCACCATCACGATACCGAATATATCTCCAGCCTTGCCTCAAGTCTCCGGTGCGCACGGCATGATTTCCCCGCCCATAGGTAGTCAGCACCGGCCGTTGCCATTTCGCGCGCGGATTCGCAAGAAGGTGCATCATCGAGACGCCGTCCTGCTGGCCGGCCGGCCCTAAGCCTTCCAACTCGACCAGTGTGGGATACAGATTGATCATGCTGACGGCAGAGTCACAGGTGCCCCCCGGCCGGGTCACACCCGGAGAACGGATCATTAACACATTCCTGGTGGATCGCTCCCACAATGTGAATTTTCGCCAATGCAGCTTTTCTCCCAGATGCCAGCCATGGTCGCTCCACAGCATGACCGTGGTGTTTCCAGCATGCGGACCCGTCTCCAAGGCCCGCAGCAAGCGTCCCACCATCGCATCAGCAAAGGAAATAGATGCCAAATATGCCTGAACCGCTCGCCTCCAGGCTCCCGCGTCCGTGATTCGCTCATGATCGCGGTTTTGCTTTGCCATTCTCACTCCGGCCGGTGGAATGTCGTTCAAATCATCCGCTTTAACAATCGGTAGAGAAATATTGTCTATTGGATACAAATCAAAATACTTCTTCGGAACATGCCAAGCCAAATGTGGTTTTGTGATGCCACAGGCGAGAAAGAGCGGCGCGGGCTGTTTTCGGCTCAGATGCCCGGCCACCCACCCGGCCGTTTCGTAATCCAGCATTTCCTCATCGCCGCCGGCGGTTGGACCGAAGTCAAAACTTCCTTGAGATGCTTGGCCCGCCTGTGGGCCGGGTGTGGTGAAGCGGGCCCGGTCCTTGGTCACACGATAGTCATCCCAGCCCTTGCGATCCGCGAACTTGCCATAAGTTCCATGATAAATTTTTCCTGATCCGAGAGTGACATAGCCAGATTGTTTAAAGTGCTGATTTAAGGTGATTACACCGTCCAACGGAACTGCTCTCGAGTACGGCTGGTTGTTGTTATATACCCCTGTTGCCGCTGGCAGCCGTCCAGTCAGGATGGCCGTCCGCGCCGGATTGCACAAGGGCGCCGCGCAATGCGCGCTGCGGAACAATACTCCTTGGCTTGCCAGTTGATCGAGGTTGGGTGTCTGGACTCCCGGATAGCCTCCCAGGCATCCGACCCAATCATTCAGATCGTCAATAGCGATGAACAGGACATTCCGCTTGGGCTTGGCCGCCGCCCGGGCAAATACATAGGGAATCCCGGCGAAACATTCTCTTCGGCTGAACATGCCGCTATTCTATCGACAGTGCCTCTAGCTCGCAGTGTCGGTCCCGCAATTGTGCTGTTGTACTTGCTTTGGGCGAGCCTCGCTTTCAATGAGATTTCACCCAATGGCTATTACAATTACTTGGCCCGCGGTTGGATCCAAGGGCAACTCCACATCCCGCTGAATCCAGCTGAGTTTAAAATGGATGATATGGTGTTGTTTGAGGGCAAATACTACTTGTACCATGGGGTGGGACCCTGTCTGTTTGCCTTTTACCCATACCGGTTGCTAACGAAACGCGATTTGCCCGAGCCCGTGGCGGTTTTTCTCTTCGTGGCTCTCGCCTATTTCTTGAATCTGCTGACGCTGCACAAGCTCCATCCGCAGCCTCCCCCGCTGTACGCCCTTGCCCTGGGCCTTGGCTCGGGAATTCCATTTTTGCTGCACCGCATTTGGGTCTACGAAGTGGCGATCGCCT
Organism: Bryobacter sp. CoA8 C33; assembly: GCA_019931185.1. GTDB lineage: Bacteria > Acidobacteriota > Terriglobia > Bryobacterales > Bryobacteraceae > Bryobacter. The sequence goes on from JAINDK010000010.1 coordinate 22,381, forward strand.
TCGCCTGGCTGACGGTTTCCGCAAGCCTCGCCTGGCACGCGCACCAGCGGCATGTGCTCTCCGGGCTCTGCGCGGGTCTGCTGGCGCTTTCGCGGCCGCATCTTTTGATTCTGGCTCCCGCACTCGACCGTCGAGCCTGGCCATGGGTGTTCGCCGGTGTCACCACCGCTTTTGCGCACAACTACCTGCGTTTTCATTCACCCTTCGATTTTGGGCTGGCTCACCTGATCGCCGGCCCCGGCCAGCAGCTACCTGCCTTTTCCCCCACGCATATTCTGCCCAGTCTGTACTTGTTTCTCGCCGAATGGCCCCGGCTGCAATCGCAGTTTCCCTTCTTCTTTCTGCATCGTGACCCCCCAATTCCACTTCCGCCCAACTTTTTTCATGAAAACATGCTGGGCGCGCTCTGGCTCGCACCCTTTGTTCTCGCGCGGCGCCCGCTTTGGCGCTGGGGGCTGCCCGCTCTGGCCGTGCTCATCTTCCTTTCCAGCACTGGGTGGGTCACGGAGAGATACCTCATTGACTTCTTGCCGTTACTGGTTTTGGCCAGCCTCGCGGGAAGCGGTCCACGGCGGCTGAGTGAGATTCTCATCTGCCTGTCGCTTCTGCTTAACGTGCTGCTCCACTTGCAGGGACCATACAACCACTTACACTAATTAGAAGCCCATGCTGCAATCTGTTATCGCCGTACTACCTTCACTTGATCTCGACGAGACCATCGAGTTCTACAAGAAACTTGGCTTCTCCGTCTGGTCCCGGCACGAGGATGACTACGCCATCCTGGCCCGGGAATCACATGAAATTCATTTCTTCCTGATGGGGCATCTGAATCCCAAGGAAAGCTTTTTCGGCTGCTATCTTCGAGTGTCCTTGGTCGACCAACTTTATGCCGACTTCGTGGCGGCGGAAGTCCCCAACCTTCACCCCATTGAAATCAAGCCTTGGGGCATGCGCGAATTTGCACTGATCGACCCGCATGGAAATCTTCTGCGCATTGGCCAGGAAATCGAATAAACTCATCTTCACCGATGCTCTCACGCCGTGCTCTTCTCTCGGCTCCCTTGGTGATTGCCGCGCAGCAGCGAAAATCGCTGAAGATCGTTGCCCTCGAGACGGATCTCACGATTCACCCACCGCGCAAGCCGACCTACGACGCATTGCAGACACTGGGTGTGAACTCCGGGACGGTTACCCTGCGGCTTCGCACGGACGCGGGCATCACCGGTTGGGCCCAATCCAACTTTGGCGCGATCGAGGGAGGTCCCCAAGCCCTTCGCGCCCTTCTCGAACATGAGGTCAAGCCTCTCATTCTCGACCAAGATCCCGCGCTGCCGAAGGCGATTCGCGCCCGCCTGCAGCGAGGTCTTCAATACCAGGGCCTGACCGGGTTGACCAACTTCGCCCTTGCCGCCAGTGACATTGCCGTCTGGGATATTCTCGGAAAGCACGCCGGCATGCCGGTTTGGCGCATGCTTGGCGCGGCGCGCGACCGGATGCCCGTCTACTCGATGTGTGGCTGGTATTACGACAACGACAACGATTTATCTCAATACAAAGCTCAGATCGAGACTGCCTTAAGCCAAGGTTATCAGGCTATCAAGATCAAAACCGGCAAGTATTCCTTGGCCGATGATGAACGCCGCATCCGGCTCGCTGTCGATCTCGCAGGGCAGGGGCGCCGGGTCATGCTCGATGCGAATCAGGTATTTAACCGCAATGAAGCTCTGCGTCGTGGCCGCCTCTATCAGCAGATGGGTGTCTTCTGGTATGAGGAGCCGCTGCCCCCGCATGACATGGCCGGCTACGCCGAACTGGCCGCCGAACTCGATGTTCGCATCGCCACGGGAGAAAACCTTTACCTGAAGCACCAGTTCAACGACCTGATCCAGCGTCGTGGCGCCGATATCGTCCAGCCGGATAACCGCCGCGCTGGTGGCGTTACGGAATGGCTGGAAATCGCCGCGATCGCCGATGCCGCCGGCCTTGATTTGGCCAGCCATGGCGGCGGCGACGTCAATATGAATATGCTCTGCGCCATCCCCAACGCGATTTACATGGAAAGTTCCGGACCGCAGCCGCGTATGATCGACGGTGAAGTTACCGCGCCGGAGACTCCCGGCATGTCCACTGAACCCAAAGGCAAATAACTATGCTCTCCACCCGGCTTGAAGCTTTGGATGCCTTCCGTGGGCTGACCATATTCCTGATGGTTCTGGTCAACACGCCTGGCTCCGAGCAGTTTGTTTATGCTCCGCTGCGCCACGCTGATTGGCACGGCTGGACTCTGACGGATGCCGTCTTTCCGAGCTTCGTCTGGATCGTTGGGCTGGCCCTCACCCTTTCTCTCGGCCGCAAATTGGAGCAAAATGTCCCCCGGCCGACCCTCGTGCGGGACATCCTCCGCCGCACGGTGATTCTCTTCACTCTGGGGCTGTTTCTTTACTCCTTTCCCACTTTCCCCCTCGAGACATTTCGTATCCTGGGCGTTCTGCAGCGAATCGCCTTGTGCTATTGCGCCGCGAGTTTGCTTTTTCTCTATCTCCCCCTGCGCGGCCTCCTCATCGCCGCCGGATTCCTGCTGGCGGCCTACTATGCCATCATGACCTTTATCCCCGCCCCCGGCTATGCGCCGGGCGATCTGTCCGTTGAAGGCAATCTCGCGCACTATCTGGACAAACTCATATTGGGCCGGCACAACTACGCCAACACCAAGACCTGGGACCCGGAGGGCATTCTCTCCACACTCCCGGCGATTGCTACTTGCCTGTTGGGCGTGCTGGCTGGGCATCTTATCAAGACTGGTTTCCATGTTGATGCCCGCGCCCGGAAGCTCGCCTTAATTGGCGCTGGCCTTGCCGCCTCCGGCCTGATGCTCAACACCTGGCACCCCATCAACAAGAAGATCTGGACCTCTTCCTTCACGCTGTTCATGGCCGGCCTTGATTTTCTGCTTTTTGCCGCAATGCTTTGGCTCATCGATCACCGCCGCGTGGTGCGCCCCTTCCGGCCCTTTGCCATTCTCGGCATGAATGCCATTGCAATTTATATGACCAGTGAGTTACTGATCACCCTTCTCGATCAGATCGGGGGCAGGGAGGCCATTTACCAGAATGTTTTCCTTGCTCTTGCTTCGCCCTTGAACGCCAGCTTTCTGTTTGCCTTGACTTATGCGCTGCTGCACCTAGCTTTGGCTTACCTGCTTTACCGCCGCGGCTGGTTTTTGCGCGTTTAGGCTCAGGCCGATGACGCCACCCACCAGGGCCAAGGCCGCCAGCAATCCGAATACGTGCTCATAGCCGCTTCTCAAATTGCCTGCCGCGCGCGCGGCGTCGAGCACTCCGGCAAAGTAACCCGGAACGAGAAAGCCGCAAATTCCCCATGCGCTGAACAGCAAGCCGTAATTCGCACCGACATGTTTAGCGCCGAAAAAATCCGCGGTCAGAGCTGGCATCAGGGCCAGATATCCTCCATAGCTCCAAGCCACCAGGCACATGCCCAGCAGCAGGAGGCTGAAGCCTTCCGCGGTCCGCAGCACCGCCGCGCAGGCCACCACGCTGACGCCGCACATTCCCAGCAGCGCCGTTTGCCTTCCCCAGCGGTCCGACACACCGCCCCAGGCCAATCTTCCCAGTCCATTGAAAATGCTCATGACGCCCAACCCGGCGCCGGCCGTCATCGAGGCGCCTCCCCTGGCAGCTTCGCGCAACAAGGGAGAAGCTTCTCCGATTGCCGTCAATCCGACCGAGGTACCCAGAAAATAAACAGCCCACAAGGCCCAAAAGCGCCAGCCTCGCGTCATCTCGGCTGGTCCTATTTCGGTCATCGTCATTTTGCCGGCAGCCGGAGTCCAGCCTTCGGGTTTCCAACCCGCCGGCGGCACCGCGTACAGCTGCGCCGCGCCGACTACCCCAACCAGAAATAAACCAGATAGAACAAAAAATGTTTTTGGGATGGTCTCGTTCATGACCGCGACATTCTTGCCGATCATCCACTCGAGCCAAGGCCCGAAAACAAGCGGCCCAAGCCCGAAGCCCATCACGGCAAGCCCGACAATCATTCCGCGCCGGTCGGGGAACCACTTTACGCACATCGCAATCGGCGTTACATAGGCAAATCCGACGCCTACTCCGGCAATCACACCATAGCCCAAAACCAGTCCCTGCACAGTCTGATGCAGCAAACCCGCCACCGCACAGCCCAGAGCCAGCAACATTCCGCCCACGCTTGCCACCAGGCGGGGTCCCTTCCGGTCCTGCCATAAGCCCGCCACGATCATGCCAGCGGCAAAAGCCAGCAGCGAATAACGGTAGGGCATCACGCTCTGAGCGCGCGACCAGCCGTGCAACTGCTCGAGTGGTCCGCGAAATACGCTCCAACTATAGAGAATCCCCAATAGAATCTGCATCAGGATCGCCGCTGCCGCATAGCGAACCCGCCTCACTTGCTTTGTTTCAGCCACCCGCCCATCATATCCCTACCCCGAGTTTATTCCCGTGGTTTGGGCCGGATCCAGTCGCCGTAGCTGGAGCGCAAGAACTCCCTCAGCCAGCGGTCGCGGCGGTTTTTTACCTGATCGGCATCTTTTTCCGACCAGTCATGAAAGCCCAGCCCTGGTTTGGCTCCCAGCTTACCCTTCTCATACATCAGCCGGTAAAGCGGAGGAGCTCCGGCGTCGTTATAAAGATCCCGGGCGACATAGTCGCAAACCGTGAAGGCGTCCCGGCCCACGAGATCCTGATGCTCGAAAATTCCATAAACCGGCAGGCGCAGTCCGAAGCCGAGACTGGCTGCCCGGTCGACATCCTCCACGTTGGCGATTCCCTCGCTGATAATGTGCACTGCTTCCCGCACCATCGCCATCTGCAGGCGGTTTCCCAATTGTCCCGGCCGGTCTTTCTTGACGACCACCGGTACTTTCCCGCAACGCTCGAAAAGAGTCCGTAAGCCCTCAACGACCTGGTCCGCCGTCTTGTCCGAGCGCACGATTTCAATCAGCGGCATCAGGTGTGCGGGATTCCAAAAATGAGTCGTGGCGATTCGCTCCGGGTGCCGTGATTTCTCGCTCATCACCGTGATGCTGAGTCCACTGGTATTGGAAGTGATCCAGCACTCGGAGCTGACAATAGCCTCTACTTGAGCGATCCAAGCCTGCTTCAATGCCATGTTTTCCGGAATCGATTCCACCACGAGATCGCGGCCGGCCAGAGCGGACTCGAAATCGTGGCTGGCATCGAGGCGCTCGATTGCCCCGTTGGCCTGCCTGGTGGTGATGATCCCGTTTTGCTCCAGCAGCAGCAGTTGCTCCCTGGCCATTTGCAGGGCATTCCAAGCACGGGCTTCACTCCGGCCCAGTATCGTCGTGCTTAGCCCGCCGAGAGCCAGTGTGCTGGCAATTCCCGGACCCATCATTCCCGTGCCGGCCACGGTCGCGCGATGAATTGATTCCATCGCTCCAGCTTAAGCTTTAGTAGCGCCGGACGGTGGTTGAATACAAGGTGGAGTTTCCCGCCAGATCCCAGGCACGAACCTGAATCGCGTTGAATCCGACCGCAATATTGACGTCGAAGCTCCAACTGACGGTGCCATTGTTGACGACAGCCGAGGCGGCGCCGCTTTGATCGCCCGCCGAGTTTGTCCAGGTTACGTTCGTCACCGCGATGTTATCCATTGCCGTGCCGCGAAAAGTCAGCCGCGGCGCACTCGTGATAATAAAGTTACCAATAGGTTGTTGAATTGTCATACGAGGGGGTGCCTTGTCTCCTTGAGGATCCGCCGGCGGCACGGGCGCCGGATTTGTTGTCTCGGTTCGTTGCACGGTCAAGCGCTGGCTGTTCGCGATCCCGCTTCGCGATGTCGCCGTGACCGTAATTACATTAGTTCCGGTCTCAAGCCCAACCGTGGCGGACCAGTTCTGTTGTCCGGTCGCCAAGCCGCTACGCCCTCGATCGGTTGTCCAACTTACTCCGGCGATACCGCTGCCGTGAGAAGCGGCGCCTCTTAGTTGGATTTCACTGGCTGAGGTAGTTTGACTGTTCGCCGCCGGGGAAGTGATGCTGAGCCTGACCTCGCCTTCGGCTTCCCGCAGGATCTGCACGGTCTGGTTCACCACTGCCGTGCCCATCGTGGCCGTGATCCGGAGGCGGTTCGCACCTTGGCTGAGCGGTATCGATGCACAGGAAAAAATCGTATTGATGCTGTTTATCTGACAGGAACCACCGCTTGCTGAGGTCTCATTTCTCCAATTGATGCGCAGCCCCGAATCTCCTCCGGCAATGCTGCCGCTCAGGTTGACGCTGACGGCGGACACCTTGTCGCCCTCTGATGGGCTAGTAATTCGGATTGACAAGGGCGCTGGGCCTGGAGCATCCGCGGCGGCGTAAAGCTGGCGAATCGAGTCGATGTCCTGTTGCTTTAAGCCTTCGGAGCGTTGATAGTACGGGTACATGACCGACCCGGGAGTATCCGTGTGCCCGATTCCCAGAGAGTGTCCGATCTCGTGCAGCACGACGCTGTAAATGTCCCATTGCCCGCCGATCGACCACGACCAGGCATCATTGATATGTATGTCGCCGGCCAGCGGCTCCGGATTCGGATTAGCGGGATAGAAGCTGTGACCTAAAACAGTAGAACCGCTGGTGAAAGGAAAGGCATCACCGTGCGCGCCGGTGGCAAAAAGGATATCGATGTTTCTTGCCGCGCTGCGCGCCGTCGATTCACTGAAACTTACCGCGACATACTTCGACCATTCAGCGAGAGCTCGTCTGATCTCAGCCTGGGTCTGCGCTACACCCGTGCGGCTTCCGAGGCTGCCAAACGAGTAGCTGAGGCTGGCCCGGCCACGGCCTGGACCATCCCAGCCCTCGCCGAAGCTGGCGGCCAGCATCGCTGCTTCGTATCCGCCGTTCAGTACCTCACCGCACGTCAGGTACATCCCGCCCTTCTTCATCTCGGCCGGGGCGGGGAAGACATACTCCACCTCATCCCAAAGCGCGAGCGCCGCCATCCTTTCCGGTGTTAGTTCGACAAGCCGGTCCGATTCCACCAGTGAAAGGTTTCCGATGGATTGAATTCCTTCCGCGGCGAGTACTTCCTCGGCCTCCCAGGGCTCCACATCCTTGTGGAAGCGCACAATCAATAGAATCCGTTCCTGCTCCGTGGGAGCCTCAACGGTGCTCGCCTGAGCCGCCGCGATTTGTGGGCTCAACTTGTCCAGAGCTCCAATAGGGGCTCGGTAACCAAATTGCAACCCTTCCCAATTCATTGCTTCCGGAGAGCTGATGATGTAACCGTTTCGTGGTACCGTCCCAAGAATGCGGGCTCCACGCCGCTCCCATTCGGCAAAATCGGCGCTCTCGCTTTCGATTTCCACCAGCCACCGCCAGCGAACGCCGCTCAAACTCCGGGGATGGCCAGTTGCTGCTTGAAACGGCAAGGCGGCTGGGCTATCCTTGCCGGTTTTTATCGTTCGGGTTTTCAAGCGTAATTCTCCTGCCTGCGCGACCGCGGCGAGAGAAACGCAGGCTGCCAGGAGGGCCAGTTTCATGCGTTTCATTTGCAATTTTTCAAGTTGTCTTCGTTGTGTGGCTTATCGTGCCGCCCGCATCAACTTGCTGCCAAATTTTTGGCGAATTTCACTTAGGCCCGGCCACTATTCCATGTGAGGTACTGTTTTCTTCTCACCCTGGGGTTTCAGTTAACCGCTCAAACTCCTTGGGGACTGAGCACCATAGCTGGAGGAACGGAGGCGGGTGACGGCGATTTCGCTGCTAAGGCTTCAATCCGCTTTCTTCAAGGGGTGGCAACAGACGCCGCCGGCTTCATTTACATCGCCGATGCCGATGACCATCGCATCCGGCGAATTGACACAAGCGGCCGCATCCAGACCATCGCCGGAGAAGGACTTCCGGGCTTTAGCGGTGACGGTGGTCCTGCTTCCCGGGCACGCATCAATACGCCCTATGGCATCACCATAACCCCGGCTGGCGATATTGTGTTCGCCGATCTTGGAAATGCGCGCGTCCGCCGCATCTCCCGATCCGGCCAAATCGATACCCTGGTCGGCGGCGGTACGCGTGAGATTCCCGCGGCCGGCCAGTTCGCGGGACCACGTGAAGTACGACTCGGGGCGCCGCGGAACGTACTTGCCTCAGCCAGCGGGTCTCTGTTCATTTCCGACTTCAGCGCCAACGTTGTACTCGAGTTGCGAAGCGACGGCCAACTAACGGCAATGCCCAACGCCAGTGTTGGTCTGAACTCGCCCGCCGGGCTTGCTCTTGACGCCGACGGTCAACTTCTGGTCGCTGACAGTGGGAACGCCCGCATACGCCGTCTGCGTCGCGACGGGAAACTGGATCTTCTGCTTTCGGCCTCCGCGGCGGCTCCGCTTGAGCGGCCGGTCGGGCTGGCCCGCCAGCGTAACGGCAACCTACTGATCGCGGATACGCGCGGCGACTTCCTTTGGCAACTCGACCCCCAGGGCCGCACCAGCATCGTACCTCCCGGCGGCCGGGATGTTGCCACGGACAGCTTTGACAACATCCTTACGGCTGGTGGTTCCTGGCTGCGCCGTATCAGTCCTCAAGGCCTCATCGAGATCCTCATCTCCAATACCTTCTCCCGCTTCCGCGGCGATCATGGGCCTGCTCTTGGCGCCCGCCTCAACCGGCCTCAAGGGATAGCTGTCGATTCCCGCGGGCAGATCTATTTCTCGGATACGGCGAACCATCGCATCCGTCGAATCAACACCGACGGGGTCATTACCACCGTTGCCGGGCTCGGTGAACCGGGCTACCGCGGAGACGGCGGACCAGCCGCGAGCGCCCTGATTCACACGCCCACCTATATTGCGATCGACAGTCTAGACAACGTCTACTTCTCGGACTCGGGCAATCACCGGGTTCGCGTTTTCACGCCCGGAGGAGGCATTCAAACCGCGGTTGGCACGGGTCGGAATGAGTTCTCCTCCGACGGCCTGCTGGCCAGCCAGACTTCTCTTTCTCATCCCCAAGGTCTTGCGTTCGATCGGGCTGGCCGGCTCTGCATAGCCGAGCGGGGTCAGCATCGTATCCGCCGTATCGAGGGGAATGGACGTGTCAGCACGATCGCCGGCAACTCGGTTCGCGGCGCGGCTGGGGATGGGTTCGAAGCAATCGCTGCCAGCCTCAATCAACCAACCGCCATCGCTCTCGATGCCCAAGGGAGTCTCTTCATCGCGGATTCGGGGAACCAAAGCGTACGGGCCGTCGACTCCGCTTCGGGCCGTATTCGTACCCTCATTCGCGATTTGGCCGGTGTTGAAGGCTTGGCCGCCACTCCCAATGGCGTGCTCTACATCAGCGAGACGCTGCGGCATCGCGTTCAATCCCTCAACCTGAACAACGAACTGACTGTGATCGCCGGCCGCACCAATGAAAACGGGTTCAACACCGACGCCGGGCCGGCTCTTTCGGTCACTCTCAACGAGCCCGCGGGTCTCGCCCTAGCCCCCGATGGCAGCCTGTTGCTGGCCGACCGTCTCAACGACCGGCTGCGCCGCATCGAGCCGCCCATCGCGGTGCAGGCCAGTAATTCCTCCGTGTTTCGCGTTCTCCATGCCGCTACTTTTGCGGAAGGTCCCATCGCTCCCGGACAGCTTCTCACTCTTAGCGGCCCGGCGCTCGCCCGCCCGGACCTCGCCGAAATCACGATCGAGGGCCAAGCCGCCCCCATTCTGTTCGCTAACCCGACCCAGATCAACTTCCAGGTTCCCTATGCCCTGAGTGGTCGCAGCCGCGTGCAATTGGATTTGCGCATGGGCGGGTCTCTTTTGTTTCGCGCTCAAATTGATATGGCCGGCGCCAATCCTGCCTTTTTTGAGTCGGCGGGAGTAATTGTCGCCACCTTCCCCGATGGCCGCCTGGTCAGCGATGCCGCCCCCGGCCGCTCCGGTGACACGATCATTCTCTATGGAACCGGTGAGGGTTTGCTACGGGACGCGAGCGGCCTCCAAGTCACCTTTCTTCCCACCACGGTGGAAATCGCCGGAGTACCCGCTGACCTTCTCTACGCCGGCGCCGCTCCTGGCTTTGCCGGCCTGCTGCAGGTGAACCTTCGCGTGCCTGCCAACATCCGCCTTCGCGGCCGCGTCCCGGTCACGCTGCGCGTCGGCGCGTTTCGCAATCCGCCCAACCAGCTTCTCGTGATTCAATAGCGTTCATGCGCCGCCGATTGCTGCTCTCTCTGCCAGGTTCCCTGCTTGCCGCCTCACCGCAGCAGGACGTTCTGGCCGCCCTCGAACGCTGGCGGAGCGCCACCCTTGCCGCCGATACCAAGACTCTGCTCTGGCTGATGCATCCCGATTTATGGTTCAGCCATTCCGATGCCCGCCTTGAATCACGCGATGAGTTCATCGCCGCTCTTTCCTCGGGACAGCTTCGCTATGAGCGCATCGATCTGGGCCCGCAGAAGGCTGCTGGTAGCAGTCTTGCCGCCTGGACCCGGGGAGACATGACGGCTACCGTGGTTCGTCCCAGCGGCGCCAACACCTACAACCTGAATGTTCTTCATGTCTGGATCTTCGCTGACGGCCGCTGGCAATTGGCCGCCCGACAGTCCACGCGCCGCCTGAATCTCTAAGCCAGGGCCGCCTTCACCACACTGCCGTGCACATCCGTCAACCGGAAGTGCCGACCCTGAAACTTGTAAGTCAGCTTCGTGTGGTCCACCCCCAGGCAATGCAACAGCGTTGCCTGAATGTCGTGCACATGCACCGCATCCTTTACGATGTTATAGCTGTAATCGTCGGTCTCCCCGATCACGGTACCCGGCTTGATGCCCCCGCCGGCCATCCACATGGAAAAGCACCGCGGATGGTGATCCCTGCCGTAGTTGGTTTCCGTCAATCGGCCCTGACAGTAAACCGTCCGGCCAAACTCCCCGCCCCAGACAACCAGCGTGTCCTTTAACAATCCCCGTTGTTTCAGATCGATCACGAGCGCCGCCGAAGCCTGATCGGTTGCCCGCGCCTGCAACTGTATGTCCCGTGGCAGGTCGTTGTGCTGGTCCCAACCGCGGTTGTAAAGTTGCACAAAGCGCACCCCCCGCTCGACAAGCCGCCGGGCCAGAAGACACTGCTGCGCAAAACTCCCCGGCTTTTTCGCCTCGGGGCCGTACATTGCGAAAGTCGCTTCGTTTTCTTTCGACAAATCCATCAGTTCCGGCACCGAAGTTTGCATCTTGAACGCCATCTCATACTGCGCAATCCGCGTCTCAATCTCGGGGTCTCCCACCACCCCCGCGCGCATCTGGTTCAGCTTTGTATTCAGATCCAGAATTCCTCGCCGCACCTCCGTGTCCATTCCGTCGGGATCATTCAGATACAGCACCGGGTCGCTGCCGGCGCGGAACTTCACCCCTTGATAGCTCGATGGCAAGAAGCCCGCCGACCAAAGCCGGCTGAATAGCGGCTGGTCGGTGTTGATCGCGCTCTTCTGGCTGATCATTACGACAAAGCCCGGCAGATTCTTGTTTTCGCTCCCAAGGCCATAGCTTACCCAGGAGCCGATCGAAGGCCGGCCAGGCTGCTGAAAGCCCGTCTGGATGAACGTAATGGCTGGATCATGGTTGATCGCCTCGGTGTGGACGCTCCGGACCAGACAGATCTCGTCGGCGATCTTGTGATGCCACGGGATGATCTCGCTCATTTCCATTCCGCTTTGGCCCTGTTTGGCGAAGGAAAACAGGCTGCTTGCCACCGGGAGCGTTGATTGTCCCGAGGTCATTCCCGTAATTCGTTGCCCCATGCGAATCGAACCCGGCAGATCCTGTCCTTGGTGCTTCTTCAATTGCGGCTTTGGGTCAAACAGATCCAATTGCGATGGCCCGCCCGACATATGCAGATAGATTACGCTTTTCGCGGTCGGCTTGAAGTGCGGCGCGGCAGCCGGATTTTCCCCCGCCAGCGCCGCGAAGGCGGTGGCGCCAAAGCCCGTCAAGAATTGCCGTCTCGCCAGCTGCTCGTGCATCTCGCTACTCCTTGGTCACCACTTCATCCAAATTCAGTACGGCGCTGGCCACACTCATCCACGCCGCCAATTCCACCGCGTTACGGTGCTCAACCTTCGATTCCCCAACTTGAATCAGCTTTGCCGCCGCCAGCGGATTCGCTCCGTAGCGTGCTTTCATTTCCTTCACGCTCGCAGTCAGCAATTTCAATTCGTTGGCATCGGGATACCGGGAAGTCGCCAAGCGGAACAAATAACGCAGGCGCTTTTGTTCCTCGGCCCCGCCTTCCTTGAGCGTCCTCTCGGCCAGCTTGCGCGCCGCCTCGAGATACGTCACATCATTCATCAGCGCCAGCGCCTGCAGGGGAGTGTTTGTTACAGCCCGCCGCGCCACGCATTTTTCCCGGTCCGGTGCATCGAAAATCGCCAGTCCCGCCGGTGGCAGAGTCCGTTTCCAGAAGCTGTACATGCCCCTCCGGTACAAATCCTTGCCTGTCGACTGCACATAGCGTTGCGCGGAAAACTGAGCCCCGTAGGCAACCTCTTCCCATAGGCCCGGCGGCTGGTAAGGCGACACGCTCTTTCCGCCGATTTCGGGATGCAACAACCCGCTCACCGCGAGCGCATTGTCGCGCACCAGTTCCGCCTGCAGCCGGAATCGCGACATCCTTGCCAGCAACCGGTTTTCCGGGTCCTTCTCTTTCAGCTCCGGTCTCATGGCCGAGCTTTGCCGGTATGTCGCACTCATCACAATCTCTTTGTTCAACCGCTTCAGGTCCCATCCCGATTCCACAAAATCCACCGCCATCCAATCGAGCAACTCCGGATGGCTCGGCAACTCCCCCTGGCTTCCAAAGTCTTCCACCGTCTTCACCAATCCCGTGCCGAAAAACATTGCCCAGGCCCGGTTCACCGCCACGCGCGCCGTCAGCGGATGGTCTTTTGCTGTCAGCCACTGCGCCAGCCCCAAACGGTTCCGCGGCAACTCCGCCGGCATCGGGGGCAGGAAGCCCGGCGTTCCCGCCTCCACTTTTTCGCCCTTTTGGTCATACTGTCCCCGCCGCAGCAGGTACGATTCGCGGGGCCTGTCGAGTTCGCTCATGACCATTGCCGAAGGTACCTGCTCCTCCAGTTGCTTCCTCTCGGCTTTCAACTGCTTCAACCGTTTGTGCAACGCCTTCAATTCCTCCGGTGCATCATAGGTGAGGTAATACTCTCGCAACAGATCCATTTGCGCCTTGTCGCGATTGATGCCGCTGTGGAATAGCAGATAGCGGACCGGCTCCACCACGGCCAGCTGATGCGCCTCTGATTCGCTCAACACCCGCCCATAAATTCGCAACTCATCGAGCGAGCCGATCATCTGCTGAAAAACCATGGGTCCGCGGTTGGCGAACGCAATTCGTTCCTGGCTGCCGCTTTCCCTCATCGCCGCCGGCTTGCCGTTCAGCAGCAGCGCAAAGCGCCCCTCTCCTTCATGATTCAGCACAAAGTGTGTGAACTCGTTATACGGAAACGCCTCCAGGCTTTCATAAACTCTCCTGGCGCCCCGCGCGTCCGTCAGTGTCACCAGCAGATGCGCGCCCCGCCGCAAATCCCCAATCGAAAAAACCTCATCGTTGCCCACTTCGATCCCGGCGCCATTTGTTTTTTGGCTCCAGATCGTCATCGGCTCCAGCTTATTGCCGCCCCGGAACCAGAACGCAACGCTGAACGGCTTGTTTCCATCGAGCGCCTCCGGCATCGGAACCTCAATCCGCGCTGGTGCGTCCAGCACCGCGCTCTGTCCCACCGCGCCGCCATTTCCTGCCGGCGGCTGTCCCAGATAACGTCCATGCCGGTATGTCCCCGTCGCCTCGTTGAAATTTCCTTCCATCTCATAGTGCGCGAGTAATTCCGCGCGCGCCGGCGCTGCCAGCTGCTCCAGGCGTCCTTTTTCCCACTCCAACATCTTCCCCGGCACGTCCGCTTCCTTCATCTGCTTCTCCCGCCCCGCAATCGCTTCCTCCATCTCCCGCTCAAGAGTCGCCTGCAATTCATTGGGCAGCTTCAGCACCGGCGCGGCATTCCCCTTCTGCCCGTCCAGCCCCTTCTCGGCAATGTTGTTGAAAAAGGCAAACATCCGGTAGAAGTCTTTCTGTTGAATTGGATCGTACTTGTGGTCGTGGCACCGCGCGCAGCCCACCGTCAGCCCCAGCCATGCCGTCCCCGTCGTCTCCACGCGGTCAATCACGTACTCCGTCTGATACTCCTCTGGAATCGCCCCACCCTCATAATTGATGACGTGGTTGCGGTTAAAACCGCTCGCCAGCTTCTGTTCCCGCGTCGCATTCGGCAACAGGTCTCCCGCTAGTTGCCAAACCGTGAACTGGTCATAACGCATATTGCGGTTGAATGCTCCAATTACCCAGTCCCGCCATGGCCACATATCCCGGTGCGAGTCGATATGGTAACCATGCGTATCGGCATAGCGCGCTAGATCCAGCCAGTGGAGCGCCATCTTCTCTCCATAGCGTGGGCTCGCGAGCAGACGGTCTACCTGCTTCTCATAGGCCTGCGGCGAACGGTCCGTCAAAAACGCATCCAACTCCGCCGGCGTCGGCGGTAGACCTGTAAGATCCAGACTCAAACGCCGCAGCAGAGTCGTCCGGTCCGCTTCCGCGGAGGGCGCAAGCTTGTCCTGCTCGAGCCGCGCCAGCACAAACTGATCAATTGCCCCCTTGGCCCATTTCTTAGCTGCCGAGGATGGTGGCGCTAGCTTCTTCGGCGCCACATAACTCCAATGCTCCTGCCACGGAGCACCCTCTTGCACCCAGCGTTTCAATGTTGCCACCTGAGATTCGCTCAGCTGCACCTTGGCGTGGCGTGGCGGCATCTTTCGCGGCCCCCGCGTCTCAGTGACTCGCTCCAGAATCATGGACGCCTTCGGCACAGCCGACTCCTTTTGGTCTAGCCGCAACTTCGCCATCCGCGTCGTCTCGTCCGGCCCATGGCACTGAAAGCACGCGTCGGAAAGAATCGGGCGTACCTCCCGCAGAAAATCGACCGGCTTTGGCGCCGCCAGCATCCCGGTCACAAACGTCAACAGCAGCAGTACAGGCATAGATCGCTGTTTGCCACGCTATCATAGAAAGCATTGCGCATGCTCCGGTTGCTTGTTATCTTCCTGACTGCTTTCCCCCTCACTGGCCAGCGTGCCGCTGACCTTACGCCGCATAACGTCGAAATCTCCGACACCACCTACCGCGGCAAATCCGCCGTTCGCCTCCTGGCCAAGCCCGGCGTTGCCAATGGGGAGAGCTACGCCGTTCTCAACAGCATCGTCTTCGAAAACGGCTCCCTCGAGGTCGATCTCTCAGGCCAACCCGGCCCCGCTGCCTCCGCGACGGCCCGCGGCTTCGTCGGCCTTGCATTTCGTCTTGTTGACGGCGGATACGAATACGTCTACCTCCGCCCCACGAACGGCCGCGCCGACGATCAGGTTCGCCGCAACCATTCCACGCAATATGGCGCTCACCCCGGCTACGACTTTGACCGCCTCCGCAAGGAATCTCCCGAAAAATACGAAAGCTACGTGGATCTTGAGCCCGGAGTTTGGACGCGCGTGCGCATCGAAGTAGCCGGTTCCAAGGCCCGTCTTTATGTCCACGGCGCCTCCCAGCCTTGCCTCCTCGTAAACGACCTCAAATTTCCCGTGCGTCCCGGCGCGGTCGCCTTCTGGGTTGGCCCCGGCACCGAGGCCCACTTCACCAACCTCCAGATCAAAACCGGTAACTGAGATTCAAATACACGTTCACCCCCGGTGCGTCCATTCCCGAACCATGGACCCGGTAATTGCGATCCAATACATTCTCCACCGCTCCCATCAACTGCCACTGCTCGCCCACTGGTAGCCCCATTCTCACCCCCAGCGCCGCCCAACCCGCTGTCGAGCGGTACAGCGGAACGCGCACCGTGTCCCCCACCCCCGGCAAGACTCGGTTCTGTATCTGCAAGAGAGTTTCGCCCGTCGGTCGGAACACACCGGTGGCATCCACATAAGGAGTGACCCGCGTTGCTCGGAAGAAGGTCGCGATGTCGCTGCGCCGGAAACTCGCCCCGATCCGCTCATCATCCATATCCCCTCCCGACAGCCGCCGTTGGACCCCCATGACGCTTAGTCCCACTTCGGTCCACGGCTTCCGCCCTCCTGGGCTATGCCGCAGCTTTACCGTACCTGCCTGCGGGGGCAGGCGCCTGATATTCCGGTTCGGGTTCAGGTCCCGCCCCAGTATGTAGCTGTAGCTCGCCTCCAGGGTCAGCCGTCGCGTCATCGAATAAGCGCCCATCGTCTCCATGCCGTAATAGCGCGACGCTCCATCATTGACAAACGCCTTTACCGCCCTGGGGTCGAGCGCCGTCGCCACGGTCACCACGCCCTGCGCCCGCTGTGCCGCCGTTGGCGCAATCACTGTCACCGGCAGCCCCGCCAACTGCGCCGGCACATTTCCGGCCGGAAACAGCAGCGTCCTCCGCACGATCGGGTCGCTCAAGTCCGCGTTGAACAGTTGCACGCGTCCCCACCACCGCTTCCCGCTCAGCCGCACGCCAAACTCGTAGTTCATCAGCGACTCGGCCGCCAGCGCCCGCAGCGCCTGCCCCTTCGACAACGCCCCTTCTCCCGCATCCGTGCTCAACAGCGCCCCGGCGTTGATCACCTCGGAAGCAGGAATCTCATACCCCAGATCATTCAGCCCCAGCGCCCCCAGATCATTCAGGTTCGGCGCCCGAAACCCGCGGCTCACCACTCCATGCACCCCCAGCCACCCCGCAACGTCATACCGCAGACTTGCATGGAACGTCGTATCGCGAAACCACAACGTATTCTGGGGGTCCGCAAACCGCACACTCGACCATCGCACTCCCCCCGCTGCCCGCAGCTTCCGGCTCAGTTGCACACTCCCCTGTCCAAAAGCTCCGAAGTTTCCATACCGCGATCCCGCCGGATACAGCGCCCGCGGTCTCGTCACCACCCCACTTACCGGGTTCCTTACATCCCGGCTCGCATCGATGTGCTCGTCATACGCATCCCCCCCAAAGCTGTAAATCACCCTGCTCCCCCAATGCCCCGCTGCCTGCCCCGTGTATCCATAAACATTCACGCGGGCCAGGTCGGTCGTCACTGCATCCGTAGCCAGCAGATTCTGCCGCACGCTCCCGTCGGTCTGCTGGTTAAACGAAAACGTCCCACTCACAGTATCGAATCCCCTCTTGCCCAGGACCTCATGGCGCCCATAGAACCAGTTCAACTTCTGTGGCGTCAGGTCTGATCGCAACCGCCCCAATCCCCCCAGCAGATCTTTGTAGATTCGCGAATTCGTCTGCTCTCCCCGCTGGTAGTTCAGCGTCAGCAACTGGTCCGGCCGCAGCCGCACAGCCAGTTTCGTCTCCGCGCCATACTGCCGGAATGCCGTATCCTGCTGCCGGTTCCCCACGAGATCCCGCACCGCCCCCAGCGGCATTCCGAAGAAGCGATGAAACACATTGCGCGAATCCAGTCCCCGCCCTCCGCGCAGATCATTGTGCGCCCGTCCCGACGCCCCCACCAGCCAGAACACCTTCTCATTCGAAATCGAAAACCGTTCCGCCGCCATACCTGACAGGTCCGCCGTTGCCCCGGCCAAACTCACACGCCCATGCTTCTGCCAACCCCCGCTTCCGAACTCCGGCGCTTGCGTCGATACATGGATCGTTCCCCCCAGCGAATCACTCCCATACTGCACACCCGTTGGCCCCAGCAGCGCCTCCACGCGCTCGGCCTGGCTCGGCTCCAAAAACGCCAGATACTGGTTCGGCCCTGATCGGAACGTCGAGTTATTGAAGCGGATCCCGTCCACTAGATTCAACACCTGATACCCAGTCAGTCCACGCAAAAACGGCGACACCTGCGCCGTGCTCGTTTGCTGCACCATCACATTCGGTAGCCCCTCCAGCGCATTCCCCACCGTCTGTAACGGCCGCGCCGCAATCTCCTCCCGGTTCACCACCGCCACCACATGCGCGCTGCTGGCCGATTCCTCCGCTCGCCCGCGCACCGCGCTCACCGTCAACCGCGTGTACACCGAGGCCGGCTCCAACTCAATCTCACCGCGATACTTGCCGTCCACCACCAGTTCCCGCCCCGCAAAGCCCTCTGTTTGGATTCGCAACTGTACCGTCCCGTGGCTGTCGCCCTCCCACACAAACCGCCCCTCACCATCCGTCTTCAGCGTTTTCAGCAGAGTCCCCGTACCGCTCCGGATCTCCACTATGGCTCCGGAAATGGCCCTCTTCTTCGGGTCTACCACGCGCCCCTCCACCTCACCCCACGCGCAACTCCCCCAAATCAATACCAGCGCCAGCAATCCCTTCATGACTTGCCAGACTAGCATTAAACAGTTTTCAAAACCGTGAATCTGAGATGGACTGTTTCATGAGCGACTCCGACATCACCCTGCTGCTTGACCAGTGGGGCCGTGGCGATCTCTCCGCCCTCGACCGTCTCGCGCCGCTCGTCTATCCACAACTGCACTCCATTGCCGCTTCCTATCTTCGTCGCGAGCGAAAAGGGCAGTTCCTGCAGGCCACCGGGCTGCTCAATGAGCTCTTCCTTAAATATCAAACCCGGCGCGAAGCCCGCTTTGAAAGCCGCGCCCACTTCTAAGCTCTCTACGAAAAGCTTATGCGTTTGGCTCTCATCGATCACGCTCGCTCGGCGGCTGCCAGCAAGCGCGGAAACGGCACACAACCCGTCCCCCTTCATGAGGAGATGCCATGGGTCGATGCCGCCGGCCCCGCCATGCTCGATCTCGACCGCGCCATCTCCGAACTCGAAACCCTCGACCCCGAACAGGCCCGCATGATTGAACTCCGCTTCCTTCTCGGCTGCAGCGTCGAAGAAACCGCAGAGCTCCTCAGCGTTTCCTGCTCCAGCGTCGACCGCAAAGTGCGCCTCGCCCGCGCCTGGCTCTTCTCCCGTCTCCACGATTCTCCATGACCGCCACACTCCATTTGACGTTTTTTCCCCGTCTCCACGCCCTATCCGTTTATGACTCCCCACGAGCGCTGGCTCCGCATTCAGGATCTTTGTGAACAGGTCGAGGCTCTTCCCGAGTCCGATCGCGACGCCTTCCTCACCCGCGCCGAACCCGACGAGTCCCTTCGCGCCGAAGCCCGCTCCCTTCTCCAATCCCTCGACGGCGAAAGCCTCACCCGCGTAAACCTCGGTCACAATCCCGACCCCCTCTTCCGGAGCAGATTGCCGGCTTTCGCATCACCGGTCTGCTCGGCTGCGGCGGCACCAGCACCGTCTACGCCGCCGAGCGCACCATCAACGGCATCACCCAGCCCGTCGCCCTCAAGCTTTTCCATTCCTATCTCACCGGTGCCGCAGCCATCGAACGCTTTCAGCGGGAACAGGCCATGCTCGTCCGCCTCGACCACCCCTCCATCTGCCGCATGCTCGACGCCGGCCTCACCTCCTCCGGCCAACCCTATCTCGTCCTCGAGCGCATCGACGGCCTCCCGATCGACGAATACGCCAACACGCACCGTCTCCCCGTCCCCGATCGCATCCGCCTCATCCTCAGCGCCTGCGACGCCATCGCCGCCGCTCACCGCAGTTTCATTGCCCACCTTGACCTCAAGCCCGGCAACCTCTTCAACACCCCCGGCGGCCATGTCTGTCTCCTCGATTTCGGCACTGCCAAACTGATCGACCCCGTCCATCCCCTCACCAACACGCGCCATCTCACTCCCCTCTACGCCGCTTCCGAGCAGCTCCGGGGCGAAGCCGTCTCCACCGCCTGCGACGTCTACAGCCTCGGCATGCTGCTCTACGAACTTCTGGCCGGGGCCAACCCCTTCAGCGGAACCTCCCTCGCCGCCGTCGCCGAGCGCGCCGCCGGCGACTCCCATCCCCCCCGCATGGCCGCGCGCGTTACCGAACAGGCTGCCCGCGACCGTAACCTCACCGTCAACCGCCTCCGTTCCCTCCTCGACGGCGACATTGATCGCGTCGTCGCCCGCGCCCTCGCTCACGATCCCCACGATCGCTACCCCTCCATCACGGAATTTGCCGAAGACCTTCGCCGCTACCTGGAGAGCCGGCCCGTCCTCGCCCGCCGCCAGACGGCCGCCTATCGCCTCAGAAAGTACGTCTCCCGCAACCGCACCCTTCTCGTCCTCTCCGCTTTCCTGCTGCTTTCCGTTGCCATAGCTGTTCTGTTCGGCTGGCAGGAACGCCAGAAGGCCATCGCTCAGGGCAGGCGCGCCCAGGCTTCCTCCGACTTTCTCCTCTGGCTCATCTCCAGCTCCAATCCCATCTACGGTGGCCGCCGTGACATGACCGTCCTCGATCTGCTCTCTCGTGCCGACGAGCGCCTCGCCCGCGGCGATCTCGATGACGAGCTCGTCACCATCGAGCTCGAGACCAATCTCGGTTCCTATCTCTTCCAGTCCAGTTAGGAAGCCCGCGCCCTCGCCATTCTCGAGCGCGCCCGGCGCCGTTCGGCTCAGAACGATGCCCCGAACACAAAGCTCACCATTGCCGCCACCTTTGCTTCCCTTCATCTCAGCCGCGGCGATTGTCCCGCCGCCATACGTGCTTCCTCCGATGGCGACAACATCCTGTCTTCCCACCGGCGGGACATCCCCGCCTACCGCCAGATCGGGTTTCTCATCAATCGCGATCAGGTCCGCTCCGATTGTGAAAACGACCCCAGTGGCGCCCTCACGCTCGAGGCTGTCTCTCTCCTCCCACAGGTTCCCGACTCCGGTCTTTCCGCCGGCATGCCCGCCCCCCTGTTCAAGGCTCTCATCCTCAACGGCTACATCCGCCTCCTCGTGCGTCAGGCCAAACCGGCTGAAGCCCTCACCGTCGCGCGCCAGGCCCTCGATCTGGCCAGCCGCGCCCCCGACGGCCGTAACGTTCGCATCGCGCTACTCCAAGGCCGTGCCGCCGCTGAATACGCGGCAAAGGATGTCGCCGCCGCCGCCCAATCCCTCGAAGAGGCCGCCACCCTGGCGGAATCCACCGCCGCCCCCTTCGAAGCCATTCGCCTCAAAGTCATGGCGGGCCAACGCCTCGCCGAAGCCGGCAGAACAGACCGTGCTCTCGCCCTCGCCAATCAGGCCCTCACCCTCGCCGAAGCCGGCTCCGCCGAACTGACTCAAACCCGCTGGATGATTCTCATCGACGCTGCCATCACTTACTTCCGTGCTGGCCACTGTGAAAAAACTCCCGCCCTCCTGCGCGAAGCAGACCAGTTCACCGCCGGTAAAATGCCCCCGCAATGGAAAGGTAATCGCCTTGCCGTGGAGTGCATTTGTCACGCTCGCGCCGGTAAGTCCGCCGAGGCAAAAGTCATTGCCGATCAAGCGCTTGCCGCCGCCGGTGCTACCTGGGCGCCGAACTCGAGGTTCCGCAAAAAAGTAGAGTCAATACAAATGAAGGGCAGGGAATGAGGGGAAGGAGGGGCGAAACCGGCGGGGCCAAATGGTGAGTCGGGTGGGATTCGAACCCACGACCACCGCATTAAAAGTGCGATGCTCTACCAACTGAGCTACCGACTCACGCAGACAATAGTAGTATAGCAAGACAGCATGAAAGTTGGACTCATTGGCACCGGCGCCATCGCCCATAAACACGCCCAGGCCTACAAAAACATTGGCTGGGAAATTGTTGCGGTAAACAACAAAACAGAATCGCGCGGTCGTGCTTTTGCCGAACAATGGGGCGGCGTCTTCCTACCCGATTGGCGCGACGTCTGCACCCACCCCGACGTCGACTTCATCGACCTCTGCACCTTCCCCGACGTCCGCCTTGAGCCCCTCAAGCTCGCCGCCGATCACGGCAAGCACATCCAGGTCCAAAAGCCCATCGCCATCAAGGTCTCTACCGCCGAAGAGATGGTCGCCTACGCCCGCGCCAAAAACGTCCGCCTCGGCGTCGTCAGCCAGGGCCGCTTCAACGACGCCATGCTCTTCCTCAAAAAGGCCCTGGATGCCAACCGCCTCGGCCGCGTCTTCCAGATCGACGCCTACGTCAAATGGTGGCGCAGCGAAGAATACTACTCCCGGCCCATTAAAGGCTCCTGGGCGGTCGAGGGGGGCGGCTCCCTCATCAACCAGGGCATCCACCAGATCGACTGGCTGCTATACCTCATGGGCGAGGTCCAGCAGGTCTTCGCGCAATGGCATCTTGGCGTCCGCCACAAGATTGAAAGCGACGATGTTCTCAGCGGCCTCGTCCGCTTCGCAAATGGCGCCACCTGCGTCGTGCAAACTTCCACCGCCATGTGGCCCGGCTTCAATGAACGCATCGAAATCCAGGGCACCCGCGGCTCGGCCATCCTCACCGGTGACCGCCTGACCTTCTGGAAGGTGGACGGCGAAGACCCCGGCGATCCCGCTCCCGTGGCCTCCGATGTCTCGAGCGGCTCCTCCGACCCCATGGCAATTTCCCTCGCTCCCTTCGAGCGTACGTTTCTGAATTTTGGCGAAGCCATCCGTACCGGCGCCGACCCTCTCATCAGCGGCTACGAAGGCCTCCGCGCCCTCTCTCTCGTGCAGGCTCTCTACACCAGCGCCCGCGAGAACCGCCTCGTCACCCTGGGGCCGGCTCGTGACTGATCAACACCCGTGGTGGCGCCTCCGCGTGCCGGCCTCCAGCGCCAACCTCGGCCCCGGCTTTGACGCCCTCGGCCTTGCCCTCAGCCCCTATCTGCTCTGCCGCTTCCGCCGTGCCTCCACGCTCGCCATCCGCGCCACCGGTCGCGACGCCGACCAGATCTCAACGGGCGCGGACAACCTCATCTGGCAAACCGCCCTCACCGTCGCCGAGCACACGGCCGAGTCCATGCCTCCGATCGAGCTCGAAATCGAGAACGAAATCCCCCTCGGCAAGGGCCTCGGCTCCAGCGCCGCCGCGCTCACTGCCGGCGTCATCATTGCCGATGCCATCCTCGGCCTCAACTGGAAAACCCACCGCATTCTCGACGAAGCCGCCCGCATCGAAGGCCACCCCGACAACGTTGCCGCCTGTGTGCTCGGCTCCATTGTGGCCAGCGCCATGGATTCGAGCGGCATGACGCGCGCCGTCCGGCTTGAGCTTCCTCCCAGCTTTGAGGTCGCCATCGTCGTTCCCGACTTTCCTCTCCCCACATCGAAAGCTCGTGCCGCTCTCCCCGACAGCTATTCGAAAGCCGACGCCGTCTTCAACGTGCAGCGATCCACTCTCCTCATTGCCGCCCTCGCCACCGGTACGATCACGGCCTTCCCCGCCGCTCTCGAGGACCGTCTGCATCAACCCTACCGCCAGCACCTCGTACCCGGCCTCGAAGAGATCCTCAAGCTCCGCGCTCCCGGTCTGATGGGCTGCTGCCTCTCGGGCGCCGGCCCCAGCATTCTCGTCTTCTACGAAAAAGGCCACCGCTCTGTTGTCCGCCACGTGCAGCAGATCTTCGCCGCCCACGGCCACCAGGCCGAAATTTTCGATTCCGAAGTCGACCGCCAGGGCTACCGTCTGATCGAGGAAGCATGATCTCCCGCCGCCACACTCTTTCTCTTCTTGCCGCCGCTCAAACAGAAAAGAACCTCCGTGTTGTTGTCCGCTTCGAAACAACGTTGGGTGATATTGTTGTAGCCCTCTCGGGCGACCGCGCCCCGGGCACCGTCGAAAACTTCCTTCGCTATGTCGACGCTGGCCTCTACGACGGCGGCGTTTTCCACCGCACCGTCAAGATGGATAACCAGCCCCAGTCCCCCGTCAAAATCGAGGTCATCCAGGGTGGCCCCAATCTCGAGAAGAAGCAGTCCTTTCCGCCCATCCCCCTCGAGCGCACCTCCCGCACGGGTCTCAAGCACGTCAACGGCGCTATCTCCATGGCCCGGTCCGGCCCCGACACCGCGACCGGCGACTTCTTCTTCTGCATCGGCGACCAACCCGAGCTCGACTTCGGCGGCAAGCGCAACCCCGACGGCCAGGGCTTTGCCGCCTTTGGCCTCGTGCTCAAGGGGCACGATGTTATCCGCAAGATCCAGAAATCTCCGGCCACCGGCCAGCGTCTTAGTCCTCCGGTGAAGATCGATCGCCTCCGCCGCGTCGAATAACCCCCAAGGCCGCCTCTTTCACTTCGTCGGCCTCATAGTCGCGCCCGTTCTCCCGGAAATACGCCTCAAGCATCGTGTATACCTCGAGGTCGTTCTCATCCATGCGCAGAGCCTCGTGGCACCAGTTTTGAAAAGCTCTTACCTCGTCGATGCGCAGGCTCAGCTTCGCCAGCAACTTGGCGATGGCGGCTGTTTCCCGACCTTCCTCGATAGCATGTTCGAGTGCGGCAATGGCTTCCCCGATGTGCCCTTGGGCAAGCAAATGCAGCGCTTTCTGGTAGAACTCGTCCGGCATCAGTCCTTTTGCAACTCGAAGCTTCCCAGGATTCTCTTGTAAGGGTTGGTTTCCCTGAGGTTGTGCGAGCCGATCAGTTTGCCTCCTTCGAGGACGGCGCGGTACTCATCGACGAGCAAGCGTGGATCACTTGTTGCGAACAGGAGCGTACCGCTGTCAACGGCACAGTTGGCGAGCGGATAAGCAAGCCGGATTTTCTTCGCCGTATTCTCCAAGCCCAAGCTTCCGCTGCAGGTCTTCCCCTTCATTTCGACCATCAAGTCCATGGCATACTCGCCATCGAGAATCATCGCCTTGCCGCTCCACTTGCCGTTGAAGGCATCGATGGCGGTTTCAGCGGTGGGCGTCAACACCTTGGCCGTGCCGAAATTTGGCCGCGCAAGGTTCGTCAAGGCGCCCGCGCGCCACTGTTCGACGGCGAAGTGAGCTGCCTGCACCAGCCAGCGTTGTGTTTCGTCACTCATCTTCAGGCGCAGGATGACGCCATTGGTGCCCTCGCAAGTTCTCGCGGTCAGGATCTCGACAAAGACGCAAGCTGTCAGGTAGGAGCCTTGCGGGGAGGGATGGGATCCATCGGGATCAAAGAGTTCGATTTGCGGCTGCGTCTGGCGGATCCTTTGCCAAGCGAGCCCGGCGGGGGCAATAGAGGCGCCAATCTCGCGGGCCGCCTCGCTGTAGGCATAGTTGAGTCCGCTTTGAAATTCCGGGTGGGCTTTTCTCGCCCAGGTCAGGTAGAGCAGAGGCTTGGCGCCTTTGCGTTGAATCTCTTCATTCCAGAACCGGGTCCAGCGCAGCAAACCGGCGGGGTCATTGACGCCCCAGCGGGCCTCGACATAGCTCTGGCCGAGGGTCGATTGATCCTGCAGCACTACGACATCCCACTTGCCCGAGCGGAGATCGGTGAGTGCCGGTGTGAGGTTCCAGAGATCTTCGAGCGTGGCGCCGCCCCGGGTGGTGGATTTGACCTCGAGCCTTCTGCCCGGCTGGGCATTGGCGAGGGCCATGACCATGGCGGGCATCTCGTTGAAGTAAGTATAAGAATTACCGAGAAACAAGACGCGCAACGGTTCTTCGCCAAGGGGGGAGTTGGGCTGGGCGAGGAGGATTCCGGTCCCAATGAGGAGGGCGGCAAAGCGCATGAGTGCTATTTTTACATGTCAGCGATGTCCATCAGCGTGTTCAGCCAGCCAGCAATAGTGGGATTTTTCGATGCCGATCCGGCACTCCGGCTTGCCCCCACGGCCTACTGGCGAATTTTCCAGAACGCGGCGGCGGGCCATGCGTCTTTGCTTTCGGCGGCAACGGAGGAGCTGCGAAAATCCGGGCAGACCTGGATGCTGTCCCAGATGCGCCTGGAAGTGAGCCGCCACCCGCGGCTGGGCGATTCGATTGTGGTGGAAACGTGGCCGAGCACGCGCATCAAGGGGGCGCGGGCTTATCGGGACTATGTACTGAAGAGCGAGCGGGGGGAGGTGCTGGCTCGCGGCGCGAGCCTGTGGGTCATCGTGGATCTGGCCACACGCCGGCCAGTACGAATTCCCGATAGCCTCGCCGCGCTCTCGGTCGATCCCGGCTATGAGATCCCGGCACTGACGGGGGCTCTCGCTATGCCGACGGGTGAGGCGAGCAGTGCGCATTTTCGTGCCGTGTGGAGCGATGCCGATCAGAATGAACATGTCAACAATGTGGCATTGTTGCGTTGGTCGGTGGATGCGCTTCCGCTCCAATTTCTCGAGCGGTCGGTGCTGGTCTCGGCCGAGGCGCAGTACCGGGCGGAAGTGTCCGTGGGGGAGCAAGTTCAGGTGAAGACCTCGCTGGCGGACAACACCGCCACGCAAAGCATCCACAGCGGGGAGCGTCTTGTCGGGCTGGTATGCTCACGTTGGCGGAGCTTAGATGCCCCGCCGGTCGCCCCATAGGAGCACGTGGAGGCGCGGGGAGTAGCGATAGCCCTTCTCCTTGCAGAGCTCGGCGATCCAAAGCGATTTTTCCTGCAGGGCGGCGGCGGCCCTTCCTTCGGGCATCAGCAAGACTTTTTGCGCGGCGGCGCCGGTTGTCTCGACGATCGAATCGATTTCGGCGAGGTCTTGGGGACTGTCGACAACAAACTTCAGCTGGTAGTCGCAGTGGGCCATCAATTGCCGCAGCACCTGGGGCTGCAGGCGGAGTTTTTCATGCCGCTCCTCCCACTGGAGATCGCCAAAGGGTGTGGAATTCCGCAACTTCGGCGAGATGCTCATGAGGTCGCAGTCGATGGTGCGATAGACCGTGCCGGCGGTCTCAATGGTAATGTGCAGCCCCATGCGGCGGAAGCCTTCGCAGAGCTTGACGCTGTCCTCAAAGAGCATGGGTTCGCCCCCGGTGAGCACGACATGGCGCGAGCCGCTGCGGCCTACTTCGTCGAGAATCCCGGTGATTTCGCGCTGCACGCCCTCGGCCTTCCAACTCGTGTAAGGGGTGTCACACCAGACGCAGCGCAAATTGCAGCCGCTGGTGCGGACAAAGACGCTGGGCACGCCCACTAATGTGCCTTCTCCCTGCAGGGAGTAAAAGATTTCGCTAATCAGCATAGACGAGAGGATCCTGAATTCCCGCCTCGGCGAAGCCCTTTAAGCGCAATTGGCAAGCGTCGCATTTGCCGCAGGGGCGGGCGCCATCAACGGGGTCGTAACAGGTGAAGGTCAAGCCGCAGTCGAGACCTAATTCGCGAGCCAGTTGGGTAATGCCGGCCTTGGAGAGGTGGATGAGCGGAGTGTGGATCTTGAGGAAAGCCTGGCCCTCGACGCCGGCTTTGGTGGCTAGATTGGCCATCGTTTCAAAGGCGGCGATGAATTCCGGCCGGCAATCGGGGTAGCCGGAATAGTCGATGGCGTTGACGCCAATGAACAGGTCGGCCGCGCCAAGGACCTCGGCCCAGGCCAGGGCCAGGGACAGGAAGATTGTGTTGCGGGCCGGGACGTATGTGACCGGAATGCCGGATCCCATATCAGTTTCGTCCCGGTCTTTGGGGACGGCGATGTCGCTGGTGAGGGCCGATCCGCCAAAGCTGCGCAGGTCGATGCGCAGGACTTTGTGTTCGACGGCGCCGAGCGCCTTGGCAACGCGGGCTGCTGCTTCCAACTCGTAGCGATGCCGCTGGCCATAGTCGAAACTCAGCGCGTAGCAGGCAAAGCCCTGGCGCCGGGCGTAGGCAAGGCAGGTTGAGCTATCCATGCCGCCTGATAACAAACAAACGGCCCGCCTCATGCGCGCTTCTCCTTGGGGTAGAACAGTGTCAGAACAAATCCGGCAATGGGGAAGGCCACGAGAGAGAACAGGGCATTGTGAAGCCCCGTTACCGCCGAGATGCCGCCAATGAGGGGGATGAAGAGGAAGCCGGCCATGCCCCAGGCGAAACCCATCATGAGGGCGGAGACGGTGCCGGCTTGTCCGGGGGCGAGTTGTTGCCCCATGAGCACGTTAACGGGAATGGTGAAGAGAAGGACTAGGCCGCCGAGGGCGAGGCCGAGGAGTGAAAGCCAGCCGGTGGTGAGGAAAAAGAGGGCGAGAAAGGGTACGCTGCCGATCATCGAGATCAAGATGGTGGTTCTGCCGCCAAGGCGGTTGGCGATGGTGCCGCCGGTAAAGCCGCCGAGGGCGCCGCAGGCCAGATAGAGGCTCAATGCCTGGCTTGCTTCGGTGACGCGGAAGCCTCTTTCCTGGGTGAGGTAGAGGGGAAGGAACTGCGTGAAGGTGACCTGCACGATGGAACGGATGAAGACGAGAAAATAGAGGATCGTGAGGGGCTTCCAGACCTGGCGCAGCGGCTCGATGGCGAAAGACTGTCTTTTGCCCTGGCTGCCCTCGAGCTCGGGAAGATAGAGCAGGAGCAACCCGCTTACCAGAACGCCTGGGATGGCTCCGAGCCAACTGCTGTCCAAGCCGAACCAATCGATAATGCCGGCGAAGAAGGTTGGTCCGAGGGCAAGGCCCAATGTGCCAGAACTAATGAAAACGGCCATCCAGAATGGTTTGTTGTGTTCCATGCCGGCGGTGGCGCGGGCGCTGGCCTGGGGATGAAAGCTCGAGATGCCGAGGCCGCCCAGGACAGCGAGGAGCATCACCAAGCCGTAGTTGGGCGCCAAGCCGACGAGGGCAACGCCGAGTCCGGCCACGGCCGGAGCCAGGGTCGTGAATAGTTGCGAGTGCAATTTGTCGGAGAGATAGCCGAAGCCGGGCTGCGTGACTGAATTGGCGAAGACGAACAAGCCGGCGAGGAAACCCGCCTCGGTGAGGTTCAAGCCCATGCGGGTGGCGAGGTGCGGCTGGAGGGCGGCGAGGGCGGAACTATAAACATCGACAAAAAAATGGCCAATGCACAGTAAAATAAGAGCAGCGTAGATACGGCGTGACGCCGGAACAATGGCGGGCTGCGAAGCGGCGAGCGGATAACTGCCAGAACTCATGAAGGGGACAATCTCAGTATAAATGGCTGTTCTGATTGGCATTCATCCTGTCCGCGAGGCACTGCTGGCCGGACGTCCCATTGACCGTGTGCTCGTCGCCAAGGGAGCGGGGGGGCCGCGCATTCAAGAGATCGTGGATCTTTGCCGCCAACACAAGGTAGCGCTTCGTTTTGAGCCGCGGGAAGCGCTGGACCGCTCGGCGGGGGGCACGGCGCGCCACCAGGGGGTAGTCGCCTTCGCGGCGGAAAAGCGCTACGACACCTTTGACGACATATTGGCTCAGGAACTGATCGTGGTGCTGGATGGGGTGGAGGATCCGCATAACCTGGGGGCAATTCTGCGGACGGCGTCGGCTGCCGGGGCCGGGGCGGTGATCATTCCCGAGCGGCGAGCGGTGGGTGTGAATGAAACAGTGGCGAAGGCGGCGGCGGGAGCGCTCGAGCATGTTCCGATCGTGCGGGTGACGAATATCGCGCAATCGCTCGAAAAGTTGAAGAAATCGGGGTTTTGGATTTATGGTCTCGATGAGCGCGGGGAGCGGAACTACACTGAGGCCGCGTTTGATCCGAAGTCGGTGCTTGTGTTGGGCGCCGAGGGCCATGGGCTCCATGACAACGTGCGCAAGGGTTGTGACTTCCTGCTGCGGATCCCGATGTCGGGCCCGATACCAAGCCTGAATGTCAGCGTGGCGGCCGGTGTCGTTCTGTTTGATTGGAAAAGGCAGCGAGGTAAGTTCTAGATGCGTTTCCTGGTTTTCCTATTGGTGAGTTCTGCTCTGGCGCGCGATCCGGTACGGACGCGCAAAGTGATGGTCGTGGCGCAGGAACCGATTGCGACCGATGTGGGCGTGGAGATCCTGCGTAAGGGTGGGAACGCGTATGACGCAGCGGTGGCTGTGGGCTTTGCTCTGGCGGTTACCTATCCGAGCGCGGGCAATATCGGGGGCGGGGGCTTTGCTCTGGTACGCACGGCCCGGGGAGAAAGTAGTTTTCTTGATTTTCGCGAGAAGGCGCCGGCGAAAGCTACGCGGGATATGTACCTGGACAGCAAGGGCCAACCGACGCGGGAATCGGTGATCGGCTGGCGCGCGGCGGGTGTTCCGGGAACCGTGCGTGGCCTGGCGATGCTGCATGCGAAATACGGGAAGCTCAAGTGGGGGCAACTGCTGGCGCCTGCCATCCGGCTGGCCGATCGGGGCTTTGAGGTTTCCTATGCGCTGGCCCGGGGGTTGTCTTCGGCCGGTGCGAAGCGGATGTTGAGCGGGTTTGCGGAATCGGAAAGGCTGTACCGGAATGGCGGAAAACTTTTTGAGGCGGGTGACCGGATGCGTCTGCCGGAGTTGGCACGAACGCTGAAGCGAATTGCGCGCCGCGGTCCCGATGAGTTTTATACGGGAGAAACGGCGCGGATTCTGGCCGGGGAGATGGCACGCAATGGCGGGCTGATCACCGGGGAAGACCTGCGCAACTATCGGGCCGTGGAGCGCAAGCCGCTCGTGGGGAACTACCGCGGGCACGAGTTGATCGCGGCGCCGCCGCCGTCCTCGGGTGGTATCGGAATGATTCATATGATGGCGATGCTCGAGCGGCTCGACTACGCGAAAGCGGGCCTGGGCAGTGCCCGTCATGCGCACTTGCTGGCCGAGGTGATGCGCCGGTACTATGCCGACCGCAGCTTTTTTCTTGGGGATCCAGACTTTGTCAAGATTCCTCTGGCGCGGCTGCTGTCGGCGGAATATGCTGCCAGCCGCGCCGGGACCATCGAGCCGGAGCGGGCTACGGCATCGAGTGCGCTCGATCATGGTGTGATTCCACCGGAAGAATCTCCGGAGACAACGCATCTGTCGATCGTGGATGGGCAGGGAAACGCTGTGTCGCTGACCTACACGCTGAATGGGGGCTACGGTTGTGGGGTCACCGTGCCGAGGCTTGGATTTCTGCTGAACAACGAAATGGATGATTTCTCCGCCAAGCCGGGGACGCCCAACATGTTCGGCGCCATCGGGGGGGAGGCGAACGCGATCGCGCCCAACAAGCGTATGCTGTCGAGCATGACGCCCACGATCGTGACGAGGAACGGCAAGCTGCTGATGGTTGTGGGGGCGCCCGGGGGCACGCGCATCATTACCGGTGTCATGCAGGCGATTCTGCATGTGCTCGACTTCAAACTCAACATGCAGGACGCGATCGATACTCCGCGGCTGCATCACCAGTGGAAACCGGATACGCTTTACCTGGAACGCGGCTGGAGTCCGGACACGGTGGCAATTCTTGAGCGTATGGGGCACAAGGTGCAGACTGGTATTGCCAGCGTCGCCAACGTGCATGGCATTCTAGTGGAAGACCAATGGCTTCAGGGTGCTCCCGATGGCCGCACCAACGGCAAAGCAGCCGGTTACTAGGCAAACCGACAAAATGGAACATGTTCTTTCCACACACATCTGCGTGCAGCACCGGCTGACGACAGTCTGGCTTGACCGGATCTGGGAAGCGGGGATTCCCGCGGTTGAAATTTTCTGCGCGCGCCAGCACCTTGATTATCGGAACAAAGCCCAGATCCAGGAACTGGGCCACTGGTTTCGCGATGCCCGGCTCACACTCCACTCCCTGCACATGCCGATGTACAGCGACGATCAGTGGGGACGGTCCAGCCCCAATGCCGTGATCACGCTCACGGAACTGTCGCGGCCGCGGCGGCAGGAGATGGTGGATGAGATCAAGCGCGCGCTCGAGGTTGCCGAGGTCATTCCTTTCCGTTTTGCGATCCAACATCTTGGAGTGGGCGGGGAAGCCTTCAATCTCCGTAAGTGGGATGCAGCGTTTACGGCGCTTGAGGAATTGAATCTGTTCGCGCGCCAGCGGGGAGTGGACATTCTGCTGGAAAACATTCCGAATGCGTTCTCAAGCGGCGAGCGGCTGAGGGGCTTTATCGAGATGACTCATCTCAGGAATGATTTTTGTTTTGATACGGGCCATGCCCACATCATGGGTGGCATCGAAAACGAGTGGGACGCGATGAAGGAGCGCGTGCGCTCGACCCATGTGCACGACAACGACGGAACGAACGACAATCATCGCTTTCCCTTTCTTGCCGCCGATGCAACCGTCAACTGGAGCAAGACAATGAATCTGCTGCGTTCCCGATCGGAACAATATCCCTTGCTGCTCGAGCTGCGCGAGCACCCCGATATACCCAAGGCCATTGAATCGGCCGCTGAAGTTTTCCGCCGTCTCGAAGACATCGAGCCCTGGCAGGAAGAGGAATCTGAATGAACGACTGCCCTCGCGTTTCCATCAAATCGATTGGCCATTACGATGGCCAGACCGTGCGACTTTCCGGCTGGCTGTATAACTTGCGCCGGAGTGGCAAGATCGCGTTTCCCATCCTGCGTGATGGTACCGGCTTTCTGCAGTGTGTGGCGGTGAAGGCCGAACTGCCCGAATCCACTTTTGAAGCGCTTCGCGAACTGACGCAGGAGTCTTCGCTTACGGTAACGGGCAAGGTCCGTGCCGAATCCCGGGCGCCCGGTGGATACGAGTTGGATGTACAGGAAGTCACAATCCATCAGCGCATCCCCGAGGAGGACCCCTATCCGATCACGCCGAAGGAGCATGGCATTGACTTTCTGATGGACCGGCGCCATCTTTGGCTGCGTTCGAAACGCCAGTTTGCCATTGCGCGAATCCGCCATGAGGTGATCCGGGCGGTACGCGATTTCTTTGATGACAACGGATTCACGCTGGTCGATTGTCCGATCTTTACCCCCGCGGCCTGTGAGGGCACCTCCACGCTGTTCGAGGTCGACTACTTCGAGGATGAGAAAGTTTATCTAACGCAGTCCGGTCAACTTTACAACGAGGCCAACGCAATGGCGCTCGGTAAGGTTTACTGTTTCGGGCCGACGTTCCGCGCGGAAAAATCGAAGACCCGCCGCCACTTGACTGAGTTCTGGATGGTGGAGCCCGAGATGGCATATGCCACGCTCGAGGATGTGAAGGAATTGGCTGAGGGGCTGGTGTGTTCGATCGTAGCTCGCGTGCTCGACCGGCGCCGGGAGGAACTGAAAATTCTCGAGCGCGACACGAGCAAGCTCGAGACCGTCAAAGGACCCTTCCCGCGGATGAGCTATGACGAGGCGGTGAAGATCCTGCAGGGCAAGGGAAGCACGATCGAATGGGGAACGGACTTTGGGAATACGGATGAGACTTTGCTGACGGAAGGCTATGACCGCCCGGTGATGGTGGACCGGTATCCGACCGAAATCAAGGCGTTCTACTTTGAGCCCGACGCGGATCGGCCGGAACTTGCCTTGGGCGTGGATTTGATCGCGCCGGAAGGCTACGGGGAAATCATCGGCGGCGGACAGCGCATTCACGACCTCAACCTGTTGCTGAAGCGGTTGGAGGAACACAAGCTGCCGCGGGAAGCGTTTGAATGGTATGTGGATCTGCGCAAGTTTGGCGCGGTACCGCATGGTGGCTTCGGCATGGGGATTGAGCGGACTGTTTCCTGGATGTGCGGCCTCGACCATCTGCGAGAGGCGATTGCCTATCCGCGGATGCTGTACAGGACTCGTCCGTAGGCGCCCATGCGGAAGGTTGCTATCATAGGCGCGCCGATGGATCTTGGCGCGGGCCGGCGCGGGGTCGATATGGGGCCGTCGGCGGTGCGCGCGGCGAGTTTGCATGCGCGTCTTGCCACGCTCGGCTATGAGCTGGAGGATTTAGGCAATATCGATGTGGTGCAACCGGAATCGATCGGCGCCAAGCCTTCTTCGGCCCGATTCTTGCCGGAGATTGCCGCCAGTTGCGCCCGGCTGGCGCGACTGGTGGAGCGAGCCGCTAGCAATGGGCAGTTTCCGTTGGTTTTGGGCGGAGATCATTCGATCGCGGCCGGGACGATCGCGGGGCTTGCGCGGCACTACCGGAAGACGAAGCAGCAGATCGGGCTGATCTGGATCGATGCGCACGCGGACATGAACACTCCGGCTACGAGTCCTTCTGGTAACGTGCACGGCATGCCGCTGGCGGCAACGCTGGGCATGGGGCCACAGGAGTTGACGCATCTGCTGGGGTACGCGCCGAAGGTGCGGCCGGGCAACACGGTTTTGATCGGGA
This sequence comes from Bryobacter sp. CoA8 C33, assembly GCA_019931185.1. Taxonomy (GTDB): domain Bacteria; phylum Acidobacteriota; class Terriglobia; order Bryobacterales; family Bryobacteraceae; genus Bryobacter. Next base: position 56,348 of record JAINDK010000010.1, read on the forward strand.
TCCGGGATGTGGATGAGCTGGAAAGCGCGATTGTCACCTCCTCTGGGGTGCATGTGTTTACGATGCGCGAAGTTGACGAACTCGGTATGCGGACGGTGATGTCGCGGGCGATCGAGTATGCGGGCAGCGGTACGTTGGGCATTCATCTCAGCTTTGACATGGACAGTGTCGACCCCGATGATGCACCGGGAGTTGGCACGCCCGTCCGCGGTGGCCTGACTTATCGTGAAGCTCATCTAGCTATGGAAATGATGAGTGATTCGGGCCTGCTCCGGTCACTCGAAGTGGTGGAAGTGAACCCCATCCTTGATACCGCGAATCGCACCGCTCTGCTCGCCGTCGAACTCATTGCCTCGGCGATGGGAAAAAGGATTCTCGCCTAATGTCAATGCTCAATGTTGCAGTTGTGTACGGCGGCCGTTCCGGCGAACACGAAGTCAGCCTGCGTTCGGCCGAATCGATCATTGGTTATCTTGACGCTGCCCGCTTCACTGCCGCGCGCTACTTCGTCTCCCCTGACGGCAAGTGGTCTCCGTCGCCGATCCTGCCTGAACCCGGCGCGAATCCGGGGATTGATGTCGTGTTTCCCATTACCCACGGCACCTTTGGCGAGGATGGCACGATGCAGGGTCTTTTTGAACTCGCCGATCTCGCTTATGTCGGGCCTGGGGTTCTGGGCAGCGCCGTGGCGATGGACAAGGAACTGACCAAACGGGTTTTGCGCGATGCCGGGGTTCCGATTGTCGACTTCCTGGTGCAGCGCCGTGGCGAGTTGAACCCGGCGGCCATCATCGAGCGGCTGGGCCTGCCGGTATTCGTCAAGCCGGCCAATCTCGGCTCGTCGGTTGGGATCAATAAAGCGAAAACGGTACAAGCGCTTGGTGAAGCCCTTGAAGAGGCCGCCCGTTACGATACGAAGATCATTATCGAGCGGGCTGTTTCGGGTCGTGAGTTTGAGTGCAGCGTTTTGGGCAATGAATACCTGGCTTCTTCTTTTCCCTGCGAGATTCTCCCGGAGCGGGAATTCTATGATTACGAGGCGAAGTACATTCTCGGGACGACGCGCATCGAGATGCCGGCGCAATTGGAGCGGGAGCAAACGGCGCGAATTCGCCAATTGGCGATCGATGCGGTGCGAGCACTCGATTGCGAAGGGATGGCGCGGGTAGACTTTCTTTTTGAAACGGCATCGGGACAGTTCTACGTCAATGAAGTGAATACGCTACCGGGATTCACTTCGATCAGCATGTATCCGAAAATGTGGGAACACTCCGGCATTGCTTATTCTGATCTGCTCACGCGGTTGATTGATCTGGCCCTGGCCCGGCACGCTCGCCGCAAAGCTACGCAATTCCGCCGCTGACCATGCGCAGTCTGATCCTCATTGCCGCCCTCCAGCCGGTCCTGGCGCAGGACGATCCGTCGGGTTTGGCGGAGCACGTCCGCCGTTTTGTGGACGTGGTGTCGCTGGTGGAGCGTGAGGCCGCCGACGCTATCGACTTCAAGGCGTCGTTTGAGGGCGGGGTCTTGCCGGCGATGATGCGGCGGCTCGATCCTCATTCCGTTTTCTTCAATAAGGATCAGTTTGAGCAGCTTCGGGAAATGGAGACGTCGACGCGCAAGGGATTTGGCTCGATAGTGAGCGTGTTGCCGGGCCGGGTGATCGTGTTGCAAACGATGCCCGCCAGCCCGAGCGAACGCGCGGGACTGCAACCGGGCGATGAGATCATTGCCATCAATAATGTGGCCCTATCGCGCTTCGATATGGATCAGATGGTGGAGTATCTGAACTATACGCGGCAAAAGGACGCACTGCTGGCGGTGCGCCGCCAGAACTTTCCCCGCCCTCTCGAATTCGTGCTTTCCCCGGCTACCTTGAACGCCCCTACGGTTGAGCGCGCGTTTTTTCTCGAGGCGGGCTTTGCTTACATCCGCGTATCGAGCTTTGAGGAAAAGACCGGGCGTGATCTTCGCAACGCGATCGATCGGCTCGGGGGGCAAGCGCTGAAGGGGCTCGTATTGGATTTGCGAAATAACCCTGGGGGCGTGTTTGCGAGTGCTCTCGAGACGGCTTCACTGTTTCTGCCGGCGGGCACGCGCATCACGAGCGTGCGGGGCCGGAACAAGAAGGACCAGAACCTCGATGTTCCCTCCGGAATGGAGCCGTATTCGTTTCCGCTGGCGATTCTGATCAATGAGAAATCCGCCAGCGGCTCCGAGGTGGTGTCGGCGGCGCTGCAGGAGCACAAGCGGGCCACGGTCATCGGTCTGCCGAGTTATGGGAAGGGTTTGGTGCAAAGTGTCTTTCCGGTGATGGGCGGCAATGGCTTGGCGCTGACGACGGCTTACTACTACACTCCGAACGGCAGGTCGATTCAGCGCCGATTGGCCGATTCTCAGATTGACCCGACGCTGAATAGCGCCAAAGCGGGGGTGCAGCCGGATGTAGAGGAATATCCGGAGCGTCCGACGCGGCTGCGGGCTTTTCTTGATGGCAATGGCCTGATCACCGCTTATGCCACTGAGTGGCTGCGCACGAACCCCAAGCCGGCGGCCGGGTTTCGTCTCCCGCGGATGGTCCTCGATCTTTACCAGCGCTGGTTGTCGGAGAAGAACATTCTGCCAAGCCTCGCGGAGTGGAGCGTGGATCGGGACTGGGTGCAGAACCGGCTGGAGCAGGAAATCGTCAATCTAACTCTGGGTGTGGAGGCGGGCGATGAAGTGGAAGCGCGCCGGGATCCGCAAGTGCAGCGCGGATTGGCGGAGATAAGATCAAAGCATGAGAATCGTGTTGGCGCTGAGCATCCTCGGACTATCCCTGCCGGGGCAGACCGCGCCGACTTTCTCGCGCGAGATCGCTCCCATCCTTTTTAAGCACTGTACGGGTTGTCACCGTCCGGGGGAGATCGGCCCCATGGCCTTCACCTCGTACAAGGAGATTCGTCCCTGGAGCCGGGCGATTCTGGCCGCGGTTCAGACGAGAACGATGCCTCCGTGGCATGCCGACCCGCACTACGGCAAATTCCGGAATGACTCGCGGCTTAAGCGACGCGGAAGTGGAAGCGATCGTTGCCTGGGCCAAGGGCGGTGCGCCGGAAGGGGATCCGAAGCTGACGCCAGCACTGCCGTCGTTTTTCGAAGGCTGGCAAATCGGCAAGCCGGATGCGATCTTCAGCATTCCCGAATTCACTCTTGGCAGTTCCGGACAGGATGAACAGCAAACTTTCTTCGTCGATACCAATTTCCTGGAGGATGTTTGGGTGGATGCGGTTGAGATCCGACCCGGTAATCGTAAGGTGGTCCATCATGCCCATGTGTGGATCGCGAACCCCACGCCAGCCGCGCCTCGCGAGACAGGTCCGAAGCGAGTGAGCTACACCTATCGTCAAGGCACGCGTGTGATGACGAAAGCTGACGCGCCGGTGATCGATGATGGGTGTTCTCATCCCGACGGGGGGCGCTGGCCGGGTGTCGTGACATCGGAACTCGGCGCGATGCTGTCGAGTTTTGTCCCGGGCAAGGCTCCCGAGACCTGGCCTGCGGGTATTGCCAAGCGCATTCCGGCCGGGGCGCGCCTGAAGTTCACCATTCACTATTCGAAATCGGCCAATCAAGAGGAGAAGGATACGACGAGTGTGGGTCTGCGCTTTGCGAAGGTTCCGGTGCGTCAGGAACTGCGTCGCATTGACCTTCACAACACGGCGTTTCGCATTCCGGCTCAGGCCCAGAACCACGTTGTCACAGCCTGCTATACCTTCAACGAGGATGCTGATGTGCTCACTTATCTGGCGCACATGCATTATCGCGGGCGCAGCATGAAGTTTGAAGCGATTTATCCGGATGGAAGCACCGCAATCCTGCTCAACATTCCCCGCTATGATTTCGAGTGGCAGATCAAGTATCTGAACGCGACACCCGTGCGCATCCCCAAGGGCGCGCGGATCCGTCTGACCGCCACCTTTGACAACTCGGCAAACAACCGTTACAATCTCGACCCAAGTCAAGTAATCCGCTGGGGTGACAATACCATCGATGAAATGATGGATGGGTGGTTTGAGTTTGTCACCCCGCTCGCGAATTGAAGAGTTTACTGCGGAACGGGCCGCCCCATCGACTTATAGATCCCCTCGATCATGGCAATGTTATCTTTGGCTTTTTGGTTTGTCTTGTCCACTTCCAGCACGCGGCGATAGCTTCTGAGCGCTGTGGGATACTTGCGGAACGGCGGCAGCTTATCGTTATACATGTAGCTGTCGCCCTGGCCCATCAGAGCTTCCGCCATTGCCTTTTTGATGATGGCGTCGGTTGGTTTGGCTTTGAGGGCAGGTTCCAATACCGCCACGGCTTCATCGTACCTTTTTTCCTTTATCAACGCCTTGGCGTCATCTACTGCCTTGTTCGCTGCCAGCAGCATCGCCGTCGCCAGCGCCAGGGTCGCAATAGTTTTCTTCATAGTTTGATCTTAAAGGATTCTTATGGAACGCCTGATTCAAATCCGCAATGCTATTGGCATAGACCATTTTGAGCGCCACGTTTTTCTTGTGCTGATCAGACCGAGCCAAAATGCTGTTCGCAGGTCGAGTCCCTGCTTGCCTGGGAATACTGGAGGCGCCGACTAGACGAGTTGGGGCTAATCAAAGATCCGTCGATCGTCTTCCGCTCGAAAGCCAATGGTCCGCGGGTGTGTGAGCAAAACCCGATCGCCGTGGTCCACCCGGATCCGGTCTTGCATCGCTCAGCGAACCTGGAGGTGATTGAAAGAATCATCCAATCACCTCATTGGAGGGGCTCCGCCGGAGAAACACCGCTCTCGCTAAGCTATAATTTGCAATAATGGCGTTCGCTAGTCGTATTATTGCCATTGATGGTCCTGCAGGGGCAGGGAAGAGCACGATCGCGCGCAGTCTAGCCACACGGGTAAACGCGATCTATATCGACACGGGGGCGATGTATCGGGCGGTGGCGCTAGCGGCTTTGCGAGCCGGGATTCCTCTGACGGATATCGGGGCTTTGGAACGTTTAGCCCGCGAAGTCAGGATTGAATTCGTTGCTGGGCAGCGCACGGTGTTGCTCAACGGAGAAGACGTTACGGCGGCGATCCGCTGTCCTGAAATCTCAAGTGCGGCCAGCAAAGTTGCTGTTATCCAAGGAGTTCGAGCGGCGATGGTGGATTTGCAGCGGCGAATCGCCGAGCACCAGAGCGTAGTGATGGAGGGCCGAGACATTGGTTCGGTGGTTTTTCCAGATGCGGAAGTAAAGATTTATTTGGATGCCTCCTCGGAGACGCGGGTGCGGAGGCGGGCCGCCGACCTGGAGGCGGCGGGGCTAGCGGTGGATCTGGAGTCATTGCGGCGGGAGATTGAAGAACGTGACCACCGCGACCGGACGCGGGCCAGTTCGCCGCTGGTGCGAGCGCCTGGGGCCGCGTACATCGACTCGTCCGACCTGACCCCGGCCGAGGTGGAAGCGGCTCTGCTCAAAGTGATTGAAAGGAACTCCTCGACTTGAACGACATTCTCGTCATGAAATTTGGCGGTACCTCAATGGGCTCGGCGGACCGCATGTGCATCGCGGCGCAAATCTGTGCCGATGCTCGAAAACACAGCAAAGTCACGATTGTTGTCTCGGCGATGAGCAAGATCACGGACTTGCTTCTGTCCACACTCCGCGCGGCCGAGGAAGGGGACCAGGAAGGCGTCAAGGAGAACATACGAATCATTGAGGCGCGGCACGTCGAGACTTGCCGGGAACTATTGCCGCCGGACCGGCAAGAGCGGGTACTGGCGACGATTCGCGGATTGATTGAGGAGTTTGAGCGTATCTCGAGCGGGATTCTGATGCTCGCCGAGCGCCCGCCGCGCAGCGTCGATGAAGCCCTGGCTATCGGGGAGCGCCTGTCGGCGGCTCTGATGGCCGCCTGTCTGGAGTCCTCGGGGATCGCCGCAATTGCCATCAACGCCCGTGATGTCGTTGTGACCGATTCAGTCTTTGGCAATGCCTCGCCACGAATGGATCTGACCAGCGAAAAGGCAGCAAAGCTTCTCCTTCCGAGGATGGGAGCCGGGATGATCCCTGTTGTCACCGGCTTTAATGGCGCCACGGTCGACAACAAGCCAACTACTCTTGGGCGGGGAGGCAGTGACTTCAGCGCCTCCATTCTGGCCTCAGCGCTCAACGCCCGCGAACTGTGGATCTGGACTGATGTGGACGGAATCATGAGCGCCGATCCACGATTAGTCCCCGATGCGGCTGTACTCGACATTGTGACTTACCGGGAAGCGGCTGAGCTTGCCTACAACGGCGCCAAGGTTCTCCACCCGCGCACGATTGCCCCGCTGGTTGAAAAGGGAATTCCAGTGTGGAGCAAGAACAGTTTCAATCTCGCCGCGCCGGGCACCAAGATCGTTCCCCATGCCGAGGGGGTTGGTCCGCGGGCGGTCACCTCGATGGCCAATGTCGCATTGATTTCCATCGAACCGGCGAGCCCGGCCATTCAGGGCACCATGCTGATGGGGCGCGTGCTGGAATCACTCGGGCGGGCCAATATCGAGGTCCTGGCCTTTACCAGTTCCTCTTACCGGCAGAGCTTCTGCTTTCTGATTCGCAAAGACGAAGTGGATGCGGCACTTGATTCGCTCAAGGCGGAGCTAGCACTCGAACTCGCCCATGAATACGTGCATCCGGTTGAGGTGAATGACAACGTGGGACTACTGGCTGTAGTGGGCGAGGGCATGGCCGGCCATCCCGGTCTGGCTGGCCGTGTGTTTACCGCCATTTCCGCGGAACAAGTCAACATCATTGCAATCGCGCAGGGATCGAGTGAGCTGACAATTTCTATCGTTGTGCGCCGAGATGGCCTCGAGCGCGCGGTCAAGGCAGTTCACGCTGAATGCAAAATGGGCCATTCACAATGAATCGCAAGAACATTCTCTACATCTGCACTGATCAATCCATAATCCCATCGGTTAATGCGAGAAGATTTGCTGGTACAGAGTGTCGGTCTTGATAGCGATGAACACCTCGTTTCGCGCATTCGCCGTCGCGACGGCGAAGCGCTTCTGCTTGTTTACCGGCGCTACCGTTTACGGGTGTTTGCCCTAATCCTGCGCATTCTCAAAAATCGCCCTTTGGCCGAGGAAGTACTTCAGGATGTTTTTCAGCGGCTTTGGGACTATCACGAGAAATTTGACCCGGCAAAAGGCCAACTTTTGGCTTGGCTTCTGACGGTTGCCAGAAATCTTTCGCTGGATCATAAGCGAAAAGAATCTCGAAGGGCCGCTCATCACGTATACCCTGACGGGATTGACCAATTGGATCCCGTGCCGGCGATGAATCCCTCGCTCGATCCGGCGACAGTGCAGTCTCTACGGCAGGTGCTCGACACGCTTCCCGCCGAACAAAAGACTGTCCTTGAGTTGTCCTATTATGAAGGACTGACTCACCCAGAACTCGCTGAGCAACTTGGTGAGTCGCTGGGGACCATCAAGACTCGGATTCGATTGGGAATGGAAAAGATGAAGCACGCATTCCACCTCGGCTTGGCGTAGTCAAAATGAATTTACACTGTGAATTTAGAACAGCGGATTGGGATTCTCTTGCCTTGGGCGCACTTCCGGAGGAAGAAGCGGCCCGTCTTCTCACCCATCTGAGTAATAATTGCCAAGCGTGCTTTGCTCTTTACGAAGAAGCCTCAAGCGCTTGCCTCGCTATGGCAGCAGTTCTGCCGGGCCAGGCGCCAAGCCAGATCGTGGAAGATCGTCTTGCCCGCTACGTTCAAGCGGTTCCCAAGCCCCAAGTCGTTCCGTTGCCAATTCATTTCCGCCGCCCCGTATGGCAATGGCTGCTCGTAGCCGCCTCTGTTCCCCTCGCCTTTTGGCTGGGTACTTTATGGCGGCAACCCATCACAAATCAAGCTTCAGCCCCGCCAGCCATGCAGGGCCCCGCGCAAACACGCATCATTGAGAAAAGCTTCGACCCCAATCCTCAACTCCGGGCACGCATTGCGGAACTGGAATCCCAACTCACCACCCCAAAGGTGCCTGGGTCCGATCCCCATCTGGCCGAGCTAACGGCCCGCCTGGAGGAGGCAGAACGTCGGCTAAAACAACCCGCTCCCGCTCCCCAAACCGTTTCCGCTACCGACCCCGAGTTAGAGAAGCAGCTGAATATTTTTCGGGCGCGGGTACGCGATCTGGAGTCCGAACTTGATTCAAGTCGTCGCCTACTGGCAGAGGCGCAGAATGCCGAACGGCAAAGTATTCTGCTAAAAGCACGCATGGAGGCGCTCGAATCGGAAACGCAGTCGCAGCGCCAGCTCATCAACGATTATCGCTTGGCCTTCCGTACGATTGAATCGTCAGGAATGCGTCAGGTCGAACTGGCTGGCGTCGATCCGGCAGCGGGGCGTAGTGGTGCCCGCGCATTGTACTCGAAAGAGGGCGGCCTGCTTGTGCTGGCCCACGATTTGCCGAGGCTCACGACCGAAAAGTGCTATCAACTCTGGATATTGCGCAAAGGGTCGCCATCGATCGTCAGCGGCGGATTGATGAAGCTCGACTCGCAAGGACGTGGGTATTTGCAAAGCCCGCCGAGCGCCGCATTGAAAGATGCGACTGGGTTCGCCATTACCGACGAGCCGCAAGGTGGCAGCGTCGTCGCGCGAGGACGTAAGCTGCTGTTCGGGGCCCTTTAGAAGTGGAAGCTGCTTCTCGGGGCGACGGTAAGGAAGTTGACGCCATTCCCTAAACGGTTCCACCGGATGTCGGCGCCGAGTGAGAAGCGGGATCGAAGCCTCAACTCGATGCCTGCTCCGGTTTGCAATCCGGGTGTCAGCCCTCCCTGACCCGAGGGCAGACCAAGGTTCGTCAGCTCGCGCGCGGCGGTGATTTGTCCGCCAATGAGCGCACCTCCAAAGGGAGCTCCGGTTCCGAACAGACCGTTCAAGGCCCGCGTCAATTCCGGAGGCAGGGTGGCGTTCGAGCGGAGCCCCGTCAGAGTCGTCTGAGTAGAGAGCGTTACATAGAGCCCTAAGCCCGCCACCAGGTAGGGGCGGAGCTGCCAACGTTCGAGCCCGCGGGCCTGATATCGCAGACCGAAAGGCAATACCTGGAGCAAATCGACCCGGGAGTGGGTATCGACATCGACGGGGAAAGGGGCGGCGCCGGTGCCAAGAAGAGCATCATTTAAGCCCGAGGCGCCGAGGACCGCGAGGTTCGCCACCTGCGCCACATTGGAGCGTACGCGGAGGTCGCCGGAGGAGCGTGTGAGTCCGGCGGAAAACTCATAGAGCAACTGGCCACCGGGAGCGCGCATCAGCGGCAGGGCAACGCTTCCGCCGAGGAAACTGCCTCGACCCGTCGCATAGGGTCCACTGTTCACACCGGAACTGAAACTCGCGATCGCCCCGATCAACCCGAGGTTCGGAAGCAGCTCCTGCGGCAAGGTTTGACGGGCTGGCGGTGTCTGAGAAGCCAGGACTTCGGGTCTGGCCTCGATGGCGGGCTTTGCTCTCATCTCTTCAACCACCGTAGCTGGCGCCGCCGTGCGCGCCATTAGCTGCTCGATTAGAGCTTCGGCACGCGCGAGCCGCGCCTCGAGTTCAGCGATCCTTTGTAGCGCCTCCTGTTGGCTTTGTCCCCATATCAACCCGACGCAGGCTAGGGTGAGAAACGAAACATGGCAGAGCTGTCTCATTACTCCCTAATCTAACAAGTGGATCCGACTTTGCCCGAAGCAGAACAGCCGAAATCTTTAAGCACCGGAGGGGAGGGCGCTAAAGGCGGCCGGCTTGACGCAGGACGTCAATCTCCTCCTCGGTGAACAGCCGCGAACGGATCAGAAAGCGAAGCCCCTCTGGCCCTTCCAATGAGAACATGCCGCCCCGGCCGGGCACGACATCGACCGTCAATTGCGTGTGCTTCCAGTATTCAAACTGGCTCTTGCTCATGTAAAACTCCGTGCCGCCAATTTCACCCAAGAGCACGTCGCTTTCTCCAACGAGAAACTCGCCCTTGGGATAGCACATTGGGGAGCTGCCATCGCAGCAGCCCCCCGACTGGTGAAACATGAGCGGCCCGTGTTTGGCCTCGAGTTTTTTCATCAACTCAAGCGCCGCGGTGGTTGCCAGCACTTGTGCGGGAATCTCCATTGCTTTAGAAAAATCCCAAGGCATTCGGACTGTAGCTGACTAACTGATTTTTGGTCTGCTGGTAGTGATTGAGCATCATCAGGTGAGTTTCGCGGCCGACGCCGGACTGCTTATAACCGCCAAAGGCCGCGTGAGCGGGATAGAGGTGGTAGCAGTTGGTCCATACCCGCCCAGCCTGAATTTCGCGGCCGAACTGGTAGGCGCGATTCATGTCGCGCGTCCACACGCCGGCGCCTAAGCCGTACAGGGTATCGTTGGCGATTTGTAGCGCTTCTTCTTCGTCCTTGAACTTTGTAACGCTCACCACGGGTCCGAAGATCTCTTCCTGGAAGATTCTCATCTTATTGTGGCCTTCAAAGACGGTGGGCTCCACATAATAACCGCCGGCCATTTCGCCTTCCATCATCGCCCGGCCGCCTCCGGTAAGCACCTTGGCACCTTCCTGCTTGCCGATATCGATATAGGAGAGAATTTTTTCCAACTGCTCGCTCGATGCCTGAGCCCCCAGCATCGTGGCCGGGTCGAGCGGATTGCCCTGCCGGATTGCCTTGACGCGGGGCATCACTCGCTCCAGGAACTGGTCGTAGATCGACTCATGGATGATCGCACGCGAGGGGCAGGTACAGACCTCGCCCTGGTTCAGTGCGAACAAAACAAAACCTTCAATCGCTTTGTCGAGAAATGCGTCGTCCTTGGCCATGACGTCTTCAAAGAAGATATTGGGACTTTTGCCGCCAAGCTCGAGGGTGACTGGAATTAGGTTTTGCGAGGCGTATTGCATGATCAGCCGTCCGGTGGTTGTCTCTCCGGTGAAGGCGATCTTGGCAACGCGCGAACTGGATGCCAGCGGCTTGCCTGCCTCGAGCCCGAAGCCGTTGATCACATTCAGCACTCCAGGAGGAAGCAGATCTCCGATCAACTCGAGCCAGACCAGTATCGAAAGCGGCGTCTGCTCGGCAGGCTTGATGACGACGCAATTGCCCGCCGCCAGGGCTGGAGCCAACTTCCAGGTGGCCATCAGAAGTGGAAAATTCCAGGGAATAATTTGTCCCACAACGCCCAAGGGCTCGTGGTAGTGATAGGCGACCGTGGTCGAATCGATCTCGGCAATCGAGCCTTCCTGGGCTCGAATCGCGCCTGCGAAGTACCGGAAGTGATCGATGGCCAGCGGAAGATCCGCAGCCTTGGTCTCGCGGATCGGCTTGCCGTTATCCCAGGTTTCGACGGTGGCGAGCAGGTCCAGATTCTTCTCCATGCGCTCGGCGATTTGCTCGAGAATTCTGGCCCGTCGCGCCACGGGAGTCCGGCCCCAATCGCGGCGGGCGGCGTGGGCCGCATCGAGCGCCCGTTCGATATCCCTCGCGTCAGATCGGGGAATTTCGCACAACACTTTGCCGTTTATGGGTGAAATGTTTTCAAAATAATTCTGCGACAGCGGAGCCATCCACTCCCCCGCCACATAGTTCGCATAGCGGCTCTTCAACTCCAGCGGCATTCCGCCGAGCGTCGAATTCAGTTTGATCATGACCTCTCCTGTTCAAGATGCAGGCGTGGCGATCTCGACGAGATGACTCCTGTACGGAAAGCAAGCCGAGCTGGCGCCCTTGATCGAGACGCCTGGTACGCCCGGCGGATACTGTGTTGTGCACCGTCCACCGATCGCCAGACAATCCGGCGGCTTCTTTTGTCCCATCAGGACCTGTGCGCCTAAGCACTCCCGTGATTCTTCCACTCCCGGGGCCTCGAGGTCAAACACTGTTTCAGCTTCGAATTCCGATTCCTTCCGCCGTCACAATTCCGCGGACCGGCAAAGTCTCGATTCTTTTGCCCATTCCGGTCGCGCGGCCGCTGTTAGTTGACCGCAATTTGTCGTGGTGAGGGACGGGCGTAAAAATGGGTTGCGTGAGGTTCAGGAGCCCCGGCGGTAAGCAGAAAAAGCGAATGGGCCTTCCACCTCACACCCCCTGTCTCGATACTCCGCCTCGCCCACGATAGCGCTACAACGCCCGATCCCTCTGCAATAGCCACGAAAAGGAAGGCGACAACTCGGTTCGCAACTCCCAGTCAATTCGAGCCGCTTGGCCCGAAACGGTTGTTCTCGCTCCGCTGGAATCTGCCTCTTGGCCGATTTCCCAATCCGGAAGCAACCTGAGTTTTTACGCGATTCGCTCCCGTCGATTCGCCCCGCGGCAGGCAAAAGGTCCATGCCCAGCGTCCGGGCCCGCGGCAAATGTCATCGCAATCGGAGTGACAAGCCGCCTTGGTTCTGGTTCGGATCGGCTTTCCCGGCGCACTTATCGGCGGTGCAATCGCTGTTTCAAGCCAATCCCTGTAGCCAACAAACTATAACCGGTTGAGCCCTGCGTGTCCTCACCCAAGCGTTGGGTCTTATGCCCCAGACGCTTACTCCGAATTGAGTTTCTGGCTTGAGAATGTGATTTGGCAAGCCAGTTGCAACAAAGGAGATCGCAATGAAGAAACTCTTTATCTTGGCATTCGCCCTGGGCTCGTTCAGTTGGTTGAGTGCCGCCGATACCGCCGCCGGTAAGGCCGCTTATGACGTTAGTTGCAAGAAATGCCACGGGGCCGATGGGACTCCCGTTGCCGCCATCGCCAAGATGATGAAGGTAGAAATGAGGCATCTGGGCGATAAAGCGGTCCAAGCCAAGCCGGATGCGGAGTTGAAAAAGGAAACGGTGGATGGCATCGGGAAAATGAAGGCGATGCCGCAGGTGGCCAAGGACGCCGACAACATTGTCGCCTTCATGCGCACACTGAAGAAATAGGTTGCAATGGGCAAGCTGACGCAGCGCTGGCTCTTACCCATTCTCTATTTAACGGATAACTGGATCAGCCGGGCGGGTCTGGCTCTGGTGCTGACCGCAACCGTGTTGTGGATCTTCCTCACCGGGGCGAGTGCTGCGTCCGGTTATCTGGGCATCCTTCAATTCGTCGCCCTGCCGGCGGCGTTTTTCGCGGGACTGCTGCTCATTCCGGCTGGTATGAGCCGGCAGCGGCGCAAGCAGGCTCCCGGCCACGCGCTGCATCTGCCGGAGAAGATCGAACTCAACGATCCGAAAGTGCGGCGCTTTCTCGTCTTCGTCGCCGCCGCCACGATGACCAATCTCGTTATTGGCGGCGCACTGACCTATGAAACCGTTCAGTACATGGAGAGCAATAACTTTTGCGGCACGGCCTGTCACGTCATGGGTCCTGAGCATCTTGCTTTTGGCGCCGGCTCGCACGCTCAAGTCAAGTGCGTCGATTGTCATATTGGCGAAGGCGCCGGCAATGCGATCCGCGCCAAACTGAATGGCACGCGCCAGCTTTTGCTGATTGTGAGCGGCGGCTACAGCCGGCCGATTCCCTCGCCGCCGCATGAGTTGAAGCCCGCCGCGGAGACCTGTGAGAATTGCCATTCGCGGAACCATGACTATGGAGAACGCTTGTGGCGTCGCACATCGTTCGATGACAACGGCGGGAAGCTGGAGACCGCGTTGATGCTGAAGTTGGGGGGCGCCGAAGGCAAGGGCATTCACGGTGCGCACATGGGCCAGGGGCTTCGCATCGAGTATCAAGCCGCCGACCAGAAACGGGAGCGGATTCTCGCGGTCCAGTGGTCGCGCGGCGGTAAGGCAGAGGCCTACACCGCCCCGGATTACGCTGCCGGCAAAGTCAAAGCGGTTCTCTCTCGCGCGATGGATTGTCTGGACTGCCACAATCGTCCGGCTCATGAATTTGTGAGCCCGGAACGCGAGGTCGACCGGCTGATGGCCGCTGGTGAGTTGCCTCAGACCCTGCCGCTGTTTCGCAAGGCGGCTCTCGCGGCCCTCAAGGCGGATTATCCCGGCGCGTCGGCTGACGCGGGCATTTCTTCCAAACTCTTGAGCTACTATCAACGGAAACAGCCCGGCATCTACTGGAGCCGGCAGGCTGAATTGAAGAAAGCTGGCGCGGTTCTCAGCGCGCTGTATCAGCGCAACGTGTTTCCCGCGATGAACATTGCCTGGGGCAGTTATCCTCAGCACACCGGCCACACGGATTCACCCGGCTGCTTCCGTTGTCACGGTGAGGAGTTGAAATCCACAAGCACACCCGGCAAGACCATCACGCAGGATTGCGAAGCCTGTCATAAGGTTCTGGGAGTCGAAGAAAGAAACTTGAAGGCCATTCAGGAATTGGGAGGATGATTCGATGGGGAAGAAGATCCTGATCGCCGGCGCCTTTGGCATTCTCGGCTTGAGCGGCCTTGGCAGAAAGACCTACAATGAATTGGAAAAAGCTTTCTACGCTGAGGAAAAAACGATCAACTTCGTGCGTCCGGGCCTCGATCTAAAGATCCTGGGGGGCGTGGTCAACCCTGACGGCTCGATGGCCGTTCGCGTCGGGATCACGGATCCGATGGGAGTTCCACTTGATCGCCTTGGTGTTTTTACTCCCGGGCCGGTGAACATGAGCGTGGTTGCCGCCTATCTGCCGCGGGACGGCAAGCACTATGTCTCCTACACAACCCGTCAGCAGACCAGCCCGATCACGCGCGTGACCGCGACCCAGGCGGCAGCCGATACCGGCGGCGTGTGGACGGACCATGGCAATGGCGAGTACACCTACACTCTGCGCACCCGGGCACCCGCGAATCATGATCGCGAGGCCACGCATACCTTCGGCGTTTACTCGAGCCGCAATCTGAGCGCCTTCGATCTTGGCACGAATTATGCCAGTGCTACGTTCAACTTCGTGCCTGCCGGTGGAGAAGTTGCGCAACTTCGCGATGTGGTCAAAACGGCTCCCTGCAATTCTTGTCACGTCACTGTGTCGGCGCATGGCGGTTCCCGGCGTGGCATGGAGATGTGCGTGCTTTGTCACAGTCCGCAGACCACCGACCCCGACACCGGCAATACGGTCGACATGACCGTGATGACTCACAAGATTCATATGGGCAAGGATCTGCCCAGCGTCCGCGGCGGCAAGCCCTATCGGCTGATTGGCAACGCTCAATCCCTGAATGACTACTCCGATATTGGCTTTCCGGCGAACCCGCGCAATTGTGAGGCTTGCCACGTGCAGACTGGACCCAACGCGGCCTCGCAGGCAACGGCGATGTTCAACCCCACGCGGGAAGCCTGCGGCAGTTGCCACGACGATATCGACTTTGCCGCCGGCAAGAATCACATTGCCCAGGCGGACGACTCGCGCTGCTCGCAATGCCACCGCCCGCAGGGCGAGCGTGAGTGGGATATCAGCGTTGCCGGGGCTCATGTCGTACCCGAGCGCAGCCGTAACCTCAAGGGGCAATCCATCGAACTGCTGGAGGTGCGGGACACCGCAGCGGGGCAAAATCCTACCGTCACTTATCGCTTGAAGGACAGCGAGGGCAAGATACTCAGCCCCTCGGAGATGACATCGCTCTCGCTGGTTCTGGCCGGTCCCGCTCCGGACTACAAAGCCTACTGGTCTGAATCAGCTCGCATGGATCCGGTTTCTCCGAGCGGTTGGGCGACGCATCGCTTTGCCCGGGCCATCCCTGCCGACGCGGCGGGCACTTATTCAGTCAGTGCCGAGGGCTATCGCAATGTCACCTTCGAGGGTCCACAACGGATCCCGACAACCGTTCGTGACGCGCTCAGGAATGTGATCACATATTTCAGCGTCGATGGTTCGCGTCCGGAGCCGAGGAGGACGGTGGTCACAACGGCCAAATGTAACGCATGCCACACCCAGATAGAGGCTCATGGCCGCAACCGGAATCAGATAGAACACTGCGTGGTTTGCCACAACGGCGCGATGACGGATGCGGCGCGGCGTCCGGCGGCCGCCGGGCCGCCGGAATCAATCAGCATGGCCTCGATGATTCATCGCATTCATACGGGCAGGGAACAGGGCCGACCCTATATTCTCTATGGATTCGGCGGCTCGCTGAACGACTTCAGCAAGGTTGGCTTCTCCACCAGCGCCGCCGATTGCGGGGTTTGTCACGTCAATCTTTCGCAGAACATTCCGTTGCGCCAAAGCCCATCGAGCATCACCGACCCACGGGCGTTTCTGACGAATCCAGGCGCCGCCACGGCCGCCTGTCTCAGCTGCCACACGTCACGGGACGCGGCGGCCCACGCACAGCTCAATACGGCGCCGTTGGGCGAGAGTTGCACAGTGTGTCATGGCCCGAACTCGGAGTTCTCCGTAGCCAGGGTACATGCGAGGTAGCATGCGCTTCGGGGTACTGCTTTGCTTATTCCTCTGGCCGGTTTGTCTGCTGGCCGGCCCGCCGGGGAAACAGCGCGGAGAAAAAGAAGGCTACGCCGGTTCAGAGGCCTGCCTTGTTTGCCATGAAGACCTGGGCAAGGCTTTCTTGAAATCACGCCACGGTTCGCTTGAGAACGACGCCAGCCGGGGTTGGAAGGGCCAAAGTTGCGAAAGCTGCCATGGCCCGGGCGCCAAGCACGGCGAAGCAGCCGAGGCCAAGTTCATCCTCAACCATGTCAAGGCTTCCCCGCGCGAGGCGGACGCCAGTTGCCTTACCTGTCACAAGAACCAGTCCACGCACGCCGGCCGCATCAGCGGCAGCCATGCCAAAGTGCTGGTTTCCTGCGTGTCCTGCCATTCGGTGCACCATTCGGTCGGCGACCCCGCGGCGCCGCTTTTCCGGGGCTTTGGCGGAAATCGTCCGGCTGGATTGGCCCGTCTCGGCTTGCCGGTCTCGCGTGAGAGCCGTGTGAATGAACTGTGTTCTTCCTGCCATATGGGGGCTTGGGCGGACTTTCAGCGGCCGCACACGCACTCGCTTGCGCAGGGCGCGATGTCCTGCGTCGACTGTCATAACCCCCACGGGACGTCGCGGCCCTTTGGCCTCAATTCGACCGCTCGCACGACGAATGCCGAGCCAGGTTGCTTCAAGTGCCACGCCGACAAACGCGGGCCTTTTGCCTTTGAGCACGCGCCTGTGCGCATCGAGGGCTGCTCGGCCTGCCATGAAAGCCATGGCAGTGCCAACCCGCGCATGCTCAATCGTGCCGAGGTGTCAAACCTCTGCCTGGAGTGCCATTCCAATACGCCCGCCGTTACGAACCGCACCGGGACTCTCGGCACCGTGGCTACGGGATTTCATGATCTCCGTCTGCCTCTTTATCGCAATTGCACCAGTTGTCATGTCAAGGTGCATGGGTCGCACATCAACCGGGACTTGCTGCGATGAAATTCTGTTTCCTGGCAGTTGTACCGCTGCTGGCGCAGAATCCGGAACCGGCCCAGCCCCCAGCGGAGAACCCACTGCGGATGTGGTCCGACATCGGCTATCGTTTTCTCGCCGGGCAGCACGGCAGCCTTAATGCCTACCGCAGTGTCGTCAATCTCGGCGAAGGGCCCAAGCTGCTGCAGTTTCAAAGCGTCTACAAGCCCCCTTCCCGGCAAATTCTGGATGAATTGAAGATCCACGGCGCCAACTGGGGCGATCCGCTCAACACACTTCAGGTCAATGCCGAAAAGAACTCCGTGTACCGAGCCTTGTTCCAGTACCGCAACCTGGCTTATTTCAACGCGCTGCCCAGTTTTGCCAGCCCCCAGTTGGCCCGTCTTGGGCCGGAGGCCTTCACGACGAACCAGCGCTCGATGGATACCCGGCAGCGCTTTCTGAATTTCGACCTCGACCTGCTGCCGGGAAAGAGATGGCAACCTTTCTTTGGCATCGCCCACAATAGCGGACGCGGCCATGGGGTCAGCCCGATAGTGCTCGACGAGAACAGCTATCCGGGGGCCAACCGGATCGATTTTGGCTACACCGTTTTCCGCGGCGGTCTGCGCTATGAAGGCGGCCTCGTGCATGCTCACCTCGAGCAGGGCGGCGCCACCTTCGCCGATGCTAGCTCTCTGCTCAACACTACTCGCAACACAGGCAATCGCGACCTGCCTTATCTGGGCCGCACGCTCAGCCTCGATGACACAAGCCGGCTCTACGATGTCACCGGTTCTCACATTTACTCCTCCGGTGACCTTACGCTGACACCCGCCAACTGGATCGACATCAGTACTGAGTTTTACTTCTCACAGCCAAGAAGTAAAGTTCGCTTCAATGAAAGCGCCCGTGGCTCGCTGTTCTGGCTGGATGCACTCCGCTTCGTGAATGGCCAGCAATCTCTGGCCACCGGCTATGCCAATCAGCCCCGGGTATCCGGCGCCGTCACGCTGGAAGTCCGGCCACACCGCCGGCTTCGGATCATCGATTCGATACAAACGGAGCGAACCCATAACGCGGGCAGCCTCGCCCTTTCGGTGAATCTCGATGGGCGCGCCCAGCGCCCGCTCAACTTCACGGACCGCCTCATTTGGCATCAGCATGAGCAGCGGTTGCAGGCTTTCCACGAGGTCCACAACAAGCTTACGATCTTCGGCGGCCATCGCTATCTCTGGGGGGACGCGCAGGTGCGCCGGGCCGAATTGGCCCCCGGCGGCCCACTTGAGCAGGGCTATCTCAATCGCCATTCGGCAATCGGCGGATTTATTTACCGTCCACTGACCAAGCTCATCCTCAATGGTGAAACCGAAGTGGGCCGCGGTGGACAAACTTATTTCCGAACGAGTCTGCGGAACTTTGAGCAAGTCCGTCTTCGCGCCCGGTATCAACTGAGCGAGCGCTGGCAGTTCAATGCCCGGTTCCATCGTCTCGATAACCGCAATCCCACCCCCGGGGTGAACCTGAACTTCGCGAGCCAGCAATCCAATCTGACCTGGCAATACACGAGCAAGAAGCTCGCCTGGATGGCCGATTACACGCGCGCCACGATCCGGAGCGATATCGGCATGGTTGTTCCCATTTACTACGACATCGAGCGGAGTCTGTACCGGGACAATGCTCATGTCGGGTCGCTGGCTGTTGACCTCAACCTGCCTCGGAAATCGTCGGTCATGCTGGGTGGTACGTTCTTCCGGTCGGCCGGCAGCCGGCCAAGCCGCATGTACCAGCCGCTGGCCCGTTTGCGCGTACCGGTTGGCGCCGCAAGCGGCCTGCTGGTTGAATGGCGTCATGTCTCCCTCGGCCAGGCTCTTTACTCGTACGAGGCATTTGGCGTCCAGCAGTTCATCTTTGGCCTGCGTATCGGCAAGTAGAGCGATACACTGACCGCGTGGGACTTTTCCTCGCGCTGCTTCCTCTTACGGTTCTGGCTCAGCCCTTCGATCTGCTCATTCGCGGCGGCCTGGTTGTTGATGGGTTAGGCGGCCCGGCCCGCCGTGCGGATTTGGGGGTCCGCTCGGGCCGCATCGCAGCTGTAGGAGATCTGCCCAAAGCCACCGCGGATCGCGTCATCTCGGCCCGCGGTCTCGTTGTGGCCCCCGGATTCATCGACATACACAATCATTCCGATGAAACCCTGATCGATGACCCGCGTTGCGAGAGCATGATCCGTCAGGGTGTCACCACCATGGTCCTCGGGGAAGGGAATTCGGCTGGTCCTCTTCCGGCGGGCATTCGGGAATGGTCGACGCTGGGCGAGTATTTCGACTTTATCGCTCGCAAGGGCGTTGCTACGAACATCGCCTCCTATGTCGGGCAGACGCAGCTTTGGATTCATGTAAAGGGCAACAGTCTGACGCCCGCCAGCCCGGCCGAACTGGATCGCATGAAACAGGCTCTGGCGACGGCGATGCGTCAGGGGGCGCTTGGGTTATCTTCTTCTCTGCTGATGCCGCCCTCGAACCTGATCACGACGGCGCAACTGATCGAGCTAGCCAAAGTCGCCCGGGAGCATGGCGGCATCTATTCCACACACATCCGCGATGAGGGAGCCGGCGTATTTCGTTCCATCACCGAGGCGATCGAGATCGCTCGCGGCGCGCGCATCCCGGTCGACATCATCCATCTGAAAATCGCCGACCAACGCTTCTGGGGACAGATGAAGGAAGTCATCGCGATGATTGACCGCGCGCGGGCTGAAGGCCTCGACATCCGCACGAATGTTTATCCGTATACGGCCGGGCAGAATAATCTCCGCGCCATCATTCCGCCCTGGGCTCACGACGGCGGCAACCGTCAAATGCTGGTCCGGCTCGCGCAGCCCGAAGCGCGCTCTCGCATGCGCAAGGAGATCCTGGAAGGGCTGCCCAACTGGTACAACCACTACACGGCCACGGGCGGCGGCTGGGCCGGCATGCTGCTGGTCTCGCTCAAGAGCGCGCGCTACAAGGCCTTTACTGGCAAGCGCATGAGTGAGTTGATCGCCGCGGAATCCCCGCGCGATCCGGTCGAGGTGCTCTTTGATGTGCTGCTGGCCGAAGAGGGTTCTGTCCCTTGTGTTTTCTTTCATCACTCTGAGCCCGACATGACCTTCGCCCTGCGCCAGCCCTACACTTCGATCGGCTCCGATGGGGCCGCGATTGCCAAGGATGGTCCGGCGAGAGCCAATCATCCACATCCGCGCTGGTATGGCACGTTTCCCCGGATACTCGGCCGCTATGTCCGGGAACAGAAGATCCTCACCCTCGAGCAGGCAGTGCATAAAATGACCGCGATGAATGCCGCCAAGGTTGGTCTCGCCGGGCGCGGTTTGCTGCAGCCAGGCCACTGGGCCGACATCACGCTGTTCGATCCCCAAACGATCTCCGACCGGGCGACCTACGACCAACCCCACCAGTATCCGGCCGGGATCCCCTATGTCATCGTCAATGGCCGGATCGTGCTTGAAGCGGGCCGCCATACGGGCGCTACTCCGGGCCACGTGCTGCGCCACCAGCCTTCGATAAACTAGCAGATTCATGCGCTTCACCTTGCTGCTTGTTACTGCCCTGTTTGCTCCGGCGCAGGACTTTGGCGCGCGCGTTTATCCGGTGCTTGAGAAGGCCGGTTGCCGCGCCTGTCATACTGAGGAAGGGGTCGCCTCGGCGACCCGCCTGCATTTTCCTCCCGCCGCGGCGAGTGCCCGGCAAATCGAAGCCTTCGGCCGCTCCCTGGTGGAATTCATCGAGCCGGCCGAGCCGTCTCGGAGTCCACTCTGGCGCAAGCCGACGGGCCGGTCGCCTCATGCGGGCGGTCTTCGCATCGCCGTCGATTCCCCGGGCGATCATGCGCTCCACGGATGGGTGCTTGCGCTTTCACGCCTGTCCGGGGCTGAGCGGGTCGAGGCCTTGGGCTACCGTGCGCGCGAGGCCTCCGGCGCCGGCTACGCAGTAGCCCCGATTTACCTTCGCCGCCTGTCCCATGCGGAATACAACAACATCGTCCGCGACCTGCTGGGCGATACCTCTCAGCCCGCCAGCGGCTTCCCGCCCGAAGATTTTGTCAACGGCTTCAAAACGCAGTATCAGGCGCAATCGATTTCGCCCTTGCTGATGGAAGCCTACTCGGCGGCGGCGGAAAAGGTCGCGCGCAACGCTTTGCGGCGCGGGATTGTGCCGGCCAAGCCAAGCGCGCGCTTCGTTGCCGACTTCGGTCTACGCCTGTTCCGGAGGCCACTGACGGCGACGGAGTTGAAGCGCTATCAGGCGCTGCTCGCCTCCGGGGGCTCCGCGCTTGTGATCGAGGCCATGTTGCAGTCATCCGCGTTTCTGTTTCGCCTGGAAGCGGCAAACGAACCGGCCCTCGAGCCTTACGTCATCGCTTCCCGCCTCTCGTTCACGCTATGGGCGAGCGCCCCCGACGATGCCTTGCTGGCCGCGGCGGGCCGAGGAGAATTGCAGGATCCAGTGGCCCGGCTCCGCCATGCCCAGCGGCTTCTTGCCGATGACCGTGCCCGCGGCAACATCGATGAGTTCACCGCTCAATGGCTTCGTTTTGACCGCATTCTTGGAGCGGTGAAGGAACGCCGGCGCTTTCCCTTGTTCAGCCGCGAGGCCGCCGTCGCCATGACCGAGGAAGCCCGGCGCTTCGTGGGCGACCTCGCCTGGTCGGACCGCAGCTTCATGGAGCTTTTCACCGATCCCCACGGCTACATGACCTCCGATCTGGCGGCCATCTACGGCGCGCCCGCCCCGGAGCTGGAATACTCCCGTGTGGCGTTCCCGCTTCAATCCGGACGGGCGGGGATCCTGGGCCAGGCGCTCTTTCTTGCTTCTACCGCCAAGCCGGACGATACCAGTCCCACCGCCCGCGGTCTCTTTGTGCGGGAACAGCTCCTCTGTCAGCATGTTCCTCCCCCTCCTCCGGGAGTTGATACCAACCTGCCGGTGCTGTCGGAGGCCAAGCCGCTGACGAACAAACAGCGGCTTGCCGTTCATCTGTCGAATTCCTCCTGCGCGGGCTGCCACACGCTGATTGATCCGATTGGTTTTGGTTTTGAGAAATTCGATGCCATTGGCAGCCGGCGCGAGACCGCGCGGCTGGTGTTTGCCGCGCGTAAGGGCAATAGCGCTCCCTCGACGGTAGAACTGCCACTCGAAACCCAGGGCTATGTTGCTGGGCTGGCCGATTCCGCCTTCGATACGCCGGCGCAACTGGGGGCCATCCTGGCGCGCAGCCCGGTCTGTCAGGACTGCATCGTGCGCCAGATATTCCGCTACACGCTTGGCCGCATGGAGACTCCAGCGGACCGCCGGCTGCTCAGGCACCTTTTCAGCCGATTCCGGGACTCGCAATTTCGCTTCAAAGAGCTTATGCTGGCACTAGCAGTCGAGGAAAGAAACTAGCTTCCATGGCCCAACTCATTACCCGCCGCCACCGGCTCTCCCGTCGTGCTCTTCTGCGTGGGCTCGCCTTGCCTCCGCTCGTGTCGATGTTCAATGACCATGGCACGGCCTATGCCGCGCCCGCCGGACGCACGGCGCCGATTGAGACTCGCTTCGTCTATTGGTTCAACGGCAACGGCGTGCCAGAGCGTTATTGGATACCCACCGAAACGGGTCCGAGCTTCAGCTTGAGTCCCTGCTTGCGTCCGCTTGCTCCCTTCCGCCAGCAGATTCATGTTCTCTCCGGCCTCGACAACTCGGCGGCTACGCTTCCCGGGCCTGGGAACGGGCATCATAATTCGATGAGCGCCCTGGTTAGTTGCACTACTTTCACGGGCCGTGGGGCTGGCGGCATTTCGATCGATCAGGCCATCGCCGCCAATATCGGCGGAGAGAGCCGCTTCCGTTCTCTGCAACTTGGCGTCTCGCAGGAATCGTTTGGGGAGAGCATCCAGCGCAATCTCTCCTGGAGCGGTTATGACCGCGCTCTACCTCCCGAGATGATTCCCTCCCGGCTCTTTGATCGTCTGTTCGGCGCCCGCCAGGAGGGCTGGCTGAAGCGGAAGCGTTCGATTCTGGATGCCGTGCGCTCGGATGCGCGCGAGCTCAAAGGCAAGCTGCCCGCGGTCGACGTACGGCGGCTCGATGAGCACCTCGATTCCGTTCGTGATCTCGAGCGTGCCATCGCCGGACTTCCTCCCGGCTACCACAAGGTCGATCCCCCCTCCTTCGACGGCGACATGAAAGACTGGCCGCGTATCGCCAAGCTGCAAAGCGACTTGCTGGCACAAGCTCTCATCACCCGGCAGACGCGCGTGGCCTCCTACATGCTCACGAAGTGCCAGGGTTTGGCGCGCTTTCCTTGGCTTGGCTATACCGCTGCCCGTCACCACGACTACACGCACCAGGACGGCAAGGCGCCCGGGGCTGATGGGCTCGACGGACAACGGATTCTTCGCGACATCTGCCGCTGGCATGTGGAGGAGTTCGCTTATCTCCTCAACCGTCTCAAATCGACGCCCGAGGGCGATGGTACGCTGCTCGACAACACTCTGTTGCTGTTCGTGCACGAGCATGCCGAAGCGAACAGTCATAAGAACAACGGCTTGGCGGCGATTCTTGCCGGCAATGCCAAGGGCCGGATCGCGCTCGGCACTCACTCGAAGGTCACCGGCACGGTTGGCGATCTCTATCTCACGCTTGCCGATGGCGCCCTCGATGCGGGTCTCGGAAAATTCCCCACTGCCTCGCGGCGCATGTCCGAGGTGCTGGTCTCCGCCTAGTGGCGGATCTGGCAATCGGGCCGGCCGGCCTTCAGTTTTTCAAGGGCCGCCGCGCTGATCGCCGTGTCCCTCAGGTCGATTTCCTTCAGGCTTTTCCAGCCAAGAAGCACGGTGGCGGCTTCATCGCCGATCCGCTTGGCGCGTTGCAGGCTGAGCCGTTCCAGGCTTGGTAGCGCGCGCCGCAGCCGGTCGAGCCCACCACTGGTGATCGCCGTTCCGCCGATCTTGAGCTCGCGCAGTTTCGCGAGAGTGCTGATCGATTCCACGCCCACCGCCGTGAGGCTGACTGACCATAAACCCGAGTCTGTCCTTTGCGGCCCACTGAGATCGAGTTCTTCCAATTGCGGCATCAGCCGCAGGGAGGCTAAGCCCAAGTCGGTCAGCTTGTTTCCGCCGAGATGCAGCGTCTTGAGTTGGCTCAGTCCGGTCAGTTGTTCGAGGCCCGTATCCGAGATTTGCGCGAAGCCCACATCCAGCCACTCGAGGGAGGTCAAACCCGTCAGATAACCCAGCGTGGTGTCGGTTGCCTTCGTGCCCCGCAGGTCGAGACGCTTCAATTTGGGAAAACTCTTGACAGCCGACAAACCCTCGTCCGTCAGCAGTTCGGCGTAACGGAGATTCAGATCCTCGAGCGAGGCGAGTGGCTTTAATTGCAACATCCCTTCGTCGGTGATGCGGGTCATCGACAAATCGAGCCGCTTCAATCCTGGGGTCTTCGCCAAGGCGGGCAGATCGGAATCCGTCACCCAGCAGCCGCGTAAATCGAGCATTCCCGGTGCGCTTTTGCCGCAGTTTGCCTCGGCGGCCAGTGTTAAGAACAGCATCCAGAACATGCGATTAGCTCCCCCTTCGGTTCGGCTGCTTCGAATCCCGGTCCCAAATGATTTGTGCGGCCGGCAAAGCCCGTTTGAGGCGCTGGTGGGCTTGCTCGGACACTGTCGTGTGGTACAGGTTGAGAACCCGAAGGCGCTTGCATTTCTCGAGCGTTTCCACGGCTGCATCCGTTACGTTCGTGCTATCGAGCCGCAATTCTTCTATGTCGGCCCCCAGGCGCGCGAGCCCCGCGTCGTCGAGCGCTGTATAGTCGGCGTTCAGCACGCGGAGGCGCTGTAATTGGGCTAGCGTTTCCGCGGCGCCCGAGCCCATTCTGGTGCGCACCACCTCAAGCCTCCAGAGGCTGCCGAGAGCAGCCAGTTGAGCGAAGCCCTTTTCGGTAAAACGTGTATGGTTCAGCCGCAAATCCTCGAGATGGGTGAATCGCCGCAGATTTCCGAGCCCGGCATCCTGAATGTCAGTCCCCGTCAGATCGAGGCTCACCAAGCCCTCAGGCAAGGACAACAGGGCCGCGTCATTGACTTCCGTATAGGCCAGCCGCAACTGCTTCAGCCGCCCGAGTCCACCCAGCTTCGCCATCTCCGCGGCACCGATCGCGGTTGAATTCAGGTTCAACTCCTCAAGCGTCTCCGGCAGCGCCGGCAGGCTTTTTACCAGGGTTGCCGCCACGCTGAGCGCCGTTAATTGCGGCAATCCGGCCAAGCCCTTTTCCGATACGGTTGTCGCGTCGAGCCGTAACCGCTTGAGCTTCTTGAGCGAGCGCAGCGGGGCCATGCCAAGGTCCCCGATCTCCGTTCCTTCGAGATCGAGCTCCTCGATATCCGCCAACCGCGCCACGATGCCAAGGTGCTCATCCGTGACGGCCGTACCCGCCAGCGACACCGCGAGCCGGTTTGCCGGAGTGCGTGAAATCCGTCCTCGCAGCTTCTTCTCGATCCACTGCTCCAGGCCCATACCGGCCGGCAGCGTCGTACTCGGTGCAGGTCCGCGCCCGCCCCCGCTGAACTCGATGCGGCAGCGGGGCAGCGCCGCCCTCAGTTTTTCCACTCCCGTTGCACTGGCCTGCGTGTAGCGCAGATCCAGCCACTCCAGGTTCTTCAACGTTGCCAGCCGTGCGACCCCCGCATTGGTCAACTCTGCCCGGTAGAGATTCAATTCGCGCAGATTCGCGAAGCCAGCCAGCACCTCACTGCTATCGTCGGTAATCGGCCCCCCCAGAAGGTTCAACTTCCGCAGACCCTTTAGGTTACGCAAATAGCCAAGACCCTGGTCGCCGATCTTCATCCCGTAGAGATCGAGTTCCTCAAGGCTTTCGATGCCCCCCACGGCTTTCAGCCCTTCGGCCGTCACCAGGGTGTCGCGCAGATTCAGCCGCCGCAGATTCTTCAGTCCGGCGATCCCTTTCAAAACTTCGTCGGTCGCTGTTGAGTAACTCAGATCCAGCCCTTCGAGCTTTTGAAACGGGGCCAGTGTGAAGTTCTTGATGCGGCCCTGGGCAAGCCGCAGCTCACGCAATTCCGTCAAGCCCTCGAGGTGCTTCAGTCCCTTGTCCTGAACGTTCACATTCGTTAAGAAATGGAGGCTGAAGTGAAGCTTTTCAAGCGTACGTAAGCCAGCGAGAAACTTCAGTTCCTCGTTGGCGTCGAGGCGGCTGCCCGCTCCCGGGTTCCAGGACGGTGCGGGCAGATACAGCTCCCGAATCCGGCTCAATGCGGAAAGCTGTTCTAGCTCCTTCGGTTCGATAATCGTGCCGTACAGATCGACACCGCGCACAAACAGGTCTCCGGCCGGCAAATCACGCAATTCGGTGACGAACTGAGTCTGGCCCTCGATCATCACCCGCCCGCCTTGCCGCAGCACCCATTCGGCCACGGGACGCTCCGAGGCCAGCCCGAGACCGACTGCCATGAGAATTGCAATCACTGCTTTGTCCTCACCATCCGCTTCGGCGACCGGAGGCCGCGCGGGCCGCCTGCCAATCGAAGCGTCACGCCAACTTCCAGGGTTTGCGATAGCGCCGCGTCACCATCTTCGCGGCGTCCTTGTCGCTGAGAATTGTTTCCCGCGCATCGTCCCAGCGAATCCGCCGGCCCGTGCGCATCGCGATGTTGCCGAGCAGGCCGGCCTTCGTCAGCCGGTGCCCGTATTCGACATCACAAGTCGCGAGCTGGCGCGATTTCACCGAGTTCAAGAATTCGCGCAGATGTCCCGGCGAGTCGGCAATCGAGGGATCCGGCCGTTTGAAGTCCATTACCTGCTTGCCTTTTACATAAACACGGTGCTCGCCGTAGTTAGTAATAATCGTGCCTTCCGTGCCCTGGAAGGCAGCGCCGATACCCCAATCCTCGAGTCCCGGAGGGCCGATCGGGTTCAGGCTCCACACCATGTCGAGCCCGGGGTACTCGTATTGCACTTCCATGTAATTGGGGGTTTCGCCGCTGTCATCGGTCAACTGCCTCCGCCCCGTTGCCGCTACGGCAGTCGGCGCCTGCAAATCAAGCGCCCAATACACCACGTCGGTGATGTGGCACCAAAAGTCGATAAACATTCCGCCCGAGTAGTCCCAGAAATAACGGTACTTGAAGTGTGAGCGGTTGGCGTTATAGGGCCGCGCCGGGGCCGGTCCCAACCAGAAATCGTAATCGAATCCTTCCGGCGGCTTGCTGTCGGCCACCGCTCCGATGCCCTTGGTCTCGGAAGTCTTCCACACCGACACGCGCTGGATCTTGCCCACGATGCCCGAGCGCACCAGTTCGACGACGCGGCGGTAGTTCGGCAGGTCGTTGTGGATGTGATTGCCCATCTGGGTTACGCTCTTGTGCTGCCGCGCTGCTTTCACCATGGCCCGCCCCTCGCCAATGGAGAAGCTGAGCGGCTTTTCGACGAAGACGTCTTTGCCCGCGGCACAGGCCTGCACCGCCGGCAGCGCATGCCAGTGGTCCGGGGTGGCGATGCAGACAGCATCCACTTCCTTGCTGGCAAGCAGCTTGCGATAGTCCGTGTAGGTGGTGACGCTTTGATTGCGCACTTGCTTGATGTGGGCGACAGCGCGGTCCACGTGCCGGGTGTCGAGGTCGCACACCGCGACGGGGTTCACATCGGCGTGTTGCAGAAAGCCACGTAGCCGCCCAAATCCCATTCCCCCCACGCCGATAAAGCCGACATTGATCCGGTCATTCGCCGCCGCAAGCCCAGAGCGCAGCACCACGGGCGCCATGGCGCTTAATTTCATTACGTCTCTTCTCGTCATAGTCTTACAGCAATTGTATGGCAGCTCGTCTTCCGGCATAGAATGTGGCCATGAAAACTCTTGGCCTTCTGCTGACTCTCGCCACTTCCGTCTTCGCCCAATCCGTGCCTGCCTCCCAGGCCGTCACCACTCAGTTTGAAAAAGTCGTCGTCATCCGCATGAAGAATCAGACCGATATTCTGACTGCCCTCGAAAAGCACGTGCGCGAGGAAAAGATCGAAAACGCCATCATCCTGATGGGCTTCGGTTCCGCAGTCAGCACGCACTATCATGTGGTCAGCAACAACACGCTACCGCCGACTAACGAGTTCCACCAGAACGAAAACGAAGGGGTCGATATTGTGAACATCAATGGGGCCGTACTCAAGGGCCGTGTGCACGCGCATATCACCTACGCGAATGGCAAGAAGGCATTTGGCGGCCATCTGGAGCCGCATTCCAAAGCCTTCACGTTTACCGTGGTGACATTGGGCGTCCTGCCCAAGTCGATTGACATGAGCCGTTACGACGACGCGAGCAACCGCTAGCCGCGGCCGACAAGAGGCATCTTCGTTGCCATGACGGTCATCGTCAGCACGTTCGCCTCAAGCGGCAAATTCGCCATGTAGAGCACGGCGTTCGCGACGTGCTCGAGTTCCATGCGCGGCTCTACCATTACACCCCCGTGGGCTTGCGGAACCCCCTCGGCCATCCGGGCGGTCATCTCGCTGGCTGCGTTGCCGATGTCGATTTGGCCGCAGGCGATATCCCAGGCTCTCCCATCGAGAGCAATCGACTTGGTCAGGCCGGTGATGGCGTGCTTGGTGGCGGTGTAAGGCGCCGAGTTCGGCCGCGGCGTTTGCGCGGAGATCGATCCGTTGTTGATGATACGCCCGCCTTGCGGGCGCTGCTGCTTCATGAGCCCCATGGCGGCTTGCGCGCACAGAAACGCGCCGGTCAGGTTGACATTCACAACGGCCGACCATTGTTCAAAGGTCAATTCATCCATGGGCACAGCGGGGGCGCCCACCCCGGCGTTATTGAACAAAACATCCACCCGTCCGCACTCCTGCCGCACGCGTTCGAACAAGGCCTTAACCTGATCCGGGTCCGTCACATCCGTTGGGACAGTAATCATATTGCTGCCGGCCCGGGTCTTCTCGAGCGCCTCAGCCCGCCGTCCGGCGATCACCACGAGGTAGCCGTTGCGGTCCAGCTTATGGGCCACGGCCTGTCCGATGCCAGAGCCCGCGCCGGTGACCACAGCAATCCTCATTGATTCACCTCCACGGGAAACTCGGTTCGTTTCGACCATTCCTCAAAGCTTCCGTCATAAAGCCGCACGGTGCGGCCGGCCAGGCGGGCGCTGAAGAACACGACCGTCGCCTGCATTCCGATATGGCAGTATGCGGCGATCTCCTGCCTCGGAAGGAGCCTTTCAATTTCCGCCACCGGCAGGAATTCCTTGTCCGCCGTCAGCAAGCTGGGAAACGGCACGTTGCGTGCCCCGGGGATCCGCCCCGCCCGGGGCATGTTGCCGGCATTCGTCCCGCTATAGAACTCCGGTAGGCGCGCATCGACAATGGCAACGCCCTCCTGCTGGCGGTGACTCTCAATCCACATGGCGTCAGCCAGCAATTCCGGCTGGGCCTTCACCGTCAGATCCTGGCCGGCGGAAAAGCTGGTCTTCTCTCCGGTCAAGACGTAACCCCGCTTCTTCCACCCCGTCAGCCCTCCGTTTAACAATCGCGCCGGCCGCGACAGGTATTCAAAGCTGAACCAGACCCGCGTCGCGGACTGAACCGAGTCGTTGCCCGTATAAATCACTACGCGCGATTCGTTGTCCACGCCGAGGGCCAGCAGCTTGTCCCGCAATTCCCCGGCCGAAAGCAACTGTAGCCGCAATCCGCCGATCGCCGGCGCCAGATCCGTCAGCACCACCAGCCGCGCGCCGGGGATGTGCCCGCGGTCATAATCCTCGCTCGTGCCGACATGCAGCAAGACAAGCTTCGGATCGCGCAACTGCTTTTGCAGTTCCTCGGGACCGATCAGCAGGTCCGATGCAAAGCCACCACAGACAGTTAAGATCCAGAGCAGACAAAATCGCATTCCCCCATTTTATGGGCTATGCACCGGTCTGCTCTCTGTGCCGGCGCACCTGGGTGTGTGAAATCGAGCACTTGGGTGATTTCACACACTGAAGACCGCGCACGGGCAGTTGCGGATCAGCGTTTGCGCCTGCCCGCGAAAGCGTCCCAGAAATTTACGCTCCGCGCCCCGTCCGATCACCAGCAATTCACAGCCATGCTGCTCGACCGCCCCGAGCACTGCCCTGGTCAACTCTCCTGTCAGGATTCGGCACTCCGCCTCCACCCCCTCCTTGCTGGCCATTTGCCGCAATAACTCAAGCGACTGCTCTCCATGGCCGACGTGAACGAGATGGAGCCGCGCCTGATAAGCCGCGGCGAATTGCTTGGCCCAGCGCACAACGGCTTCCGTGCCAGGCGACAAGTCGACGGCACAGAGTATGTCCTCGTAGCGTGTGACGGCCTCCGTCCGGCGCCCCTCGGACCATACCGGGCACTGTGCCTGATGCAGCACCCGCTCAGCCACACTGCCGAATAAATAGGACGTAAAGGGGCCCAGCCCCCGCGTGGGCATGGCGATGAAGTCGATCTCCTCGCGCGAGGCACAAGCCAGGATCTCGACCGCGGGATGTCCTGATTCGATCCGCAGCTTCACCGCGGCGCCACGGCTTTCGTCGTCAACAAAGCCCTCGAGCCGCTTCGCCGCCAAAGCCCGTAGTTTTTCAGGATCGAGGGCCTCGACATAACTCAACCACTCGGAATTCGACGCTGGCGGCAAATCCAGCGCATGCATCACAACCACCTCTGCCTCCACGCGCCGCGCGAGCGCAAAGATCTCCCGTGCCACCCTTTCGCAATGCTCGGAGAAATCGACGGGGAAGAGAATCCGCTTCACTGGGCTCATCACACGGGCACACCCTGCAGGATCAGGGCCAATAGTGGGCTGACTGAAATGGCAATTCAATTGCTAACCTCCTTTGTGAGGAAATACGCATGCTCCCACTTCGCCAGATATTATTCCCCGTCGATTTCTCCGAGCCATGCAAAGCCATGGCGCCGCAAGTAATCCAGATGGCTCATCATTACAGTTGCCCGATCACGCTCCTGCATGCCTACGAATTGCCCGCCGCTTTCTACGGAGATCTGGGGCCGATCGACGTCATGATCCCCGCCGACCTCGAAGGGGCGCATGCCTCCCAGTTGCGCAACTTCGCCGCCGAGTACTTTCCGGCCGAAGCTCATGCCCAGATAGTACGATGCGGGGAGCCCTCGGCTGTAATTCATGATTTCGTCCAGCACAACGGCACCGACCTGATCATGATGCCCACCAGCGGGCGCGGTCCGCTGCGGCGTCTCCTGATTGGCTCAGTTGTTGCCAAAGTGCTCCATGATGTCTCCTGTCCGGTCTGGACGGCGGCTCACCACACCGAGGCTGGCGCACCTTCCCATTGGCCCGTGCGCACGATTCTCTGCGCGGTCAGCCTAGGAGAAGAATCAGGGCCCGTGGCCAGAGCAGCCTATGCCGTCGCGCAGTCGCTCGGCGCCAAGCTCACGCTCTTCCATGCGGTTGGCTATCCGCACCCCTCGATCGACGTCGATTATGAGTATTTCCGCAAACAGATGCTGGAGCAGGCAACACAGCGTCTGCAGAGCCTCCGTTGGGAAAACCAGATCGAAGCTTCGGTGATTGTTGCCGAGGGCAGCACGGTTTCGACGATCCGCCAGCAAGCTCTCACCGCTCAGGCCGACCTCATCATCCTCGGCCGTGGTCATGCCCGGGGCGCAATCAGCCGCCTTTGGTCTGATCTGTATGATGTGATTCGCGAGGCCCCCTGTCCCGTGTTGAGCGTATAAGGCCATTTGACGGGGAGTGTCAAGTTTGTTAATCTATTTTCAGTAGGGCTGGATTAGGCACTTTTTAAACACCTAAATTAACCAGGATCCGTTTTTCGAGACAGTACTTGTGTGCTGTCTCGATTTTCATGTGTCCGAGCCCCTAAGTTCTTTTCTTTTTTTGACGACCTGACAGCGGCTTCCGGAGAGCCGGGGTTTTAGCCCCCGGGGCCGGGCTCTGTTCCCTGCGGTACCCCACATCAATTTACTGACTGTCACGACTGTACGGCGGCCTGCGGCCGTCGCGAGGTTTGAGAGAATGCAACAGACTTCCCCTTCGGTCTATCGGCCGAAACAGCCGATCGAGCGCGTCGATTTTTCCCGCATCAAGTCCACGATACCGATCCCCAACCTCATTGAGGTGCAGAAGCTCAGCTATGAGCGGTTTCTGCAGATGGATCTTCTGCCGGACGAGCGCGATGAAATCGGCTTGCAAAGCGTCTTCAAGAGCGTGTTTCCGATCACGGACTTCCGTGGTTTGTCCCAGTTGGATTTCGTCGATTACGCCATCGGCAACTGGGAGTGCAAGTGCTCCTCGCTGAAGGGTTTGAACCACCTGCGCAGCGTCTGCCGGCAGTGCGGCGCCACGATCAAGACCGACCCCTTCCATGCCGGGGACGTTCTATGCCACGCCTGTGGCACCTTTAACAAGAACATCGTAACCTTTTGTAACCGTTGCGGCGACCCGGTCGGGCTGCAGTTGAAGTACGACATCCCGGAGTGCGAAGAGCGCGGCATGACCTTCTCGGCGCCTTTGAAGGTCACCATCCGACTCACGGTTTACGATAAGGATCCCGACAATCCGGATCCGAAGGCCAAGACGGTTCGCGACATCAAGGAGCAGGAAGTTTTCTTTGGGGAAATCCCGCTGATGACCCCTAACGGGACCTTCATCATCAACGGTACCGAGCGCGTGATAGTCAGTCAGTTGCATCGCTCGCCCGGCGTGTTTTTTGAGCGAGTCCCGGCTCAGGGCTATCATCTGGGCAAGATCATCCCTTACCGCGGGTCCTGGGTCGAATTTGAATACGACAACAAGAACTACCTCTTTGTGCGGATCGACCGGAAACGTAAGTTCTACGGTACTGTGTTTCTGCGAGCGCTGGGCTTCAAGAGCGATGAGCAGATCATCAAGGCCTTCTACACGGAGACGCTTTCGAAGCTGAGCCTGAAAAAGGGCAAGCTGATGCTGGGCGTCGGCGAAGCCCTCAAGGGACAGAAGCTGTCCTACGCGATCACGAACAAGGCCGGTGACACGGTTATTGCTCAAGGCAAGAAGATCACGGCGAGCCTGTTCAAGGCCCTCAAGGATCAGAAGATTCATGAGGTGGAAGTGGCTCCGAACGATCTCGAAGGCGCGCATTTCGCCGCCGATGTCATCGATATGGAGACGGGCGAAATCCTTGCCGAGGCGAATCAAAAACTCACGGAAACGCATTTCTCGAAGTTCCTCGACGCTGGCATTGAAGGCATCGAAATCTTCTTCCCCGAGCGCGACGAAGTCGGTGTGGTCATCAGCGAAACGATTCGGAAGGACGAGAAGAAGAGCCAGAACGAGAGCCTGCTCGAGATTTACCGCAAGCTCCGGCCCGGCGACCCGCCGACCATCGACACGGCCACCCAACTGTTCCAGGGCATGTTCTTCGACCCGCGCAAGTACGATTTTTCCCGTGTCGGCCGGATGAAGTTCAATATCAAGATCCACGATGACGAGAAGTACGCCCCGGCTGAGTGGCGCACCGAGCAAGAGCAACTGCGCAAGGAAGGCAAAGCCTCCCTGAGCAATCCGCTCGACCGCCGTGTGCTCGACATTGGCGATTTTATTGCCACGATCAAGTACCTGCTTAAGCTGCGCCGCGGCATCGGTGCCGTCGACGACATCGATCATTTGGGCAACCGCCGTGTCCGCGCCGTCGGAGAACTGCTCGAGAATCAGTTCCGCATCGGCCTGGTCCGTATGGAGCGCGCCATCAAGGAAAAGATGAGCGTGTATCAGGAAATGTCGACGGCGATGCCTCACGATCTGGTTAATGCCAAGCCGGTAATGGCCGCTATTCGTGAGTTTTTCGGCAGTTCGCAGTTATCGCAGTTCATGGACCAGACTAATCCGTTGTCTGAGATCACCCACAAACGGCGTCTCTCGGCACTCGGACCGGGAGGCCTTTCGCGGGAACGCGCGGGCTTTGAGGTCCGCGACGTGCATACGACACACTATGGCCGCATATGCCCGATCGAAACTCCGGAAGGTCCGAACATCGGGCTCATTTCGTCGTTGTCCTGTTTTGCCAGGATCAACGACTACGGATTCATCGAGTCGCCTTACCGCCGCGTCGAAAACGGCATCGTAGTCGATGAAGTAAGAGTCCTCAACCCCGGGGACACGAACTATAAGGTCGGTGACGTGATCAAGCGCGGGGACATGGAGAAGGCCAATAAAGGCCTAGGCAAAGAAAAGCAGTTGGCCGAGTTCGAGTCCCATTCCGATTACCTCAGTGCCTGGGAAGAGGACAAGTATGTCGTGGCCCAGGCGAATGTACCGCTCGATGCCGCCGGTAAGATTACCTCCGAGCTGGTGAATGCCCGCCAGGCTGGCAACTTTGTGCTGAAGACCGTTTCGGAAATTCAGTACATGGACGTCTCGCCGAAGCAACTGGTCTCGGTTGCCGCCTCGCTCATCCCCTTCCTCGAGAATGACGACGCCAACCGCGCACTCATGGGTTCAAACATGCAACGACAGGCTGTACCGCTGCTGCGCGCCGACTCGCCCGTTGTGGGTACGGGCATGGAAAAAGTGACGGCCCGTGATTCCGGCGCGGTTGTGATCTGCCGCCGCTCCGGCGTGGTCGACTCGGTTGACTCCGAACGCATCATCGTCCGCGTTGACGGCGGGGGCGTGGCGGAAGGACAGATGTCGCGCGAAGTTGGCGCCGATATCTACCCGCTCACCAAATTCAAGCGGTCGAACCAAAACACCTGTATCAACCAGAAACCGATTGCCTATGTGGGCCAGCGCGTCAAGAAGGGCGACGTGCTCGCCGACGGGCCTTGCACGGATGCCGGCGAGTTGGCGCTCGGACGTAATGTTCTGGTTGCTTTCATGCCGTGGCGCGGCTACAACTTCGAAGACGCCATCGTCATCAGCGAAAAGATGGTGAAGGAGGACTATTACACCTCCATCCACATCGAGGAGTTCGAGATTGAGGCGCGTGATACGAAACTGGGGCCGGAGGAAATCACCCGCGATATCCCCAACATTTCAGAATCCTTCCTGCGCAACCTCGACGAGAGCGGCATCATCCGGATTGGCGCTACCGTCAAGCCGGGGGACATTCTAGTCGGAAAGGTGACGCCGAAGGGCGAAACTCAGCTCACTCCTGAAGAAAAACTCCTTCGCGCGATCTTCGGCGAAAAAGCCGGCGATGTTAAGGACGCCTCTCTCTACTGCCCCCCGGGTATCGAGGGTGTTGTCGTCGACGCCAAGGTTTTCTCGCGCAAAGGCGCTGACCTCGATGAGCGCTCCAAGCTGATTCAGCTCGAGCAGATCCAGCGCCTTGAGCGCAATCTGGCCGATGAAAAGCGCATCCTGAACGACGAGCGGGCCAAGCGGCTCGAAGCCATGCTGGGTGGCCGTGTTCTGCAAGCCGACCTGCATGATGAAAAAACGAACAAGAAGCTGTTGAGCAAAGGCCAGGAGATCAACCGCGAGACGCTCGAGAAGATGCGTTCCCGCGATCTCAAGCGCATGAAGCTCGACAAGAAGGATCCCCTTCTCAACGAAAAGCTCGATGAGATCGAAGATATGACTTCGCGTCAGATCGCTGTTCTCGAAAAGATCACCGAAGAGAAGAAGGCTAAGCTAAAGAAAGGCGATGAACTGCCCCCTGGGGTCATCAAGTTGGTCAAGGTCTACATCGCCATGAAGCGCAAGCTCAGCGTGGGCGACAAGATGGCCGGCCGGCACGGCAATAAGGGCGTCATTGCCCGCATCGTGCCTGAGGAGGACATGCCCTATCTGCCCGATGGCACCCCGGTTGAGATCGTGCTCAATCCGCTCGGCGTGCCAAGCCGTATGAACGTTGGCCAGATCCTTGAAACTCACCTTGGTTGGGCCGCCCGCGCCTTGGGCGTCAAGTTCGCTACCCCGGTTTTTGACGGGGCTACCGAACGAGACATCAAGGAACAGCTCGCCAAGGCTAACCTGCCTTCTTCCGGCAAGATCCGGCTGACCGACGGCATGACTGGCATGCCGTTTGAACAGCCGGTCACGGTCGGCTACATTTACATGCTCAAGTTGAGCCATTTGGTCGACGACAAGATCCATGCTCGCAGCATTGGACCGTACTCCCTCATCACCCAGCAGCCGCTTGGTGGCAAGGCGCAGTTCGGTGGACAGCGCTTCGGTGAAATGGAAGTCTGGGCTCTCGAAGCTTATGGCGCGGCTTACATTCTGCAGGAACTGCTGACCGCCAAGTCCGATGACGTTTATGGCCGGGCCAAGATCTACGAGGCTATCGTCAAGGGCGAAGCGGCGGCTGAACCCGGCGTACCGGAAAGCTTCAATGTGCTCATCCGCGAGTTGCAGTCTCTCTGCCTCGATGTGGAGCTCATGAAGATGAAGAAGGTTTCCGAAGATGAAGACGCTCCGTTGGATACCGCTCTTGCGGCGGACTAGTTGAAAGCACGAGAGGAGAAATAAAGCATGTATCGTTCAAACCCCTACGATCGCGGCAACCTGATTGCCGACTTTGACTCGATCCGGATCTCGCTGGCTTCACCGGAGAAAATCATCAACTGGTCCCACGGCGAGGTCACCAAGCCCGAGACCATCAATTACCGCACCTTCAAGCCCGAGCGTGACGGCCTGTTTTGCGCCCGGATTTTCGGCCCCGTCGCCGACTGGGAATGCTTGTGCGGCAAGTACAAGCGCATGAAGCATCGCGGCGTGATCTGCGATAAGTGCGGCGTCGAAGTCACGCTGTCTCGCGTCCGCCGTGAGCGCCTCGGCCATATCGAACTGGCCAGCCCCTGCTCGCATGTATGGTTTTTCAAGGGCCTGCCGTCGCGAATCGGCTACCTGCTCGATATCACCCTGCGTGAGCTCGAACGCGTGCTGTACTTCGAGGCCTATGTGATCGTTGAGCCGGGTGACGCTACCGGGCAGGTCCATCGCGGCGAAGTCATCTCTGATGAGCGCAAGCGGCAACTGGACCTTGATTTTCCTGGCGGCTTTGTCGCCATGATGGGCGCTGAGGGCATCAAGGAACTGCTCAAGAAGATTGATGTCGATACGCTTTCGGTTGAAATCCGCGAGCGGATGAAGACCGAGCAGTCGGCGCAAAAGAAGCTCAAGTTCGCCAAGCGCCTGCGCGTCACCGAGAGCTTCCGCAAGTCCGGCAACAAACCGGAATGGATGATTCTCGATGTGCTGCCGGTTATCCCGCCGGACCTGCGTCCCCTGGTGCCGCTCGACGGTGGCCGTTTCGCCACCTCCGACTTGAACGACTTGTACCGCCGCGTCATCAACCGTAACAACCGATTGAAGAAGCTGATCGAGTTGCATGCCCCCGACGTCATCGTGCGCAACGAAAAGCGCATGCTACAGGAGGCGGTGGATGCTCTATTTGACAATGGCCGCCGCGGCCGTGTCTTGCGCGGGGCCAACAACCGCCCGCTTAAGTCGCTGTCCGATACGCTCAAGGGTAAGCAGGGCCGCTTCCGGCAAAACCTTCTTGGAAAGCGCGTCGACTACTCGGGCCGCTCCGTCATCGTCGTGGGCCCGGAATTGAAGCTCCACCAGTGCGGTCTGCCGAAGAAAATGGCTCTCGAGCTGTTCAAGCCCTTTATTTACCACCGGCTCGAGCAGCGTGGCCACTGCACCACCATCAAGCAGGCCAAGGAACTCGTCGAGCAGCAGGATCCCGTTGTGTGGGACATCCTCGAGGAGGTGATCAAGGATCACCCCATCCTGCTCAACCGCGCTCCCACCCTGCACCGCCTCGGCATACAGGCCTTCGAGCCCGTGCTCGTCGAGGGCAAGGCGCTCAAGCTTCATCCGCTGGTTTGTACGGCCTTTAATGCCGACTTCGACGGCGACCAGATGGCCGTTCACATTCCTCTGTCTCCCGAGGCGCAGATCGAGGCATCGACGCTGATGCTCGCCTCGAACAACATCCTCTCGCCCGCTCATGGCGCGCCGATCGCCACCCCCACCCAGGACATGGTCCTTGGTCTTTACTACCTCACCAAGCTTCGTCCGGGCACCAAGGGCGAGGGCCGCACCTTCGCCTCCGTGGACGATGTCCTGATCGCCCTTGAGATGGGCGAGGTGGAGACCCTCACCCCGATCCGGCTGCGCTATACCGGCAAAGTCATCGATCTCACCAAGGCGTTTGACTCGCAGAACGTGATGCACACCGAGCCGGTCGAGTACGACAAGCAGTATATGGACACCACCGTCGGCCGTGTCATCCTCAACGATGTGCTGCAACGGGCCATCGCTCCGCTCACTACCGAACCGATTGCGTACATTAACGGTTTGCTCAAGAAAAAGGGCCTGACCCAGATGGTCCATCACTGCTATCTGAAGTTCGGTCTGACGGCCACCGTGGCCATGCTCGATGATGTCAAGGCCCTCGGCTTCCACTACGCCACGCGCGGCGGCGTCTCCATCGGCATCGACGATATGGTCGTGCCGTCGGTTAAGCCGAAGCTGGTCGCCGAGGCCGAAAAGCAGGTCATCGAGGTCCAGCAGCAGTACAACGACGGCGCCATCACCAACGGCGAACGCTACAACAAAACCATTGAAATCTGGCAGCGCGCCAACGACCAGGTCTCCGACGCCATGTTCAAACTCATGGAAGAAGACGACCGCACCGGCCGCTACCTCAATCCGATCTACATCATGGCCGACTCCGGCGCCCGCGGCTCGAAACAGCAGATCCGCCAGTTGAGCGGGATGCGCGGTCTGATGGCGAAGCCGAACGGCGAAATCATTGAAACCCCCATCACCGCCAACTTCCGCGAAGGCCTCAACGTGCTGCAGTACTTCATCTCCACGCACGGGGCCCGCAAGGGGCTGGCCGACACCGCGCTGAAGACGGCCGACTCAGGCTACCTCACCCGCCGTCTGTGCGACGTCGCCCAGGACGTGATCATCACCGAACTCGATTGCGGAACCGACGAAGGCATCTACGTCGAGCCCATCATCGAAGCCGGTGAGATCATCGAACCGCTTCGTGACCGCATCATTGGCCGCGTGGCTCAAGAAGACCAACAGGACTTCGAAGGCCGCACGATCGTCAGCGCGAACGAGGAAATCACCGAAGAGAAAGCCGCCGCCATCCAGGCCGCCGGTATCGAACGCGTCAAGATCCGGTCCGTGCTGACCTGCGAATCCAAGCGCGGCGTCTGTCAGCTCTGCTACGGCCGCAACCTCGCCACCGGACGCATGGTCGAGCGCGGCGAAGCCGTCGGCATCATCTCGGCGCAATCCATCGGTGAACCCGGCACACAGCTTACGATGCGTACCTTCCACGTGGGCGGCACCGCCAGCTCTCAGTCCGAGCAGTCCACGCAGGATGCCAAGACCGATGGGTACGTGAAATATGACGGTATCCAGGTGGTCAAGGACAAGGTCGGCCAGATGATCTCGATGAACCGGTCGGGTATCCTCGTGATTGTCGACGAAAAGGGCCGTGAGAAAGAACGATACCCGGTTGTCTACGGCGCCAAGGTTCTGCTCGAGGACGGGGCGCCCGTCAAGCAGAATCAGGTCGTGCTCGAGTGGGATCCCTATGCCTTCTCGATCCTCACCGAAGTCTCCGGCGTCGTCCATTTCAAGGATATGGTCGACGGCGTGACAATGAACGAGCAGGTCGACGAAATCACCGGCATGAGCCAGTTCGTCGTCATTGATTCCACCGACGACAAGAAGATCCCGGCTGTCATCATCCGCCCGGCGGGCGGCCACAAGTCCGACGAACGCCGCTATCTCATGCCGACTCACGCTCACATGCTGGTGCGGGAGGGCGAAGAGGTGCACGCCGGCGATGTTCTCGCCAAACTGCCTCGCGCCACCACCAAGACCAAGGACATCACCGGCGGTCTCCCCCGCGTGGTCGAACTCTTTGAAGCCCGCAAGCCCCACGACCCCGCCATCATCGCCGAAATCAGCGGCACCATCCGTTTCGGCGAACTCGTCAAGGGCTATCGCAAGATCTCCATCACCGGCGATGACGGCACTGTTAAGGAATACTCCATTCCCCGCGGCGTCCACATCAACTTCCAGGAAGGCGAACGCATCAAGGCCGGTGACCCTCTGATGGATGGCCCACGCAATCCGCATGATATCCTCGCCGTTCTCGGCGAAACCGAACTGCAGAAGTACATGGTGAATGAAATTCAGGAAGTGTACCGTCTGCAGGGTGTCAACATCAACGACAAGCACCTCGAGGTGATCGTTCGCCAAATGTTGCGCTGGGTGAAAATCGATGAAATCGGCGACACCGAATTCCTTCCCGAGGAAGTGGTCGATCGTTTCAAATTCAAGGAAGAGAACACCCGCGCCATCGAAAGCGCTGGCCGTCCGGCCCGTGGTAACCCGATTCTGCTAGGCATCACGAAGGCGTCGCTGTCCACCGATAGCTTCATCTCGGCGGCTAGCTTCCAGGAAACCACGCGCGTGCTCACCGAAGCCGCGATCAACGGCAAAGTGGACTATCTCCGTGGCCTGAAGGAAAACGTCATTATGGGCCGTTTGATTCCCGCCGGCACGGGCATGGAGTATTATCGCCGCGCCAAGATCGCCGGGGAGGATGTGGTCGACAGCGTCGAGCAGGAACCGGAAAACATCATGGATTCCCTCTCAGCCTACGACGATGACGCCAAGAGCCTCTTTGCCGGTGGCCTCGATGACGATGGCGACCTTGGCATGGGCGACGTCGAATAACCCGAATTCCTGAATTCCTCATCGCCAAACCGCCGGACGCAAAGCCGGCGGTTTGGCTTTTTCCGCTCCCCCAAACGGGGCTTCCCACCCCATTCGTTATCCTGGAGATTACTAATGAGTGATAGACCTTCGAACTTTATCCGTGACATGATCCTCGCCGACAATGAGAGTGGCAAACACGGCGGCCGCGTTCACACCCGCTTTCCTCCCGAGCCCAATGGATATCTGCACGTCGGCCACGCCAAGAGCATCACCATCAACTTCGGTCTCGCCGCGGAATTCGGCGGCATGTGCAACCTTCGGTTCGACGACACCAATCCCACCAAGGAAGAAACCGAGTACGTAGACTCGATCATTGAGGACGTCAAGTGGCTGGGCGGTGATTTTGGCGGCCGCATCTTCTATGCCTCCGACTACTTCGGTCAGCTCTTTGAGTGGGCCAAACAACTGATCCGCGACGGCAAA
This sequence comes from Bryobacter sp. CoA8 C33, assembly GCA_019931185.1. Taxonomy (GTDB): domain Bacteria; phylum Acidobacteriota; class Terriglobia; order Bryobacterales; family Bryobacteraceae; genus Bryobacter. The sequence continues at coordinate 97,881 of JAINDK010000010.1, forward strand.
GCCTATGTTTGCGACCTCACGCCCGAACAGGTGCGCCAAACCCGCGGCACACTGACCGAGCCCGGTCAGAACAGCCCCTATCGCGACCGCGGTGTTGCTGAAAATCTCGACCTTTTCGAGCGCATGAAGGCCGGCGAGTTTCCCGACGGTTCGAAAACCCTGCGGGCGAAGATCGACATGGCCTCCCCGAATTTGAACTTCCGGGATCCGGTTATGTACCGGATTCTACATGCCGAACACCACCGCACCGGCAATCAATGGTGCATTTATCCAATGTACGACTGGGCTCATGGGCAATCGGATTCGATCGAAGGCATTACGCATTCCATTTGCACTCTTGAGTTCGAAGACCATCGCCCCCTCTACGACTGGTACGTCCAACAACTTGGGATCTTCGCTCCGCGCCAGATCGAATTCGACCGCTTGAACCTCACCTACACCATGATGAGCAAGCGCAAGCTCCTGCAACTCGTCCAGCAGAAGTTGGTCGCTGGCTGGGATGATCCCCGCATGCCCACTATCTCCGGGATGCGCCGGCGCGGGTACACTCCCGAGGGCTTGCGCAACTTCGCGCTCAATCTCGGCGTGTCAAAGACCAACGGCATCACTGAATTCGAAAAGCTCGAATTCCACATTCGCGAAGATCTGAATCGAACCGCCCGTCGGGCCATGGCCGTGCTTCGTCCACTCAAGCTCATCATCGACAATTATCCGGAGGGCGAGGTTGAGTGGATGGATGCCTGCAATTACCCCGACAACGACAGCGACCTTCGCCAGGTGCCCTTCACCCGCGAACTCTGGATCGAACGGGAAGACTTCGAGGAAGTGCCGCCCAAGGGTTATTTCCGCCTCTACCCAGGCAACGAAGTGCGGCTTCGCTGGGGCTTCTTCGTCAAGTGCACCGGCGTTGATAAGGATGAATTGGGCCAGGTCACGGCCATCCATTGCACTTACGATCCGCTCTCGCGGGGCGGCAATTCCCCCGATGGCCGCAAGGTCAAATCCACGATCCACTGGGTCAGCGCAAACCATGCACTCCCGGCCGAAGTCCGCCTTTACGATAAGCTCTTCACCCGGGAAGATCCGAACGATGCGCCTGAGGGCCAGGACTTCACGGCGAACCTGAATCCGAACTCCCTTCAGGTCGTCCAAGCCTGGATCGAGCCGGCGCTTGCGGCGGCTTCAGCCGGTGACCGCTTCCAGTTCGAACGTCTCGCCTACTTCTGCGTGGACAAGGACAGCACACCCTCCCGCCCTGTCTTTAACCGGACGGTCGAGTTGCGCGATAGCTGGGGCAAAACACAGAAAAAGACTTGAGGTGCTGAGAGCCGGCTTAGGCCTTATGTGCGTCGTGCAGCGAGGCCAAGCCCTCCTCAATCTTGTCGTTCACGCGATTGGAAGCATATTCGGCCGCAACGCGGATTGCGTTCCGGATCGCGTTCGCGTTCGAGCGGCCATGGCAGATAATGCAATTCCCCTTCACTCCCAATAGCGGGGCTCCCCCGTACTCGGAATAATCGGTCCGCTTCTTTAGCTCCATAAAACCATTCTTGGCCAGTACCGCCCCCACCTGCCGCACAATCGTGGAATTCAGGCTCTCCTTCATCATGTGCTTGAAGACCTCAATCAGGCCTTCGCTCACCTTGAGCGCGACATTGCCAATGAAACCGTCACACACGATCACGTCGGCGAGACCCGTATATAGGTCCCGCCCTTCCACGTTGCCGATAAAGTGCAGCGGCAGTTGCTTCAGCAGGGGCGTGGTCGCATGAGTCAGCGAGTTGCCTTTATGTTCTTCCTCGCCGATCGACAATAGACCCACGCGGGGCCGGTGGATGTCGAAAATGGCACGGCTATAGACATTGCCCATAAACGCGAACTGCGCCAGCATCTCCGGCGTCGCATCGACGTTGGCGCCTACATCGACCAGCACGGTGGGGGTTCCTTTTAGCGTCGGGAAAGCCGTCGCTAAAGCAGGCCGTTCCACGCCCCGGATCATCCCTTGGACTGTTTTCGCCGTCGCCATGACCGCGCCAGTGTTTCCCGCTGATACAATCCCCGCTGCTTGCCCATCGCGCACCAGCCGACAGGCTACCCTCACGGAGGAATCCTTCTTGGCTCGCATCGCCTTGGCCGCGGAGTCCTCCATCGTGATCACTTCGCTGGCATGAACAATTTCAATCGGCAACTGACTCCAGTTGCCCTGCAGATTCAGTTCCTCGCGGATAATGTTTTCGCGACCAACCAGAATTACGCCGACTGGCAGCGTCTTTACCGCCCGGATGGCGCCTTCGACTTCGCTCTTGGGAGCATGATCACCTCCCATCGCATCGACGGCAATTTTAATCATCGGCCTTGGGGGCGCAGCTTAGTACTTCTCGACTTCGACGACAGCGCGGCCCTTATAAAAGCCGCAGGCGGGGCATGCTCGATGGGGCAGCTTCGTAGCTCCACAGTTCGAGCATTCACTGCCGATGGCGCGAGCTAGGCCGTCGTGGGCTCGCCTCGTGGAGGTGCGGCGCTTCGAGTGGCGGCGTTTTGGATTAGGCATGGTAGGTTCCTTCTCTCTATTTCTTTAACTTCAAATCTTCGAGAACACTCCAGCGCGGGTCGGCGCTTTGCATCCGGCACCCACACGGTCGCTCATTCCAGTTCTCACCGCAGGCCGGACACAGTCCCTGGCAGTCCTCGCGGCATACTCTTCGCATCGGCAGCGCCAAAAGCACCTGCTCCCGCAGTATCTCTTCCAGTTCAAGTCCGGCTCCTTCGTAAAAGCCCAACTCGACTTCCTCATCCTTTAGTCCGGATTCCTCCGGTTGCGTAACTGCTTCCTCCGGAGCGTAGAGCAGATCGATTTTTTTGTCGATCGGCCAGCGAAAGACGGCAAGGCAGCGGTCACAATTCAGCTCCAAGTCCACATTGAACCGGCCGCTTACACGAATTTCTTCCAGTGCCGGACGGAATTCAATCGTGACTTCCACCACGAGCGGAGAGGCTTGGCTGAACTCGCTCGTGGAGAAATCAATCTCCCCAGCTGCGAATTCCCGCTTGATTCGTAGGGGACGCAACTCCATGTCCCTCACGTTTAAGAACATCCTGACCTCCTCGCCGCGCGACGAGCCACAAAACCTTAATTATAGCCGAAGGTCGGTTTCGCTGCAAATTCGCTTCTCCCACAAATCCTTATCCAGACCCCAGGAGCGCTCAATGCCCGGTCTTCAGGCCATGCTTCTTCAACCGGTAGCGCAGCGTATCGCGGGAGATCCGCAGCAGGCGCGCCGCCTCGCTCTGGTTATCCCCCGCCTTGGCCAAGGCCGACAGCAGCAGGGCTTTTTCCTGGTCCTGCAGCGCGGGCAGATCGCTCACCGGCGGCGTGCTCGATTCCGCCGCCAGCGGCGCCAGCGCCTGAGCGCCCGGTTGCGTTAGATAGGCCGGTAAGTCCGGCACATCGATCATCATCGCCATGGCCATCATCGCCGAATGGCCGATTACGTTCTCCAATTCGCGCACATTCCCGGGCCAGCTGTGCCGCGACAGCACCATCTGCGCCCGGTTTGTGATACCCAGGATCTTCTTGTCGTAAAGGCGCGCAAACTTGTCGACAAAGTGCCGGATGAGCAGCCTCAGGTCCCCTTCGCGGTCGCGCAATGCAGGAGCTTCCAATTCCACCATTCCCAGGCGGTAAAACAGATCTTCGCGGAAGCCTCCCTTAGCGATCTTCTCGCGTAAATTCTGGTGTGTCGCCGCGATGACCCGTACATTCACCTTGCGCGTCTGCAGGCTCCCGAGCCGCTGCACTTCCTGGTTCTGCAGCGCCCGCAGCAGTTTCGCTTGCGTCGCCAGCGGCATGTCTCCAATCTCATCGAGAAACAGCACCCCCTCGTGCGCATGCTCAAACAAACCCATTTTGTCGCTCGCCGCTCCCGTGAACGCTCCCCGGACATGGCCAAATAACTCGCTCTCAAACAATGTTTCGACCACCGCCGAGCAATTCAGCGCTACGAAATTCCCCCGCCGTGACGGACTCATCTGGTGCAAGGCGCGCGCGATCAGTTCTTTGCCCGTACCCGTCTGTCCGGTCACCAGAACGCTGCGAAAGTGCGGGGCAATCCGGCGGATCCGGGAGAACAACTCCCACATCGCTGAACTGTTGCCCACCATCCCCTCAAAGGCTGAACTGGCCGCCAGCGTCGCCTCCATCTCCTGGGCCCGCATCGCTATCTGGTGCCGCTCGGCCAGCGCCCCCACTTTTTGCCGCAACAGCGCCGGGCTCACCGGTTTGTTCAGATAATCGGCCGCGCCCTTGCGAATTGCCTCCACCGCGCTCTCTGTCGTGTAGTGCGCCGTGACCAGCACGACGTCAATTGCCGGGTCAAACTCCATTACCCGCTCCAGTAAATCCATGCCGCTCATGCCCGGCATCATCAGGTCGGTCACGACAATTTGCGGGTGCTCGGAGAGAATGTGATCAAGCGCTGCCTCGGGATTGTCGAAGGCGCGAACGGTAATGCCTTCGGTTCCAAGCGTGTCCGACAGCAGCTCTAGGCTGGCTGGATTATCGTCAATTAAAGTAATGCTAACAGAGGCCATCGTCAAGTTAAGCCGCCTATAACAGTCTACTCACTACTCCAATCAACTGCTTGAGCCCAACTGGTTTGGTGACGTATGCCTTGAACCCTGCCGCCTCTCCCCGCATCCGCTCTCCCGTCATCGCATATGCCGTCACTGCCACTACCGGAATGTGGCGCAATTCCTCATCGGCCATCACCCGTTCGAGCACTTCGTAGCCATTCAAGCCAGGCATCTGTATGTCCAGCAGAACGAGTTCCGGCCGCTCGCTCTTCATGACCAGCAACGCTTGTTCTCCGTCCGCCGCTTCCAATACCGTGTGGCCGGCATACTCAAGCCCGGTCTTGAGAAGCTCGCGGTTGCTGGCCTTGTCGTCGACGATGAGCAGCCTCGCCACAGTCAAACCCGAACCTTCGGCGCTAGCCGCCGGACCATCGCCAGCAATTTCTCCCGCGCCACGGGCTTGGTGACATACGCCGCGGCGCCCATCTTGAGGGCCGTATCATCCGCGACTACGCTTACAACGGCCACGGGAATTTCGCGCGTCTCGCGCAGGTTCTTGAGGCTCTTCAACGCCTCGAGTCCGCTCTCGCCAGGCAGCAGCAGGTCCAGCATCACCAAGTCGGGGCGCACCTCAAGCGCCTTGACCAGCGTCTCGCGAATGCTCTCGACAAAGACGAGATCGTATCCCTCGGCTTCAAGATACTCCCGTAGTAATTCCTGTGCCGCCCGGTCATCCTCGAGCACGAGCAGGACAGGGCGCTCGCGCGCCGGCAGCGGCGCCTCTCCGCCGGCCGGCGGCATGGTGAAGGTGAACTTGCTACCCCGGCCTAGTTCGCTTTCCACCCAAATGCGCCCGCCCATGTGCTCGATCAGACGGCGGCAGATCGCCAGCCCCAGCCCGGTGCCCTCGCGCACCCCCTTGGTCGTTGCCGATACCTGATAAAACACATCAAAAATGCTCTCGTGGTGCTGGGCCGCCACGCCAATGCCGCTATCGGAAACGCTCAGCGCCAGCTGCGCGCCAGCCCGGCTGCCTTCAATCAGAATCCTGCCCCCGGCCGGAGTGAACTTGATCGCGTTCGACAACAGATTGAGCAGCACTTGAAGTACTCGCGTGCGGTCTGCCCAGGCCTCGAGATTCCGCGGGACATTCGTGCGGATTTCAATGTTCTTCTGCTCCGCCTGATGAGCCACGTGGCTGACTGCTTCTTCGCACAAGCCTGACAGCGAGGATACCTCGCTGGCGATCTCGAGCCGGCCGGCCTCGATCTTGCTGAGATCGAGTATGTCATTGATCAAAGTCAACAGGTGTTGGGAATCCTTTTGAATGTGCTGTACAAACCGCTTTTGTTTTTCGTTGAGCGGACCCTCGAGCCCCTCGGCCAGGAGTTCGGAAAAACCGATGATCGTATGCAGCGGCGAGCGCAGTTCATGGCTCATGCTGGCCAGAAACTCGCTCTTAGCCCGCGAGGCGGACTCCGCCCGGCTGCGCGCCTCCTCAAGCGTTTCCTCAAATCGTTTTCGTTCCGTTATGTCTCGTAACACAACCAGATGAGCCTCCTTTCCCTGGTAGTGCATCGGGTGGCGCTGTGCCTCCACCTCGATTCGATCTCCATTCTTCTTGCGGTGGCAACGCAAGCCATCCTCGGATTCCCAATCCGGAGCAGCCTCCGGGCAGCGAAGATCCCGCACCGACAGGGACAAAAATTCTTCCCGCGAATAACCATACGTGTTGATCGCCTCCGCGTTGACGTCGAGAAACCGCATCGTCCCTGTCTCGTAGACGCAACAGGGAACCGGATTGAGCTCGAAGAGCTGCCGTGTCTGCGCGGCACTTTCCTTGAGCGCCTCGGCCATCGCCTCAGCTTCACTCACATCGCGAATGATCGCCACTGTGTGCAGCTCTCCGTCATCCGGCAGCGGGCTGATGCTGATCTGCACCGGAATCTCGACGCCGTCCTTGCGCAAGGCCCGCAACCGCATGCTTTGTCCCATCGGACGGCTCGCCGGCGCGGCGGCGAAATTCTCCCGGTGCGCCGCATGGCGCGTCCTCAGCCTTACCGGTACCAGATCATCCACTGACATGCCCAGCAGTTCTTCCCGGCCGTAGCCGAACAGCCGCTCCCCACTGTTGTTCACCAGCAGAATCCGCCCCTTCTGGTCCACTTCGAGAATGCCGTCCGGAGCGGCCTCGAGCAACTTTTCAAATCGGTCGTCCATGTCTTTACTCCGATGATCCCACTGCCGGGATCTGCTCGTTGAACCATTCCGCCGCAAACCACTGCGCCGCCATCATCCCCAATCCCATTCCGGTCAGCATCAAGCCTTGGGACAGCCAACTCAGCCGGGCATCACCCATCGGCACCCAAAGCAGAGGCAGATGGGCAACTCCCATGCCGATCTGCATCCCGAGCCCATCCATCAATAACAGAGCAAATCCGCGGCCTTGCCGGCGCGCCTCCGTGACGCACCGCGCCCCGCGCCAGACTGGAATCAAGGTCAGGATCCACATACCCGCGCTCATGGCTGCATAGTGTTCCCAATGAAACTCGTGGGGGCAAGCCGCACCGGAGTGGATGGCCGGCGCGAGCATGCCAAATCCGCCATGGCTGAGCATCGCCAGATACATATCGAGGTGCGCCCCCCAGCGCAGGCGCGTGAAGGCGAGCAAGGCCACGACGAGCGAGATCCCAACGCCTGCCACTACTCCTTCGCGCCACGGCGAGCGGGCGGCGAGAATGGCAACTTGTGCCAGACATGCGGCGGAAATCAGATAGGGATTCATGTCAGAGTCTCCACGGCTTTTGCGGCTCGCGCCCCCTCCCAATCCATCAGCCGCATCGAGTCCAGAATCACGGTCAGGCTCGAGCCCATCATCAGCAGTGCCGCCCCCACCGGCTGCAGTACGCCAGCCGCCGCCAAGGCCATACCCGCGAAGTTGTAAGCCAGCGAGGCGATAATGTTGCGCCGGATGCTGCGCCGCGCGGCCCGCGCAATGGCAATCGCCTGGGGCAGGGCAGTCCAGTTCTGGTGCAGCATCACGAAGGAACTCAAATCCCGCACCAACTCCACGCTTGTCGACAAGGTCAAGCTCGATTCACTCCAGGCCATCGCTGCCGCATCGTTCAATCCGTCGCCCGCGAACAGGACTTTCCGGCCTGAGCGCTGCATCCGCTCCACCGCCTCGTGCTTGTCAAAAGGCGATTGCCGCGACAGCCGCTCTTCGATCGGAATCAGCGCCGCCCGCTCCGCGCTGTCCCCCGTCGCCAGATAAATCGCAAGCCCTGCCTGACGCAATTCCACCAGTGCTTCCGGAACCGAGTCCGGGCAGATCTCCCGCAGCATGATCCGTGCCGCCTCCTCGCCGTTCACCGTTACCGTAATGTCGCGGCTCCCCACGTCCGTGCCGGCAAACACAACATACCCATTGGCGAATTGAGCTTCAATACCGCGCCCGGCCACCAGGCGAATCGACGATAATGCTGTCGACGCCGTCAGCGTTTGGCCTTCCCATAAGCTCTTGAGGGCGCTTGCGATCGGATGCCGTGAGGCCAACTCGGCCTCGCGCAACAGGAAGCGCAACTCCGCCTCGCGGTCTTGCCAGCCCGGAGCTATCGTCCAGCTGGCCGTGTATGCTTCCGGCAGCGTCAGCGTCCCGGTCTTGTCGAAGACGATCGTATCGATCTCCGCCAGTTTTTCGACGGCTTCGCCGCTACGGGCGACGATGCCGAGTTCACGCAGCCGCGCGATCGCGCTCCATACCGCCAGCGGCGTGGCAAAACCCAGCGCGCACGGGCAGGCGATGACAATCACCGACAAGGCTGCGAATAAAGCCTTCGGCATATCGCCGGAATGGGCGTGAAGGCAGTAAGTCCCGAGGCTTACGGCGATCACCACCGGCGCAAACCAACGCATTACTCGCAAAGCCATGCGCTGTTCCCGGCCCGGTCGCGCCAGACCCGCTTCCACCAGCAGGCGGATTTGCTCGAGGCTCGCCTCCCTGCCATCGCGCACCGCTTCACAGTCAATGCTGGCATCGATGACATAAGCCCCTGCCGACACTGCTTCGCCGGGGCCGCGACTGCGGGCGAAGCTTTCGCCGCTCAGCGCCGCTTCATGAAAATAGGCAGTTCCGGCTGAAATGCGTGCATCCACCGGTACGGCCTCCCCAGGCAGCACCCGGAATGTGTCCCCCGAGCGGATCCCGTCCGCCGTTACCCGCCTCCCATCCAGCCGCCTTACCAGACGCCGCTCCGGCGCCCAGTCGCTCAAGCATCGCAGCACGCGCGACTTTCCGTAGGCACCCACTTGCCGCCCCAGCGAATAAATCACCAGTAACATGCCGGCCACGTCGGCGTATGTTCCTCCCACCCCGGTTGCCAGCGATACGCCCGAGGCCCCGAGTGAGGCCGCGATTCCCAGCAGGAACAGTGATTCCATACCCAGCCGCCGTTGCCGGCAGGACTGCCAGATGGCCACGAAAAACTCCTTTGCCAGCAATCCCAAAATCGCAATCGACACGCACAGAATCGAAAGCTCCAGCCCCAGTCTTTCCTCGGCCGTCACCTCCGAACCATTCACGGCGAAGCCCATCACCGTGGCGTTCATGGCGAGAAAGGCCCCGCCGCCAATGCGCCACCAAACCGAAGGCGGCGCCTCTTGCCCGCAATCGCAATCGATTCTCCGTGCGGCGTCCATCTCAGCCCCTACTTTCCCGCCGCGAACTCGGCTAAGCCTGCTTCCGACCACGCCCCGGCCGCACCTACTTGCTTGCGCACCGCTTCGACAATCGTCTTTGCCACCGGCCCTGCCTTGTTGCCAAATGACGCACGAATGTAGGTGGCAACCGCCGCGATCTCCTCATCGTTATAGACATCTTTCCAGGCCGGCATCTGCGAGTTATAAATCTGACCGTTGACATGAAAGTCGCCATTAATTCCATTCAGCAGGATCGCCGCCAGCCGCCGCTCATCCCCGGTGACGAATTCCGAGCCTGCCAGCGGTGGAAATTGCCCCGCCAAGCCCTTGCCGTCGGCTTGATGACACTGTGTGCAGGCGTTGTACACCTCCGCGCCCAGCACCATCGGATTCTGTGGCGCCGCCGGCCCGGCCGGCGCTCGGTTGGCCTGCTCGGCCAGTCCGTCGCCCGTCCAGTCTCCAGCGTTAGCGCCGATATAGTAGCCGCCCCACATCGTGAACAACAAGCAGCAAATCAGAAAAGCGACTGGAGTCGGCCGCATTCCGTCGCGCGGATCTGACATCTCACGCATCGCCGCGGCATGCAACTCCAATATGCGGTCCTGCATTTCGGGCGCCCGTCGGTGCTCGGGTTTCGGTTGATCGGATTGCATTATTGCTGCGCCTCCGGCAGCGGAAAAGATTGATTCAACGCTTTCAAATATTCGATCAGCGCCTTGCCCCTCTCATTGGGGACCAACTGAGTAATGCCGCTGTTCTGAAATTGGGGTGGGATCTTGATGACATCTCCCGGGAATGCGCCCACTGGCAATGCATCCCCGTCTCTCATCTCCGTGAACAGGTAGTTAAACCGCGGCATGTTCGAGCCCGGCGAAGTGATCCGTGGATCGTACAGGTGCAGGGCATGCCAAGTTGCCGAAGGCTGGCGGTGGCCGATGCTGGCCAAGTCCGGGCCCGTGCGCATCGTGCCCAGTTGATGCGGACGGTGGTACATGTAGTCCCGCGGCACGCTGCGCCTCGTCCCCCAATTGCGCCGGATATCAGCGCCATATCCCTTCATGCGTACCTGCTGTGAGTGGCAGTAGATACAACCTTGGTCGATGTAGACAGCACGGCCCTTGGCCTGCTCGCCGAAATAGGGCAGCGGGTATTGCGTTCCGTCCGCTTTCCTCATCGGCTGGTGGCCTTGAAACTGCCAATTGGGAATGATCACCAAGCCCGTGACCGAGGCTGCGATGGTCAGAAATACGCCCAAGGAAAGACCGAGTTTCTTCAGTAGCATTACTGGCTCAGCTCCTTTTCTTTTTTAAGCAGCATGTCGTAGTCCCGCTCGGTCGTCATCAGCGTCGGTGTTACGAAACGCAGACGGTGCGGTTGTACGATCCGCCAGAAATTGATCAGAAAGGCAACTGTGCCGGCCAACAGAATCAGCCCCGCCGCCGTACGGATCCACAAATACGGAATCGTGAATTTGACTATGTTCAGAAACGGTACCGTCGGGTCATTCATCATCAGCCCTTGCCGGATGCCCGCATAACACATCGCCAGCGTGTAGAGCAGCATCCCGCCCAGCGTGCACCAGAAGTGAATGCGGATCAGCCGCGCTGAAATCCACTCATTTCCCGTCAGTCGCGGCATCGCGTAGTACATCATCGCGAACATGAGCGGGGCGAAGAATCCATACATCCCAAAGTGCACGTGCCCGATCGTGTAATGCGTGAAGTGGGTGATCTCCTGATGGCTCCGCAGCGACTCGAGCGCACCCTGGAAACTCGAAAGCGTGTACACCATCGAACCCATCACCGCGAAGCGCAGCGTCGGGCTCGTCTTCAGATGGTGAAACGATCCGACCATCGTCATGTGATGATTGATCCCGATCGTGATCACCGGAATGAACATCATCATCGAGCCAACGACGCCGATCGTAATCGTCCAGGCTGGCAGCGGCCCCCCGGTGAGATGGTGCGTCCCCGCCCAGTTGTAGAAGATCGCGTTCGACCAAAAACCGAGCAAGGACAGGTGGTAGCTGTGCACTGGTTTGCCGATCACCTTCGGAATCAGGTAATACGCGGCTGCGATACCTGTTGGAGTCGCGAAAAGCCCGACGACATTGTGTCCATACCACCAGTTGGCAATCGCTTGCGCCACCCCGTCGACTGCACCGAGGTTCGTGCATGCTTCCGCGCTCAGCACGAGAACCGGAAACCAGATCGTCACCGCCATCAGGTACCACTGCGAAACATAGGTGTGGGCGTTGCGCCGGTTGAAGTACATCTTGAAGTTCGCAATGACGATGAATACGTAGGGGATCACCAGCAGCGGCATCGCCCACAGTGGAAACTCCAGCGTCTCCACGCCGGTTGACTTCCCCATCAGCACCCCGATCGAGCCGAGCAAGATCCCTACATTGAAAACTACACCCCCTGCGATCAGCAGCGTGGGGAAGGGAATTCGCGTCTGACATAAACGCGCCTGCAGCCACAGCAAGGTGCCCGAGGCCGCCGTTCCCCCAAACCCATACACCGCTGTATCCCAATGCACCGGCCGGATGCGGCCGAAAGTCAACCATTCGATGTTGCCGAGAAATCCCGGTGAGTGCAGCTTGATCGAACTGATCAACCCCGCCAGTGTCGCCACCGTCAGCCACAACAGCGCGCTGGCCCAATAAACCGTCACTACCCACTCGGCTGACCGGTCTACTTCGATTCGCGAGACTACCTCGCCGCGGCTGTCGCTCGTCGCGCTCATCGGCGAGCCTCCAGTTGCCGCATCAGCGGCCCTTCGCCGGGAAAATAGTCGGTTACCCTACCCTCGGGCTCTTCTTCGTCAAAGATAGACCGCGCTCCGGCCCGGAGATTCTGGAACTCTCCGTTCTTGATTGCCCAGCCCAACAACCAGACCATCGTAATGCCGGCAATCATCGCAAAAGTCCAGATAAAAACGAACACAAAGAACATGCAAGTACCTCTTTAGCGGAACTCAGGCACGCGGCATGCCAAACTCCAAAACACTGAAAATACTTCTGTTGTCCCGCTAAATGGGGCAAATGAACAAATCGGCGTGGGTGATATCACCCACGCCTTAGCGCTCTTGTCGATTCTCGAACAGTGGCTCCACCTCGAGCGAGGTCAGCACCCAAAGACCATACGCACCGAGAATCGAGCCGAGCGGAATACTGATGATCGCCAGAGAACACACTACCATTCCCATCGAGCGTGCCCAACCCTGCACTCGCAGCAAACCCAATCCCGTTAGCACCATTGGCACCGCCAACAATATGTTCAGGATTGAAATGCCAACAACAATCGGACCCAGCACAACCGATGCATTCTCAAACGCATTTGATAACCCCGCCGGTCCCCCGTTTGCCAGCAGCCAGATCAGCGAAAACAGCCCACCACCCACGCCTAAGGCGATCAAAAGCGTCGCCAGAGTTCTTAAGTGTGCGGCCATAGCCCTATTATCTTATCGCTTTCCACCATTTCAAAAATGAATAAATCGCAAAAGCGCCGGTTCCAGACCAAATGAAAAGAGGTATCCGCTCGTCCGGCCGCCAGTAACCCCCCGCCACCCACCCGAGCATCGGATTGTAGGCCAGTGGCAAAAGCGCCATGGGTACAAGCCAGGGAAGTGGATTCACTTTCGTTCGCAGCAAACCCGGCAGAAGCCACGTCAAATACCACGGATGTATGTTTCCCGAGAAGGCGAGGAAAATCGTCACAAACCACAAGGTCAGATGGTCCCGGTCGAGGCGCGTCAACGGCAGCAGCATTCCCGCCAACAAGGACACCGTAAAGGATTGCCACTTGTCCGACAGGAATCGATAAAGAAACGCATTGTTCTGCCATCCCCCGAGAAAGCCACTGGCGAAGCGGATCTTTGTCAACCACGCCTCAACTGGCATCAGGAATGCGCAGGGGATGAGTAGCGCCGCAAACGCAGCCATGCCTGGCAGCGAATACGCCCGCGCCCACCAAACTGGCATCAGCAGCGCCGGCCACCACTTCGTCAAGACTGCCATCGCCAGAAACCCCCAACTGACTAACCCCACACTCCACAGCCCGAGATACAGAAACAGGATCAGCCACGCGTCATTGTGGCCATTCAGCCAGAATTCAACGATCGACAGTGGCGACCAGGCCAGCAAGAGCCAGCGCTCGAAGGCCATACCCTGCCGTGCCACGAGCACAAGTAGCAGTAATTCTGCTGCCGCCCCGGATGCCTTAAGGGGCAAGCCTGCGGCGAAGACTAGCGCATGCACCGCCTCGAGCCAAGGCCCATACACCGCCGCGAAATCGTAGCCGGGAATGCGCAGGTTGATCGCGGCCATCTCCCTTGGAGTGGTCAGGTAGGGATTCAGGCCCGACAGCATCGTCCGGGCCTCCCACTCATACCGCAGCACGTCGTCGCTGAACAGCGCCGGCGGAAAAAAGCAAAGCAACCGCAAGCCCAACGCTGTCAGCCATGCGATCCGCCAGTGCGCCGCACCCGGGGTGAAATGCCTAGCCGAATAGAGGGCAAAGAGATAGGGGAGATAGGCTATACTGCAAAAGACACTGACATACAGAATCCGCGCTGCTTCGTCTTGTATCCAATAAATGCCTGGCGCCAACGCCAACCCCAGTAGGGAGGCATAGGCAATCCAGATGGGCTGTGAGGCGTGGACCAAGTCAAACATTATGCTAACCGGCTCCCCCACCACGACTGAAAAACTGATCGACGCTTTTTTAGACGATACGTTTGCCGGAGTGCACTCCCTTGCTGCCTTCGACTACTTCATCCTCATTCCGTATTTCGTCATGCTAGCCGTACTCAGCTTCTACGGCTGTCACCGCTTCGAGATGATTCGCGGCTATTTCAAGGGTAAGAAGTGGATGCCCAAGGAGCCTGCCCGTCGCTTCCATTCGGGGGAAATGCCCCGTGTCACAATTCAGTTGCCTTTGTTCAATGAGCGTTATGTGGTCGAGCGGCTGCTCGAGAGTGCCGTCAAGGTCCGCTATCCCGAGGGTCTTCTGCAGATCCAGGTTCTCGACGATTCCACCGACGATACCGCCGCCTTCACGGAATCTCTCGTCGCCTCTTACGTCGAGCGCGGCTACAACATGGAATACCGCCATCGCAAGAACCGCACGGGCTATAAGGCTGGCGCTCTGCAGGCAGGTCTCGATTCCGCCACCGGTGAGTTGATCGCCATCTTCGATGCCGACTTCGTTCTCCCGGAAGACTTTCTCGAGAAAACCGTCGATTTCTTCACCGACTCGCAAGTCGGCGTTGTGCAAACGCGCTGGACCTATCTCAATCGCCACTTCAATCTCCTGACCGAAGTGCAAACCATGCTTCTCGACGGGCATTTTGTCCTCGAACATGGCGCCCGTGCCAGCAACGGCCTGTTTTTCAACTTCAATGGCACGGCCGGTATCATGCGCAAGACCATGATCGAGGATGCGGGCGGCTGGCAGCACGATACTCTCACCGAGGATAGCGACCTCAGCTACCGCGCCCAGCTCAAGGGTTGGAAGTTCCTTTATCTTCCCCATGTCGAATGTCCGTCGGAACTCCCGGTGGAGACCTACAGCTTCCAGGTGCAGCAGTCCCGCTGGGCCAAGGGCCTGACCCAATGTGCCAAGAAGCTCATGCGCCTCGTGCTCGACGCCAAGATTCCCCGCCGCGTCAAACTCGAGGCCATCTGCCACCTCACTCCAAACATCTCCTACCCTCTCATGATCATTGTTTCGGCTCTCATGCTTCCGGTCATGATCGTCCGTTTCTACATGGGCCCTCTCGAGATGCTGCTGATCGACTTTCCGCTCATCATCGCGAACTTCGTCAGCCTGACCGCTTTCTATCTCATCGCGCAGCGCGAACTCGACCCCCAAGGCTGGAAGCGCACCATCTGGTTTATCCCGGCACTGATGGCAGCCGGAGTGGCCCTGACGCTGAGCAACACCAAGGCGGTTCTTGAGGCCTTGTTCGGCGTGCAAACCAGTTTCGCGCGCACCGCCAAATACAACCTCAGCGACAAGAAGATCAAGCTCGAAGCCGTTCAATACCGGCGCAAATCTGGAATATTGCCCTTCCTCGAATTGCTAATGGGGACTGGCTTTCTCGCCATGGTCTACTACTGTGTGGAGACGCTTAACCTGCTCAGCATCCCCTTCCTGATGATCTTCGTCAGCGGTTATTTCTGGGCCGGCATTAGCACGCTCTGGCAGGAATACCAGGGCCTACTACAGTTCAAGGCCGCGAAAGCAGCACTTGAAGCCGCTCCGCAGCAGCCAAACCGCTAAGTGCCGCCCCCTCCATCCGGGCTTCTCCGAATGCATCCCCCGCCAGCACCAGCGGACAGGGAGCAGTCACCACAAAGCAGGCTTCCGGATGCATTACGGAGGGCTTGGCGAACTTCCAGCGGTGCAGCTTCCAGGCCGATGCTTGGTATTGACCCAGCATTATCGCCGCCACGTCCTCGGCCGCCATCTCCCAATTACTCAAGCTGAATTCCGGTCCGGCATGGATCGTGACCGCATTGGCCACCGCCGTCAGCCCCTTGCGCTGGTTGTCGGCCATCCAACTCACCGGTTCCCCGCCCGGCAGTTGCCGCGCCCCGGGCTCAGGCAATTCCGCCGGTTGGTCGAGAATCGCCATCAGGGCCAGGCACCGTTCATATTCGATCCGCCCCAGTGTTTCCCGCTCCTCTGCGGCCAAGACAAAGTCCAGCAAAGCCAGCGTTTGCTCGACCGGCATCGTGGCAATCACCCCGTCGGCCACAAGCACTTCGCCGGAATCCGTTTCGAGGCGCCATTGCCCACCGTTCAGTGAAATTCCACTCACCTTCACCCCATTACGCACCGTGATGCCGAGCGCCAGATCCGACGCCAGTGAATTCATCCCACCCGGGGCGATATAGCGCGGATGCCCGTCCTGCTGCCCGTTGAAGCCCTTCGACCATACCTTCACCAACCCTCTGGCTTCCCAGCCGCGTTGCATGGAGGCGAACTTCTCACTGCGTACCGTGAAAAACTGCGCACCATAATCGAAGATCGCCCCCTCGAACGGCCTCGTTGCCATTCGTCCCCCTGGCCTGCTGCCTTTATCCAATACCAATGGCGGGATCCCCGCCCGGTTCAGCGCCTGTGCCGCGCTCAGCCCGCTCAGCCCCGCCCCGATAATCACAACTTGCTTTTGCACAAAACACCATTGTCCCCCGAAAATGTTTGAAAGAGGGCAAGTCGAATGTACATGGTAAGGATTCCCGGTGAACTCGAGACTTTCGGCGCTTGGCCCATTGAAGGCGCCGAAACGCGGCCCGGTGAAACCTGGGTCTATTTCTCAAGCCAAGTTGTGGCAAAAGGTTTTGCCCGTGCCCACGGTGGCCGGCTTGAACGAGCCCGTTGGGAAGTGGATCTGGCCTACCAGAAGACCTGGACTGCGAAGCCGGTCGGGGACAAATGGTGGATCGCCCCGGCCTGGGATCGCTCAGGCACTCCTCCGGGGCGCTGGCGATTGGAAATGAAGGAAGGTCTGGTATTTGGCGCTGGCGATCACGCTACTACCTGCGCCAGTCTCGAGCTGATGGAGCGCCTCAACTGGGCCGACAAACGTGTTTTCGACCTCGGCTCGGGAACCGGTATTCTCTCCGAAGCGGCCTTGCGGCTCGGCGCCCGCCTCGTCGCCGGCTGCGATTTGGAAGCCGATGCGGCCCGCATGACCCACGGCCGTGGCGTGCTGGCCGCCCACGGGCCGAGCATGGCTTTCCGCGACGCGGCCTTCGATATCCTTCTGGTTAACATTCCCGGCTATGTTCATCTCGACCTCGCACCGGAATATGGTCGCTTGCTCACTCCCACTGGAACTCTACTGCTCAGCGGCTACTATACCTGGCAGGCCGAACGCATCGAAGCCGCTCTGCCGGGCTTTGAAAAAACGGCTCAAATCGAACGGGGCGACGGCTGGGTTGCTTCGATTTTTTCGCATGCGCGGCCAACGGCGTCCTCGGTCGCGATCAGTTGACCGATCCGCGCCGCCTGCCCGGTCATTGCCTCCGTCCGCTTGAGGGCTTCCGTCAGCCGACCCGCCGACAAACGGTGGCGCGAAATGCTGGCTGCCACCCCGAGCCGCACGCATCGGTGCGCGTTATCGGGTTGGTCATGTGAAAACGGCACGACCACCATCGGCCGCCCTGCCCTCAATGCTTGGGCCGTCGTCCCCACACCCCCCTGATGCACTGTCGCCCGCCCCCGCGGCATCAGCATTGAATGCGGCGCGTAGGCCGTAACGTAGATCTGATCCGAGCCGAACGCGGCACGATAGCTTTCGAGGTTCGTCCGCCCCACCAAGAAAACGCCACGGCCCCCCACCCGCTTCACTGCCCCGGCCGCTTCCTCATAGAAACGGCCGGGGTCGAGTACCGCGGACGTCCCGAGAGTGAACACAAACGGAGCCTCTCCCGCTCGAAGAAAATCCTCTAACTCCGCTTCCAGTCCTTGCTCCTTCCCGCTCAGCCGGTCGTAGAATGGAAAGCCGCAGATCGTTGCCGGTTGCGGAAAATCAGGCTGCTCGGCCATGAAATGCCGCGAGAACAGAATCAGATTTCCATGGGGTGATGAGTGCCCGAAAACCTTCGGAACGGCTTCCCGTGGCAACCCCTCGGCCGCCGCCACCTCATAGGCGCGCTTCAGCAGAAACTCAAACGCTTTCTCCAGTCCGCGATAGACGCCGCGCAGCATCCACACCGGCATGTATGGCAACAAAGGCATCGCGGGGATCATCGGCGCATCATAGGCCGAGAGAATCGCCGCCGGCTGCAGTGCGCTCGTCAAATACGGCTTGTTCAGTTTCGCCGCCGCCAGACTCAAGCCGATAGCGAACAGCGATCCCAACAGCACATCGGCCCCTCTCGCTTCCTCGAGCAAAATCCGGTACTGCTCGGCAATCGGTGGAAGAAACAGATCCTGCACCACGTAGCGAGTGCCATCAAATGTCGCCATCGTGCGCCGTCGCGCCTCCGCATCGTGCTCGATGTGCGATAGATCGGGGGGAATCGTCACAAACCGGATCCCTTCCGACTCCACTTTCTCCCGGTACATCGCCGAGGAGGCGAGGGTTACCTCATGGCCCCGATCCCGCAGCCCGATCGCGATTGCCAGGTAGGGGTGCAGATCCCCGAAGCTACCCATCGTCGCGATCAGTACCCGCTTAGACATTCTTGAATCCTTCCCTCCGGTTTGATGACGCGCCTGATCTCAGCGGTGGATTTTCCGCTCGTGTAGACCACATCGAAGAAGCTGTCCCGCCAGGGGATCTCATCTGGAGAGCCCTGAATAAAAAGGCAGTTGGTTCGCTCGAGCGACTCCGCCAGTCGCCGTGCCGCATCAATCGCTTCGAGGTCTTCGGATACCCCGACTAATAACTCGGCCGGAATCTCCGCCCAGCCCGGCCCAAGCGGCGCCATCAATACCTTCGATTTGGATTCCACAATTCTATTTTGAGATCATGAACGGGATGCCGCGCGATTTTCTCTCGTTTTTGCCGTCCGGCCTTGGCCCGGCCGCCCCCGCGAAGCGAGCGAGGAGGCACCCGCTCTGAGAGAACGACGGCGACAAACCCTCACCCTCGGCGGTCTCCTCGTGCTCTGTTTGGCCTTGGCCCTCTTTTTCGGCTGGAGCCAGCCGGCAGCCCAACTCGACGGCCAGGCTTATGACTGGATGTTTTCCTCGCAGAGCCGCCCGGGGCAGAATCCAAGCTCCGTCTTGCTTGCCATCGATGAAGCCAGCCTGATCGAGATGGGCGGAGCGCGCCGCCTGCGCGAAACCCTCGGTCGCGTCCTCCCTCGTATCTGCGCCGCGAAACCACTGGCCCTAGCTGTCGATTTGATGTTATCGACCACTGACGATCCAGATGCTGATACCGCACTCGCGAAAGCTCTCAGCCAGTGTCCCAGCGTCGTGCTGGGCGCTGACATTCTCCGCGATGCCAGCGGCTGGGAGGAGCCGATCGCCCTCTTCCGCCGGTCCGCCGCCGCCCTCGGCCATGTTCACGCCGAGCCCGACCCAGTGAGCCGCCAAATTGCCCTCGAAAAGGCCATTGGCCCCAAGCGTTACTGGGCGCTTGCGCTGGAGGCCTACCGGTTGTCCAAACAGGCCGGCCCGATTCTCGAATCTCCGCAGGATCTCGAAGTCGGCCTGCTGCTCGTCCCCGCGGCCCGGGCTACTGCGCGCAGCCTCTATATTCGCTACCTCGCTCAGCCCGTGCCGCAACTCAGCTTGCGGGACATCGACAAGAATCCCGACCGCGCCCTCGAGTTCAGTGGCAAAGCGGTCTTTGTTGGCTACACCGACCAGAGCGCTGCTCGCGACCGTCTGATGACTCCCATGGGAAAGCTGATGACCGGCGTCGAAATCCATGCCAATCTCTATGAAACTCTGCAGTCCGGCAATTTTCTCATCGACGCCTCTCCCGCCCTCGCCTTCGGTCTTACCCTGGCTGCCGTAGCCGCTTCCGGTGCGATCTTTTTCTTCCTCAGCGGCGCTACGGCCTGGGTGTCGGCCGCCGCCTGGTTACTCCTCCTGCACTTGTTGCCGCGCTGGCTCTTCGCCAACCAAATCGTTCTTGGCCCCTCCCTGTTGCTCAGCGGCGCCTGGCTCGCCACGATCGTTTCCGCCAGCTTTCACTATTTCGTCATCCGCCGTCAATGGCAGCGCAGCGAGGCCGACAAATCCCGCTACCAACAGGCCATCCACTTCGTAACCCACGAGATGAAAACTCCCCTTTCCGCCATCCAGGGATCAAGCGAACTTCTCTCGCGCTACAAACTCAACGAGGAAAAGCAAAAGCAGTTCGCCCAGATGATTCACTCCGAATCGAAGCGCCTCGCCTCCATGATCCAAACCTTCCTCAATGTAGAACGCTTGGCCGAAGGCGAAATGGAGCTCAAACAGGACCTCTTTGCTCTCTCCGCTGTTCTGCTTGCTTCCCTCGACCGCGCTCGCCTGCTGGCGGAACGCAAGGAGATTGACCTCCAAGTTGGCCCGATCACGCCCGGCCAACTCCGCGGCGACAAGGAACTGCTCGAATACGCCCTCTACAACCTCCTGAACAACGCCGTCAAGTACTCGCCCGAACGCACTCAGGTGGATTGCCAGTGCGAAGCTTTCGGCAACGAAGTCCGCATCTCCATCCGTGATCAGGGCATGGGCATGGATGCCCAAGACCTCAAGCGTATCTTCGACCGCTTCTACCGCTCCAAGCGCGCCGAAGAGAGCGGCATCTCCGGCACCGGAATCGGCCTGAGCATTGTCAACGAGATTGTTAAGCAACACCGGGGCCGCATTGAAGTCTCCAGCGAGGTGGGCTCCGGAAGCGTTTTCACCGTTGTTTTGCCCCTTGCCTCTCCCGCTTCGCTAGACTCGGTAGAAGGTAATGCCAATTCCCGATCCACTGCTGCTGGTTGAAGACGACGTGAGCGTTCGCTCGACGCTCACCACTTTTCTCGACCTCGAAGGCTATCAGGTCGAGGCCGTCTCGAGTACCCGTGCCGCCCTCGAGAAGCTCAGCCTACGCCCCTATCCGATCGTGATCAGCGATATCTATCTCGATGAACGCACGGGGCTCGATGTGCTCCGCGCCGCCAAGCAAGTCAACGCTGACTGCCGCGTCATCCTCATGTCCGCCCGCGGCAGCATGGAGACTGTCATGGCCGCCACGCGTGGCGGTGCTTTCGAGTACCTCGCCAAACCCTTTGAGCTCGACGACCTGCTGGCCGCCATTCACAAAGCCGAGGCCGAACTCGCCGGCTCCCAAGCCCAAGACCGCGAAACCGATATCGACGATCTTCCCGAAACGGAAATGATCGGCAGCTCGACCCGCATGATCGAAATCTATAAGACCTTGAGCCAGGTCGCCCCCACCGATGCCAGCGTCCTGATCACCGGCGAAACCGGCACCGGCAAGGAACTCATTGCCCGCCTCATCCACTCCCACTCCAAGCGTCTGCCCGGTCCTTTCGTCCCTGTCGATTGCGGCAGCATTGCCCCTTCGCTCATCGAAGCCGAATTGTTCGGCGCCCTCAAGGGCAGCTACACCGGCGCCGACCGCGATCGCACCGGCGTCTTCGAGGCCGCCAACAAAGGTACGGTTTTCCTCGACGAAATCGGCGAGATCGACGGCCCGTTTCAGCTCAAGTTGCTTCGTTTTCTCCAGGAGCGCGAAGTCCGTCCCGTTGGCGCCAATCGCTCCCGCGCCGTCGATGTCCGCATTGTCGCCGCCACGAACCGGGATCTTCAAAAGATGGTCGAAGACGGCCGCTTCCGCGAAGATCTCTGGTTCCGCCTCAATGTGGTACGCATCCAACTGCCGCCCTTGCGCGAGCGCCGTACCGATGTCCCCCTTCTCGCCCACTTCTTTCTGCGCAAATACAACGAACGCTATGACCGCGAAGCCGTGCTTACCGCCGGCGGCCTGCAACTGCTCGAGGAACAGCACTGGCCCGGCAATGTCCGCCAGTTGCAGCATCTCTTGGAGCGGCTTGTCATCTTGAGCTCGAATGGACGTATTGACGCCGCGGCCGTCCGCGATGGCCTCGAGGACAGCTCCGGCGCCGACCCCGTCAGTGGCGAGAGCCTCAAGGAAACCGAGCGCGAGCAGATTCTCAAGGTGCTCGAGGCCACGGGCAACAACAAAAGCCGTGCCGCCAAGATCCTCGGTATCGAGCGCAAAACGCTCTATCGCAAGCTCGAACGCCTCGGCCTCGAATAGCGGTCGCGCAAGCTGATATTTCCGGTCCGCGCTGTTAACATGTGTTGGTGCAGCGTCGCTACTTCTTTTACGGATCGCTTTTCGCCGGGGCCGTGCCCGCGGCCGGCTACAGCAGCGTAACCAGCCTTCGGGCTCTCGGCTACAAGCCCTTCTACAATAAGCTCAACATGGCCGCCATCGGCGTTGGTGGCCAGGGCGGCGTCATTCTCAATCAGGTAGCCCAAACGGAAAATATCGTCGCCCTCTGCGATGTCGATGTCGACCGTGGCGCCCCGAACCTCAAGAAGTTCGAAAAACTTCCCGTTTATCGTGACTTCCGCGCTCTGCTCGACAAGGAAGCCAGGAACATCGACGCCGTCACCATTGCCATCCCCGACTTCATGCACGCCACCGTCGCTCTGGCCTGCATGCAGCGCGGCAAGCATGTCTATCTCGAAAAACCTCTTACCCGCACGCCCTGGGAAGCGCGCCTGCTGGCCGAGGCCGCCGTCAAGTACAAGGTTGCCACCCAGATGGGCAACCAGGGTTACTCTCACGAATCACATCGCGTCGCCGCTGAGATCCTTTGGTCTGGTGAAATTGGCGACGTCACCGAAGTGCACGTCAGCACCACGCCGGGCACTCACCCGACCGGACTCAAATCACAGCCGCCGGAAGAAAGCGTGCCCGCTACCCTCGACTGGCAGGCCTGGCTTGGCTGTGCTCCCATGCGCCCCTACAGCAGCTACTACGTGCCCTATAACTGGCGTGGCTTTTTCGATTTCGGCACCGGGCAGATCGGCAACTGGGCTACGCACTCCGCCGGCCCCGTCCACCACGCCCTCATGCTCGGCGCTCCCGACAGTATCGAGCAAGTGGCCATCTCGAACCCAAGCAAGCTCACCTATCCCGATCGCGCCACCATCCGGCTTGACTTTCCTGCCCGCGGCGCCATGCCCGCCGTCAAGGTCTTCTATCACGACTCGGCTCGCGCGACCGACCCCGATGTTTACCGCGTGCCGGGCATGGAGAACGAAACCATCCTGCCCCCCTCGAACAACCTCACCGACAAAGGCAGACCGATGGGCCGTCCCCGCGGGGCCGGTACGCTGCCTCCCGGCATGACCGTGCCCCGCCTCGCTCCCGGTCAGCGGATGGGTGCGGGTGGTCCGGGCGTTAAGGTCTTTGGTGGAGAACGCGGCGGTCCCGCCCCCGGCGTCCTCACGGGCAATGGCGCGGTGTTTATTGGCACAAAGGGCATCATGGCCACCGTGGAACGCGGTGAGGGTGTCTGGCTTCTGCCCGCTGCCCGCTGGGCCGAATACGTTCTTCCGCCCCAGTTGCTCAATCGCTCTCCCGGGCACATGGCCGACTTTGTGCGCGCCGCCAAAGGGGGCGACCCCGCCTGCTCCCACTTTGGGATCTCCGGCCCCTATGCTGAGTGGCTGGCCCTCGCCGCGATTGCCTTCCAGCTACCCGGCAAGCTCGAATGGGATGCCAAGCTGATGCGCTTCAAGAATAGTGCGGAAGCCACGCGTCTGGTCCGCCCTGTCATGCGTCCCGGCTGGGAACTCAAGCTCTAGCCGGCGCTCTCTTCACTCGGCCGCTAAACGGCTCAACAGCGCATCCAGTTCTTTTCGCTCCATTGAGCGTGGCGGCGCTGCTGCGTTCAGCCGCAGCCGAATCTCGTTGAATCGCGGTTCCAACTCTGCTGTCGATTTCGGGAAGTACTTGAGATAGTAAGCTGGGTCGGAATTGAGTTTTTCGTATAAAGCCCGGGCCTCGACGGGCTGTCCTGCCGCCAGTGTCTGAACAATGGCCGCCTTGGCCAGCCCTTCCATGAACCACAGATCGAGCAGTGTGAATTCCCCTGGCCTCTCTCCGCTTAATCGCTCATCGGTTGTGAAAACCATCTGCTTTTGTCCAAAGCCGAATACCGCCGCGCCCATTGAGCGCAGCGTGGCTAGATTGGAGTCAAACGCCAGCGCCGCCCCCGTGTGTGCCCCACCCGAAGTCACCCACGTCGAGGCGGATTGTCCGGCGAGCGAATGCGTATTCACCGCCTCGAAAAACGACCGCGAAACACTCGACGGACCCTGCGCCCACACCGAAGTCCCGATCAGCAGCGTCGGCGCAGCACTCAGCAGCCGCTTCAACGCTTCCGGCTTGCCCAGGTGCGGCGTCGCGTCGTAATAGCTTGCCTGTAGTGGCAGAGCATGCTCACCGATCAGCCGCCGCAGACAAGCGAAAATACCGTGACCGGCGCGGTAGGAATCCCGCCGGCCAGTGTATGGGCTTGGCGCGGCGCAGATCAGCCGGATCTCCCGCGGGGGCGATTGGGCGAGCGCGAATAACAGTGTGCGTCGGGTCATCTCTTGCCAGTTAACGTTTTCGTCGAATCGATGCCGGCGGCGGCCAGCGACACCAGCAGGAAGCTTCCGGCGCAGAGGTAGAAAATTTCCCGCCAGTCCGCTTGGTGCAGTGACGTCGACAACACAAAGGGTATCAACTTGGCCACCGCCGAAGCCCCGAAGTTACCCCACATGTTGGACCACGCCATCGTCGAGGCCACGTGTTCCCCGCCGATATCCTGTGCGATGGTCCACACCGCCGGCAGAAAGCTGTCCGTCGCGAAGGCCACAAACCCGCAAGCTACCGCCACGGCCAGTGCCGAAGGCAGCAACGGGCAAAGCAAATACGCCCCCGCGGCCGCCACGCCCCCAATTACAAACGGCAGCCGCCGCCCCGAGCGCTGGCCGTAGCGGCGTGTCAAAAAGTCGCACCACCAGCCGCCAAACAACATACCCGCCAGTGCCGTTACCAGCGCCAGGGAAACATAGCGCGATGCCGCCACCGCATCGAGACCCCGCACCTCCGTCAGGTAAGTTGGCAACCAGGTGATCAGAAACGCCCAGCCGATATTCATGCTGATGCTCGTCACGTTCAACAGCCACAGGCCCGGGTGCAGCACCAGCCGCCGCCAGGGCAGGGGAGAGCGTGCCGTAACATTCGTTGCGGTCCCAATCAATTCGCGCTCCGCTTCGTTCACCGCCGGATGTTCCGCCGGCGAGTTGCGGAACAAAATCCAGGTCAGGGAAGCGAGCAGAATCCCGATCGCCCCGTAGCTCCACAACACCGGACGCCAGGAGGCAAACGCCGAGATAGCCAGCGCCGTCAGCCACAGCGCGATCGAGTTTCCAATCCGCCCCCCAAGCGCCACAACACTCGATGCGCGAGCCCGCTGCGAGAATGGAAACCAGCGCGAGATCAGCAGCCCCGACGCCGGGTATGCTCCCGCTTCCGCCAGACCGCACAAGGCCCGCACGGCGATCAATGCCACCAGCGTCGAGGTGAACGCCGTCAAGGCCGTCGCCAGGCTCCACAGCACGATGTAGATTGTGATCATCCGCCGCGGCCCGAATCGGTCGGCCAGGTATCCCGCTGGCAACTGCCCGAGGGCATAAGCGAAAAAGAAGCTCGCCAGAATGTCACCGGTCGCTTGTTTGTCCAACCCCAACTCAGACTGAAAGCTCTGGCTCTGTACCACCGCGCCCATGCAGACGCGGTCGAGATACAACAGAAAGGCATTCGCCGTGGCGACGGCGAGTAAGGCGTAGCGGATGCGCGAGGGTTTCACTTGAGGTTGTCTTTGAGAAAGCGAAGAAAATTGCCGGCGAAGATGTTGTCGATATCGGCTGGCTCATAACCGCGGGCCGCCAGCGGGCCCGACAGCGTGGCGATATCGGCGATCGAGTTGAGGTCCATCGGAGTCTGTTCCGTCCCGTAGCCGCCGTCGAGATCAGTACCGATTCCCACGTGCCGCGCATTGCCCGCGATCTGACAGATATGGTCGATATGCTCGCAGATCTTCTCCAGCTTTAAATTGAAATCTCCCGGCTTCGAGCGCAGGTGCGCCCAATTGTGCACCATCATGATCGCGTCGAAAGCCATCCCGATCACCGCTCCGCGCTCGACGAGCGCGCGGATCTGATCGTCGGTCAACTGACGGTTCCAATCCGCCAGCGCCCGGCAGTTGTGATGGCTCGCCCAGACAGCCCCGCGGAAGCGCGACAGAGCATCATAAAAGCTCTCATCGCACAGGTGCGTGACGTCGAGGATCAACTGCAATTCCTCCATCTGTTTCAATAACTCGACGCCGCGCGCCGTCAGCGGTCCCTCGTCGTCGGTGCCGTGGCCATAAATTCCCGGCCCATAATGCACCGGCCCGAGTGCAATCAACCCCTCCCCTCGCGATTGCTCGAGGTGCTTCGGCGAAAGAATCGAATCCGCTCCCTCGAGCGAGAGCAGATAGCCAATCGGCAACCGGTCCGTCGAGGCCGCATTGCGCCAGAGATGGGCCTGCGCGCTTACCTCGGCCCAGGTGCGCAATTGCACGATCTCACCCGCTTCTTCCATTGCGCGATACCAGGCCAGTTGCCCGCGGGTCTGCGCCCAAGCCTGCTCCGGGCTTTGCCAGCCCGGCAACCGGCTGAAGCGCGCTGAATAACGGGCGATCTGCGTGGCCACGCACAGCCCGATCCGACCACGGCGCATCTCCGGCAGACAAACCGTGTTGTTCCCCCGGTCCGGCAAATCCTTCATTCCGAGTTCCCGCCGCCGGATCTCCACCAGCGGCAGGCGAATATCACGGTTCCACTCCATCGCGTTCATGGAGAGATCTAGATGCGCGTCAAAGATGAGCGAGGGTTGAGACATACGGTCCTTTCGATGATATACGTTGGGAGTGCCTGTTTCTTTGAAAGACGAACGCGTTTTGGTTGTGGGCGCCTCCAGCGGTATCGGCCGCGAGGCTGCCAAGATGTTTGCCCGCGATGGGGCCAAGGTTTACGCTACGGCTCGCCGTGCCGAGCGACTCGAGTCCCTCGCTGCCGAACTGGCCGCCGAAGGTCACCCGATCGCGACCGGTACCAGTGACGCCTCGAGCCATGAATCCATGGTCGCCCTCGCTCGCGACGCCCGCGAGAAGCTCGGCGGTGTCGATGTCATGGTCTATGTCACCGGTACCAATACCCCCAACCGCGCCATGGCCCGGCTCACCCGCGAAATCTGGAACGAATTGATCGAAGTCAATCTCAATGGCGCCTACTCGCTGACGGCTGAGTTGCTGCCGGCCATGCGCGAGGCACGCAAGGGACACTTGATTTACGTCTCCTCGATCTCAGGAAAATACGGCGATGTGAGCGGCGCCGCCTACCAGGCCTCGAAGCGCGGCATGTTCGGCCTTGCTCTCGCCATCCGCCAGGAAGAGCGCCAGCACGGAATCCGCACCTGCGTCGTCTGCCCCGGCTTGGTCGATACCGAACTCATGGAAAAGCGCCCCGTCAAGCCCGACGCGGAAACCCTCGGCAAGGCCCTGCAGGCCGAAGATGTCGCCGAAATCATTTTTGGCGTCGCCAAGCTGCACCCCCGCGCGGCCGTGCCCGAACTCGAAATTTGGCCCACGGTGATCTAATACTACTGTGTCATAGACGAAGGGCGCAACATAATGGGCAACACGGGAGCCGACCGGCCAGCACTCTGGCGACCAGGATTCGCAGGGTGGCAATCGAATGCGGGTTATGACGTTGCGCTCGCCCCGCGTGGCTTCCAGTCGTGTGGAACTTCGGGTAGGGCAAGTTGGAGCTGTCC
>JAINDK010000047.1 GCA_019931185.1 Bryobacter sp. CoA8 C33
CGCCTGGGCTCTCTTCCTGTCCCAGCGCTTCCGCCTCTTCGAGGTCGACTCCCAATCGCAATGGGCCGAAAATCCCCTCGACCCCTCGGCCTTCCGCCTCATGGAACCCCTCTCCCTCATCGCCGCCCAACACGAACGCCGCGCCGACCGGGCGCTAGCCGAACTCCGCAAACTCCAACGCGATCGCTCCGTCGCCGCCGAAGTCCAAAACGAAATGTTCACCATGGACGAACAATGCGCGATCCCCGTCTCGCTCCCCCTGCACGAGATGCGCCGCACCCACTCCCGCTTCCTCCTCGCCGTCCAATGGCTTAGTGCCCAACCCGATATCCAACTCCAGTTCGCCCAACTCCGCGACCGCTGCGCCCAACGCCCTCTCACCCCAAAAAACGAAATCGAACAAACGAACCCGGCCGCTCTGTGAAATCCCCATACCCCCCACTCACAACCGGTGACCGCAGCGTCTTCCCCCTCAGACCGGATTCTGCTTCTTGCGAATTTCTGCCATCACATCCGTCACCAACTCCTTGGTGTCCCCCAGCAGCTTCACAATCAGTTGTATATCCATCGCCGGCTTGCCCGCCTGCCGCGCGCTCTGGCAGTACACCCCATGCTGCCCCACCAGGCTCAACGCATCTGTCAATAAATCCTGTGCCAGCGCCAGCCGCCCCCGCTCCAACCCATACTGAAACTCAAAACGCTCCAATTCGTCCGCCCGCTCCTGATACACCGATGCCATTTGCTCACCTCCCCCTCATAACTTCAAAAATGCCCTTAACTTCTTCGCCTGGGCCCGGCTCACCGGCACTTCCGTGCCCTTCTCATCGTCCATCTTCAACATCAAACTCGAATGAAACCAAGGGTTTACCTCCCGTATCCGGTTCAGGTTCACCAAATACCCCCGGTGCACCCGCCAAAATACTTCCGGGTCCAAATCTCCCTGCAATTCATCAATCGTCTTGTAGCTGCTCTCCCCGCTCACCCCGCTCGCCACGATCCGGATCAACCCGTCCTCGATCTTCGCATACACCACTTCGCTCGTGTCCACCAACAAATTCCGGCTCCCCGCCTTCACCACCACCTTGCTCTTCGGGCTCCCCACCCGCGCCGGCCCCGCTTCCTCCTCCCCGTCCCCAACCCCGCTCCCCGCTACATACCGCTTGGCCCGCTCAATCGTTAAACCCAACCGGTCTTTCTCGATCGGCTTCAGCAGATAATCCATCGCTTCCAGCCGAAACGCCTCCAAGGCATACTGGTCGTAGGCCGTCGCCAAAACAAAAAATGGCAGTCGTACTTTTCTTTCTTGTATTCGCCGGATTAACTCAAGTCCATCTAATCCAGGCATCTGAACATCTAGGAAAACTACATCTGGATCAATTGTTTCAATTACTTCCAGCGCCTGCACCCCATTCTCCGCCACACCCACAACCTCAACATCTATGAAATCCCGTAGCAGGAATTCCAATTCCTCTCGGGCCAGTCGCTCGTCATCGACCAGCACTACCGTCAGGCTCGCCGTAGCGCGAAGGCTCATCCGGTTGGTAGTATAACAGTTAGCCACTGGTTTTCACTTTTAACTGTACTGAATCTCCAGGAACCCTTGAACTCATGTCTGATTTGACAAACGAACCCAGGCTCAACCCAGCCGCCCTGACAGGCTGGGCTTTTTTCAATGGCTTCGGCCTACAACTCCGGATTCAATATTGATGGATACCCGTTTCGACGGAATGGATAAAAAGAAAGTGTTCGATTCTCTCGCCAAAAGCAATACCTCCGGCATGCGTGTTCTTGTAATCGGCGGCACCCAGTTCGTCGGCCGCTTGCTGGTTGAAAACCTTCTCAAACAGAAGAACGATGTCACCATCCTGCACCGCAAGCAGGCCCACCCTTTTAAGAAAAAAATCGGCAATATCGTCGCCGACCGCAACGACCCCGAGCAGATCCGCAAGGTCCTCGCTCGCGAAAAGTTCGATGTCGTCTTCGATAACGTCTACGACTGGGAACGCGGCACCACCGCCGCCCAGGTCGAACACACCATCAAGACCCTCGAAGGCAACTTCGGTAAATACATCTTCATGTCTTCCGTCGCCGCCTACGGCGACGGCCTCAATCACCATGAAGCCGACGCCCTCGCCCCCGATGACCACCCCGACGCCTATGTCCGCAATAAGGCCATGAGCGAGCGCATGCTCTTCCGCATGTACTACCGCTATCACGTCCCCGTCATCACCCTCCGCCCGCCCTTCATCTATGGGCCCGGTAACAACTATTACCGCGAAGCCTTCTTCTGGGATCGCCTCCGCGCCGGCCGCCCCCTCATCCTCCCCGGCGATGGCCGCCGCCTCATGCAGTTCATCCACGTCGCCGACCTCATCCTCGCCTGCCAAAAGATCCTCGAACATCCCCAGGCCGTCGGCAACGCTTTCAATATCGCTAACTCCCGCCCCCTCACCCAGGAAGAAGTCGTCCATGCCCTGGCCAGCGCCACCGGCAAAAAACCCCAGATTATCCGTGTACCCCGCCGCCAGATCGCCCTCGCCGGCGGCCACCCCATGGGCCCACAACTCTACTTCGGCTATTACTTCGATGTAGCCCCCATCACCATGGTCACCAACAAGGCCCAGCGCATGCTCAAATTGAAGCCACGCGATTTCTCCACCGGCCTCAAGGAGACCTACCGCTGGTATCTTCGCAACGCCACCAAACGCAAGCGCATCGACTACTCGTTTGAAGATTCCCTGCTCGAAATCGCTCAAGCCGTCTAGGGCCGCCGCCGCGGCCCTCCTGGCCCTGCTGGCCTCCCTCCTGTCCTGTTCGAAAGAACCCGACGGGCCCGTCTATCGCGTCATCGGCGAAGCCTACGCCGGCCCCCATCAATTGCCCCTCCGCCAGGACGTCTCCCTCCGCTCCCCCGTCATCGCTACCGCCGCCCACGGCGAAAAACTCGAAATCCTCGACCGCCGCCGCCGCTTCCTCCAGGTCCGCACCAAGTCACAACAAGTCGGCTGGGTCGATATCCGCCTCCTCATCAGCGCCAAACAGAGAGACCAACTCGACGCCCTCGCCCAACGCTACAAAGACGCCCCTAGCATGGGCCAGGCCACCGTCTTCGATGTCCTCAATGTCCATACCGACCCCAACCGCTTCTCCCCCACCTTCCTCCAAATTCAGGAAAACGAGAAGTTCGTCCTCATCGGCCACCGCGTCGCCCCCCGCGAACCCTTCCACGGTGAATCCATTGAAATCGAAGACACCACTCCCAAGCCCCCCTCCCGCCGCAAACGCAACCGCAAAGAACCCGCCGTTCCTCCCCCTCCCTCACCCGCCGCCCCTCGCCCCCCCGAAAATTGGCTCGACCTCTCCCGTTCCCCCCTCGCCGATTCCGAACCCAGCGCCACCCCCGCTGTCCCCATGGATGACCTCTCCCTCATCCGCACCAAGGACGGTCGCGTCGGCTGGGTCCTCACCAATGCCATCTTCCTCGAAGTCCCCGACGACGTCGCCCAATACGCCGAAGGCCAGCGCATCACTTCCTACTTCCCCATGGGCGAGGTCAATGACCGCGGCGAAATCCGGAAACACTACCTCTGGACCACCCAAAGCCAGAAATACGCCCCCTTCGAGTTCGACGGCATCCGCCTCTTCACCTGGAGCACCCGCCGCCACCGCTACGAAACCGCCCTCCGCCAACGCAACCTCCGCGGCTTCTTCCCTCTCAACGTCAAGCCCCCTTTTTTCGCTTTCATCGCCGAGGACGCCTCCGGCAATCTCACCCTCCGCTCTTACTTCTTCGACGGAACCCGCCCCAAGCTCATCCGCACCGAACCCTACCAACCTCCCGCCAATACGCCCCCGGTCAGCAACCGCTCCCAACCCCTGCCCGAAACCGATATGTCCTGGCTCGACCGCCTGAAGCAACTCCTCCCCGGCCGCGACTAAATCGATACAATCAGGTCATGCAACGCCGTGACTTCCTCCAGACCAGCGCCGCGGCCGGCCTGTCCTCCGCCGCCCTCGCCCAGATGCCTATGCCGATGGACATCCTCGGCAAGTCCCAGTTGAAAGTCTCTAAGTTCTGCCTCGGCGGCTACCACATGCGCGTCGGCGGCGAGATCCAGGGCGTCCGTATCATCAACCGCGCCCTCGAGCTCGGCGTCAACTTCTTCGATAGCGCCGCCAAATACCACAACGGCGAATCCGACGTTACCTACGGCAAGGTCTTCGGCCCCGCCCCCAGCCTGCGCCAGCGCGTCCTGCTCATGTCCAAGGCCGAAAACCGCACCCGCGACGGCGCCATGCTCCAGCTCGAAAACACCCTGCGCCGCATGAAGACCGACTACCTCGACCTCTGGCAATGCCACGAAGTCACCACCCAAGCCGAAGTCGACAAGATCTTCGGCCCGGGCGGCTCCCTCGAAGCCTTTGTCAAAGCTAAGGAACAAGGTAAGGTCCGCCATATCGGCTTCACCGGCCACGCCGACCCCGCCGTCCACCTCCGCCTCCTCGAAGGCTATGCCGGCTGGGAAACCGTTCAGTGCCCCGTCAACCTGATCGACCCCCACTACCTCAGCTTCATTCAGAACGTCCACCCCAAGGTCCGCGAACGTGGCCTCGGCCTCATCGGCATGAAGTCCAACGCCATCGGCAATATCGGCAAAATGCGCATCGCCACCATCGAGGAATGCCTCCGCTTCGCCTGGACTCAGAACCCCAACACCCTCGTCTCCGGCGTCGAATCCGTCGACCAGCTCGAACAGAACGTCGCCGTCCTCAAGACCCTCAAGAAGATGAGCCCCGCCGAGATGTCCTCCCTGCTCGAGCGCACCGCCCAGGGCCCCACTGGCTCCCGCATCGAAACCTATAAGCGCAAAGAGTCCACCGCCCTGCTCCACCCCGTCCACCAGGACGGCGAACCCGTCTAGCGGCCTAAGGTAGCTCGTAGAGCGCCGAACAAAACTCCCCCCGCGTGCGCACCGGCCGGGTAAACCACTGCCCGATCGGCCCCGCCGGAGCCTCCGTCTTCCGGGAGATGCGCCACCAGCGGCGCGCCGTCTCGTCATCGATCGGGTCCTTGCTTCTCGCCTCGTAGTCCGCGAAGAAGCCCTTCGTCCCGAAGTACTGCAAGGCAGCGTAGTGCGGATCGCGGCTGTCGATGTCGCGGAAGAAGGTGATCACCTGCTCGCGCGCCAGGATCTCCCGCTGCAGTTCGTCGACGTTGATCGCCCGCGGCTGCCGCCCTTGCACCATGGCAAGATGCGCGGCTACCCCGGCCGCCTGCCCCAGCGCCATCCAGGTCGGCTCCAGTCGCACCGTCGAAAAAGCCACATGCGTCGTCGATGCCGCCACCGGCACCAGCAGCCCGTCCACCACTTCCGGAACCATGATCCGGTAAGGAATCTGGTAAGGCCGCGTTAGCTGATCCAGCATGAAGATGTAGCCCTCAAGCGCCACTTCATGACCCTTCTCCCGCTTCCGCGCCGGGAAGCTGTCGATCGGGAATTCACCCGCCGCAACAGCATCGGAATGGACCTTCGTCCGGCCGGATCCGGGCGCGAGAATCGTATCGTTCTCCGTCAGAGTGTATAACCCGGCTAGGCGGCGCGCTTCGCGCACGTAGAGCTGAAAGGGAAAGTTATCGTTATCGGTGAACTCGTCCTTGGCCAGATGATAGCGGCGGGCAATCGCCCGGTGTTCGGCCGGGATGGCTTCATCGTTCTGCAGAAAGTAAAGCAGCCCCAGCGTCAGTTCGCGGATACGCTGCGAGATCCGCTCGCGCTCCTCCCAACTCCCCTCGGGATAGCCCTGGTTCTCCTCGGCAAAGACAAAGCCAAGGGGCCGCGGGTTCATGTTGATATCCGCTTTCCGGTTGGGCAATTCGGCGATAGAGATCGCGCGGACAGCGGTATTGAATGTCGGGGCGAAGTAGCCGACTCCTTCCTTGTACACCTTCGGCGGACCCATGCGCCCGGCTTTCCAGTCGTCGATGTAGCCGAGATAACGGGTGCGGTCATAACCGGGCGGCGGCTGGTTGAGAACGCGGCTATTGGCCGGATCGGTGCTCAGACAGAGCCGGTAGGTGTAGGCCGTGAGCCGCTGATCGCCTTCCCCGGTGCTGCCGCTCAGGAAGGTGCGTGTCTCATAATCCTGATAGATCACACCGGCATGGAGTTCATTGAACTCCGCGCGGCTTTCCCGCCCCAGCCGGTAACGCGCACCGGCATAGGCGAGCAGATCTCCCTCGTAGCTGCCGTCGATGAAGACGAGGCCGCGGAACTCCATGCTCGCCCCCGTCGCCCGGTGGCGCACGCGGATGCCCGTCAACCGGTTCCCCTGGCGGATCACTTCCTCAAGCCGGTGGTTGGTGTAAACACGCAGGCGGCTTTCGGCGGCGACCATGCCATCGAGCACGCGCTGGGCGACCGACGGTTCATAGTAGTAGCCGTCGCGGGAAAGCTTCACATTCTCATGCCCCGGACCGTAAGCTTCGGCGTAGTGAGCCCGCACCTTTGCTGTGAATTCACGGAAGAGGCCGCCGATGGCTTCACGGGTTTCGACATCGGACTTGCCGAGTCCGCTCGTCGTCATGCCGCCCAAGTGACGGTGGTATTCAATGAGGGCCACGCTGCGGCCCTGGCGGGCGGCGGCGATCGCCGCCGCCACGCCACCCGGAGTGCCGCCATAGACCACAATGTCGAAGTCGGCCGCGGTCAGCGCCGCGGCCAAGAGCGGGAGCAACAGGAGCCTCATTGCGGGGAGACTCCAAGACGCGAAAGCGGAATCTCGGCGATTTCAATGTCCTCTTTGTTAGTCGAATAGACGATCCACAAGGAGCCCCCATGTTCGATGGCGTGGGGATACTGCGCTGACCCGCTGGCCTTGGCGCGGCCGGCGTAGCGGCGGGCCGGGAGGTTGCGGCGGATGACCATGGCGTTATCGAAGGTCCAGCCATCCCGGCTGAAGGAGATCAATAGCGGATCGCGAGCCTTGGGGTTCGGGTTGTTGATCAGATAGTAAAGGCCATTGGAGAGGCGCCCCGGAAAGTTCTTCGAGGTCGCATCGGGATAGTTAGTCCGGACAGGAACGGACCAGTTCCGGCCATGATCGCGGCTGATGGTGCGCAGCAGCACGCCGGAGCGGAAATTGTCACGCACGATCATGTGCACCTCGCCTTCACTGGTGGAATAGTAGGTGGGCTCGTCCATCTTGTCGTAGGGGGGCGCCGAGGCGATGGGCGTATGGTTCCACTGTCCGGGGGCGTCGGCAAGAGCCATGGTGACCCGCATGTGGCTGTCGCGGCATACCAGGGAGAGCATGCCATTGAGGCGCTCGGGCGGAAAGTTGTTCATGCAGTCCTCGGCGTAGACGCCGCGCGCTTGCCAGCGGCGGCCGGTCCACTCAAAGCGGCGTAAACTGAGGTTCTTCCAGACGGGACCCTGGCCGCGGTTGCGGTAATCGGCGCTCTCGATGTAGGCGGCGAGGGCGGTGAGCTTGCCTCCGCTGACATAGATGCCGCGGGCGATCCAACGCGCCGGACCCTGAGGGCCGTCGGGGTCATCGGCGAGAACCGCCGGCTTTGACCAGCGATGGCCGTCCGGGCTGGTGGCATAAAGAACTTTCTGGTCCGGATCCTCCTCGCCGACAGCGGCCGAAGACCAGATGGCCCAGAAGCGGCCCTCGTGGTGGGCGATATAGGAGTGGAGATTGAAGCCCGAAACGTTTTCCGCGCCGCGCCACAAGGTGGAGTGACGGGCCGGGGCGTCGGGGATACGAGCCAGATCGCCGAGCAGTCCATCACGCGAAAGCAGGTGGGCAGGGGTACGAACAGCGGGGAGTTGGAAGTCCGCCAACTTGTATTCGGAGATCTCGATATCTTCCTTGTTGGTGGAATAGATGACCCAAAGCGAGCCGTTGTGCTCGAGGGTGTGGGGGTACTGGAAGCTAAAAGTGGATTTGGCGCGGCCGGGATGGCGCTGGGTGGGTGCATGGAGGCGCAGTGCAGCCGGGCGCTCAAAGGTCCAGCCATCCCGGCTGAAGGAAATGGCGAGGGGATCGCGGCCGGTTGGGCTGGGATTGTTGATGAGATAGTACCAGCCGTTGCTGAGCCTGCCGCTGACATTTTTGCTGGTGGCATCGGGGTTGTTGGTGCGAACGGGAGCAGTCCAGGTGCGACCCTGATCCCGGCTGAGAGCGTGATAAAGAAAACGGGAGCGGTTACCATCGCGCAGGATCATATGGACGACACCGTCGGCGTCGCTATACTCGCTGGGCTCACTCATATTGTTGTGAGGCGGTTCGCCCGGAAGCCGGGTGAGGATCCAGCGGCCATTTTCCTCGTAGGCCGTGTGCATGCGGGCATAGCTATCGCGGCAGGTCATGATGAGCGGGCCGCCAAAGGAGCGAGGGGGATAGCTATTCATGCAGTTGTCGATCATGACGCCGCGGTCGAGCCAGGCCGCGCCGGTCCACTCGAAGCGGTGCAGGCGGAGCGCGTGCCAGCTTTCGCGGCCTTCGGGGGTATCCCGGGGGCCTTCGAGGGCGGCGAGCAGAGCATGGAGCTTACCGCCGTCCACGTAAATGCCGCGGGCAATCCAGCGCTGGGGACCCTGGGGGCCATCGGGGTCGGGGGCAACGGCTTGGGGAGGAGACCAGGTGTGGCCGTCGAGGCTGGAAGAGTAGCGGATCAACTGGCTCGAGCTGTCTTCATCTTTTTCGCCGGAAGACCAGAGCGCCCAGAACTTACCGTCGTGGTGAGCGAGGTAGGAGTGCAAGTTAAACTGCCAGGCGCCGGCCTCGGCGCGATAGACCATGCTGGTCTTGGCGGGAACGGCAGCAAGGGTCTTGGGGGTTTGTAATAGTGCCTGGCCGGCGAGTAGCTTTGCGGGATCCTGGGCCATGAATTGCGAGGTGATCAGAGTGAGTTCAAAGAGCATGGCGGGCTCCTTGCCATCCGGCGTTGATCAGTTTGTTCATTTCGAGCAGTGAGTCCTTTCGGGCGGGATCTGAGGCGAGATTGAGTGTTTCGTGTGGGTCCTGGCGGTGATCGTAAAGTTCAGCCTCAAGGGTGCGATTGCCTTGGCGCCATTCGGTGTAGCGCCAGGATTCAGTGCGCATGGTGTAACCCATGACGCCTTGCTTGAGGATACTGTCGGAGGACTGGGCAGGAGCCGGTTGCGCAGGGCGCGGGTAGTGGCTGAACGCGGCTGGCTTCCATCTGGGTTTGTGCGGCTGCCGCAGCAAAGGCACGAAGCTGTCACCCTCGAGATCAGCGGGGGGGGGTGAGGGCGCAGAGTTCGGCGAGGGTGGGGTAGATGTCAACAAATTCGACGAGGCGGCGGGTGTGCGTTCCGCTGCGGCTGAGGCCAGGAGCCGAGAGGATCAAGGGAGCGCGGGTGGCCACTTCGCAATTGGTGGACTTACCCCAGTGGCCGTGTTCGCCGAGGTGCCAGCCATGGTCCCCCCAAAGCACGATGATTGTTTTTTCGGCGAGACCGAGCGCGCGCAGCGCGGCGAGAACGCGGCCGATGCAGGCGTCGGCGAAGGCGGTAGCGGCATAGTAGCCATGTACGGCTTGGCGCCGCTTGGCTTCGGAGATCGGGCCCTGTTTGGGGAAGTCGGCGTAGCTGCGCAGTTCGCTGTAGGAGGGGATGGAGAAGGTGGCGGAGCGGGCCGCAGGAGCGGGATTGGGTGCAAGAGGAAGTTGACCGGGGTCAAAGAGATCCCAGTACCTGGCGGGGGCCGTGAAGGGAAGGTGTGGCTTGGTGATGCCCACGGCGAGAAAAAACGGCTGCTTGGCGACGCGCTCGAGTGAGGCGGCGGCCTCTTCGGCTACGCGGCCGTCGAGGTAGGCATTGTCGGGGACATCGGCGCGTTCGGTGGCGACGGTCTTCACCCAATCTTCAGCGGGCCGATTGAGCGGGAGCGCATATTGGTTGCGTTTGGTCACCATGTGCAGGCGCTCGGGCACGGACCAACTGCGACGGTCGTTCATGATGGTCTCGCCATGGAAGATCTTGCCAATGTTTTCGGTGTGGTAACCGGCGGCGAGGAACAACTGCGGCAAGGTGACCGCATTGGGCCGGGCGCGGCGGAAGGGAGTACTGAGGTCGTGAACGCCGATGGTGTCGGGACGGAGTCCGGTGAGCAGAGAGGCGCGGGACGGTCCGCAAAGCGCCTGCTGGCAATAGGCGCGGTCGAAGACAACACCGCGAGCGGCGATGGAATCGATGTGTGGTGTTCGGGCGAAGCGGTCACCGTAGCAGCCGAGTTGGGGACGGAGGTCATCGACAGCAATGAAAAGGACGTTGCGCGGGGCAGGCGCGGCGCCGGCGGCGGCGAGCGGAGTGGCAAGGAAACGGCGGCGGAGCATGGTTGAGTTCAGAAGCTGAAGCGGAGGGCGGGTTGGACATTTCGGGGCAGATTTTCCTGGGCGTTGATGCTGCCAAAAGGAGGGGTGCCGAAGGCGCCGGCGGGGGCGTCGAAGCGGACGGTGTTGAAGATGTTGAAGAACTCGGCGCGGAGCTGGAGAGTGGACTTTTCGGTGACGGCGAAGTTCTTGAACAGTGAGAGGTCGAAATTGCGGACACCGTCACCGCGGACGTCGGGCAGGGTGCGGGGAGCGGAACCAAACTCAAAGGGACCGGGCACGGAGAACACGGCTGTATTGAAGTAGGCGGTGAGGCGGTCATGAACCCGGCCGGTCTTGCGGGGGCTGGCGCCATTGTTATGAGGCCGGGTGGCGCCGGAAGTGGTGGGGATGGCGTTGGTGAGCACGAGTGGGGTACCGGACTGGAAGGTAGTAATGCCGTTGAGTTGCCATCCGCCGAAGGCTGCCTTGAGCAGGCGGGATTGGCCGCCGCGGAGCAGCGGGATTTCCCAAACATAGCTGATGACGAGGCGTTGGGCGACATCCTGGGTAGCCAGAGCGCGGTCGAGGCGGCGGTTATAGGTGTCCTGAAGGCTGGGGGCGGGATCGAGAAAGCTGACAAGCGAGGGGACGGTGTCGGTAATCAACTTACCCGTCGTATAACTTCCGAGTAAGCTGAAACCACGGCTGAGGCGTTTATTGACCTTTAGCTGGAAGGAATGATAAGTGGACATACCGAGGCCGGCCTGATTGTTTGTAACACCGGTAAATTGGGGAAAGGGCCGGAGGAGTTGCAGCCGGGTGGTGGTGGCTCCGGTAAGAGGGCCGGGGCTCGAAAAAGCGCGGAAGGGGTTGGGGACCTGCTGCAGAAGGGACTGGCCCTGAGACAGGAAAGAGGAGTCGAGCTGATTGAGGGCCAAGGTGATGGGCAGGGACGTACCTTTGCTGGCGGCATAGGCGGCATCGATGAGGAGGGTGGGAAGAAGTTCGTATTGGAAGTTACCGCTCCACTGCTGGCTATAGCCTACCGGGTCGCGGCGCAAGAGGGTACCGAAGCTCTCGCCGACGCTGGTGGCAAGGCCGCCGCGGACGCCGGCCGGCGCGACGACGCCGGAGGGGAAGGGATCGCGCAAGACGCCGACGGGGTTGATGCCATCCACGGAGCTGAAGAAAGTGGTAGAGGCGGCAAAGCCCTGATTGGAAGTATTGACATAGCGGCTGGTGGTGGGCAGGAAAGTGATGCCGTAGCCGGCCCGGAAGGCGAGTTTTTTGGTGAGCGACCAGGCGAGGCCGAAGCGGGGGCCGAAGTTGTTCCAGTCGATATCCTGTTGTTTGCGGGGATTGCCGTTGACGCCGACGAATTCGAGGCCTCCGCGGAGATTGGGCAAGCCCGTGGGCCCGGCCAAGGGAGAGGCGGCATCGGGATTGAAGTAGCTGAGGCGGTTGAAGCGTTCCCAGCGGGGAGTCTCGACATCCCAGCGGACACCGAGGTTGAGGGTGAGGCGGCTATTGACGCGGATATCGTCCTGCAGAAAGAGGGCCTGATAAAGCTGGGGGGAAGCCGATGGCTCGAGGATGACAATATTGCCGCTGGCGGGATTGCCAAGCATGAAGCTGGCGAAGGAGTTGCCGCCTGCGCCGGTTTGGGCGTTGGGGCCGCGGGTAAAGCCATTGTTGAAGGCGAACTGGCCGGCGGCGGTGGCGTTGTTGATCCAATTGGCGCGATAAACGCGCGAGTCGGCGCCGAACTTGAGAGAGTGGCGGCCGCGGATCTCGTGGAAGGCGCCGGCGAGGGCGTGGACTTCGGCGATGCGTTCGAAGAGGTGGTTGGAGCTCAGAGAGAGAAAGCCGGCGGGATTGATGCGAGGCAGGGAGCTGTCCTGACGAGCGGCGGAGAAGGCGGCGGGCCAGCCGAAGGCAGTCAGGTCGGCGCCGGTGCTGCGGGGTTCGCGGACGTTGCTTTGGCGGGTGAAGCCATAGCGGAAGTTGATTAGGCGGGTGGGCGAGAGGGTGAGGGTGTCGTCGAGAACCCCGTTGTGATTGCGGATCTGCTGGGCGAAGACACCGGGGGAGCCAATGTTACCGAACCAGTCGGGGAGCAAGCCATTGTTGTGGTTATAGGAGTGGCGGCCGTAGAAGCGGTGCGTGGGGGAGAAGAGGTGATCGATGCGGCCGGTAAGCTGCTTTTCCTGGTCGGTCGCGGAGGCATTGCTGATGAAATTATTGGTGCCGGAGGTATTCGGGGAAGGCCACAGCTGAGAGAGTCTAACGGCGACGGGATCGAAGCGGCTGGAAGGGATGCGATTGCCGGGAAAGGGGGCACGAATGAAGGTAGTACCGGACTGTGTGAAGGCTTGGGGGTCAAAGATGTTCTGGTCGAACTGGCCGTTCTTTTCGGCCGGGGTGGGAGTGTTGCCGGAGAGAAAAGCGCCGCGGCGGTTCTCGATGCCTTCGTAATTGGCGAACCAGAAGGTTTTGTCACGAATGATGCGGCCGCCGGCGCGGCCGCCGAACTGGTTGTAAACGAAGTGACCACGAGCGATGCCGGCGCGGTTGCTGAAGAAGTTATTGGCGTCGAGATTACGGTTGCGGAGGAACTCGAAGAGGCTGGCATGGAACTGGTTGGCGCCGGAGCGGGTGGCGTAGGTGATCACGCCGCCACTGGTGCGGCCGAATTCGGCGTCATAAAGATTGGTGCGGACGCGGAACTCCTGGGTGGCGTCGATGGAGGGAATGAAAGCAATCTGATTCTGGCAGCAGAGAGCGAGGGGGACGCCATCGACGAGGACATCGTTGTGAGCGCTCATGCCGCCGTTGACGACGAGATTGGCAGTGGCGGCCTGGATGAGAGCGGCGCGCCCGTCGGGCACGCCGATGCCGAAGCTAGTACCGGGAACGACACCGGTGACCAGGGCGGCAAGGCCAACGACATTGCGGCCGTTGAGAGGCAGCTCGAGGATTTTACGATTTTCAATTGCTTGGCCGAGGGATGCTTCGCTGGTATCGAGCAGGGGGGCGCCGGCATTGACCTCGATGGACTCGGTGACCGGGCCGAGAGTGAGTTGGATGTCAACGCGGGCGCGCTGTCCGACCTCGATGACGATGCCGTTGCGCACGAAGCGGCGGAAGCCTTCGAGCTCGGCCGTCAGTTGATACGGGCCGGGCTGAAGCTGGCGCAGAACATAGACGCCGGCGGAGTCGGTGGAGATGAGGCGGGATTCACCAGTGCGGGTATTGAGCAGGGAGAGCTTGGCCTGGTGGATGGGTGCGCCCTGAGCGTCGGAGACGATACCGGAAAGCTCAGAGGTGGCGGATTGAGCGAGGAGCAAGCCGGGGAGCAGGAGGTATGGCAGCAGACGAGGGAGCAGCATAGGGTGGACTTACTTTAGCCGAGCCGGGGGAGGGAGAGAAGTCTCATGCTGTTTGAGAGCAACGGTGAACAATCGTGTAAGCCCTTCAAACATTGAGTAGTTGCTATGATCGATGAAAAATGGAAACGGCAAGCCGGGATCGGAAGCAGGAGGCTCTGGACGCGTTGTTGGCGAGCAGGACCTTCGACCGGAGCCACCAACTGCAGGCGTTTCTGCGCTATGTGTGTGAGCGGGAAATGGAGGGGCGGGCCGATGACCTGAATGAATATGTAATTGGCGTGGATGTATTGGGGCGGCCGGAGGGGTATTCGCCGTCGGAAGATGCAATCGTGCGGAACCGGGCGCTGACGTTGCGGCGCAAGTTGGAGGAATACTACCGGCATGAGAACCCGGGGGCCCGGATCCGGATCGAAATCCCGCGGGGGCAATACCGGCCGAAGTAACAGTTGGTAGAAGAGAAAGTGGCGCCGGCGGAGGAGAGCGGGACGGCAGAGAAGAAACAAGCGGAGGTAGAGAATCGGGCGCGGATGCTATTCGTATGGGCCTTTATCTGCGGGGTATTGTTGGCGACTTTGGTGGGGTGGGTGTATTGGACGCAAGCTGCGAGCGGGGTGGCGCCGGCGATCCGGCAGGCTTGGGGCCCGTTGCTGAGTGGATCCGATGCGACGATCGTTCATATTTCGGCGCCGCTGCACCTGTTTGTGCGACCGCAGGAGACACGGGTGCCGCAGGAAAGGCCGCGGATCGAGCAGGAAGACTTGCAGCGCTGGTACCGGCAGTTTCCGCAGTTGCCGCCGGCGGAGCGATTGTATGTGAGGCCGACGCCGAATGCGCCGTTGTGGGGGGATGCGATGGCGCTGTCGATCGTGGGGCGGGTGTTGGAGCGAGCTGGGGTGAGCTGGGAGGTGATGCCGGGCCGGGTCGGAGCCGAGCCATTGTTACGGAACCGGAAGGCGGTGCTATTGGGTCGGCCGGAGTACAGCGTGATAGTGGGGAAAGCGTTGGAAAAACTACCGCTAACAGTCGAATACAACCCTGAATTGAGGGAGTATGCCGTATTGGAGAGAGAAGGAAGGAAATGGTTCTTGCCGAAGTATGGGGCCAACGACTATGCCGAGGTGGTGTATGGGCTGATCACGGTGATGACGAGCAGGGGAGGGGGGCCGGGGGAGCAGCGGACGGTGGTATTGACGGGGACGAATTCGGCTGGGGCGCAGGCGGCAGCGGAGTTTTGGAGTTCGGCGCGGGAATTGGAGGGGCTGGCCGGGAGGATGGGAGGG
This sequence comes from Bryobacter sp. CoA8 C33, assembly GCA_019931185.1. Lineage (GTDB taxonomy): Bacteria > Acidobacteriota > Terriglobia > Bryobacterales > Bryobacteraceae > Bryobacter. Next base: position 15,015 of record JAINDK010000047.1, read on the forward strand.
AAGCTGCCGCGCAGCTATCAAGTATTAGTAAGAGCAAGCGCGAGTGCGACGATGCCGCTTGATTTGGGCTACGAGACGCACCGCGTGGTGGAGCCTTAGGTGGGGCGGCGGAGCAGGGCGCGGGCGGGAGCGCCGTCGGCGCCGGCGATCTTGAGGGGGAGACAGAAGAGTTCGTAGTCACCGGGCTCGACCAAGGAGAGGTCGAGGCCTTCGATGACGGCGATGCCGGCGCTGAGAATGGAGACGTGGGTTTCGACGGTGTCGTGACGGAAACCACCGATCGAGAGGTAGTCAACGCCGACGGTGCGAACGCCGCAGGCGGCCAGATAGCGGGCGGCCTCGTCGGCGATGTAGACGAAGTTTTCATCGAAGCGGGGCTGGGTCCAGGACCCGGCGGAGTTTCTGGTTTTAAACAGGAGGCGTTCGCCAGGACGGGGGCTAAATTTTTCGAGTTCGGCGCGGCGGATGGCGTGGGGATCCTCGATGGGGAGGACACGGGCGGGGCCGATGAGGGCGTCGATTGGGGTCTGATCGATGGAGGCGCCGCCTGGGACGAAATGGCGCGGGGCATCCATATGTGTTCCGGTGTGGACGCTCATGCGGAGGGTGGTGACATTGCAGAGGTCACCGCGTTCGAGAAAGGTCACCTGTTTGACCTCGGGGGGCGCGTCGCCGGGCCAGCAAACCATGCCGTCGTGAAGGGGAACGGTGATATCCCACCAGCGCCAGTTCATTTCTTGGGCCTCTTTTCAAACAGAAAGTTACCGCGGTTGGGCAAGTCGCGCCATAAGAGAAACCAGGTCGCCAGCAGGCTGATCATGGTGGCGACGCCGCCGGCGAGCATGTAATCGAAAGGCCGCAGCGGCCCGGGCATGAGTTGCAAGAGCACAAAAGCGGCAAGAGCAAAGACCACGAGGTCGAACAGAATCAGGGCAATGAGCCGGTACTGACTTAGCTGCATGAGCGGTTAGTCGAACTTCTCCACGATGATTTGTTTGCGGTCGAAGCCGCGGGACCTAAGTTGTTCGCGGATATCGTCGACCATTTCCTTGAGACCGCAGACGTAGACATCGGCGTCAGTGCGTTCTCCGAGCACCTCCCAAAGCAGCGGCTGGACGCGCCCGGTTCTTCCGGGCCAGTTAGATTCGGGACGGGTGACAGTGGGAAGAAAATGAAAATTCGCGTGCTGCGCTGAAAGTGCTTCAAACTCTTCGCGAAACATGAGGCCGTGCGAGTAGCGGGAGCCGAACAAGAGAGTGACTTCGATTCCTTGCTCAAGGAATCCGGTCTGCTTGAGCATGGGCCGGTAGGGAACGACTCCCGTACCAGTAGCGACAAAGATGGCGGGACGCTCTTTGCTGCGCAGGGTGAAAGTGCCTACGGGTCCTTTGGTGGGAACCGAGTCGCCCGGTTTGAGGCGGAAGAGAAAAGGAGTGAAGAGGCCGTCCTCGACTTTATTGAGGCAGATCTCGAAGCGATTGCGGTCCGGCAGGGAAGCGAGGGAATAGGCACGAGTGACTTTCTTGTCAGCGACGATCCCGGTCATCGAGACCCATTGGCCGGGGAGGAAGTGAAAGTGATCGATGCCGGGGATTTCGAAGTGGAAGTGCCGGATGTTCGGGCCGACATCGATGGTGTGAAGCAGGCGGGCCTGTCTTTCTAGGAGGGCCATGAGGCGAGCCCCTCCTTGGCGCGGTCGCGCAGGATGGCGCCGAGGGCGGGGTGTCCGTCAAGGGGCGCGGTGACATGGATATCGAGGCCGGAACGCTCGGCGCGAATCTTGGCGATGAGGTCGGGAAGATCCCGCTTGAGATGGAGGCCGACGGTCAGGAAGTAAGGAACGACCAGGATTCGGTCAGCGCCGCGAGCGAGCAGGTCGGCGACGGCCGCGGGCAGGTCAGGCTTGCCGCCATCGAGAAAAGAAGTTGCCACCAGGGGGAAGGCGGCGTCAGCGGCGATAACACGAGCGACTTCGCGGACGGCCTCATTGGCGGTCTCGACTGACGACCCGTGTGCGAAAACAACTACTCCGGTTGCCATATTCCCATTGTCGCGGGATTTGCGGGAGAAGGGGGAGGGAGAAAATGCCTTACGGCATCGAGAAAACTCCGGCCACGGCGGCGATTGTTATTCAACTGGAGTTCCATGCGCTGGAGGAAGATCAAGACGCCAAGGACATGAGAATCGAGGATACGTGAGTAGCCGGCCTGTTCGGCGACGCGGCTGCGGAATTCGGCGAGGCGGAGTTGCACGAGTTCGTGGAGGGCGGCGGCGATGGGATTCTTTGGCTTGGATTCGTAGATGAGTCCGCTGCCGAGGGTCTTGTAGGTTTGAACGAGAGTTTCGAGGGCTTCGCGGGCGTCCTGATCGATAAGGCCATCGAGGCGCTCTGAGCCTTCGGCGATTGCCCTGGCGGCGAGGAGAACGAGAGGCTCATGATCGCGAAGGAAGGATTCCTTGACAACGATTTCCGGATGAGGAATTTGCTCCGGGGTGAGTTCCCGCAGGCGCTCGTGGTCACGGCCAAGATTGAGAAACTCGCAGTCGAAGGGGCAGGCTATGGACTGCTCACGTTCCTGGCCACAACATTGGGGGCAGATGTCCTGGCGCAGGGCGGGGCAGAAGCGTTTTGGCCGCCGGGTATGGCAGATCGCGCATTTCTCGGGCATCAGTTCTGATTAGAACAGAACGGAGACGCCGAACAGGGCAACGAAATTATGGAACCATCCATTGAGCTTGGCCCCGGGAGCTGGGGTAATGACATTGTCGGGTATTGGGGAGATGTAGTCACGGAACTCAGCGCGGAGGGCAAGACGGCGGGCGGGAATGAATTTGACGCCACCGCCGACGGAGACTACGGGCACCCACTGTGTGGTCTTGGTCAGGAAAGCGAAGTTATTGAGGGGCTGCACGGCGACTTCACGGCCCGTGCCTTCATAGCCGCGGAAACCGGCGCCAACAGCGAGAAAAGGACGCACCTTGGCTTTACGGGGGGCGCCATGGAAGAGGAAGTCGTAGTGGATGGTTTGGGAGCGTCCACCGAAAAGATACTCGCGCCCGTTTCCACTCAACTTCAAGTCATTCCTCTGGAACATATAGCGGATTTCGCCGCCAATGTAGTTGTGCATGTCATTGCCGAGCCAGGCGCTAGCGCTCCAGCCATTCTTGAAACCGGCGTTGGCTTTGAGACTGCCGGCGCTCACCTCGCGGGAGGTGTAAAAAGTGCTGGCGGCGCCAACCCCGAACTCCCAGCGCTGGGCCAGGGACGGGAAGACAGCGAGGATGAGCCCGAATAGGGCAAGGGGAAGCGATTTAAGCATTCAGGAGCTCCTAGTACAGCTACAAGTATCAAACAATTACTAGCAAAGATGTTTTATTCGATTACGCGGACGCTAAGCGTGGTTTTGGCGCCACCCTGGTTAATTTCCAGCGGGACGTTGAAGCCCGTTGGCACCCAGCGGAGGATGTTGGCGTTGATCTGATAGACCCCGACCTCGCCAGGAGTCAGACCGGCGAAGGTGACAGGGACCTCTACGCCGCCGATGGAGACGGCGGGCTCGACCAAGGATCGGGCCAGGGGGTCTGAGGGTGCGCTGAGACCGGCCGGCACGGGGGGTGTTGTCTGGCCCATACCAGTCAAGTAGATCACCACACTATCGTTGCGCTTGAGGGGATTGGAGTTGGTGGCGAGCAGGCCGTTGCGGCCGTTAACGATGGTCGCCACGGGGGTATCGATCCCCTCAATCAGGGAGCGGAAAATGCTCGGGGCCGTCGGCTGAACGCTGAGGTTGAAGTTATCACTGATTCCGCCGGGGGTACGCAGGATGAGTGTGGTGTTACCGGCGACCTCAAAGGGTATCTGGGCGTTGATTTCGCGGTTGCTGACGAAGATGAGGGGGATCGGGAGCCCGTTGACGGTAATGCAGCTCTCGCCGAGGGCGGTGGGCAAGGGGCGCTCACGCGAGACCTGATTGATCGGGCTCAGATCGGAGCCTTCAATCCGGACAAGGCTGCCGGGGGCAACAGCAGAGGTACCGTCGGCAAGGTTGGTAACTCGGCTGATGCGGGGTGAGGTGACGGCGGCGTCGTAAGTCCAGGGTAGGACGGTAAATCCGGAAACGGTGAGTACGACAATTGAGTTACGGGAGAAAAGGGGTGCCAAGGTACGGATAAAGGGCTGTGCGGAGTTGCTCTGCAGGGGAGATTCAACAATCCGGGTTCCAATCTGGGCAGAACCGCTCGGAAATGCAATACGCTGGATCGTGCCTGGACCTTCGATGGCACCGGCTGAGACGCGAAAACCCGTCGCGTCGACGAAAGAGAAGCCAAAACTAGCCTGACTGTCAGGGGCAATTCGGCGGATAGGAACCAGGGAGGCGTTCAGGAGGAAGTTACCGACAACAAACTGATCGAAGCTTGAAGCGGCATAAGCACCGGACAGAGCCGAGGTATCGCGGCGGGCGGCAACGAAGGAGTTTGAGTTTCCATCAAACAGCAGGGTGGTGCCGTCCTTAGAGGCGCCCATGATGCGGGCACCATTCGGGGAAGCAAGCAGGACGGTATCGATGTCGATATTGTTTTCAAAGGTGTCGAGGGTCTGGAGTTCTGTTGCGGTGCGGGAACTGAAGTCAACGCGGGAGATCTTGTGTTGGGGACCTGCGACTCGGCTGGCGACGAGAGTAGCTCCGGCGGCACTGGCAATGGAGCGCGGGTAGTGACCGACTGGCATTCGGATCGAGGGAAGTTGCTGCAGGGTGTCGAGGGAATAGACGTAAATGACCTGTGAGTTGTCGCTGCCAACGAGCAGCGAACGGCGGTCGAAACTGATGGCCAGCTGAGTCGGAGTGTTGCCGGTGCGGAGCGTGGCGATCTGCTGATAAGAGGATCCATCGAAGACAAGTACGCTGTTGTTGTCCTGACGGATGATGAAGAAGCGATCACGCGAGGGATCAGCGAGGATGTCGACGAGACGGCCTGGCACGTTGACGCTTGTGCCACGCTGGTCGGGCTCGCGGGAATTGATAAGCAGGCGCAGGCTCGAGGAAACGAGAATCGAGCCAGCGGAATTAATTGTGAGGGTGCGGGATGACGTCCCACGAGTATTGGAGAAGGAAAGCGGGTCAACGGAAACGGTGATGACTGCGGGAGTGACGCCGGAGATGGGTTCAACTCGAATGCCGGCGGGGATATTGGAAACACTGAAGTCGGTATTTTGACCGCTGGTGTCCTGGATGACGAACTGCTGGGTGGCGGTACGGCGGTCACAGAAATTGCCGCGGAAGACGAGATCCTCGACATTGGCGACAACCTTGCGCTGGCGGGCGAGGTCGCCCACCGGGAGGATCATGACGCCGGACTCGCTCAGAGCATACATGGTGTTGCCATTCGCACTGAGAATGGCTTTGCCCGATAGATTTTCGGGCAGTTGTACGCGCTCGCGTACCGTCAAATTATCGGCATCGAGAATCTGAAGCACTTTGGGCTGGTCGATGGAGGAAACACTCCCCGCACCGGTGCCGGTGCCAGAGCCGGAACCAGAGCCACCTCCCGTGGTGCTAGTCCCGCCAGCTTCGTTCATCTGGGCGTAGATGATGTTGCGCGCCGAATCAATAACGTGACCGCCGATGTTTAGTGTGCCGGAAGGGTTGGGGAACTGGCTGACATTAAAAAAGTTTTCGTTTAGCAGGGCCCACCCGACCAGAATATTGGAGCCATTGGCATCCGTGCTGATGGTGCGGGGGCCAAGAGCTGGAGTCGAAACGCGCGCTCCGGTGAGAAGGAGGCGGCCCACATCATAGCGGTAGACAAGAACATCAGAGTCGTTGCTGGATCGCTGCAGAACACCATAGATACGAGTGTGGTCACGCGTTGTGACGCTGGTGCTGGCTACGACATTTTGCGGATAGTTGTTGAATGGAAGGGGAAGGGTCTTCAGGGCGAGTTCTGTAATCGTGGACAGGGTCGTGGTGAGACCGGTGACGGGATCAAGGATGAGGAAGGCGCTCGAGGTGGCGACCAGCGCGTTGCCGTCAGCGCCGAAGGCAACGCTGAGTGGTGTGGCGGTAAGGGAAAAAATCTGGCGCTGATTGGTCTCGAGATTGATCAGGGTGAGACTATTGCGGGGAGCGTTGGGGGTGGCAAAGTTACCAAAGTGAGCAACGAGGAGCCATCGCCGGTCAGGGCTGAGAGCAATCGAGCCAGGCTGGGGCGAGACGTTAATCGAGGTTTGGATGACACCGGTATCGGTGGACATCACCTCGATGCGATTGCCGGTAAAATTCGCGATATAAAGAACTCCGCGTCCTTCGTCGAGGGCGAGGTCGGCCGCCTGGCCGCCGATGATAATCGGACGGCCGAAAGTGGCTGCCAGCAGTGGCGCCCCGGAGCTAATCAGCGCCAACAGCAGGCTGATCGCGTGAGTGATCTTTGTCGCCAGTTTCATTCCCAAAATCCCTTTCATGACTCAAAAAATTCCCCAAAGTGAGGAATCAGTTGCAAAACATCAGTGGTGTAGGCCGGGCCCGGCGGGCTCGGCCTAAATACGAATCGAGGCGGCGGACTACTCTTCAACATTGTTGCGGCGGCGAAGCACGATCAGACCGAGCAGGCCGACTGCGAGCACGACGCAGATGATGCGAACCATCGAGGCATCCATGTCAAATTCTCCTTTCCAGTTGCGTTTGTCATTCCCGCGACTTCAGGTCGTCTTTACAAAGTATTTCGGCATAAGGCGGATAAAACTTAAGACCTATATGCCATTCATCATCGGAACCACCTCGCGGATGATCTTGACGGTAATGGGGCCGACAGTGATGACGAACAGCGAAGGCAAGATACAGAAAAAGATGGGGAAAACTAGTTTGACGCCGAGCTTGGCGGCTTTTTCCTCAGCGATCTGGCGGGCCTGGACGCGCATGAATTCAGCGTGCGCGCGGAGACTCTGGGCGACACCGGTACCAAAACGGTCGGCCTGAATGAGGACCCCGACAAGTTTTTTCAGGTCATCGACCGAGGTGCGGTCGGCGAGGTTGCGGAGGGCCTCGACGCGTCGTTTGCCGGCTTTGAGCTCAAGGTTGACAAACATGAATTCCTCGCAGATTTCCGGGTGGGCATGCTCGAGTTCCTTGGCAACCTGAAGGATGGCCTGGTCCAGGCCGAGACCGCTCTCGACGCAGACGACGAGCAAGTCGAGGCTGTTGGCCAAGCCGCGGTGGATCTCCTTCTGACGGCGCTTGCCCATGATGTTAACGTATTCATTGGGACCGAAGAAGCCAGCGGCGACACTGGCGGCAATGGCGAGAAGCTTGTTGCTGGCGTCGGCTTGAGAACCGGCAACGAGCAAGCTCATGACAACGGGTACGACGACGCCGAAAAAGACTTTGGAGCCATAGAGGATTTTTAGGGTATTGTGGCCGCGGAAACCGCCGCGGATGAGGCGGCGCTGCATGATGGAGACGTCTTTCGGGGAAGCAGGCAGGAAGTCGCCGAGCTTCTGCACGAGTTCGTGGAAGATCAGGCTGGGATGGGTCGGCATGGTTTCGGGAACATCCATGGAGACACCGGTTACGCGTTCGATGGCTTTGTTGGGCTGAACGTACATGCGCATGCCGACTGTGGAGATGGTGACGGCGACGAGGAGGAAAATAGCGATGGCGGCAATAATCATCATGGCGAGGAACCCTTTGAATCAGACTTCAATCTTGACAATCTGTTGAATGATGAAATAGCCAAGCAGTTGGAGACCGATGGCGGCGGCGACGAGGTAATTACCAATTTCGTCGTACATGAAGAAAAGCACATATTCCCGGTTCGTGAAAAACATCATGACGGCGACGACGATGGGGATACTTGAAAGAGCCGTGCCGGTCATCTTGCCGTGAGCGGAGATCGCACGGATTTTACCGCGGAGCTTGAAGCGCTCACGGATGATAAAGGCGAGCTTGTCAAGGATTTCGGCCAGGTTGCCACCAGTGCGTTTTTGCAGCGTCACGGCGGAGACGAAAAACTGGAGGTCGAGCAGGGGAACGCGGCGGGCGAGCTTTTCGAGAGCGACATCGAGGGGGAGGCCAAGGTTGTTTTCCTCGAAGGCGCGCTTGAACTCGCTGGCGATTGGTTCCTGAAATTCGCGATGAATCATTTCAAGGGAAACGGAGAAGGCATGGCCGGCGCGCATGGAGCGGGAGACGAATTCGAGGACATCCGGGAAGAGCTCTTCGAAGCGGTGAAGGCGGCTTTTGCGCTTGCGGGTGATGTGATAGATCGGCGCGAGGCCAAGGGCGGCGGCGGGAATCAAGCCGAGAATGCGGTACTTGGGAGGGAGAAAGAAATGGACGCAGAGATAGCCCAAGATGAAACAGGCCAAGCAGGCGTGAATCAGGCGGGCGACGCGCCAGCGGACGCCCGCCTGCTCGAGCAGGGTCTGGAGCTTGGGTTGCAGGTCCCACTTTTTGATGATGCGCGTGGCGATCATGCTGGCATGGGCATCGTTGCTTTCAATCAGGGCGGGACGATTATCCATGCGGGTCTTGACCTTGACCTTAGTCTCCTTGTTTCCGAGCCGGGACTTGATCTTGTCGACGTCCTTGTTCTTAAGGAGATTGCTGACCAAGTACCAGATCACAACTGAGGCGAGCCAGACAGCAATTGCAATTGTGATGAAAAAACCCATAGAATTCTCCTTTCTTGGACCTAAGGCTCGGGACTAGACCTCTTCGACTTCGTCGAAGAGATCGGGGCGGAGGCGGATGCCGGCCGAGAGCAGTTTTTCGTAAAACTTAGGGCGGATACCGGTTGCGGCAAAACGGCCAAGGACTTTGCCTTCCGGAGAAAGCCCTCGTTTTTCGAAAACGAATATGTCCTGAATGGTAATAATTTCACCTTCCATGCCCGTGACCTCGGTGATTGAGGTGACACGGCGGGAGCCGTCGCTGAGGCGAGCCGCCTGAACAAAGAGGTGGACGGCGCTCGAGATCTGCTGGCGGACGCTTTCGAGTTTCATGTTCGAATTCGCGAGGCTGACCATGACTTCAAGACGGCTGACGGCATCGCGGGGGGTGTTGGCGTGGATGGTGGTCAAGCTGCCATCGTGGCCGGTATTCATAGCCTGGAGCATGTCGAGGGCTTCTTCGCCGCGGACTTCGCCGACGACAATGCGGTCGGGGCGCATGCGGAGACTGTTGACAAGCAGTTCACGCTGACGGATGGCGCCGTGGCCTTCGAGGTTGGCCGGACGGGTTTCGAGCCGGGCGATATGGGGCTGCTTGAGTTGGAGTTCAGCGGCGTCCTCGATGGTGACAATGCGCTCCTTGGGGCTGATGAAGAAGCTGAGGGCGTTGAGGAGAGTGGTTTTACCGGCGCCGGTGCCACCGGCGATGATGATATTGAGGTGGGCCTTGACGGCGGCCTCGAGCAACTCCATCATGCCTTTGGTCAGGGCCTTGCGATCGACGAGATCGGCGGGCATGAGTTTGTCAGCGGAGAAGCGGCGAATGGAAAGCAGCGGGCCGTCGACGGCGAGGGGGGGGATAATGGCATTGACGCGGCTGCCGTCAAGCAGACGGGCATCGACCATGGGGGTGGATTCGTCGATACGGCGGCCGACTTGGCTGACGATCTTGTCGATGATGCGGAGCAGATGCTGGTCGTCGCGGAAGGTAACGTTGGTGAGTTCGAGCTGGCCTTTGCGCTCGACGTAGACCTGCTTGTGACCGTTGACCAGAATATCGGAGATGGTTGCGTCCTGGAGCATGGCCTCGAGCGGACCGAGGCCGAAGACTTCATCGAGTACTTCGTCGCAAATCTGCTGTTTTTCGAGTGCGCTGAGCAGAGTGGGCTCAGAGTCGATCAGGGCAATCAAGGCCTGACGGACCTCGCCGCGAACCCGCTGGTTATCGATGGTGGCGAGGGCCTCCAGATTGATCTTGTCGAGAAGCTTGCGGTGAAGTGTAAACTTGAGTTCCTGGTATTCGGGCTTCAAAGCGACTTTGGGCTTGCTCGTATTCTTGAGCAAGCGCTGCTCCCAACTGAGTTGGGATTTGGATCCGCTGTCTAACAGGTTCATTGTTTTCTGAGTTCCTTCGTCACAAATTCGTAGGGGTCAATCAAAGTGCCTTGGACTGGTGCGGCTCGATCAGGTCTGCGACAGAGCAGGCCTGACGGTTTCGAGCAGGTTCGCCGCCTTTTTTTTCTCTTCTTCGACACCGCGGCTGATCTTACGGGCCAGCTGTTCGAGTGCCTTGCCGAGTTCGCAATCGCTGCCGAGAGGCTGGCCGAGAGTAACGATACGGTGAAGCGAGAAGTAATCGTTGGGAAACATGGCATCGACCGGGGAGGCGAAAATTTTCTCCAGATCAGCCAAACCAATTCCGTCGCGTTTGTTAACGCGATTGACAAGGAGCTTATAGCTGTTACGGTTGAGGCCAAGTTGGGTGAGCATGGAAATGGCTTTGCGGGCCAGATGCAAGCTGGGGAGTTCGCCGGTGGAAACCAGGAACATCGAGTCGGCTTCGGTAATCATGAGGAGGCTGGGGCGGTAAAAGATGGCCGGCAAGTCGACGACGATCCAGTCATAGAGCGTGCGGGCGTAATGGAGAACGGCGTGGAGGCGGTCGCTGCCGATCTCGACCGAGACGGGCGAATCGGGGGCGGGCAGGATGTCGATGCCAGCGCAGTGAGAGATCAGGGAGTTCCAGATGGCCGGGTTGAGGCGGTGAGAGTGCTCAATAGCTTCAACGAGCGAGTAGGCATGATTGAGCTTGAGATAGAAGCCAATGGTGCCTCCCATCAGATCCAGATCGACTAGCAGGACACGGGCGCCGGTAAGTTTTTTGAGATTGAAGGCAGTCTGGGCGCTGAGCGTGGAGGCTCCAGAACCTGGCTTGGAACTGGCGAAGGCGATAACGCGGCCAAGTTCGCGTTCGGGAGCAGGTTCGGGTTCCTTGAGGCGGCGGAGGCGGCCAGCAGCCTCAATCTGGGCTGATTCCTCAAAGGGAGCGTGTAGAAAGTCACTGGCCCCAAGCCGGAGCGAGCGGAGCAGCGCATCAGAGTCGTTGGTATTATGAATGCCGATGACGTGAGCGGCGGGAGCGACCTGACTGACAATCTGAATGATCTCGAGAGCGGTTTCCAAGTTGGAGGCAAGATCGAGCAAAACCACGTCGGGCTGGACCTGCCGGAGACGAATTTCAAGAGTTTGGCGTGGGGGATAACCTTTTAGGTCGGCCATGATCTGGAAGGCGCGGGACTTTTCCACGGAGCGCGTGAAGGCGGAGGCGAGATCGCGATCCTGGCAAACCAAGATCGCGGTCAGGTCCATGCCGATCAATTCCGGAGGAGAAGTCATTAGATTGCCTTGGGTCGGGAAGAACTAGATCGGGCCGCCTCCTCCGCTGACGACGGAGTCGGGGATGGCGCTCAGTTGGCTGGGATCGGACTGTGAAGAATGACGGGCAATAGGGTTGGCGACGGCCGGGAGGCTGGGCGAGGAAGCCGGGGGAGTATTCGAGGCGGGAGCAGCAGGGGGAGTATTCGAGGCGGGAGCAGCCGGGGCGGGGTCCGACTTCACGACCTTTCTCATGGCGGGTTTCCAGAACAGGAACGGGTTGCGGCCATCACTTTCGGCCTTCTTGTTCTGATCAGCCGAGGAGGTCTGGCGAGCGGGAGGGGAAACGGGCTTGGGAACTTTGAAGGGCTCAAGCCACTGCCGGGGGAATTCCGGCAAGGGCAGTTTATCGTCGGGGTTATAAGGTTTGACGATTTCGGGGGTGACAATCACGATCAACTCGGTCTTGCTCTTGCGATCAAGGCGGCTCTTGAAGAGTTGGCCAAGGATGGGAATCTGAGCGAGGCCGGGAATCTTGACCATTTGTTCGGTAACGCGATCGTCGATCAGGCCGGCGATCATGAAGCTTTGGCCTTCCTTGAGTTCGACATTGGTCTCCATGCGGCGCGTAGCCAGAGCAGGGATTGTAAAGCCGGACAGAGAGACGCCATTGGAAAGGTCGATTGTCGAAACTTCCGGCTTAACGTACATTCTAATTGTTGAATTTGGGGTAATGACGGGGTTGAAATTGAGACGGATACCGTATTCACGAAATTGGATGGTAACCGCACCGGCGTTACCGCCCCCCTGGAGAATGGGGATCGGGAACTCGCCCCCAGCAAGGAAGCTCGCTTCTTTCCCGTTCAGGGTCGTGATGCTCGGTTCGGCGAGAATCTGGAGAATATCCTGACTTTGTAGAGCCCGAATGACGGCGCCAAGATTCAGGTCGGGACGGAAGGCGAAGACGTTAAGAGCGTCGGCGATATTGAAGACTGGCGGGGAGGGGGCCTGGTTGCCGGTGACGCCACGGAGAGTAGCAGTGCTGGGGGCCGCGTATTGATTGGTGGAAGTGCCGCCAATGGTGCCACCGAGGGCGCCGCTCGAAATCAGGTTGGCGCCAAACTGGGCGCCGGCCGCGCGGTTGAGTTCAGCAAACTTGACTTTGAGTATGATTTGCTGTTCGACAGGGGCAACAGCGACCTGGAGATTGGTCACTACCGTTTTGGCCAGTGGCGTGGCGATGGCCAAGGCGCGGTCGGCGACTTCCTTACTCGAAACGCGACCGGCAAGAGTGATGGAATCGCGGCCACTCTGAATACGAATGTCTTCGTTGGGGAAGGTTTCACTGAGGAGTTTACGGATGGGATCGACATTGTGCTCGACGGTGATGTTGTACATTGTGCGAGCACCGGACTTGGCCCAGACAACGACGGTGGCCGATCCATGACCTTTACCGTGGAGAAGGAATTCCTTGGCGGTGGCAGGGACGGCATCGACGACTTCGGGACTTGAAGTGGAGATGCGGCCGATCTCGACCGGGTAGTCAATTACGAGGCTCTTGCCAATGGTCATGCTCAGATCGACGACATTCATCGACTGCGCGTCGAGGGGTACTGAGCCTGGGACGGCGAGAAGCAGGGCGACGGCCAGAGCCAAGATCTTTTGGTGATTGCAGCAGAAAGACATGCTTAAGTTCCTCGGATAAACAAGAGCCAGAAAAGTAAAAACAGGGGAAAGCATTATTGCACCGGGCCCGGGGGAGGCGCCGGGGCGGTAGCGGGGACAGGAGCGTTACCGATGGTTTCAACAGTACGGTTGTTGCCTCGAATCACGATGACCTGCTCCGGGACGGGAGGGAGAGCGGGAGGCGCTGGGGTAACGACAGGTGCGACAGATGGCGCGATGGGCCGGGGACGGCGACGATTCATGAAGCCATCCTCGTCGCCGAAGTCACTCATGTTGTCGCCGGGAGGCCGGTTGGAAGCGCGGAGGCTTTTGGGCCGGCGGCCATAAAGGGCATTAACGGTGGCGCCGTTGGTTTTTTGCACTTCGTTGTCGCCGCCATTGCGCAGGACGAGTTGGACACGGCCTTCCGAGCCAGCCAGGATCAGCACTTCGGCTTGTTCCGGGGTGACAAGAAGAGTGACGGTGGGGGCATTGATGGCAGCTCCGCGGGCATCAGGGGCCATGGTGGTGCCGGCGCTCAACACGGTAATGTTTTGCAGAACGGTGGTGGTGAGGGTCTCATCGCCCTGGGGTGGACGGCCGGTGACGGTGATATCGACGCGCATGCCGGGAAGAACGAAGCCGGCGACGCCGACGACATCGTTGACGCGGACCGTAACGGCGCGCATGCCGACCGGGATGACGGGGGCGAGACCGGCGCCGGAGCCACGGGGAGCGAGGCGGCCCTCAATGATGGCTTCCTCGGCCAGGATGTTGGAGACTACCGGCCTGTCGAGGACTTCCTCGACTTTCAGGAAGCCGCCCTTGGGGAATGCGGCGGCGGGGACCTTAGAGATCGTGACATCACCTGGCTTGATGGTGGTGCCAACGTTGAGCGGCTTGGAGGCGACGACAAGGTCCTTGGTTTCGACGGCCTCGGGGCGGGGCGGGCCACTACTCGAGCGGGCCGACATCTGATAGAAAAGACTGGAAATCACGAGGGCAAAAAGAAGGCTAATGCCCAAGACGGTGATGAAGCGACGGTCCATAAAAAGCTCAAACCCCTTTCGGAATCAATGCAAGCCAGGAGCCAAGGGTGATGGCTGGCGCGTAGGGAATATATTTGTCGTCAGGCTGTGGTGCACTAGAAGAGGTCTGCTGAGGGGACATATCGGCAGATTTTCGGCGGCGAAGCCAAAATCGGTTGCATTCAATCTTAAGAACGACGATCATGGCGATCAGGCCGCCGATGGCGGCGGTGAGCAATGAAGCCTCAAGCAGGCGGGAGGGCCCAAGCAGCGAGCCGAAGCCGGCCATCAGCTTGACGTCGCCCCCTCCCATGCCGCCGAGCAGGTAGAACACGAGAAATACACAGAAGCCGAGGGTGGCGCCGAGAAACCAGTCGAGGAGGCCGGACCAGCCGCTATTGCGGCATTGAACAAGGAGGGCTCCGAGCAGAGCGGAGGCGGGGATCCAATTGGAGATATTGCGCCGCCAGAGGTCTTCTCCGGAGGCGGCTAAGCCGACTGCAAGGGCAACTGAGGTCTCGAGGGTCATCTGCGGTTCTACCTTAATCCTTCGGTTGATAAAGGGGCTTTCATTAGCCGAGGTGGGGAAAAAAGGCGGTGCGGAGTGGTGCTGTTGGCCTGTGGCTGAAGGCGGCCGAGAATGACGCTAACCTCATCAGAATAAATCACTTGCCAGTCTGGATCGAGGCTGGCGCGGGCTGCGAGATCGCTAGCGCGGGGCAGAAGCAAAAAATTCACCCGGTAGCGTTCGAGCTCACTTGAGAAGGAGCGGGAGGCATTGGCAATGGCAAGATAGGTCTTGCCGAGCTCGGGGCCATAGAAATCGCTCCGGCCGTCGATGAAGACCGTATTGGCAGGCCAGAGCTTGTACAAGAGATAGTCCCCCCATTGATCGGAGGCAAAGACGCGCTGACCGGCGAGGTGGTGGCCGGCGGAGCGGAGAGCGGCGACGGGAAAGAGTTTTTCGGGAAAGTCGGAAGGCTGGCGGGAGGGGTATGCGAGCCAGAGCAGGAATGGGAAGAGGAAAAGACCGGCCGAGATTTTTGCAAAGAGAGGGCGGAGATCGGAATTGATTTCGCGAAAAATGCCGGGAAGAGAGGATTTTCTGGCGCCGGCCCAGGATTTTTCGAGCAGGAGGGAGAGTTCGGAGGCGACGACCGGGGCGGCGGTGAGCAGGAAGAGGGGGGCATGACGGACGGCGCCGAGGGACATGTGAGCCCAGAGCCAGACGGCAAGAGCTTCGCTTAGGCCGGCCATGCCACGGGAGGCACGGGTGGCGGCCGTGGCGATGCCGGCGATGAGAAGGGCCTCGAAATGGAGGAGATTTTCGGCGCGGAACTGGGGACTTTGGAACTCATCGACTGCTTGCTGGATCCAACTGCTGTCGAGGTAGGCGAAGATGTGCTGGTGGAGATGCCAGCCGTAGGGATTGACGAGAGTGGCAGCGGCGCAGGCGAGGGCAACCAGGAGTTCCGTGCGCCAGCGGGGGTCATGAAAGAGCACGCGGCAGGCGATTTGCAGGCCGAGGAAGACGAAAACGACGGGCCATCCGCCATGGAGATTGGTCCAGAGCAGGGTGAGAGGGACGAGGAACCAGACGCGGCGGCTGGGCAGGCGGCGTTCGGCATCGAGAAGCCAGAGGGTGGCGAGGAGGAAAACCAAGGTAAAGATGTGGGGCCTGGCGAGATAGTGCATCGTGGAGCCGCCGACGGTAAGGAGGAAGACCGGGAAGGCGACCCAGATATGAGCGCCGCGCCAAAGCATCCAGCGGAGGGTGAGCACGGCTATGAGGACAAGCAGAAAGCCGGTGAAAAAAGTGAGTAAGGGGAGGCCGCCAGCCTGATGGAGCAAAGCAAAGACGACATCAGCACCCCACTCCCAGGCAAACCAGGGCTGGCCTGGACGGGTGTAGGAGAAGAAGTCGGTATAGGGGACTTGGCGGTGGGCAAGAATCCACTCACCGGTGCGGATGTGCCAACCGGTATCGCCATCGCTCAACAGAAGCCCCCAACCTTTTGGGGAGAAGAGAAAAAGCCAGGCAAGGACAGCAGTGGTGATGAAGTCGAGCGGGCTGGGAGTGAGCAGGCGGCGGGCGAAGCGGCGGATCATAGACCTAATGAGGGTTGAGGGTCTGCTCGGATTCGATGCCGAGAAGTTTCTGACCTTGAACAGCGAGCTCAAAGCGGCCTTTGACACCGGTTTTCTCAAAGATGTGCATGAGGTGAACTTTGACGGTGCCGGGGGTGATTTGGAGCAGGCCGGCGATTTCCTTGTTTTTCATACCGCGGCAGACGGCACGGACGATTTCGCGCTCGCGCGGGGTGAGGCGGTTGGGGCTCTTGCGGTTCAGGAAGCCGACGACATGGTCTGAGAGGGCGTTTTCGAGCCAGAGGTTCCCCTTGGCGACGGTATGGAGACAGTCGATCAAGGCTGGAATTGGCAGAGTGCGGCGCAGAATGCCGCGGGCGCCGAGTTGGAGGAGGCGAAAAGACTCGATCTCGGCAAGATCGACAACCCAGAGGACGACGCGGGAAAGCGGAGAGAATGTGCGAAGTTCACTCAGTAGATTGAAAACAGTGCGGATGCCGGCGGCTTGGTCGAGGAGGATGACGTCGGGCTGGAGGGTACGAATGGAGGGGAGAGCCTCGGACGGATTGGAAGCGGTGCCAACCAGTTCGATCTCGGGTTGGGACTCCAGAATGCGACGGAGGCCTTCGACCACGACGGGTTGGGCCTCGCAAAGAAATAACCGTATGGCCGGCATAAACTCTTTCCGAGAGATATATCGGCCCGCGTACGACAAAAGCTTAGTGCAAAGTCATAAGGTTTTCAGCTTAGCTTTATGCCGCGAAAGGAGCAGGATTACGATAATGACCGGTCTCCTGTTCGAAGCGGGCGCCAGCGGCGAGGACGGCGGCTTCGCGGAAGGGGGCGGCGACGATTTGGAGACTCATGGGAAGGCCACTCGAGTGGAAGCCGCCGATGGTGGAGTGGGCGGGGACGCCGAGGACATTGAAGGCGCGGACGAGCAGGGTGGAAGCAGCACGGACCTCAACGTCCAGACCGGAAGGGAGCGTGACGGTTTGTTCGCCGATTTTGGGGGCGGTGATGCCGGTGGAGGGGGCAAGGAGGATATCGCAGTGGTTCCAGATTTCGGCCTGGGCTTTGGAGCGGTAGAGGCGGCGGAGTTTTTGGGCCTGGAGGTAATCGACGGCGGGGATGAGGCGGCCGGCCTCGAAGAGGGGGCGGATTTCGGAGCCGAGCTCGTCGCGGCGGCCGAGGTGGGGCTCGAGCACGGAGGCGGCTTCGGCGGGGAGGATGACATGGCTGATGGCGACGACGTCGCGGAGCCAGCCGAGTTTGAGGGGGACGAGGGTGGCGCCCCATTCGTGGAAGGCGCGGAGGGCGGATTCGACCATGGCTTTGATTTCGGGGTCGATGGATTCGAGGAGGAATTCTTCGCTGAAGGCGATGCGGAGGCCGGTGAGGGAGGGGACGGGGGGGATATTGACGGGGGAAAAGGGCTGGGAGGCGGAGTAGGCGTCGCGGGGGTCGGGGCCGGCGATGGCATTGAGAACGGCGGCGCAATCGCGGGAAGTGGGCGCGAGGGGGCCCATGTGATCGAGGGAAAAGCCGAGAGGCATGGTGCCGTAGCGGGAGACGAGGCCGTAGGTGGGCTTGAGGCCAGCGGTGCCGCAATAGCTGGCGGGGATGCGGATGGAGCCACCGGTATCAGAGCCCATGGCGGCGAAGACGAGGCCGGCGGCGACGGCGGCGCCGGAGCCACCGGAGGAGCCGCCGGGGATGCGGGTGGGGTCCCAGGGGTTGCGGATGGCGCCGTAGTGGGCGTTGTTTGAAGTGATGCCGAAGGCGAGCTCGTGCATGCCGAGCTTGCCGGTGAGGACGGCGCCGGCGGCCTCGAGTTTTTCGACTACGGCGGCGTCGAAAGAGGGCTGGAAGCCGGCGAAGATTTTGCTGCCGGCGGTGGTGGGGGCGGACTTGGTGTAGAAAAGATCCTTGACGGCGACGGGGATGCCCTGGAGGGGGCCGCGGTCGAGGCCGCGGGCGAAGTCGGCGTCGGCGGAGCGGGCGGCGGCGAGGGCGGCGTCTTCGGTGAAGGTGAGGAAGGCATTTAGTTGCGGCTGCAACTTTTTCGAGCGCGACAGGGAATCCTGCGTGAGCTCGAGGGAGGAAGCTTTGCGGGAGCGGAGGAGGGCGGCGGCCTCAAGCAGGGTGGTCATTTGGCGGATTCTCCGAGCGAACCGGGGGCGGTGGGAAGAAAGACGGTATCGGGATCGATTTCACCGTTGATCTGGGATTTGAGGGGGTGGAAGTTCTGGTAGTTGGCGGCCCAGATGCGGGTGATGGCTTCGCGTTCGGGCGGGGAGAGATGGGGATAGAGGGCGGCGGTGAGTTGGGCCCAATCGGGAACGGGAGGGAAAGCCATGGGGACAGTGTATCGAGATCGGGGCGGGGGGATTTGTTACTGTTTGAAGAGCCCCTGGGCAGGGGGATGAAGATGAGTGTAATCGTGCGATTGGGCCGGAAGAAAGCGATCCTCTGCGCGGGGCAGTGGAGTTGCGCGGACAGGCGGGTGGAGGAGCAACTGCAGGCGGCGCTGGAGATCTGGATACACAAGACGGGGGGGCCGCCGATCGGGCATGGGGACCCGGACCTTTGCACGGCCGAGGCGTTGAGCGGGGAGTTTGGATTTGAGATCGTGCTGCGGAACAAGCCGCGGCGGGGCACAGCGGGGCAGGCATATCTGGAGAAGCGGCAGATCCGGCTGCCGTTTTACTGAGTGGGATGCCGGGGGTATTGCTGGCCGGGCTGCCGGGGACGGGGAAGACGACGCTGGGGCGAGCGCTGGCGGCGCGGCTGGGGGGGCATGTATTGAACAAGGATGTGGTGCGGAAGGCGATGTTCGGGCCGGGGCGGGTGGCCTATAGCGTGGAGCAGGATGACCTGGTGCAAGAGTGGATGGTGGAGGCGGCGCGGTGGATCTGGGACAGAGAGCCGGGGGCGTGGGTGTTTTTTGATGGGCGGGCGTACTCGCGGGCGTATCAGCGGGAGAGGGTAGGGGCGGAGTTTACGATCTTGTGCCGGGTGAGGGATGAAGTGGCGCGGGAGCGGCTGGGGCGGCCGCATGAGGCGGCGAACCGGGACTGGGCACTCTATGAGCGGCTGCGGGAGAGCTTTGAGCCGGTGGAGGAAGGGCATGTGGTGATCGACACGGAGGCTCCGCTTGAGGAGTGTGTGGGGCGCGCGCTCGCTTATCTGGGCATAGAATAGCGACAACATGACCCGCCGCACAGTATTGGGAGGGGCCGCGCTGGCGCCGGCCGCCACGAGCGCAACGCTACCGCGCAAGGCAGATTTTCCTGTGACGGGAGAGAATGTATGCCTGAACAATGCGCGCTGGCATCCGATGAGCCGGGGGACGAGAAAGGCGATGGAGGAATTTCTCGACTACCGGGCGACGGGCGGCATTGAGGGCATGGAGCATGGGCCGCGGCTGCAGAGCGTGGCGCGGCAGCGGTTTGCCGAGCTGGTGCATGCCGAGGCGGGGGAGATTGCGCTGGTGCAATCGACGACGATGGGGGAGAACCTGGTGGTGCGGGGCTTGGGGTTGCCGGAGCGGGGCGGCAATGTGGTGACGGACGCGCTGCATTTTCAGGGGTCGTTGTTTATGTACCGGGAACTGGAAAAGCAGGGGCTCGAGGTGAGGGTGGTGAAACCGCGGGGGGACTGGCGGATTCACCTGGAGGACATGGAGCGGCAGATTGACCGGAATACGCGGCTGGTGGCGGTGTCGCAGATCTCGATGATCACGGGCTTTGAGCATGATCTGAAGCGGGTGAGCGAGATGGCGCAGGCGCGGGGGGCGCTGGTGTATGCCGATATCATCCAGGCGGCGGGGGCGATGCCGATTGATGTGAAGGCGGCGGGGGTGGACTTTGCGGCTTGTTCGAGCTTCAAGTGGCTGATGGGGGATTTTGGGATGGGTTTTCTGTATGCGAAGAAGGAGCATTTGGGGGGGAGGATCGGGCGGGCGCTCCATGGGTACCGGCAGGCGCATACGACGTATCACTTGTTGCCGCACGAGGGGCAGGGGGAGAGCTTTATCGAGTTTGAGGCGGGGCGGGATGCGGCGGGGTACTTTGAGGTGAGCAGCATGGCGACGGTGGTGGCGGCGGGGGTGGGGCATTCGCTGGGCTATTTATTGGGGGTGGGGGTGGAGAACATAGCGCGGCACCGGGAGCCGTTGATGAAGAAGCTGCGGCGGGAGATGCCGGGGCTGGGCTTTGCGTGTCTGACGCCGGAGGAGGCGCGGGGGCCGATTCTGGCCATTGCCAAGAAGGATGCGGGGGCCAAGCATGGGGCGCGGCTGAAGGCGGCGAAGGTGGATGTGAGCGTGTATCCGCACCGGATCCGGGTGTCGCCGTCGGTGTACAACGACGAGGGGGACGTGGAACGGCTGCTCGAGGCGTTGAGCTGATTATTTTTTGAGCTGGGGTTCGAGGATTTTGAGGACGTTGGCGGCGAGGCGGGCGGCGCCGGGGGCGGTGGGGTGGATGCCATCGGGCTGCATCATGCCGGGGACGTTGTAGATGTTATCGAGGACGAAGGGGAGCAGGGGGTAGCCGTTGGCCTTGGCAATGGTCTTGTACATGGCTTCGAATTCGCGGACGTAATCGGGGCCGTAGTTGCGGGGCAGGGTGATGCCGAGGAGGATGACTTTGGCGCCGGCGGCGGTGAAGCGGGTGGCGATCTGCTGGAGGTTATCGCGGGAGCGGGAGACGGGGATGCCGCGGAGGCCGTCATTGCCACCGAGTTCGAGCAGGACGATTTTCGGGGGCGTGCGGAGGGCATCGCTGAGGCGGTCGAGGCCGCCCTGGGTGGTATCGCCGCTGATGCCGGCGTTGACGATGTGGTAGGAATAGCCGCGCTCGTCGAGGATTTTTTGCAGGATGTCGGGGTAGGCTTGACCAACTTCGAGGCCAAAGCCGGCGGTGATGCTATCGCCGAAGCAGAGGACGACGGGGCGTTTGTCCTCGGGAGGGGGAGCGGGAGCGGGGACGGGCGGGGGGATATCGGCTTTCTTGGTCTCTGGGGGTGTATTTTGTCCGCAGCCGGTGAAGAGAACCGCGATGAGCAGGGGCGAGAAAAAAGAAAGCAACCTCACGACTGCCAGAATAGGAAATAGTAAGCCCTCATGTCGAATCCAAATGCGATTGAAGTCGAGAACGTAACGCGCGAGATTGCCACGGGGAGGCAATTGGTGAAGATTTTGAAGGGGATCTCGTTTGCGATCGCGCATGGGGAGTTTGTGGCGATCATGGGGTCGTCGGGGAGCGGGAAGTCGACGCTGCTGGGGTTGCTGGCGGGGCTGGACGCACCGACGGCGGGGCGGATTGCGCTCGATGGGGTGGACATCACGCATTTGAAGGAAGACGAGATGGCGCGGGTGAGGGGGGAGAAGGTGGGGTTTGTGTTTCAGAGCTATCAGTTGATCCCGACGCTGACGGCCGAGGAGAACGTGATGCTGCCGTTTGAGTTGAGCGGGAGAGAGGGCAACGGGACGGGGCGGGCGCGGCAATTGCTCGAGCAGGTGGGGCTGGGGGACCGGATGGATCATTATCCGGTGCAATTGTCGGGGGGTGAGCAGCAGCGGGTGGCGCTGGCGCGGGCCTTTATGACGCAGCCGCCGATTCTGCTGGCGGATGAGCCGACGGGGAATCTGGATACGGTAAACGGGCGGGTGGTGATGGACCTGTTGATCCGGCTGAACCGGGAGCAAGGGACGACGCTGGTGATGGTGACGCATGATCAGGAATTGTCGCGGTATGCCGACCGGGTGTTGACGTTGCGGGACGGGCTGCTGGTGAGCGATGAGAGGAAGGGGCAATGAGCCAGAGCTTTACGTTGGGGGCGGCGCGCAAGATTGCGTGGCGGGAGGCGCGGGCGGCGAGCTTCAAGTTTTTATTTGTGGTGTTGGCGGTGGCGGTGGGAGTGGGGGCGCTGACGGGGGTGAGGGGATTTTCGACGGCATTCCGGCGGATGTTGAACGCGGAGGCGCGGACGCTGATGGCGGGGGATTTGTCGGCGCGGGTATTTGTGTTGCCGGACCCGCGGCAGCAGGAATTTTTGAACGGGCTGGCCGGGCAGGGCGTGGAGATGACGCGGGTGACGGAGACGGTGACGATGGCAGCCAAGCCGGGCAATCCGGCGCCGGTGCTGGTGTCGTTGAAGGCGGTGGACCCGGGGCGTTATCCGTTTTATGGGGAGGTGGTGTTTACGCCGGCGATGACGGTCGGGGAGGCGCTGTGTGAGGATTGCGTGGCGGTGGCGCAGGATGTGTTGTTGCGGCTGGGCCTCGTGGTGGGGCAGACGATGCGGTTGGGAGGGCGGGAGTTTCGGGTGTCGGCGGTGGTGACGAAAGAGCCGGACCGGATGACGGGGTCGTTGAACGTAGGGCCGCGGATGATGATGTCGCAGCGGGCGCTGGAGCGGGCGGGGTTGGTGACGGAGGGGAGCCGGGCGGCGCAGCGTTATCTGTTTAAGCTGCCGGCGCAGGGAGTGGATATCGGGACGACGCGGGATGAATTGAAGAAGACGTTCCCGGACGCGCTGGTGGCGGATTACCGGGAGACGCATCCGCTGATTACGCGGGGGCTGGACCGGGCGACGGGCTTTTTGAGTCTGGTGAGTCTGGTGGCGTTGATTATCGGGTCGCTGGGGGTGGCGATGGCGATGAATTCGCACTTGCAGCAGAAGCTGGACCATATTGCGGTGATGAAGTGTCTGGGGGCGCGGTCGGGGCAGATCATTCGGATTTACCTGATGCAGACGCTGGCGCTGGGTGGGGCGGGGGGTGTGATTGGGATCGGTTTTGGGGTGGGGGTGCAGTTGGCCTTCCCTGCCCTGATTGAGCGGTACTTTCAGATGAAGCCGGACTTTTATTTTGACTGGGTGTCGGTGGTGCAGGGGCTGACGGCGGGGCTATTGAGCACGCTGTTGTTCACGCTGCCGCCGCTGTTGAGCATCCGAGAGATCAAGCCGGCGACGATTTTCCGGCGGGATATGGGGGAGGCGCGGGGGAGTTGGCGGGAGCGGCTGCGGCGGAGCCGGGTGGCGATCGGTTGTGGGTTATTGATCCTGGGGGGGCTGGGGCTGCTGGCGGGATGGCTGGCGGGGGCGAAGCTGGAAGAGGCGGTGCGATTGGGGGGATGGTTTGCGGCGGGGCTGGCGGTGTCGCTGGGGATCCTGGGGGGATTTGCGTGGCTGTTGCTGCGGGGATTGCGGCGGCTGTCGCCGTTGACGCGGGGGTCGTTGCGGCACGGGCTGGCGAACTTGTACCGACCGGGGAATCAGGCTGAGGCGGTGCTGGTGTCGATTGGGATTGGGGTGATGTTTACGTTGACGATCTGGCTGGTGCAGCATTCGCTGCTGACGGAGATTGCCGAGTCGGCGCCGCCGGGCTTGCCGAATGTATTTTTGATCGATATTACCGAGCCGATGCGGGAGGGCGTGACGCAACTGGTGAACTCGCAGCCGGGGGTGGAGAAGGGCGTGGAGTTGGTGCCGAGCGTGGCGGCGCGGCTGACGCATGTGCAGGGGGTGGCGGTGCAGAAGATGGAGTTGAAGGGATTTGGGAGGAGGTTTTTGCAGACGCGGTCGGTGACGTGGAACGCGAAGCAGCCGAAGGGGACGAAGCTGATGGAGGGGAAATGGTGGGGTGAGGGGGAGAGGGGCCGGGTGGCGATCGGGCAGGATGTGGCGCTGAGCCTGAAGGTGAAGCCGGGGATGGTGTTGGACTGGACGGCGGCGGGGCGGGTATTCCGCACGGAGGTGGCGGCGGTGTTCCGGCAGGAGTCGGTGGGGGCGAACTCGACGCAGGAGTTTATTATGGACCCGGAGACGTTGCGTGGGCTGCCGGTGATTTATTTCGCGGGGGCGCGGGTGAAGACTGAGCAGGTGGCGGCGGTGCAGGCGGCGATTTATGCGAAGTATCCGACGGTGAGCATTATCAACATCGCCGATGTGCTGGATATTATTCAGGAGGTGGTGGACCAGGTGGCGGTGGTGATCCGGTTTATTTCGGGGTTTGCGATTCTGGGCGGGATGATCGTGCTGGCGGCGAGCGTGGCGGGGACGCGGTTCCGGCGGATCCGGGAGGTAGTGATTTTGAAGACGCTGGGGGGGACGCGGGGGAAGATCGCGCAGATTTTCAGCGTGGAGTTTTTGTTGTTGGGGCTGGCGGCGGGGGTATTGGGGAGCGGGCTGGCGACCGGGTTCACGAGTATGTTGATGAAGCGGTTTTTCAGCGAGGCGGAGTTGAAGCTGGAGTGGGGGGCGCTGGGGGTGGCGATTGTGGGGTCGGCGCTGATCGCGAACGTGGCGGGGTGGGCGGCGTCGGCGCGGATTTTGAATCAGAAGCCGCTCGAGGTGTTGCGGGAGGACTAGGGGAAGGGCTCAATCAGTTCCGCCCAATCCTGCGGTCTGAGCCAATTCGAACCGAAGCGGACGACTAGCATGAGTAATGCTAATGCGAGGCACATCGCTAGCGTTCTAGGAATGGGCGGATGGGTAGAGAAAAGGGGCTCCGGAGGGGGAGCCCCTGGAAGAAGGCAGGAGGTGTTAGGCGGCAACGTGCCACAGCACGGAAATTGTTTCGATACCCTGCTGGCAAATCGCGAATTCGACAGCAAGACCAGTTAGGCGAATGCGCGTGCCAGGGGCGTAGGCTTCACTGCCTCTCTCAATCAACAGTGTGTGCAATTTACCGTCATCCGTAGTTAGAGTGGGGCACTCGACACCTTCGCCAAATTCTCCTTCCAACTCCCGAAAAGCAGCACCGTCGACTGGCGGAAGCCAGCCGCCTTGAGGATCTTGAAACACAAGGATTGAATTCGAGGAGGCCCGAATGAAGATGCCGCGAACGGTTTCGTGTTCGCGTAGAGGCATTGCTCCAGTTGCCCGCACTGTGGTGAAAACCTGGGTAGCGATGCCAGATGGGGGGATGCCAACGAGATCGAATTTCGCAATTGCATCAGGCCCCGGGGAGGATTCGCGAGGAACCAAGCTGATATTGGACCAGCCACCGGTGTTCGATTGTCCCTCTGCTTGAACCAGCAGAATGGGAGGCAGAGAGCGTTGGAAGGACACATCAGTAACCGCTCGAACCAAGGCCACTAGAGTTTGGCCTGGTGAAAAGTTCGACCGTAGACGTAAGCCAAGCCGGGCGACCGTCTCAGAGGGTGAGGCAAGGAATTTGAGAAGACCTGGGTTTACCGGGTCGACGGGGTCGGATGGGTCGATGGGAAAAGGAGGCGTGGGGCGAGGTGGCCACTCAGGACGAAGTTTGATGGGTGGGTAGAACTTAGGAAACTCAAAGGAACAAAACTTCGATTTCCAGAGCTCGCATTGGGCTAAAGTTGCCGGACCGAAGACACGGAATCTTGTGGCTGGGACAATAGCATCGGCTGGGGTGATCCAGCAGCCGGGCAAATTCAGGTCGCGCCAGACAACATACTGGGACGGTTCATCGTCCAAGACGGGAACGATCAGTTTGGACTGACCATTTACGAAAACCTCCAGACGGTCATGGAGGTCGTCCTTGAATTGGACGTCTCCCGTCCAGGGGGTAAGAACGTCGGCGCCGCCGCTTCCAGTCAGGGCAATAAACACCTGAGCCACGCCGGGATCGACAACATAGACGATCTGTCCACCGGGATACCAATCGGCTACGAAGCCTTTCAAACCGGTGCTAGCCAGATCGCAAGAAACCGTCGCGGAGACGATTCCCTTGGAACGTGATGCGAAAACTCGCAAGTTATGAAATAAAGACATGCTTTCTCCTTGAATGAAAAGGCTGCAGCAGGGGGCGGCATCAGGTCGCGTTTTGCTGCATTGGAATCTGGGCGCAGGTGAAATTGCGCCCAGCAGTGTGCTTTTTTATTTGGCCGGCTTGTTGAGCAAGCCAAAGAGAGTTTTTGCCGCGTCCACGCGGAAGGCAACGATGAAGCGGAAGTCTGAGTAGCGGACCGCTTTGCCGTCAACAACAGGGTTGCCCAGCGAATACAAAGGCCGCTGCCAAGCTTGATTCAAATCCATACCCACCTCGACGGGGAAGTTCGGTATTTTGAGGCGGGCCTCGACGCCCAGGCGTTTGTCAAAGGCAAACTCGGTTACTGAGACAAGCTCCTGGCCTCGCCATGCTCCCGTTGCATCCTGTCCGTTGAGCTCTCTGGTTTTCTCCTGGGGACTCCTCGGGACGGCATAAGCTTGGTCTTGCCCCCATGTGAGATCGATGTACATTTGCGGCGAATGGGCCATCTGGCGGTTTCTGCGAGCGCGGGAAATCGTTTCATACTTGAGAACACCAAAGCGCACGCCGTAGAGTGCGTGGGGGGCCGGACTCAGCGAGCGCAGGGCTGAGGTGTTGGATGTGCTGGCGGTGACACAAGGAGGCGCGGTGCACAGGTAGTTCTTTTGTGTCGTGGTTGTCGTTGACTTCAGCAGCACGCCATTCTCAATGATGGTAAAGCCCGACTTGAAGATTGGGGCCAAGAAGGCGGTGAACTGGTCGCCGCGATAAACCCAGTCCATTCCGCTGAAGCGTACTGGGGCATAGAAGCCCATTTGGAAGACGGCGGATTGCACGGAATTCAAGGCTACGGATGGCGCTGTGGGGGAGGATAAGGTGCCGGTTTGGGTCAATCGGAAATTGGTTAGCCAGTGCAGTCCAAAACTCAGCTTCTTGAGTTCAAAGTCTTCCTTGGAAATTGAAGTGGAACCTGGCTTGCTGCTCTTCTTCTCGATCAGTTTTTGGAACAAGGAGCCATCGATTTGCAGGCTAAGGTAGGGAGCTGCTTCTGGAGTGTTTTCGCCATTTACGTTGACGGCGGCGCCCAAGCTCATATTGGCGCGGACGCGGCCCCAATCGAGGCCTGAAGACAATACTGTCTCCTCCGGCCCTGACTCAGCAGTGATATCGCCCTTGCTGGTATCGAAGACCTCACGAACAAAGACCTTCATCCCCGCGCCAAGCGGAGCGCCTAGAGTCAGCGCGAAGCCGGTTTTGGGGTCGACGGTCACTCGATGCTCCTCGAGGATGGTTCCAGCAACGTCGGCGAAGGAACCGCGTTCGTCTCTTTTGAATCGGAGCCGCTCGATTCTTTCGCGGCAGGTTGAGATGCTCTCCGGATTGGGATCCAGCTTTTCCTTGTTTGGGCTACTCGTATTTTCCTTGTTCGGGCTACTCGTATCGAGGTATCTTTCCGTCTCCAAAGCCGAAAAGTTGCTCGAAATGATGGCAATACAAACATGTTTGACGGACTCGGGGGCGATTCCAGCAATCTTGAGGTCACCCTCGGTGGGCAATTTCGTCAGGACAATCGCCGCGTAGGCGGGATTAGCCTCATGGGAATTCGTAGCGCTCGCGTTGATTTTTACCGGAGGGGCAAGAACGGAATCCAGTTTGATTTTCTTCAGGCCAGCCGATGCTTCCTTGGCCGATACCGTTTCCGTGGCGATTGTATCGCCCGCGGTGACGGTGATTTTAGGCTCTCCGCTTAGTTTCGGTATGGGCTTAAATCGGACTGTTACCGTGTCGAATCCATAGATGCCTTCCACACCCGTGATTTCGATTTTTGAGCTCTCGATGTTGCGAACCGTGGTTGGTTCCGAGCAGGTTGTATTTCCTCCCGAGGTGAGGCAGACTTCCACTTTTTCGCCACCAGCCAATGGGGTGTCGAGTTCGATTGTGAAATAGCCGCGCGGCGGATCAACCCAAATCTTCGCGGCGGTGGCGCCTTTGAGAGTCAGTTCTGGCAATTGCCCTGCCGGCAAGGGAGTGAAGTTGCCCTTCATTTCGGCAACACCGGTTTCCAGCTTGCTGGTGATGAATGGCTTTGGCAGTTGAGCGAGGATGCATAAAGCGCCAATGAGAAGAAGAAAGGTCGTTTTCATGTTTTGTAGGCTGTCCTACAAAACGAAGACGTAATGAGTGCCGCGATTCCTTCACCGGGCAGGGTGATTTTAGGGCTGACGCAGTTGTTCTTTGATCCAATCCGAGTAGGGATCGATGCGCAAGAAGTAGCTGGTGTCCGGAGTGTTTGGATCGCAGGCCATGGCTGCCGTGGAGGTCACGGCGATGCCAACGATGAGGTCAGGGGCGACAACAAAGGGGCCACCGCTATCATTACGGCAGGTAGCGAAAGTATTCAATTGGACTGCGAACAAGTCGGAGTTGTTGGGACTGGGAGTTGGGGTAGCGGGAACGAGATCGCTTTTCAGCTTCCTGCCGATCCAGGCGGGCGGGACGTTGTTGCCGCCGGGCCCGAATCCGACTATGGTTCCCCTCGAAGACAAGGAAGCCGGAAATGAGGTGGAAGACGCGAGAGTTGGAAAGCGGAAGTTCGCATTGAGGGTTGACTTGATCCGAAGAACGGCCAGGTCGGCAGAGGGATGAGCAAAGACTTGGTCGATTTCGTAGGTATTGGTTTGGTCGTTGGGGTTGAACTGAGAAGTTGGGCCTTGGACCACGCCTTGGAAGGCTTCGCGGGCGACGTGCCTGGCGGTGATCAGGTGCCAGTTATCAATGGCAACGGAGGCACCCACTAGGGTGTATTTGGGCAGCGATTGGCTTGTTGCGGCAACAGCAAACACATATTCGAATTGACCACTATCAGGCGGGACACCATTTTCGATAAAAAAGCGGCGAGCAATGAAAGCTTCATGGCCGTCGTCGATCCTCGTCCACGAAATTTCGGGTCGAGGCATCTTAGAACTCCAGGAAGGCGGCGAGGCCGCAGCCCATGCGATCGGTGACGTTGGCCAGCGCGGCAAGATCGATCAACGAGTCGAGCTCGGCTTTGGAAATACCGATCGCCGTCGATACGGGTGGGCGGTCAGCCTTGATGCCGGGGAAGGATAAGTTCATGTCCGGGTGCTGATTTTTGCCAAAAGTGAACATCCGGTTCCAGGCATTGGCATGGTTGTGAGGTAGAGGACCAATGCTCGCTTCCTGGGCATAGATGCCGAAATTGGCATAAGCGGAGGGTGAGAACTGGATGGGGTAAGACGCTTTGCCTTTCCATTGAGTGCCTGTGGGATCCAGGTTTTCCCAACTGAGGGCGAGCACTTCCTCGACGACATATGGGGCTTTCGTGACTCCGGGAGTAGTTCCGACGACGGCAAGCGGGTTGACCTCGGCCCCACAGTAGCTTCGAATTTTATCCGGAAAGGGCACGATGAATTCGGTCCGGAGGGCCCCATTTATTTTGTTCACCTGAAAGTGTTTCTTGTCGAGGACAGCCAAGCGCAAGTGGCTGGACAATCGGTTGGGGGTGTTGATCTGGCCTGGTTTTACGCCGACCAAGGTGAGGGTTCCAGTTGGCATATTTTGTAGGTTGTTGATGGAGAGGTTACCCTTGGCATCGTAAGGGGAACCCATTTTGAATTGATGATTTGGTTCATCGGGCACGAGGATGTGCAGGTGTTGTCCTTCCTGCCAAATTGCCATCAGGCCGTGAGTGATGAGATTAAAGCGGTAAGAATTCATATGGATCCTTTCAGGGTTTGAGATTGATTAAGTTTGCAGGATATAGGGGCACCAAAAGTAGGGGTGGGAGTATCCCGCTTGACGGAGGATCCTTGCCGCACTCGACAGAGCGAGTGCAGGATGGACGCCTTGTTGCAGTTGGCGATAGAAGACCGAGACGTATTTCACAGTCGCTTCGGAATCGACTGGCCATTGGGCGGCGGCGACGGCACGGCTGCCAGCACGCAAGAAAGAGTGGGCCAAATGCAAAGGCGAAATCGTATCCTGCTCTTCGGCTTCCGCCGTGGAGCAAGCCGCCAAAAAAGCAAAGTCGGGACCTTTGGGCCAAGATTTAGGGACCTTCCAGAGACTATCGGCCAACACCAGCCGAGGCTCGGCATTTCTTATGAGCGAGTGGCCGGCAAAATGGAAGACGGAGGCGTGCGGCAATTTCCTTTCGAATTCGTGCCGGCTTGCCGATTTTCCGGTGAGCAGGAGGGCGGAGGGAATAGCACTGAGAATGGCGGCTGCTTCATTTTCCGTCTCCGGCAAGACAGGTAATTGGCCGGCTAGATCGTTCGGGATCTGTTTGTTGGCCACGACGAGGACGGAACGGGGATTTCTTGGCGCAGTCAAGGAGGGCCTTGAGGTCAAGCGAACGAGGATGGGGGTTAAGTCGGCGAGGTAGGAATTGCGCAAGCGGAGCGCACCAAAGGGCAAGGCATGGAGCCCGCCGTCGATCTCAAGGGTCAAGAGGTTGATATTGGCAGGCAAGTCAGAAGGGAGGATCGAGAGGGCGAGGGCTTGGCCCAGATCATGGATATGGGAGAGAGGGACTGTAGGGCTGGCAACGGCCCGGCGAAATCGCCGGACGTTTTCATCGATGGACTGGACCGAGAGAGGAAGCCAGGCAAAGGAGGTCCGACCAGCGGAGGAAAACCAGCGGGCATAGCGGTCGCCCAATCGCGCGAATGTCAGGCGGACGCTGCCTTGGTCCGGGGGTGCGGACGGTTCGAGGTGGATGCCGAGATACTGATCTTCTGTTTGCCGTGCTTGCCGCCAGGTATCGAGGGCCCGATCGGGCTGGCCGCGGTGCAGAAGCAAGCGCGTTTGGAGGATAAACCACTCCCTGGTTAGATGCCGCCAGCGCTCTGGCACCGCCGGGTGATTGGGGGTACCGCCGAGCAATTGATGGGCTTGACGAAGGCTAAGTTCGGCGGAATCCAGGTCGCTCTTGTCGAGAGCCAGTTGCGCCGCCGCGATTAAGTGGACGCGTTGCCAGATCGCGTGATTGGTGGCTTTCACGGATTGATGGAGAGCGGCCAGAGCGCTTTCGTCACGTTGGGCCAATGCCAACAAACTGGCGGCGTAAACGCGGGCTTGGCTCCAAGGGGCAGCCGGCCCGAATAGTTTTTTTTCCAACTGAAGAGATTCCTTGAGCTTGATTGCGGCTTTATCGAGATCACCGGCTTGAATCGCAAACTCGGCGGAAGCTGTCCAGTTGAACAATTCCGTGGCGGAGGCGCCGATGGCTTTAGCGATCAGGCCACCCATTTCGGCGCTATCGGATGCGGAGTGATAGCGGGCCAACCCCTGAGAAGCCCGCAAGGAATTCATGTACATCTGGTGGAGGCGCAAACGAGGGAGGCCTTGCTGTTGAGCCTGTTCGAGAAGGGCGATCGAGGAGGCCCAAACTTCGCGGTATCGTCCCTGAGTGGCCATGAAGCTGGAGAGGAAGCCCTGAGCGCGGAGCAGGACGACGGGATAGCGGGCGTTTCGCGCCAAGGCGGCAGCCGACTCGGCAAGTTCCCAAGCAACTTGGTGGCGGCCTGAGGCGGCCTCGCAAGTCGAGCTTTCGAGAAGAGTCTGGGCATGGAGCCAAGGATAAGGTTGGGTAAGTTGGCGGACGCGACGGGCGGCGTTGGCGCAATCCAAGCCCGGCCGAAGATGGGATGCGCGATAGAGGTTTTCAAAGGCAATCCAGGCGCGCCACGGGGCAGAGGATAGGCGGTGGGAAGAGCGGGCTAGTTCGGCAGCGGAATCTCCGTAGGGCTCTCTGCCGATGCGCTGGCGTAACTGGGCATGGAATCTGAGGGCGGACTGGAGGGTTTGGCTTGGGGGCGATGATGCTCTGAGATCCCGCAGCCAGGGATCACCGTGATTCTGAAACAGAGCACGGGCCAAACCCTCATTGGCGCTTTGGTAGGGGGAAGCCGTCGCCAAGGCGAAATCGAGGGCAGCGTCACTGTAGAAGCGTACCGCCTGCAGGTCTCGATCCGGGGAGAGCAAGCCGCGCAAGCGTTGTTCGAGCTTTGCCAATCGCTCACGGGCTTCAGCGGCCCAAGGGCCGTCCGGCTCTAATGCGAGGAATTTGCGCCAAGTCGCGATGGCTGGGGCATCGAGACGGAGCAGTTCCTGAACGAGAGCCTGGTTGAACCAGAGGTAGGACTGACGAGGGAACTGGCGGGCCGCCGGAGCGAGAATTTCGAGGGCTCGGGTGTAATCGACGATCCGATTCGCGGCCATTCCCCGCAGAGCGTGGGCGGTAGCTAGATCGGACATGAGTTCGGGCCCTTTGCCACCGGAATCCCGTGCTTCCTCGAGTAAGCGAACGGCGCTTTCATAATCGGCTCTGAGCAGTTTGGCACGGCCGGCGGCGTGGAGCCAGGGAGCCTCCCTGTTGGCGCCAGCGAGGCGCCTAGCTATTCTGGCCTCAGCTTCCAATAAGTCGGGAGCATCTTCCGGTAGGCCGCGCTGGGAGCGGACCGGACCATGCGCCGCGCCTGGCACGCGGAAGTCGCTTGATCTGCGTTGTCCGGCGAAGGCAGCCAGTTGGCGCAGCGGAGGAACGGCTTGAGCCCTCCAATAAACCAGACCACAGACGGTGATTACGAGGGCCGCCGCGGCTGCATACCAGATCGGATTTATACCTTTGGAGCGGATGGGAGGGCTCCCGGTTGTGCGCTCGTCGGAATCGCCTAGCGCTGCTTTCATGATGCTCCCGCACGAGGGGCAGGAAATCGCGTGATCGACCAATTCTGATTCCCGCGCCGGCGTTAATCGGCCTGAAGCGAGGCGAGCCCACTCTTCCCAATCCGGACAGGGCCCAACTGCCGCCCAGCCGTCGAATTTCAAGCTCTGCAATCGCGATTCGGCAGCCAGATAGGATTCGTAAAGTGCCTGGCAAGCGGCGCATTCACGGAGATGATTTTCGGCCTGTTTGCGAGTCTGCCAGTCTAAGAGGCCTGATACCAAGCCGTTGAATTGAGACGGATTGAGATGGTTCTCAGCGCTCGGATTCATGGAGCCCTCCGGTTCTGGGGAGGGAATTCCGCGTGGGGGATCCTTCCGCCAATCGTGAACGAACGCAATCCGCCAAGCGCTTCAACATCGCTTCGACGCCCTTTTGACCCAAATCCAAGATCTTGATATCAGCGATCTGGCGGGAGGTAAGGCCGATCCGATAGTAAAGCCAGAAAACACGCCTAGCCCGGCCACTATCGTTACGGCCGCAATGTTCCAGGTGCTCGTCAATTTGCCGGTAAATCAACTGGCGCTCAACATCCGGTTCGGTGAAAGGATCGGGAGCGTCGGATAGCGGAATGGTGCGTGCTTCTCCGCGAGATAGGGATTCCCGCTGGCGGATGTAATCCAGGGTGCGGTGAGCGGCGGCCGCGCGCAGGTAGGCCGGAATCGATTCCGGATCCGATTCCATCATGCGCTTTAATGCCCTGCAGTCATTCTCGAGCAGGTGCGTATAAACGAGTTGCATGACGTCTTCAACTTCCTCAGCTTGCTTGCGAGAGCCCAATCGGCGGCGTACTACCGAGCGGATGGACAAATCGAATCGAAAAATGAATTCACGCCAAACTTCCTGCGTGTTTTGATGTAGGCAAGATTCAATCAACTGCTTCGTATTCAACGAGCTGATCTGCATGAAGTTCCGATCACGAAAAGATCTCAGGGAATAAGCATGTGGTTGAGAAGCGCTACGGGCAGCAAACGGAAATAGCTGATTGCGGCTCTTAATGGCTTAGGGCCAAGAGGTTAGTGTAGTGCTTCGCTAATAGTAACCAGTATCGAATTTCCGACGCCTCTACAATTGAGGTGCTGGACTTTCATGCGCGTTGCTCCGCCAATTGAACTCTCCGCTGAACAGCGAACGACCCTGGAGGCGTGGGCCAACGGCCGTAAGTCTCAGGTCCGGGTC
>JAINDK010000062.1 GCA_019931185.1 Bryobacter sp. CoA8 C33
ACCCCCTTGCCCCCCGCGCCCCGCCGCCGCGAACTAACACCCCCAAACAACCTGGCCGAACAAACGAAGCCAACCGCTCCTTGACATCCGCATAGCCCCAAACCGCTCGGACGCCCGTAGTGTCTCCGCGCCAAGCCGCCCCACACTCCCCGCAGCCCGCGGCTTCGCGCCGCCGTTACACCAACGCCCGGTTCAACTTCTGCGCGAACGGTGACAGCACTTCCTTCTTCTGCGGCGCGGCGGCTTCTCCCGCTGCCGGAGCCGGTCCCGTCGCCGGCGGCGCTGGCAGCGGCACATCCTCGCCGCCACTCAGATACTTTTCCTTCTTCAACACCGGCCGATCCATCGAAGGCAAAAATCCCGTCCACACCCCCAACACGCTCTTGTCCTTGCGCTCGTGCTGCCGCATCGCTTCCATCTTCGAATCGAGGTTGTCCAGATGGTGCAACAGCAACGCCTCGAGAAACATCGGCGTCTTCGGGCTTCCATACGCCAATTCCCCATGATGGCTCACGATCATGTGCTCCACCAGCGTCCGCAGCCGCGGCGGAAACTCGGGCAACCCCCGCAACTTCTCATCAATCAGCCTGAGCGCAATGATGATGTGCCCCAACAGTTGCCCCTCGCTCGAATAGGAAACACTCCGTTCGTAGGTCAACTCGTGGATCTTGCCAATATCGTGCAACACCACCCCGGTCAACAGCAGATCCAGATCCACATCACGGTAATGCCCCGCCGTCATCCGCGCCAACTGCGCCAGACTCAGCACATGCTCGATCAATCCCCCCAGCCAGGCATGATGGATCGACTTCGCCGCCGGCGCGATCCGAAACCGCCGCCCGATCTCCGCATCCCCCATCATCGCGCTCAATAGCGCCTTTAGATGCGGGTTCCCGATTCCCTCAATCAAAGCCATCAACTCCGCCCACATCTCATCCAGACCACGCTGCGATACCGGGAAAAAGTCCCCCAGATCCACCTCAGCATCATCCACCTTCTGCAGCCGGTGTATCGTCATTTGCGGCTTGTTCTGGAAGATCTGCACCCGCCCCCGCACCCGCACAAAATCGTCCCGCTCAAACCCATCGAGCACTTCCTCGACGTTGTCCCACATCTTGGCGTCAATCTCGCCGCTCCGGTCCCCCAGCGTTAGGGACAGATAAGGATCTCCCGACTTCTTCTGCCGCACATCCTTCGATTGCACCAGAAACAAAGCCGTCACATCCGAGTTGACCTGCAACTCATTCACAAAAGGACTTTTCATCCACTCAGACGCGCCTCCGGCCTCCACGCCGCCGGCCGCTCCTCTTTTCTCTTTAGCTCTTGTCTTTTTTCGCCGACTTGCTCGTCGAACTCGTCTTCGTGCCCGGAATCGGCACCACCCAAAGCGCCCGCTTCATCCGCCGCCGGCTCGCCACTTCTTCCTTCGATACCGTCTCCGGCTTCAACTGCGCCGGATCCGTCCAGGCTGTGTTCTTCCCCGGCGCCGCCCCGCTGTCGAGAAATCCATCCTTGATCTCCAAGAAGGCATCCATCCGAAGCTTCGTCAGATACTCGCGCATCTGCGGCTGAAACTTCGGCATGAACAGCTTTTCCATGATCTCGTTTTCCACTT
Source organism: Bryobacter sp. CoA8 C33 (assembly GCA_019931185.1). Classification (GTDB taxonomy): domain Bacteria; phylum Acidobacteriota; class Terriglobia; order Bryobacterales; family Bryobacteraceae; genus Bryobacter. The sequence continues at coordinate 1,616 of JAINDK010000062.1, forward strand.
GCTCCAGCGCCGCCTGCCCCGCCGTGTGCACGTCCTCCACCCGCAGAATCAACCACCCGTTCGGCAGCTTGATCGGCTCGGTCACGAAACCCTTCTTACCCGTAAACACCAGCGCTTCGATCTGCTGGTTCATCATCCCCTTCTTCATCCACCCGATATCTCCTTCCTCGTTCCGCGTCTGCGAATCGCTAAACTCCCGAACCAGATTGCTGAACCGCTCGTTCTTCCGCGCCCGCGCCACCACATCCTTCGCCTTCTTCTCCAGTCCCGCCACCTCCGCCGGACTCTTCCCCTCGCTGCTCAACAGGATCTCCCTCAAATAGATCTCCTCTTCCCGGATGAATTCCCCCTTGTGCTCCTCGTAATACTTCGCCACTTCCTCTTTCTTGATGTTGATCTTGCTCTGCACTTCCTGCCGCACCACCCGCTGCGTGATCATGTTTGTCTTCATCTCAGCCTTCCAGTCCTCGAAGCCCTGCCCCGTCTGTTCCGTGATCATCCGGCCCAGATCTTCCTGGTTCGCCATCTTCGTGCGCACCATCAGGTCCGCGATGTACTTGCTCACTTCCGTGTCCACGCTGATATTCAGTTCCTTGCCCTTGTTCGCCAACAACAAACTGTCGATCTTGTCCCGCAGAATATTCTTTTCCGCCGTCCCCAGCGCCTGATCAATCTCCGGCTGCGGCGTCTTGCGCGCCTTCAATTCCTCGAGGATCTGCCTGCGCGCCCTCTGCAGATCAGTCGTCGTGATGATATCCCCATTTACCTTGGCAACGATCTGCTCCACTACCGTCACTTCCGCCGCGAAAACGGCACAGCCTACTGCGAGAATGCTTGCAAGAATACGCATAACTACCAATGCTTTTATTCTACTCACCCTTCCCGGTACAATCCACCCGCTCGCGCCGCCTTCGCCCGCCCACGCGGCTCCCCATGCACCCCCACCGGCGCCTCCGCGTGCACCATCAGCAACTGCGACACCCCAATGTAGCGCTCAAGAAATGCCCCCTCGCAGTAGCCTAGATAGTAGTCCCACATCCGCACAAATCGCTCATCGAAGCCCAGCCTCTTCACCTCCGCCATCTTTTCGTGAAAACGCTTCCGCCACTCCCGCAACGTCCACGCATAGCTGATCCCCATCTCATTGAGGTCCATCAGTTGATACCGGCCCGTTCTCGCCAGGCTCTTCTGTATCTCCACTACGCTCGCCAGCTCGCCCCCAGGAAAGATGTATTTCTGTATCCAGTCCGCACTCCCCCGGTAGGCCGCGAAGTTCCGCTCATTCATCGTGATCGTCTGCATCACAAACGCCGCCCCCGGCCGCAACAGCCGCTCCCACGCCCCGAAGTATTCATCGTAATGATCAAGCCCCACCGCCTCGAACATCTCGATCGATACGCCCTTCGTGAAGCAGCCCCGCAGATGCCGGTAGTCCTCGAGCAGGATCGTCACCCGGTCCCCCAGTCCCACCTCCACCACCCGCTCCCGCGCCAGTTCGTACTGCTGCCGGCTGATCGTCGTCGTTGTCACCCGGCAGCCATACCGGCTCGCCGCATGCATCGCAAATCCCCCCCAGCCCGTACCGATCTCGAGCACATGATCCTCCGGGCCCAGCCGCAACAACCGGCAGATCCGCTCCAGCTTGTCAAACTGCGCTTGCTCGAGCGGCTCCCCCTCCTCCCGGAACAACGCCGACGAATACATCAGGCTCTCGTCGAGAAACAAGCGAAAGAACTCGTTCGATAAATCGTAATGCGCCGCGATGTTCTTCCGGCTCCCCTCCACCGTGTTGCTCCGCCGCCAGTGCTCGACCAGCGCCCCCACCCGCTTCACCACGCTCAACCAGGCATTCGAGCCATCAATCACCCGCAAGTTCCGCACCGCCAGCCGCACCAGGCTCGGCAGATCCGGCGTACTCCATTGCCCCGCCATGTACGCCTCACCCAAGCCAATCTCGCCCCCCCATACCGCCGCCCGGTAAAACCCCTCCCCGTGCACCTCGATCATCGCCTCGAGTTCGTCCGGCGCCGCTTCCCCATACACGCTCAGCCGGCCATCCTCGGCAAGGGTTAGCCGCCCCCCCTTCAGGTTGCGCAATAACTTCTCGAATAGCTTGCGTTCCATCGCATCCTATCTTCGCAATGGATGCGGCACGAAGGGAACCCGCTTGAAGAAAAGTTTCAATGCCTCCCAATGGATCGCCCCGATCACCTTCGCCGTCAGCAACGGATACTCGACGATCGCGCTCTCCACATTGCCCCGCTCCCAGGCCGACCACTCCATCGATAGCGTCGCATCAAAAAACCGCTGCCCCGCCCGCAGCGTATCGATATGCGCCACCAGCCTTTCCCCCGGGGCATGGAACCGGAATGAATACTCATTGTCCATCGTGTTGAACGGCGACACATGCAGCCGCTTGGCGATGCCGTCCGCCTCGAGACCCTCGATCCAGTAATTGTGCTGCTCCCCGAAGGTGCTGTGCACCTCCGCCATCACCCGCTCCGGCTTGCTCCAGTCCGCCCCATAGCAGTAGTAAAGCGAGATCGGATTGAAACAGTAACCGGCATATCGCAGGTTCGTCAGCACATACACCGGCCCGGCCGGCAGCCGCAGCCCCGCCTCCTCCGCCGCCTCCTCCAGGCGCTCCCGCAACGGCCGCCGCGCATCCCCAAAGTGATCCTCCCCCCGGTAGCTCAGCATCGCCCGCCGCTCATAGCCGCACCAAGGCGATACCCCCATCAACTCCTCCAGCCGGTCGATGTCGAGCCACGCCATGAACAGCCGGTAACGGAACTCATGCTCAACCGGCGTGTAACGCCGGTGCCGCACCCAGCCCCGGTACAGCCCCGGCGCTAGATCATCTCGCATTCCACCCCCATCGCCCTCACCACCCGCAACGCACTCCGGTAGCCATCCTCATGAAAGCCGTTAAACCAATAGGCCCCGCAATAATGAATCCCTTCCCGCCCGCTGATGCTCGCCCACTGCTCCTGCGCCCGAATCGCCGCCAGCGTGTACAGCGGATGCTGGTAGCTCAGCTTGCGCAACACCTTGCCCCCGTCGATCTTCTCCGTCGAGTTCAGTGTCACCAGATACCGCTCCGCACAGTCCAGCTTCTCCAGCCGGTTCATGTCATACGTCAGTGTCGCCGGCGCCCCTCTCTCAAGCGGAATCCGGTAATTCCAACTCGCCCACGCCGCCCTACGCCGCGGCAGAATCCGCTCGTCCGTATGCAGCACCGCCTCATTCAACGATACGGCGAAAGCCCCCAGCACCTCCCGCTCCTCCGGATACGGATCCTCGATCAGCGCCAGCGCATCGGGCCCGTGCGCCGCCATCACCACCGCGTCAAACCGCGCCGCCTCCTCGCCTTCCCGCTTCAGTTCCACTCCCCCCGCCACCCGCCGGACCCGCCCCACCGGCCGGCCTCGGTACACCCGGTCTCCCAGCGGCGCAACCAGCTTGTCGATGTAGACGCTCGATCCCCCCTTGAGCACCTTCCATTGCGGATGCCCTCCCACCGTCAACAGCCCGTGGTTTTCAAAAAACCGGATCAGCGCCGCCGCCGGAAACTCGAGCACCCGCCCCGGCGCCGTCGACCAGATCGCCGCCACCGTCGGGTACAGGTAGCCATCCCGAAATACCGCCGAGTACCCCCGCTCCTCCACAAACTCCCCCAGCGTCTTGTTGCCGGCCTCCCCAGCCCGCAACAACCCCGCCGCCTCCCGGTTGAACCGCAAGATGTCCCGCAGCAGCCGCCACTGCACCGGGTCGGCCACACTGCGCCGCCGGGCGAAAAAGCCCCCCAGCCCGCGGCTTGAATACTCAAGCCCGCCCCCTTCGCTCGTCACCCCCCAGCTCATCTCGCTGTCCCGCCGCTCAATTCCCAACTCGCCAAAGAGCCGGATCAGGTTCGGATAGGTCCGGTCATTGTGCACGATAAACCCCGTATCGATCGCCCGCGGACCCGCGCTCGTCTCGATCCGGTGCGTGTGCGTGTGCCCGCCCAGCCGGCCCTCCTTCTCGAACAGATGCACTTCATGGCGCCGGCTCAGCCACCACGCCGCCCCCAGACCCGAAATTCCACTCCCAATCACCGCCACGCGCATCTTCTTGTTTATGAGGTCTTCTCTCATCGTCCTGTTCTCGGCCATCCTCCTGGCCATGCTCGCCGTCACCATTCGCGCTAGCCTGCAAATGCCAATCTGGGACGCCTTCGCTACGTTCAGCGATCACCCCTGGGCCGTCGCCACCCTGTGGGATGCCTACTTCGGCTTCCTCACTTTCTATCTCTGGGTGCTCTGGCGCGAACCGCGCCTCGCCCCCCGCCTGCTCTGGCTTGTACTCATCATGACCCTTGGCAACATCGCCATGAGCCTTTATGTTCTCCTCCAGTTATACCGCCTGCCCGCCGGTCAATCGCCCGCCTCGCTGCTGTCCATGCGCAATTCGCCACCACATCATGCGAAACTGCCATAAGACCATCGAGGCTGAATCTTGAACCCCCTCCAACCTCTTACCTACTGGCAGGAATTCTTTCAACTCGCCACCGCCTCCCTTCTTTTCGTATTGGCCGGCATGTTCGCGCTTTGGATGCTGCACCTGCCCCTGCGCAACGCCGCCCTCGTCGACTTCGGCTGGACCATCGGCGTCAGCTTCTGTGGCTTGTATTTTGCCTGGAATGGCTCCGGGGCGCCCCACCGGCGCCTGCTGCTTGCCCTCATGGTGCTGATCTGGGGCGCCCGCCTCGCCCTGCACCTCCTTTTCAACCGCATCATCAGCCAGCCGGAGGAAGGCCGCTACGCCGAGTTGCGGCGCAAGTGGTCGCCCGGCTTTGAGTGGAAGATACTTCTGTTCTTCCTCGCTCAAGCTGTATCTTGCGTCGTGCTCGCGTTGCCATTCTTGCTCGCCTGCCTGAGCAGCGCCGCTGAGTTGCACTTCACCGAGCAGGGCGCCGTCGTGCTCTGGGTCTTCGCCACCTCTGGAGTCATCATCGCCGACATCGAACTCAACCGCTTCCGTTCCAAGCCGGAAAACGCCGGGCAGGTTTGCCGCGAGGGGCTCTGGGCCTGGTCCCGGCACCCCAACTACTTTTTTGAATGGCTCATCTGGATCAGCTACGGCATCTATGCCATGACCGCCAATTGGGGGTTTCTCGGCTTCTTGGCGCCCGGCCTGATGCTGCACTTTATGCTCAACGTAACCGGCATTCCCCCAACCGAGGAACAGGCCCTGCGCTCCCGTGGCGATGCCTACCGCAAATACCAGGCCGAGGTCAGCCCCTTTTTCCCCCTGCCGCCCAAGGCCTCCTGATGGCCGCCTTATATGCAACGCTCCTCGATCATGACCTGCTGCCCGACTGGCTGATCCGCCGCGGCATTCGCCGCCTGCTTGCACAGCGGCTGGCCGGAGAATCCGCCCGCGACCGCGCCGCTTGGCTCCACGAGATCCGCACCGGTCCGCTCGCTACTCACACCCACGACGCCAACGCTCAGCACTACGAGGTGCCAACCGAGTTTTTTCTCAAGGTGCTCGGCCCGCGCCGCAAGTACTCCTGCGCCTGGTATCAGACGGGCCGGGAATCTCTCGCCGAAGCAGAGGACGCCATGCTCCAGCTCACCGTCGAGCGCGCCCGGCTGCGCGACGGTGAATCCATTCTCGAGCTCGGCTGCGGCTGGGGCTCGCTCTCACTGTGGATGGCCGCACAGCTTCCAAACTCGCCGATCGTCGCCGTTTCCAACTCGCGCACGCAAAAGGCGTTTATTGACTCGGAGGCGCGCCGTCTCGGCTACGGCAACCTCGAGGTCCGCACAGCCGACATGTTGGACTTCGACCCCGGCGCGGTCTTTGATCGCGTCGTAAGCGTCGAAATGTTCGAACACATGCGCAACTACGAGAAACTCCTCCGGCGCATCGCCAGTTGGCTCAAGACCGGCGGCACCCTCTTCGTGCATATCTTCACCCACCGCGAGTACTTCTATCCCTTCGAGCAAAACGGCAAGGACGACTGGATGGCCGAGCACTTCTTCTCCGGCGGCCAGATGCCCTCGGACCGTTTGCTGCTCGAGTTCCAGCAGCAGTTGAGGAACGTGCACTTCTGGCGGATCAACGGACGCCACTACGCGCAAACCTGCGAGGACTGGCTCGCTAACATGGACCGCGAAATCGCCGCGATCCGGCCGCTGTTCACGCAGTGTTACGGTAGAGGCGAGGAGACCCGCTGGCTGGTTCGCTGGCGCGTGTTTTTTCTGGCCTGTGCCGAGTTGTTCGCCTATCGGGAAGGCTCCGAGTGGGGAGTGTGCCACTACCTGTTTGAAAAACCATGAATCGACGCCATTTTCTGCCCGGCCTTGCCGCCCTTGGGGCCTGCGGACGCCGGGGAAGCGCCAATACAATCGAAGGCCGCTGGGAAGGCAAGCTGACCAACGGCTTATCCTCGATGACGGTCAACTTCGACTTTATCCCCAAACCGGACAAATCTTTTGAATTCCGCTTCAACTGCCGGGACCTGCTGCTGGTGACCCATCCGGTACAGACGTGGCGGCTCGAGGGACCGCTATTTTCCTTTACGCTGCCGCTGGTCGAGGGGCCTCGCCGCTACGAGGGGCGCTTCGGCGGACCGACCTTCGATGTGGAGCACAAGCCGGCAGGGGAGAAAATGCACTTGCGGCGGCTGGGCCGGGTACCAGCGGCGCCTTACAAGGAAATTTCTCCGCTCGAGTTGACGCCTACTTCGCGCTCGACCCGGGCCCAGGCAAGGATCTTTTCGCGCCAAGAGGCGCTGGGTCATTTTTACGCCGACCTGCTGGCGAGGCTGGGCATTGCGACGGCGGCTAAGGAAACGCCGGGGTCAGGCTGGGTCTTCACCGAAGACATGGAAATTCCCGCGCCTCCGGCAGACAAGGCGAAGGCCCCCGAGTTTCTAATCTGCCTCAGCCCCGGCTACGAGCGGATCCGGGCTATTGCGGCCTTTCCGTGTCCGATCTTCGTACTGCTCGGGGAAGCCGATGAGCGCAATGAGAAACTCGAGCGGGGCAGCCGGCAGATCGCATACGACTTGCGGGAAGCGCTGGCCAAGCAGAAGCGGAAGGACTTTCAGATCTCAGTGATCCCGAAGGCCGACCGCTACTTCCGCGTGGCGGGGTTTGAGCGGGAGTATCCGCGCCTGACCGCGTATCACATTGATCACTTCCGCCGGTTTCTGGCGCGCTTCGAGCCGAGCGGATCGACGGCGGTCTAGTCAAGAATGAAACGGCCAATTCCCGGCCTGAGACGCGGGTTGCGCTGACAGTATGAGTTGGTTGGTCTGTGAAATTGATACTGTACGCTGGGCTGGATGTCGATACGGGGACGATTGCCGTGGCGGTGGCCAAAGGCTGGCGCTACGTAGGAGTCCGCGGTCGGGGTGCGATTACCAGGCAACTGAAAGCGATCCGTATGCGAGTCGAGAAGCTGCGGGAACAAGGCGAGACCGGCGCCTGCCAGGAAGCCGGCCCTCATCGGCGATTGACTTGATCGGAGGTTAAAACCACTGGCGGTGGAGTGCGAGGGGATCGCCCCGAGTCTGATTCCCGTCAAGGCGGGCGCACGATTCAAGACTGATCGGCGCGACGCCGGGGAACTGGCGCGCTGCAACCGCGCGAGTGAGTTGACCGCGGTGGCGGCGCCCAGCCCCGAGCAGGAAGCATTGCAAGATCTGGTGCGGGCGCACGAGGCGCCAAGAAGGATCAGCTCAAAGCAAGACGCCACCCGGGCAAGTTCCTGCCGTGGCATGGACGCAAGCCGGAAGGCTTGAAGTCCTGGACAAAAACGTATCTGGAATGGATCAGGACAAACGTGCACTTCGCGCACAAGGCGCTGCCGGTGAAATCGTTGAACGATCCGCCTGAGGTGGAGCAAATCGCCCAGCGCATCCTTCATCTGGAGACGGCCATTAACGAAGCGGCGCGAGAAACCCCGGCGGAATCGTGGACGATCATCGAGGCACTGCAGAGCTTGCGTGGCCTGGCGCGGACCGCGGCGGCGATGATCTTCCCGGAGTTGGGGGCCTTGTCGCGGTTCGTGAGTCCTGGACAGTCGATGGGCCATAGCGGCTTGGTGGCAAGCGAACAATCCGGTGGCAAGGCGCAGAGCGGGGCGATCAACAGGCCAGGCAATGCGCATTCGCGGCTGGCGCCGGTGGAGGTGAGCAGGTTGCATCCTCACCGGCCCAAGGCGAGGGCATTCTGTTGCGACGGCAATAAGATTTTGCCTGGAGCGGTGAAGTGAAAGCCATTGCCTGGAAGGCGCAGCATCGCCTGAATCAGCGCTGCAAGGCGTTGGCGGGAGAAGGCAAGAACAAAAATCAGGCCGCGACCGCTCTGGCGCGGGAACAGTTGGGGTTCATCGGGGCCATCGCCAATCACACCGACCAACGTTGCGGCGAGAAAGCGGTGCGACCCATAGCAATACGGCGCTGAAGGCGGCGTGGATCCGTCGAGAAGGAGAGTCCGTATCGGCTACGATGCGGTACGAGCCAAGGCTCCAACCCGCGCCTGCAGTGCGAGGCGGTTCCCGACGAATCATGACCCTGCGGCAACGGCTGCTTCCGAGTAGACCCGCTGACATCAGAGTGATCCATCGTCGCGCAGTCTTCCATGCTGCCTTCGGCTCCGCTGCCCCAAAGTGCCGCCACCTGGATCAGTGCCTCCCGGCTTGGGCGGCGGGAGGCACTGGAAACAGCCGGAGGAAAACCATCAGCCGCGGAGAAAGTTTTCAGCATGGTATTCCCGGCGGTTGACCAGGCGGCGGAAGGGATCGGGGCAGGCGAAGAGCCGCTTCACATTCGAAGGTCCGCGCTGGCGGCGCAGCGGTCTGCCATCTAGTGTTTGGCCCGTGTCCGTATTTGAGGCTAAATTGGCTGCTGGCTTGAGCAGTTCGGCTTAAGGTCAGAGTCAGCTGAACGTAGGATAGGGCCACGCTAAGGAGCGTGCCGGGCGCCGGCCCCGTGACAAGGCCTTTTTCGCGCCCGCGAAGGGGCATCGACGACCGCTTCGACCAACTGGAACTGCCCACGCTCTCTGAAACGGTGGACCAAAACGCTCAGTGCTTGTTTCCGTTTTCCGGTTCTCTTCAATTGCTGAAGGCGCCAGAGGCCCATCAAGCCATGGCCGCTCACGATTGTCCTCGCGCCGCGGTGGAGGCAAGATCGGCTGCAACACTTAAGGTTGTTCACCCCAGTCACGCATTCTTGTGACCGGCTCTCGCCCCGATCCTGTTCCCTGAACGATCCCGTCGGCTGGGAGACGCCGATCGGGAGCGTTGCCCGGGGCGCCGGCGCTGTTGTTGTGAGCCAACACCCGGTGGGTCTTCTCGCCAGGGTAAGCTTGGCGACTACACCGGGGCTGAAGCAGTCGACGGTGGGGCTCCCGGCGGACAAGCTTTGAGCGGCGCGGGCGATCTCGGAAGCCTCCGGCCGCGCAGAGGAAAGGATCTTGCGCGGACAGGGTTGAGCCTAGCTGGTAGTGGAGACCGGGTCGAGGGTATCGGCGGCGAGAGAGTTTGGAGAAATGTCTCCCGCCGTGAGGCGATGGATCACTTCAAAGAGCTGTTGCACTTGAACCGGCTTGGTGACGAAGTCGTTCATTCCGGCGGCGATGCAGCGTTCCTTGTACCCGACGACGGCGTGGGCGGTTAGCGCGACGATCGGGGTGTGGGAAGCT
>JAINDK010000123.1 GCA_019931185.1 Bryobacter sp. CoA8 C33
ATGCCGCGGCACGCTCCTTGGTGGCCTGGAAATGGCCTGCCAAAATTCGCTCTTCGTCCACTTTGGGGTTCGAGAGGAAACGATAAGCCGCCTTCGTGCTGGACCAATCCTGGCAGGCCAGCGGAATGGCTTGCCCAACGCGATGCGCCAACTGTTCGACGAGCCCGCGAAAGCGCCGGCCAAGGCGAAGGTCCTCAAACCGGTAAGCAGCGATCTCCTGTTCCAGAGCCGCGGTCGTTCCGGTTGGCAGTGGCAGGGAACCGCCGTCGCCGGGCCGCCGAAACAATTCTTGCGTTTTTTTGTTTCGGCATACTGGCTATTCATTCTATGGCTTATCTCCCCCTGATCCAACAGATTTGTGGGTAATTGAAAGCCGGTTCCGACCGCATTGACCGCCGCGCAATGGATGTGTTTAGGGAGCAGTTGGCGCTGAGTCAGAGGTGGTGCGTGATGCTGCGCTGGATTTTTCAATATTTCACCGCGGAAAAGCGGTCAGGGAAGCTGCTGGAGGGGACTGCGTGAGGGGGGGCAACTGCCGTTTTCAGGATAAACGCTGCGAAATCTTTCCATGGCGATGCGAACGTACATTTTGAGGTGAATCAAGTGTCAGGTGTGGTCAGCGCTGAGACCGTGCAGAAAGACGCCATCAATGTTGTCGTTAGCGAGAATGGCTCCCGAGCACCTGGTAGAGCTGGCGTGAGTGAGAGCGGATATGCCATGGTTTACTTGAATTCGAAGACGAGTACGCCGGATACCATGGCTCACGAACTCGGGCATCACTTTTTAGGCCACACGACGGGCGCGATGAATTCGCTGTCTCAATGGTCAATGAAGAATGAGATTGGCATGATCGCGTTGGGGCTGAATGTCTACGGCGACTTTAGGATCGAGGGTTTGCTCGGACTTGGGGGAATCACAATGGGGGGAGCGGCAAATTGGAATAGCAAGACTGGCGCGTCATCTCCGCGATGAGACATTCCAGGTGGAGCACGAATGTTTTCACCCGGTGGCTCGGCGTATCGCAGGCGATAAGTATGCGTGCGCGCTTTTTCGAGGTCGTGATCCGGTGTTTGATTTGGCTCACAGGATTTTTTTGGTTGCTAGTCGTCACTAGAATCGCTGACGCATTTTCAAAACAAGGTGTCGCCGGGGTTGAGAAGGAGCTGCTTCATCTGGGTAGCACCCTTTACATTGACGAGGCAAGCGGTTGTGACCGCCAGTGCTCAATAAACTTGGTCTTACGTGCATTAGGTGGCTGGGCGTTTTTCAGTCTGGTTGTTGTCGGAATCAATCAATGGCGGGCAAAGGTCCGGAGAGAACAATAATCCATCTGAGCGCTACTGAAAGGGTTTCCGGAAGCTGCCTATGGCGGGCGAAAAGGGGAGACACGTCAGCGGGGCGCTTCTGGCGTACCGTGCGTTTGTCGAATTTGAGCAAGAGTTAGTGGCCGTAGTGGGAAGTGAAGCAGGAAGACAGGGCCGAGGATCGCCCTTCAGGTGCCGCAGAAGGTTTTGTAAGGAGTGTTGGAAGGGGGGGCGGGCTGGGCATAGGCTTCGAGGCTGGGGCGTTCGGTGAAGGGGTCTGCGAGCACGGTGAGGAGCTGTTCGAAGGGAGCGTAGTTCTGGTTGTCGCTGGCGGCGGCGAGGGCTTCTTCGACCTTGTGATTGCGGGCGATGTAGAGGGGGTTGATGGCGTCCATGGCGGCGCGGTTGGGGCGGCGGGCGCGCCAGTGGGGGAGCCAGTCGGCGAGGTAGGGGATTTCTTCTTGGCGGGTGAGGTCGCGGAAGGCGTTCGTGTAGTCGGCGTGGTTTTGTTCGAGCAAGGCGAGGAAGGAATTGACGAGATTGAGGTCGTCCTGGGCGGGGGGATCGGAGAGGCCGAGTTTGGCGCGCATACCGGAGAACCATGTCGCGAAGTAAGTGTCAGTGAAATGGTTGACCGCATGGACAGCAAGTTGGACGGCGGTCTTATCGTCGTCATGGAGGAGAGGTAACAGACATTCGGCAAAGCGGGCAAGATTCCAGCGGGCGATCGCGGGCTGCTCTTCATAGGCATAACGGCCGTTGTGGTCGATGGAGCTGAAAACGGTGGTGGGACGGTAGGCTTCCATGAACGCGCAGGGGCCGTAGTCGATGGTTTCACCAGAGATTGTCATGTTGTCCGTATTCATGACGCCGTGAATGAAGCCGACGTGCATCCAGCGGGCGATGAGCGTGGCCTGGCTGGCGCAGACGCTGGTGAGGAAATCGAGGTATTTGTTGTGGGGAGAGGCGGCGAGGCCGGGGTAGTGACGGTCGATGGCGTAGTCGGCGAGTTGGCGGACTTTGGTGGTGTCCTGCCGGGCGGCGAAGAACTGGAAGGTGCCGACGCGGATGTGGCTTGCGGCGACGCGGGTGAGGACGGCGCCGGGGAGCATGGCGTTGCGGAAGATGGGCTGGCCGGTGGTGACGGCGGCGAGGGCGCGGGTGGTGGGGATGCCGAGGGCGTGCATGGCTTCGCCGATGATGTATTCGCGGAGGACGGGGCCGACGGCGGCTTTGCCGTCGCCACCGCGGGAGAAGGGGGTGCGGCCGGAGCCTTTGAGCTGGATATCGCGGCGCTGGCCGAGACGGTCGATGACTTCGCCGTAGAGGACAGCGCGGCCGTCGCCGAGTTGGGGGACGAAGTGGCCGAACTGGTGGCCGGCGTAGGCCTGGGCGAGGACATCGGCGTCGTCGGGGGGCTGGTTGCCGGAGAAGATTTGCGCGCCGAGGGGGGAGTCGAGGGCGTCGGGGTCGAGATTGAGCTCGGCGGCGAGGGGGCGGTTGAGACGGATGAGTTGGGGAGCGGGGACGGAATCGGCCTGGCCGCGGGTGTAGAAGCCGGGGAGGGAGCGGGCGTAGGAATTATCGAACTGGAATTTCAAATTGTGGGATGCGCGAGAGGGCGGGGAAGTCGAAGTTTTTTGCGATGGGCTAGGAGCGGAGGATGTCGTGAACGACCTCGCCGGCGACGTCGGTGAGGCGGAAGTCGCGGCCGGAGTAGTGATAAGTGAGGCGGGTGTGGTCGAGGCCGAGCAGATGGAGAAGGGTGGCGTTGAGGTCGTGGTTGTAGCAGCGTTTCTCTACGGCGCGGAAGCCGAAATCGTCGGTGGCGCCGTAAGTGATGCCACCTTTGACGCCGCCGCCGGCGAGGACGATGCTGTAGCCGTAGGAGTTGTGATCGCGGCCGTTTTGGACATTGGTGGAGGCGCCGGTCTCGACGGCGGGGGTGCGACCGAACTCGGTGCCGAGGACGACGAGGGTGTCTGAGAGGAGGCCGCTGGATTTAAGGTCTTCGAGGAGGGAGGCGACGGCGGGGTCGGTGCGGGCGGCGAGGCGCTGGTGGACGAGGATGTCGGCATGGTTGTCCCAGGGCTGGGAGTTGCCGTAGTAGATCTGGACCATGCGGACGCCGCGTTCGACGAGGCGGCGGGCCATGAGGCAGGAGCGGCCGAATTCGTTGTCGCCGTAGCGGTCGCGGGTGGACTCGGGTTCCTTGCGGATGTCGAAGGCGTCGGGGGCTTCGGTTTGCATGCGGAAGGCGGTTTCCATGGCGGAGATGGAGGCTTCGAGCTGGGAGTCGCCGGGGCGGGCGGCGAGGTGTTCGCGGTTGAGGCGGGAGAGGAGGTCGAGTTGGCGGCGCTGGGCGGTGGAGTCGGACTGGGGTTTGATGTGACGGATGAGCTGATAGGGGTCGGAGGTTTCGGTCTTGAGGAAGGTGCCCTGGAAGACGGCGGGGAGGAAGGCGCTCGACCAGAGGGGCGGGCCGACGACGGGGATGCCGGGGCAGAGGACGACGAAGCCGGGGAGGTTTTGGTTCTCCGAGCCGAGGCCGTACATGAGCCAGGAGCCGAGGCTGGGGCGGCCGGGCTGGATGGCGCCACAGTTGAGCATGAAGAGGGAGGGCTCGTGATTGGGGACGTCGGTGTACATGCCGCGGATGACGCAGCAGTCGTCCATGAGGGTGGCGAGACGGGGGAAGATTTCCGAGACTTCGGTGCCGCAGGAGGAATGGCGGAGGAAGCGGAAGGGGCTTTGCATGAGGGCGCCGGTGGCGCGCTCGGTCTTGGGTGCGCCGCCGGGGACGGGCTGGCCGTTGTATTTGGTGAGGAGGGGTTTGGGGTCGAAGGTATCGACCTGGCTCATGCCGCCGTTGAGGACGATGTAGATGATGCGTTTGGCGCGGGGGGTATGGTGGGTGGGGGCGCCCTGGGCGAGAGCGGCGAGGCCGAGGCCGCCGGCGAGCTTGCCGAGGACGTCGCGGCGGGAGAAGCGGGGGTGGACCTGGGCGGGGAAGCGGTCAATCGACATAGGCAAATTCGTTGGTACTCAAAAGGACTTGGGCGAGTTGGGCGTGGGCACCGCCGGAGCGGAGGAAGTCGCGGGCGGCCTGTTTTTCGGTGGGGGTGGGCTTGCGCTGGAAGAGGCGCTGGTAGGTTTTGTCGAGGCCGTGGCGGCGGAGGAATTCCCCGAGGGCGCGGGATTCGGTCGAGACGAGATCGGAATTGAGATAGAAGAGTTTTTGGAGGGGTACGTTGGTGACGACGCGCTGTTCGCAGGTGACGGCGGCGTTGGGGGCATCGAAGAGGGCGAGGGTTTCGTTGGCTTCAAAGCGGCCGATGCGGGCGTAGAGGGTGCGGCGGCGCATGTTGGGGGTGAGTTCTTCGCTTTCGCCACCGGTGCGGAGGTCGAGGCGGCCGGAGGCGGCGAGCATGGCGTCGCGGAGAGGTTCGGCGGGGAGGCGCTTGCGGGATTGGCGGGCGAAGTAGAGGTTGGCGGGGTCCTTGGTGGAGTCGCCGGAGGCGGAGCGTTGGTAGGCGCGGGAGGAGACGATTTCGCGGATGAGGGCCTTGGTGTCATAGCCGGAGGCGGCGAAGCGGGCGGCGAGGTATTCGAGGAGTTCGGGGTGAGAGGGGCGCTCGCCGGCGAGGCCGAAGTTGGAGGGGGTGCGGACGATGGGGGCACCGAAGAGGTGCATCCAGATGCGGTTGACGGCGACGCGAGCGGCGAGGGGATGGTGGGCGATGGTGCGGGCGAGGGCGAGGCGGCCGCTGCCTTCGTTGAAGGGAATAGGCAGATTGTTCGAGAGAGCGAGGGGGAAGCGGCGGGGGACGATGTCGCCCGTGTTTTCGGGGTTGCCGCGGAGGTCGACGGGGAGGTCGTGGGGATCAAATTCGGAGATGCCGTCGAAGTAGGGGAACTTGGGGCCGAGCTCTTTTTTGAGGCGGTCGCGGGTGGCGAGGAGACGGTTGTATTCGTCCTTGTGGGGGCCGGTGAGGAACTTGACGGTGAGATCCGGGGGGAAGCGCAAGGGGGCGGCGCCTTCAGAGAAGGTGCGGTTCCAGGCGACGAAGCGGTCGCGGGGGAGAGACTTGATGGCGACGCCGGCGTTGGGATTGAAGTCTTCCTCGGAGCGGTAGCCGCCGGGCAGGACGATGGTGCGTTTGGGTTTGAGGGCGGCCTTTTCGGCGGCGGCGATGATCTGGCGGTTCTCTTCGTCGAGGGCCTTTTTCTCCTGGTCGATGGTGAGCAGGAGACGTTCAAAAGCCTGGGCGTGGGCGAGGGAAGGGGCGGCGAACCAGTCTTTGAGGTAGGGGTGGAGGTCTTCGGGGCGCCGGAGGTATTCGCACCAGCGGTTGAAGAGTTCGAGGTTGAGGCCGGCGGGGTCGGCGTTGAGGGTGGCCATCATGTAGCGGGACAGGCCGGGGGCGTATTCGGCGCGGAGGCGGACGGCCTGGTTGGTGAGGAAGGTATTGAGAGCTTTTTCGGCGTCGTCGAGAGCTTTTTTGCGGGTGCGCCAGGAGGCGGCTTCCGTCTCGGGGACGAGAGGATACTCTTTGTAGGCGGAGGAAGAGAAGACGCCGGAGAGGGCGTAGTAGTCCTTTTGAGTGAAGGGATCGTATTTGTGATCGTGGCAGCGAGCGCAGGCGAGGGTGACGCCGAGCATGCCGCGGGAGACCATGTCGATGCGGTCGTGGCGTTCATCGGCGCGGGCCTGAGGGGGCTGGGAGATGCCGTAATACCAGGGGCCGAGGCCGAAGAGGCCGGTGCCGCCGGCGAGGGAGGGATCATTCATGAGATCGCCGGCGATCTGAGCCATGAGGAAGGTGTTGTAGGGAAGATTGCGGTTGAAACTATTTACGACCCAGTCGCGGAAGCGCCAGGCCTGGGGATAAGGCTGGACGGCGGTGCCGGAGTAATCGTCTTCGCCATAGCGGGCGACGTCGAGCCAGTGGCGGCCCCAGTGTTCACCGAAGTGGGGCGAGGAGAGGAGTTGGTCGATGTAAGTGGAGAAACTGGCAGGGGGCTTGGTTTTGGGGGGGAGGCCGGTGAGGTCGAAGGAGAGGCGGCGGAGGAGAGTGCGGGAGCCGGCGGGGGGAGCGGCGGGGATGCCGCGGGCATGGAGGTTGGCGTCGATGAGGGAGTCGATGGACTGACCGGGAGTGAGGGGGGCGAGGGGGGTGAAGGCCCAATGGGGACCGGGCAGGGGAGCGCCGCGCTCGATCCAGGCGGAGAGGGAGGCGAGGTGTTCCGGCTTGAGCTTGCGGCCTGGGGGCATGGCCTTAACGCCGGGGCCGCCGCCGTGGATGGCCTTGAGCATGGTGGCGCGGACCTGGGGGGAGGTGAGGTCGAAGGCGGGGCGGAGGGAGCCGTCGTGGCAGGATTTGCACTGGGTGGTGAGGATGCGAGCAGCTTCGTCGCCGGGCGGCGCCGAGGCGAGGGGGAGGGCGGAAAGCATGAACAAAAACCACTTGCTCACGGACAAAACGAGCATATCATTGGGCCATGACGAGACGCACGCTGCTGGCGATGGCGCTGGCGGGGCCGAGCCCGCTGATTGATACGCATATTCATCTGTTTGCCGATGACCGGAAGAAGTTTCCGTATCATCCGCGGGGGACTTATCAACCGGAGCCGGAGCCGCTCGAGAAGTATGCGAAGTTCGCGCCGGCGGCGGGGATTGCCGGGGCGGTGATCGTGCATCCGGAGCCGTATCAGGATGACCATACGTATCTGGAGTATTGTTTTGCGAATGAGCCGAAGAAGGATTTCTTTCGCGGGACGTGTTTGTTTGATGCGATGCGGGCAGATACGCCGGGGCGGATTGACGGGTTGGTGAAGAAGTGGCCGGGGCGGGTGAGGGCGTTGCGGATTCACCGGGTGACGCCGACGGCGCAGACGGCGGGACCGATCCGGGAAAGGCCGCTTGATGCGCCGGAGATGCGGGCGACGTGGAAGGCGTTGGCTGAGCGGGGGTTGATGGCGCAGATGCATTTCATTCCGATGCATGCGCGGGCGATCGGGAAGCTGGCGGGGGAATTCAAGGGCGTGAGGGTAGTGCTCGACCATCTGGGGCGGAACAATCAGGGGACGGAAGAGGAATGGAAGGATGTGTTGCAACTGGCGCGGCATAAGAACACGGTGATGAAATTTTCCGGGCTCGAGTATTCGCCGAAGGGGCTCGAGGCGCGAGTGAAGCAGGTGTATGAATCGTTTGGACCGCAACGAATTGTGTGGGGCGGGCTGGGGATGAACGAAGCGGCGTTTGCCAAGGCGCAGGCGGAGTTGAACCGGCTGTTTCATTTCGCCAAAGAGGGCGAGCGGGAGTTGATCCGCGGGAAAAATGCGCTCAAGCTGTATGGGTGGGCTTGAATCCGTATGTAATGTTGACGCTGACGGCGGCGATCTGGGGATCGTCGTGGATGGCGGCGAGCACGTTGTCGCGCGCCGGGGTGCCGGCGATTTATTCGAGCCTGGGGCGATTCGGGTTCGGGGCGCTGGGGCTGCTGGTGATCATGTTGGGGGTGAGGCCGTGGCCGAGGGTGAGGGGGGCGGCGGCGTGGCGGCTGGTGGCGATGGGATTTTTTGGGGTGTTCGCCTACAATCTGTGTTTCTTTAACGGGCTGTTGACGGTGCCTTCGGGGCGGGCGTCGCTGATGGCGTCGTTGCAGCCCTCAGTGGTGTTTTTGTATTCGTGCCTATTCTGGCGGGAGAAGCCGACGGGGCGGAAGTTGTTGGGCTTGGCGTTGAGCTTGTGCGGGGCGGGGCTGGTGTTGACGCAGGGCGAGCCGGGGAGGTTGTTTGCGACGGGGCTGGGACGGGGGGATGTGTGGATCCTGGGGACGGTGGTGTCGTGGGTGGCGTATACGCTGATTGGCAGGAAGGTGACGAGCGAGATGGCGGCGCTGCCGGCAACGGCGTATGCGATCTGGCTGGGACTGGGGATGCTGCTGGTGTATGCGGTGGTGGCGGGGGAGCCGGCGCCGGATGTGAGCGGGTGGAGGTTTTGGGTGGTGTCGGGGTATCTGGGTTTTGCGGGAACGACGATGGCTTTTCTGCTTTATTTGCGGGGGATTGAGCAGATCGGGGCGGCGAAGACGTCGATCTTTATCAATCTGGTGCCGATCTTCAGTGTGGTGTCGAGCAATGTGGCGTTGGGGGAAGAGGTGACGGGGCCGACGGTGGTGGGGGGAGTGTTGGCGCTGAGCGGGGTGAGGCTGTTGACGGGGCAGCGATGATACTCTCGACGGAATGAGAGCTTTGTTGATTTTTGCCGGGGTGGTGGGGGTTGTGTTTGGGCAGGCGCCGACGGGGTCGGTGCCGGTGCAGGCGTACAAGGAAGAGGCGCCGGTGGTGACGCAGCACTCGATTCAATTGAACGGGAAGACGTTGAAGTATGTGGCGCGGGCGGGGATGCTGCCGATCAGGAACAATGGCGGGGAGGTGGAGGCGGGGCTGTTCTATGTCGACTATGTAGTGGAGGGGGAGAAGAATCGTCCCTTGTGTATCGCCTTTAACGGGGGGCCGGGGGCGGGGACGTTGTGGCTACATCTGGGGGCGATCGGGCCGCGGCGGATCAAGATGAAGGATGACGGAGCGATGCCGCCGGCGCCGTATCAACTGGAAGACAACCAGGGGACATGGCTCGATGTGTGCGACCTGGTTTTTGTGGATCCGGTGGGGACGGGTTTTTCTCGGGCGACGAAGACGGAGACGGCGCGGAAGTATAACGGTTTCACGGGGGATATCGAGTCGGTGGGCGAGTTTATCCGGCTGTATCTGGCGCGGAACCAGCGGTTCAGCTCGCCGCTATTCATCGCGGGGGAGAGCTACGGGACGACGCGGGCGGCGGGACTGGCGGGGGCATTGACGGCGAAGGGTTATGCGCTGAATGGGGTGATTCTGATCAGCTCGATTCTCAATTTTCAGACAGCGCGGTTTACGAAGGGCAATGACCTGCCGTATGCGCTGTTTTTGCCGACCTATGCGGCGACGGCCTGGTATCACAAGAAAGTAGACGCGGCGTATCAGAAGGATTTGCCGGGGATGTTGAAGGCGGTGCGGACGTTTGCCGAGGGGGAATACACGGTGGCGCTGATGAAGGGGGACCGGTTGGCGGCGGCGGAAAAAGATGCGATCGCAACGAAGCTGATGAAGTTTACGGGGTTATCGAAGGAGTTTCTGCTGCGGAACGATTTGCGGATCGAGATACAAAGGTTCACGAAGGAATTGCGGCGGAGCGAGGGGATCGTGGTGGGGCGGCTCGATTCGCGGCTGACGGGGACGGACGGGGATAACGGGGCGGCGAGCCCGGAGTTTGACCCGAGCGCGGCGGCGATTCTGCCGCCGTACACGCATGCGATGAACCAGTATGCGCGGGAGGAGTTGAAGTATCAGACGGATGCGGTTTACTTTGCGCTGGGTGGGGGGATTCTGCCGTGGGATTACTCGAATGCGCAGAACCAGTTCGCGGACACGAGCGATTCGCTGCGGGCGGCATTTGACCGGAACCCGTATATGAAGGTGATGGTGGCGAACGGGTATTACGATCTGGCGACGCCGTTTTTCGCGACCGAGTATACGTTTTCGCACATGAAGCTGAAGCCGGAGCAGAGCCGGAACGTAACGATGAAGGAGTATGAAAGCGGGCACATGATGTACATCCATGTGCCGTCGCTGGTGAAGTTGAAGGAGGATGTAGGGGAGTTTGTGAGGGGGGCTAAGCAGTAGGGGCGAGGGTGAGATCGACTTCGAGGCCATGGGGGGAGAGGTTGCGGCAACTGACGCGGCCGCCACAGGCTTCGACGCAACTTTTGACGATGGCGAGGCCGAGGCCGGCGCCGCCGGAGGCGCGGTCGCGGGCGTATTCGAGGCGGTAGAAGGGCTCGAAGATCTGGTCGAGGGATTCGGTGGGGACGCCAGGGCCGGAGTCGCGGACGGTGAGGTGGACGGCGGACTTTTGGGCGGTGGCGGAGATGTGGATGGGGCCGGAGTCGCCGGCGTAGCGGGCGGCATTGCGGAGGACGTTGGACAGGGCGCGGAAGAGGGATTCGGATTCGGCCTGGACGGTGAGGGCGGGGTCGATGTCGACCTCGAAGGAGACGCCGGGGATGGATTCGGCCTTGACAGCGCGCCAGACAAGGTCGGAGAGGTTGACGGGGGAGAGGGTGACGGAGTCCTGGCGCATTTCGGCTTTGGCGAATTCGAGGAGGCCGTCGGTGAGGCCGGACATCACCTTGACGTCGTCTGAGAGGTCGTGGATGTAGGAGGCGGCGGATTCGTCGACTTTGCGGTCGAGGATGCCGAGGGCGATTTGCATGCGGCCAAGGGGGGAGCGGAGTTCGTGGGCGACGTCGCCGAGGAAGCGCTTTTGGCCATGGGTATAGGCACCGAGGCGGGCGGCCATGCGATTGATGGAGGCGGCGAGGAGGCCGAGTTCGTCGGAGCGGTTGACGGGGAGTTGGGTGTCGAAGCCGCCTTCGGCGATGTTGGCGGTGGCGATGGTCATCTGTTCGAGGGAGCGGGTGAGGCCGCGGACGAGGGGGAACCAGAAGACAATGCTGACGAGGATGCCGACGAGGCCGATGGCGAGCCAGGGGCCGAGTTGGAAGAAGAAGGGGTTGGTAAGGAGGTTGGGGGAGGCGATGAGGAGGACGGCGCGGGAGGGGCGGTCGAGGGTGGGAGTGGGGGGCAGGTAAGTGCGCATCATGACCCAGTAGTCGTAGCCGCCGGAGGAAGCGGTGATGAGAAAGGGGCCGGCGCCGAAATTGATGAGGACGCGGGCCGGGGGGACATCGCGGGGGAAATCGGGGGAAGGGGGG
>JAINDK010000028.1 GCA_019931185.1 Bryobacter sp. CoA8 C33
GCAGCCTAGATCTGTTCGGCCACGCGCTTGTTCGCCTGCTCCGTGCTCTCACGGATCTGGCGGCCACGCCAAGTGTACTTGTACCACCAGTTCTTCGAGCCTTTCTGTTTGTAGACCGGCATCGCGTTTGCTCCCAGAATATGGCTGCCGCGCGCTGGTTCAACCGATTTCTACGTCGCACGGGAAAATCGCTGAACTGGTTGTGATCGCGTGCGATGTTTTCCCACGCGTCGGCGGCGCGGTGGCTCTTTTCGGCCAAACGTCACCCCTGCCGCTCGTAGGCAAAAAACCGCGGCCCCCATGGGCGGGAAAAGGCGCACCGGACGTCATTCGACTTCTCAGCCTTTTCCAGCGGTCGGAGTCACACGCGGTAGTGGAATTTAAAGGGCTGTGCACCAAGGGCCTCGGAAACAGTGCCTAACTCGCGGCGGATGAAGAGGATATCTTGTCATCCACACCAGCCCTTCGCGGTGCCATTTGGTGCACACACGCACGGCTCGAAAAATATATCCAATCTTGTATGATCGAAGAGTGGCGAGCTTGAAACCAATCGCCTGGCTGGGCGACAGCTTGGCCCGGTTGCGTGCCGCCTCGGCGGACATTCGCTCGGACCCGGGCTACCAATTGGACCTCGTTCAACGCGGTGAGACGCCAGCGGATTTCAGGCCGGTGCCGGGCGTCGAAAAGAGAAGAGTCCGAAGGTAGACCTTTGGCGGGCTTCCGCCCTTCTCAGTAGGTTTGTCTGGCCCAAGGAAGATCACAGTCGGCTGTGTCATCTTCACGGTCCCACGCCGGTACCCTCACTCAAAATCGCTAGATATTCCGCATACGCATAAATCCGGTCCCGCTGTTTGCCGGTGATCTCATGCAGGATTCCAAGATTCTGCATGTGCTCCACGGCACCGGCCACCGTAGGATAGGAAAGGCCGGTGACGTTCACGGCCCCACGAATAGAAAAAATCGGACGCGTTTGCGTGTACTGATGAATGCGCAAAACTGAGGCGGCTGGGCGGCCAAGTCCGTCCTTCTTGGCTTCGTAGCCAATGCACTCGATTTCCCCGTGGAAGGTAAACGGGCTGCGATCACGGGTTCGGAAGAACAAGAACGTGGGTACACCATTCCCCATGCTCCCGGCAGAACTCCTCTACGCTCTTGTTCGTGCTCGCTCCGGCTTCCAAGATCCGCGCGATCTCTTCATTGCTGTACCGCTTCTTCTTCATTGATCTCTCCTTTCATTTTGAAAGATCCTATGATTTCTGCTGGTACGATTCTAGGGCGTCAGGTCACGCCAAGTTGGGCCTGGTTGACGACTACAGGCGCCCAGGGCGACGGCCTGAATGCTAAACTTCCTCGTCCCCTCAGGCCGATATCCGATTCGCAGATGAGGAATCTGCGCATCGAACTGCCAGAAGCGTAAACGCGTGACGCCCGATCTCCCCTCTTTGGGGCCGCCCACGAAAGTCCCCTGCTCAAATGCTTCTCCCAACGATCCGGCAAAATTCATCCCCGTCAACGTAGCTCCGCCACTTCTAAACTGATCCATGGAGTGATGCACCAACCCGCTGATTCCCCCAAAAAGACCTCGCTGGCCCGGGAAATCGTTTTCCGGGCTGTAGATCGCAACGGATTCAACGCGATCTTTGGATCCTTCCTGCGCAAAGGGAATCCTACCGCTTTTCTAGAACGTGGCAGGGCAGAAAGAAGCGCCGCTCAGCGGCGAGCCGCGCGCTGGGGAGGGCTGGCTTTCGTTCCGCCTAAACGCTTCCGCCCTCCGGGCGAAACCAGGCTCCACTGCAGCCTCCCCTCCCCAGCGCAAGAAGTCTGAAACTGAGAAAAATAAATCCAAGGGTGGGCAAAATGAGAACATCCAAGTGGGCCACGCCGGAGTAGCGAACTCAATCGCGCGATCTGTATCGCTCCGTCTGTATAGCCAGTGCCAGAAATGTAGATCGCCCCTACATCAGGTGGTCGAACCATGACTCGAGCGGCGTGCTGACCCAACTCAGTGCCGAATTCATCTTTCAGCCATTTCATCTCGACGACATAGACGTGTACGTCAAGTTCGATGGCGCCATCGATCTGCTCAGTAATGATTCCGTTGGGTCCACTGGCTACCGTATATGCCTCACGGACTTTCAGCCCAGACGTCGCGAAAAGTCGGCTGAACGTGTGAACCTTCCCTGTGACCTGTCGCAATTTCAACAGGCTTCGGCCCCGGCCAGCATTGCTACGGTGTGTCCCATGCTCTCGTCCAACATTGCCGCCTCCACCATTCCAGCCCAAAACAAATTCATTTCTACCCCAGTTTCAACCACTTAACTCCACACCCCGCACGCTCCCCTCCCCCCCGCTGCCAGCCTGAGCCCCGATGGAACTCGTATTCGTCCACGGCTACAGCGTTCGCAATACTGCCACGTATGGCGACCTCCCCACCCGCCTCGAGCGGGAAATGGCCCGCCTCGGCCTCCCCCTCAACATCGAACACATCTACCTTGGCAAATATGTCAGCTTCAACGATCAGGTCTCCCTCGACGACCTCAGCCGCGCCTTCGATTCCGCCATCCGCGAAAAAGGCCTCACCCGCTTTGCCTGCATAACCCACTCCACCGGCGGCCCCCTCGTCCGCAATTGGATCACCCGCCACGGCGGCGCCCGCCTCACCCACCTCATCATGCTCGCCCCGGCCAACCACGGCTCCGCCCTCGCCCAGCTCGGCAAAGGCCGCCTCGCCCGCATCAAAGCCTTCTTTGAGTCCGTCGAGCCCGGCCAGCGTATCCTCGATTGGCTCGAACTCGGCAGCGAAGCCCAATGGGCTCTCAATTCCGCCTGGCTCGATTTCGACGGGCCCGCCCGCCGCCTCTTTCCCTTCGTCCTCACCGGCCAGTCGATCGACCGCAAACTCTACGACCACCTCAATTCCTACACCGGCGAACCCGGCTCGGATGGCGTCGTCCGCGCCGCCGCCGCCAATCTCAACTATTCCCGCGTCCGCCTCCTCCAACAACCCTCCGGCGAACTCACCCTCGTCTCCTCGCGCCGCACCGCCCCCACCCCCTTTGCCATCCTCCCCGGTCTGTCCCACTGCGGCCGCTCCCTCGGCATCATGACCAGCGTCACCCTCGACGAGGCCCCACACCCCACCGTCGCCACCATCCTCGATTGCCTCCGCGTGACAAACGAAGCCAGCTACCAGGCCGCCCGCCACGCCTTCGCCCTCTTAACAAAACAAACCCAATCCGCCGAAGCCCCCGCCAGCCCACCCCATTCCCTCGTCTGCTTCCGCCTCCTCGACGACGAGGGCCAATTGCTCGAGGACTACGACCTCCTATTCACCGCCGGCGCCGACGCCTCCCCCGACCGCCTTCCCAAAGGCGTCTTCCGCGACCGCCAGCGCAACCGCGTCCACCCCGGCCGCCTCACTTACTACCTCGATCACTCCCGTCTGACAAACGAACCCATCGGCTTCGAGGTCCACGCCCGCCCCGACTCCGGCCTCATACACTACGCCCCCGCTCACATCCCGCCCCAGGCCCTCGGCGCCCTCCTCCGGCCAAACGAAGCCATCCTCGTCGAAATCATCCTCCGCCGCCGCGTCGACCGCAATTGCTTCACCCTGACTGAAAATCGCGCGCCCGAACCCATCTCTGGCGCCCCCGCCGGCCCGATCTGCTAAACAAACCCAACCCCCTCCCAATGAGGCTCTCTCCCCCGCAGGGAGTCTTCTTTGACACAACATGTTGTGGCCAGTCGATTTTTAACCACAAGATGAGCTAAGCTACTTTACAAGCGGTTCAATCTGCGTTAGCCTGATCTTACTCCCCCCCGAGTGCCGGCAACCTGTTTGGGCTGCCCGGTTATTTTTCTGTCCTTCTGCGAGGGGAGATCTCGATTGCTCAAACTGAAACGTCTGGAATTGCAGGGCTTCAAATCCTTCTGCGACCGCACGGAGATGCGCTTTCACGGTGACGGCGTCGCCGCCATCGTCGGGCCAAACGGTTGTGGCAAGTCCAATCTGAGCGATGCCATCAGCTGGGTTCTCGGCGAACAGTCCGCCAAGAGTTTGCGCGGCGGCCGCATGGAAGATGTCATCTTCGCCGGCACCAAGGACCGCAAGCCGCTTGGCATGTCCAGTGTCACCATGACCATGGTCGACTCCGACGGCTCCTACCTCGAGCGCGTCCTGCCCACTGAAAAACCAGAAAACGAGCCCGCCGACAAGCCCAAGGGGCCCCGCGAAATCACCATCACCCGCCGCCTCTACCGCTCCGGCGATAGCGAATACCTCATCGACGGCAAACTCGCCCGCCTCCGCGACATCCAGGACGTCTTCATGGGCTCCGGCCTCGGTCCCGAGAGCTACGCCATCATCGAACAGGGCCGCATCGGCCAGATTCTGTCAAACAAACCCATGGACCGCCGCGCCATCATCGAAGAAGCCGCCGGCGTCACCAAGTTCAAGACCCGCCGCCGCCTCGCCGAAAGCCGCCTCGAGAGCGCCCGCCAAAATCTCAATCGCGTCTTCGACATCCTCGAAGAAGTCGGCCGCCAGGTCAACAGCCTCAAGCGCCAGGCCGCCAAAGCCAAGCGCTACGAAGAACTCAAGACCGAACTCGACGGGCACACTAAGCTTGTTCTCTCCAACAAGTTCCGCTATCTCGAACGCGAAGCCGCCCGCGTCGCCCTCGAGCTCGGCGAAGCCACCACGGCCTATAACGAACTGGCCGCCGCCGTCACTGCCAGCGACGGCGAACAGCAACAGCTCCAGGCCCGTTTCTTTGAAATCGAATCGGCCCTCACCGCCGCCCGCCGGCAGCTTGCCGACCAGGAGCTCGAGGCCGAACGCACCCGCGGCCGCCTCTCGAGCCAGTCCCAGCAGATCGCCAACATCGACCAGCGCCTCGCCACCAGCGAAGCCGAAGTCGCCAATCTCGAAACCCGCCTCGGCGAAATCCGCACCGAACTGGAAAACGCCCGCCAGGAAGCCGAACAGCTCCAAACCCAGGCCCAGCAGTGGCGCGATCAGGTCGAGGAAAAATCCCGCCAGCGCGACCAGCTCGCCACCCAGTTCCGCGAACGCTCCAGCCAGCTTGAACGCAACCGCCAACAGATCTTCGCTCTCCTCGGCGAAGTCAACCGCCTCCGCAACCAGTTCACCCAAGTCGAAACCCAGCAGCAGGGCGTGCTCCGCAACGCTGAACGCGCCACCCGCGAGGAAGCCGAGGCCCAGACCGAGACCGAACGCCTCGAAGCCGTTCGCGCCGACCTCAGCGAAAAGCTCAGCGCCCGTCAGATGATGCTCGAAAGCCTGGCCGACCGCCGCAAGTACGTCGAGACCGAACTCCAGGCCCGCCGCCAGCAGGTCAACGATACCCGCCGTCAGCAGGATCTTCTCCGCACCGAGGCCTCCCGGCTCAAGGCCCGCCGCGATTCCCTCGAAGACATCATCAATCACCGCAGCTACACCACCGATTCCGTAAAAAAGCTCTTCACCGCCATCGGCAAAGGCTCCGCCACCGGCATCCAGCCCATGGGCGTTCTCGCCGACTTCATCGAAGTCGATGCCGCCTATGAAAAAGCCACCGAAGAGTTCCTCATCGAAGAACTCGAATACGTCGTCGTCAAGCTCTGGGATGACGCCCAGCGCGGTATCCAGCTCATGAAGCAAGACCTCGAAGGCCGCGCCACCTTCCTCGTTCACCCCGACCCGGAATCAAACTTCACCCGCGGCCGCGTCGAAGAACCCCCCGTCGGCCCGGAAACCGGCATCGTCGGCCGCTTGAGCGATGTCCTCAAGATGACCAACGGCTTCAAGTACGGCCCCACCGATCTGCTGCCCCGCATCACCCGCTGCTTCCTGGCCGAGAATCACGAAGCCGCCCAGCGTCTCGCCCTCCAGTACCCCGATGTCTACTTCCTCCTGCCCGATGGCGTCTGCTACCACGGCTACGCCGTCACCGGCGGTAAGAAAAATTCGAGCGGCCCCCTCGCCCTCAAGCGCGAACTCAAGGAACTCAACACCCAGTACCAGCACAAACAGGTGGAACTAGAACAGTCCGGCACTCTGCTCCAGCAGCTCGAAGGCGAGTTGAACGCCCTCACCGCCGACCTCGAAAAACTCCGCCAGGAACAGCAGCAGGAAGAAAAAAGCGCCCTCGTCCTCGACCAGGAACAGCGCCGCCTCGCCGCCGACATGCAGCGCGCCGCCCGCCTCCTGTCCAATGCCCGCGTCGAACTCGAACGGCTCTCCGGCGAAGGCAAACGCCTCAGCGGTCTGCGCGAAAACCTCGAGCTCGGCATCACCGAAAAAGACGCCGCCCGCCTCGCTCTCGAATCCGCCCTCGAGGCCGAACGCGCCGCCCTCGATGCCCTCCAGCAGCAGGTCAACACCGCCAACGAAGAACACTCCTCCCTCCGCGCTCAACTCGCCAGCGGCGAAGAACGCCTCCGCAACGCCACCGGCGCCGTCCAGCGGCTCAATAACTCCCTCAACGAACAGGGCCGCCGCAAGGACTTTCTCGCCGCCGACATGGAACGGCTTGGCGTCGAGCGCGCCCGCCTGCTGAACGACAACATCGAACTCGATGAAAAAGCCGGCGCCCTCGCCGCCCAGATCGAAGCCGGTAAAGCCGCCGTCGCCGCCCTCGCCGCCGAGGAAGAAGCCGTCCGCTCCCAACTCGCCACGATCGAGGAAAAGCTCCGCACCCTGCGCGGCTCCGCCGCCACCCTCAGCGAAAAACGCCAGTCGGCTGAGCTCGAACTCGTCCGCCGCCAGAGCGACATCAAACACCTCGAGGAAACCTGCCAGAAAGAACTCGGCCTCGCCGTCGCCGAACTCGCCGCCCAGCAGGAAACCGTCCTCGATGAAATGCAGCTGGCCGACGCCGAGGAAAAATACAACGAAGTCCGCCGCAAAATCGAAGCCCTCGGCCCCGTTAACCCGGACGCCCTCGCCGAATATGAGGAAAGCCAGCAGCGCTACGACTTCCTCAATACCCAGCGCCAGGACCTCCTCGACAGCATCCGCGATACCGAAAAAGCCATCCAGGAAATCGACGTCGAGTCCAAGAAACGCTTCCAGGAAGCCTTCGATCAGATCAACGAATACTTCCGCGGCATGTACCAGATTCTGTTCAATGGCGGCTCGGGCGAGATGCGCCTCACCGACCCCGCCAACGTCAATGAGTCCGGTATCGACATCGTCGCCTCGCCTCCCGGCAAGCGCCTGCAAAACGTCCTGCTGCTCAGCGGCGGTGAGCGCGCCATGACCGCCATGGCCCTGCTCATGGCGATCTTCAAGTTCCAGCCCAGCCCCTTCTGCGTGCTCGACGAAGTCGATGCCCCGCTCGATGAGGCCAACATTCTCCGTCTGACCAAGCTGGTGAAAGAGATGTCCAACCACACCCAGTTCATCTTCATCACCCACGCCAAGCGCACCATGGAGGCCGCCAACACCATGTACGGCGTCACCATGCAGGAGCCCGGCGTCTCCAAGCTCGTCAGCGTCAAGTTCCACGGCGGTGAAAAACCCGTCGTGCCCGTGCCACCCCCCACCCAGGACATGGCCGTCACAGCCTGATTGTCAGCCATGGCAATTGAGTACGCGTGACGAAGACCGGTCTCGCGCACGTACTCAACAATTAGCGCTGTGACGCCTGTCCCGGCATCCCTACCAGTGTGCAGCTCGTAGTCGTACTCGGAGATCAGCTCAATCACAATAGTCTGGCCTTCGACGGCCTCGACCCCGGCCAGGATCTCATCTTCATGGCCGAGGTGGCCGCCGAGGCCAGCTATGTCTGGAGCCACAAGGCCCGCATTACTCTCTTTCTCGCCGCCATGCGCCACTTCCGCGATGAGCTGCGCGCCCGCGGCTTCCGCGTTGAATACCGCACCCTCGACCACCCGGCCAATCTCGGCTCGCTCGAAGCGGAAGTCCGCGCCGCCATCGAGCGCCACCAGCCCACCCGCACCGTCTGCGTCGAGCCCGGCGAATACCGCCTGCGGGAACAGTTTCTCGCCCTCGGCCTCGAGCTGCTCGAAGACCGCCACTTCCTCGCCTCGGCCGCGGACTTCGCCCGCCACGCCGAAGGCCGCAAGCAGTTGCGCATGGAATACTTCTACCGCGAGATGCGCAAACGCCACGGTTACCTGATGGACGGCGGCAAGCCCGCCGGCGGCGACTGGAACTACGATGAGGAAAACCGTGGCAGCTTCCCCAAGTCCGGCCCCGGCCCCCTGCCTAGCCCGCTGCGCTTCACCCCCGATGCCATCACTCGCGAGGTGATCGCCCTCGTCAGCCAACGCTTCGCCTCCCATCCCGGCCGCCTCGATCACTTCGACTGGCCCGTCACCGCCGCCGAGGCCCGTGCCGCCCTCGACGACTTTCTCACGCACCGCCTCGAGCGCTTCGGCCTCTACCAGGACGCCATGTGGACCGCTGAGCCCTGGCTCTACCACTCCTTCATTTCCTCCTCGCTCAACCTCAAGCTGCTCGACCCGCGCGAGGTCTGCCAGGCCGCCGAAGACTCGTGGCGCCGCCGCGAGGCGCCGCTGGCCGCCGTCGAAGGCTTCATCCGCCAAATCCTCGGCTGGCGCGAATACGTCCGCGGCATCTATTGGCGCTACATGCCCGGCTACCTCGACAAGAACGAACTCGGCCACACCGCCCCCCTGCCAGACTTCTTCTGGACCGGTGAGACGGAAATGCGCTGCCTCAGCGAGGCGATCGGGCAAACGCTCAACCATGGCTACGCTCATCACATCCAGCGCCTCATGGTCACCGGTCTGTTCACGCTGCTGCTCGGCGTCGATCCGCGCCGCGTCCACGAGTGGTATCTCGCCGTTTATGTCGATGCCGTCGAATGGGTCGAGCTGCCGAATACCCTCGGCATGAGCCAGTTCGCTGACGGCGGCATCATGGCCTCCAAACCCTATGCCGCCACCGGCAAGTACATCCAGCGCATGTCGAACTACTGCGCCCATTGCCCCTACGATCCCGCCGAGTCGGCCGGGCCCAATGCCTGTCCCTTCACCACGCTCTACTGGGACTTCCTCATGCGCCATGAAGCCAGGCTCAGCCGTGTCGGCCGCATGGACATGCAGTTGCGCAATCTCGTCCGCATCGAGCCGGCCCGCAAGGCCGCCATTCTCACCCAAGCCCAAGCACTCAAGGATAAATACGCATGAAGTATGTGATCGCCGCCGCCTATGGCGGCATTGGCGCCGCCCTCACCCACCGCCTGGCCGCCGCCGGCCATGAACTGCTCCTGCTTGGCCGCAACGGCGATCGCCTCGCCGCCCTCGGCTCCTCGCTCAACGCCCAGCATGCCGTCGTCGACCTCACGCAGGTCGAGCCCGTCGCCGCCGCCGTCGACAGCTTCGGCCCCATCGACGGGCTGGTCAACTGCGCCGGCAGCATCCTGCTCAAGCCCGCCCACATCACCACCGAGGCCGAGTTTGAGCAGACGCTCAACACCAATCTCAAGACGGCCTTTGCCTGCTTGCGCGCCGCTGTCAAGAGCATGCCCCAGGGCGGCTCGGTGGTGCTCATCTCGACGGCCGCCGCGCGCATCGGCTACGCCAACCATGAGGCGATCGCCGCCGCCAAGGCTGGCGTCATGGGCCTCGCCTTGTCGGCCGCCGCCACTTACGCCCCGCGGCAGATCCGCGTGAATTGTGTCGCCCCCGGTCTGGTCGATACCCCGCTCGCCAGCCGCATCACCGGCAACGAGATGGCGCTCAAGGCCTCCCAGGCCATGCATGCCCTCGGCCGCATCGGCAAGCCCGATGAGGTGGCGGCGATGATCGAATTCCTGCTCGCCCCGGCCAACAGCTGGATTACCGGGCAGGTCTTTGGTGTCGATGGGGGCTTGGGTACGCTGCGGGCCAAGTAGAAGGCGAAGTAGGGTTGGAGGCGCCGGGCGGAATCGAACCGCCGAATAAAGGTTTTGCAGACCTCTGCCTTACCGCTTGGCTACGGCGCCGGATCGGAAGGAACTAAACCTCAGGGTAGCGCTCTTGCCAGGGCCCCGTCAAACCAAAGGGTTCGAGCGCCGCGAGCAGGCTCCGGGCGACGGTGGCGGCGTCATGGTGCTCACGGGTGTGGATGGCGGCGTGCCGGCCGATGCTGTGCCGCGCCTCCGGATTGAGCGCCAGCCAGGCCATGTAGTGCTCAAGCTGCTCCTGCTCGGCCAGCCCCGGGTCGATGCGGATGGCCGCGGCTTCCGGCAGGTCCTCGGTCTCGAGGCTGCGCGTGAGAACAACCGGGCGGCCAATGCCCATCAGGCGCGTGGCGATGCCGCTCGATTCCCCGGCCAGCGGCCAGCGGAGATTGAGCCCGGCGTCGAGTGCGTGCGCCTGCAGCCACCATTCCGCCTCGGGCAGATAGCCGCGGCGCAGCACCCAGCGCTCGGCCAGCTCCGGGGCGAGCGCCCGCTCGAGTTCCTCGCCGACAAAGCGGCCCTGCACGAGCAGCCGCAGCGGCACGCCGGCGCGCACCAGACGCCCGGCGGCGCGCAGCACGACGGCCAGACGCTTGGATTCCCGCAAGTGCCCCAGCACCGCGAACAGGCAAGCCTCGCGGCCGGTGCCGAGCACCTGCTCGCGGTAAGTGTCGATCTCGCGGTAGCTGTACTCCGGGGGCGGCACGAACAGATGGGGCAGCACCAGAACCGGCGCCGTGGGGGCGTGTTCGCCGACGGCCCGCGCCGCGGCCGGGTTATGGACGACAACGAGCCGGGCCCGCTCGCAGAGCCGCTTGAGCAGTGGCCGCGCGAAATAGCGCATGTCGGCCCCGCTCTGCCCGCGGCTTTGCCAGTAACGGGCGGCGGCTTCTTCAAACCAGGCCCCATAGTTGTAGACGAATTCGGCGATGTACTGCTCCCGGCTGAGCCGCCCGAGCAGGAGGTGGTGCAGACAGGCATCGTGCAGCAGCACGACGCCGGGCTCGGCCAGTGCCCGGTCATAGAGGGCGCCATGCAGGGCGTTGTTGCCGATGTGGTAAAGATTCAGCTCGCCCGGCTGATTGAGACGCAAGCTGACATGCTCGCGCAGGCGTCCGGCAAGGGCCTCGGCGTATTCGGCCACTCCCGTCGGCGCCGGCGGCAGCGGCGCGAAGTAGCCCAGCGTCATTGTGGCTTCTGCCGCTTGCCGAACAGGGCCGTGCCGACGCGCACGATGGTCGAGCCCTCTTCGATGGCTACCTCGAGGTCGTTGGACATGCCCATCGACAGATGCGGGAGGCCAAAGGCGGCGGCGAGCTCACGCAGGCGGGCAAAATAGGGGCGGGCCGTCTCGGCGTCTTCGTCCCAAGGCGGCATGGTCATCAGGCCCGTCAGCCGCAGCTTCGGGCAGGCGGCGATGGCGTCAACCAGGGCCGGCAGATCCGCCGGGTCGCAGCCGTGCTTGGCCTGCTCGGAGGAAAGCTTGACCTCGATCAACACCTGCTTTTCGCCGGTGGCTGCTTCGTCAAGCCGGCGCGCGAGCTTGGCCGAGTCGACCGTGTGGAAGTGGGTGAACAGTTCAGCCGCCTTGCGTGACTTGTTCGACTGCAGGTGGCCAATCAGGTGGAAGCGCGCCCCGGCCAGGCCGGAGACAAGCGGGTACTTGCCTTCGAACTCCTGGACATAGTTCTCGCCGAAGTCGCGCAATCCGAGGGCATAGGCCTCGAGGATGGACTCGGCGGGAAAGACCTTCGTTACCGCCAGCAACAACACATCCTCAGGCCGGCGTCCCGCCCGGGCACAGGCCCGGGCGAGGCGGTCTTCCACTTCAGCTAATCGTTCAGACAACACCAGACTTCAGTTTGGCATGGCGGCTTAGGGCAGAATCCGGGCCACCTCGGACTCGGGCAGCATGACTGTGAGCCGGATGTAGGCGGCCAGTGCCGGGTCCCCGGCGGATGCGAGCTGATGCAGGCGGCCGCGGTTCTTCGCCGCCCACTCGCGGAAGGCGCGGGCCGCGCGGAACCAGGCTTGCGGCCGGTCTTCGCGCAGCCGGCTGTGCGCCACGAAGTGGACCCAGGCCTCCAGTACAAGATCGCGCTGGGGCGCGTTCTCGAGACGGTGAGCTAAACGTTGGTATAACAACGATTTCATCTCTTCGTTCGCGACGGTCAAGCCGGGCTTCTGCTCCAGTTGAAACTTCTCGATTTCCGTCAGCACGCTGCGGATGGCCGTATCGTCAAAGGCCACGGTTTCCGCCTTGTGGCGCAATGCGAAGCCGTTCGGCTCGATCTCCCGCGTGGAGGTATGGGTGGCGCGAACCTTTGCCGCTTCGGCCTCGAGCGGGGGCACGCCGCGCAGGCGCGCGGCCAAGCGGTTGAAATCACGGAAAAGGCCTTCAAACTCCTCGGCGCGGTTCCCGGCGCAGCGCCGGGCGGCGAGATGGCGGACGAGAAAGGCGCGGTAGTGCAACAGAAGGCTCCGGCCGAGCGGGGCCGGCAGCAGGCCCGCAAGCTCGAGCGTCGAATTGTGCAGGGCGGTGTAACGGATCGCTTCGACAAACTCGCGGTCCGACTCGCGCGCTTGATCGAGGGCAATTAGCAGGCTGGGAAGATACTCAAGCTCGCTGCTCCTGGCCAGGAGCGCCTCAGCCAGGCGCCCCACCTCGACGGCGGAGCGCACATGGCGGGTTGCCATCTCAAACTCGCGGCGGCCGGCTTCGATCGCGACGCGGTAGTAGTCTCCCGGGTCGGAGACCTCGGCATCGGCGCAACCGGCCAGGGGGGAAACCAGACGCAAGGGGAAGTCGAGTGCCGCCTGCGTCTCACGGTCGAAGCTGGTCCGATAGACAAGCCAAGCGCGCAGGGCAACGGTCTTGTCGGCCCCGGCCAGATGAAAAGCTTCCTCGGCGAGAGGCGTGATTTGCCGCGGGGCGAGCTTGGCGGAAGGCAGCAAGGCCAGAATTACCGCGCCGGAATAAGGAGCCGGCAAAGCACGGGCGAGGGCGAGCCGCGCTTCGAGTTCGATTGGCAGGGGGTCGTTGGCCGCGGCCAGGAGCCAAAGGAAAGCCAAGGCAAACGCCATGTCCGCAGCATAGCGCAGCCGGGCGTCGGCCTTGCTCGAGCGGGGGGAGGCGCCGCTGGCGCTTGAGGAGAGCCGGTTTCGCGTTGAAGTCACGCCGAAGAGTACGTGGCTCGAGGCCTGAGAAAGGAAAGCCAAGGCAGGCGCTAAGCTCGCGGCATAGCGCAGCCGGGCGCTTCTTGGTTTGGCAGGCCGTTTGCAGGGATGAGGAAGCGATGGGACCAGACCGGATCGCCAGCACGATTGCCGAGTTTGTTGCCTCCTGCCGGGCGCCGGCCTTGCTCGAGCGGGGGGAGGCGCCGCTGGCGCTTGAGGAGAGCCGGTTTCGCGTCGAAGTCACGCCGAAGGGTACGTGGCTCGAGGCCTGGGATGAGCAGCGTGTCTGGTCGCGCCGCATCCTGCGCGTGGCCTCGCGGACAGGGAAGAAATTGGAACTGGAGGCGTTTCGATTCGGGAAAAAGAACCTGCCGGTGTCGTTGATCGACAGTGCGGACGCGCGTTCGGCGCCGGCGCTCGACAAGACGCGGCGGTCGGCGTTTTCCGAACAGTTCCGGCTTTTTCTCAACCGGCATTACGGGGCCTGGCGTTGGGAGGCGTTCCGCAGCGAGGCCAAGCTGGAGCACTCGTTTTCGCCGGTCTTTCCGACCGCTCTGCTGACCAGGGGCAATCAAGCCGTGGCGGCGCTGGGGGCGCCGGCGCGGGACACGGGTTTTCATGCGCTGACCTTCGCACTGGTGTGGCTTGACTGGGTGCGGCGCGAGCACGGGGAGCGGGCGGCGGCCCGGCTGCTGCTGTATCTGCCGGAGGCCCATGCGGGGGCGGTGATACCGCTGGCGCGGCAACTGGCGCCGGGCCGTTTGGTGATCGATATCTGGCTATATGACGGCGAGGGCCAGGAGCGGCTGCTCGACCCGGCCGATTGCGGCAATTTGAGCTCGACGCTATGCCCGCGCTACAGCCGGCTGGGGGGGCCGGCCTGGTGGCTTGAGTACCTCGAGCGGCAGCCGCTGCTCGATTGCCTGGAGGAGCCGGACGGGGCGATCAGCTACCGGTTGCGGGGGCTTGAGCTGGCGCGGCTGTCGGCTGCCGGCGGCGGCAATTGCCTGCCGGCACTCAGTTGGGGGCTGGGCCGGCGCCGGACGGCACGCTCGGAGGGGCTGGCGGGCTTTGAGGCGCTGTTCCGGGAAGTGGCCGCGACGCGACAGGCCGCCCCGGCCGAGCGCACTCACCCGCAATACCTTGCCGAACCGGAGCGCTGGCTGGAAAGCCAGGTGCGGCGGCATCTGGCCGAGATCGACCCTGGCCTTGATGCGGCCTGTTTGTATGGGCAATCGATTGGGGTGATGGGGCGGCACCGCACCTCGCTTGACCTGCTGGGGATCGGCTATGACGGGCGGCTGGCGATCCTGGAGCTGAAGGCGAGCGAGGACATTCATCTGCCGCTGCAAGCCTTTGATTACTGGCTGCGGGTGCGGCAGCACCTGGCCCGCGGGGAGTTTGGCGCGAGCGGCTACTTTCCCGGCCGCGAGATCAGCCGGCAGGATCCGGAACTGTTTTTGGTCTCACCTTCGCTGCACTTTCATCCGATGACACAGGTGGTGACCGGATATCTGCCGCCCAGTTGCCCGATCCGGCAAATTGGCGTGAATGCGCAATGGCGGGAACGTCTGGATGTCGTCTTACGTAGATAGAATGAGGGAAGAATGATGAGTCTGCTGAGGCAGTTTCGCGAAGCCGTCGGTTCGCTGAACCCGCACGAAGTGCGGGACGCCGCCGAGCGCCGGATATCCGTGCATCTGATCGCGTCCAAGGCTTCCTCCTACTCGGCGATGGCCGACTGGTTGTTGCCGGAAGGGCTGAGCCGGGCCAAGCGCGAAGAGGCCTCGCGGATGATCTATCTCGAGGGGGAAGACAAGCGCCCGGAAAAGTTTGATTTGGAGATCTACGCCGAGGATGCGATCGCGCCGGTAGGGGCCTTCATCTTTGAGAAGGAAGACCCGCGGCGGGTGGTGCGGGCGATTCTTGACCGGCAAGAGCATCTCGGTTTGCCGCTGGCACGGCTGTTTCCACCGTTCCGGGAGGAAGTTTGCGCGCGGCTGATCCACAAGCTTTCGCTTGAGAACGCGATGTTCTCGGTGGCGACGGCGCTGCCGAATATCGCTCCGTTTTTGGGGATCGGCTGGGCGGTGGGGGAGTTTGCTTCTGATTCGGTGGTATTGACGATGAATCAGTTGCGGCTGGCCTTCTATCTGGGTGCGGCGAATGACCGTCCGGTCGGCTACGGGCCGCAGCGGGCAGAAGTGGGTTCAATCATTGCCGGTGCTTTCGGCTGGCGCGCGGTGGCGCGGGAATTGGTGGGGAAGATTCCGATGGGGGGCGGCTTGGCGCCGAAGGCGGCGGTAGCCTACGCGGGCACTTATGTGGTGGGCCGGAGCCTCGAGCGCTATTACCGCTTTGGCTATAAATACACGCGGGCGGAGCGCCGGGCGGCCTATGAAGACGCTTTCGAGAAGGGCAAGAGCATTGCCACGGGGTTGATCGAGCGCTTCAAGGGACGCAAGAGCGCTTAGCGCGGCGGGGCCGGGCGCAAGGCCGTCCGGGTCCTGTGATAGCTTGGACGTTTCGCTATGACACAGCAAAGTGAGCAAAAGAGCTTCTACGGCTGGTGGATTGTCGCCTTCGCCTTTTTGACCTTCGGCATCTCGACGGGTATTCCCTATTACGGGATGCCCTTCTTTTACGACTATTACGAGAAGACTTTCGGCTGGACGCGGAAGGACATTACGCTGGGCTTTCCGTTGGCGGCGACGCTGACGCTTTGGGTGGGGCCGATGATTGTGCACCGGTTCAGCCCGCGGAAGCTGCTGACGATCGGCACGGGATTGACGGGGCTGGCGTTTTTGGGAT
This sequence comes from Bryobacter sp. CoA8 C33, assembly GCA_019931185.1. GTDB lineage: Bacteria > Acidobacteriota > Terriglobia > Bryobacterales > Bryobacteraceae > Bryobacter. The sequence continues at coordinate 15,927 of JAINDK010000028.1, forward strand.
TTGGCTCGATGGGCGGGACCTTGCCGGTCTACTATGCGATCTGGGTGCTGTATACGCTCGGCTATATCCTGTCGGGGCCGATTGTGCACCAGGTGATAGTCAGCCAGTGGTTCCGCAAGAATCGCGGCAAGGCGATGGCGATTGTGTATACAGGCGTGGGGCTGATCGCGGGCATCTCGCAGAAGGCGATTGCCAAGCCGCTGACGGAGGCATATGGATTCCAGACGGCGCTGATGATGATTGGCGGCATCATGCTGCTGGCCTGGCCGATTGCGCTGATTCTGATGCGGGACAGGCCGTCGGAGAAGGGGCAGTTCCCCGACGGGGCGAGCTTTGCGCCCGCCGAGACGAAGGCCGAGCCGAAGAGTTTTTCCTACCTGGTGAGCCAGCCGGCATTCTGGCTGCTGCTGATCGGCAGTTGCTGCTCGATCGGTTCAATCGGCTCGATCAACCAGCATATGAAGTTTGTCTTCAAGGAACAGGGCTTCACCGAGCAGAGCGTGTTGAACCAGATGAGCGCCGATGCGACGCAATACATCCTTTGGAGTTCGATTGCGGGGCGGCTGGTGATGGGTTGGCTGGCGGACCGTTTCTCGAAGAAGATCGTGATGATGGTGACTTACTTCCTGGTGGCGGGTACGATTCCGCTGCTGCTGCTGGTGCGGCCGGGCCAGGACATGAATCTGTACCTGTTCGCGGTGCTGTTCGGGTTTGGCATGGGGGCGGACTATATGCTGATTCCGCTGATGGCAGCCGAGCAGTTTGGCTTGAACACGCTGGCGCGGGCGATGGCGATTATTCTGCCGACGGATACGATCGGGCAGACGTGGTTTCCCTATGGGGTGTCGTGGTTGCGCGAAAATTATGGTGACTACGGCATGGCGCTGAACGTGGTGTTCGTGATGGCGGCCGTGGGGGCATTGGCCGTGGCGCTGTTGCCCGGCTCAAAGAAGGACAATGAGGTACTTCCAATACAAGACGCTCAACGAGCTGGAAGCTGAGTCGGCTCAGCTCGGCTGTGGGCATGTTTCATTTGTGCAGGACCGGGCCCGGATCCAGCAGGCGCTGGGCCGCCCGGTGGCGGTGGGCAATCGCACGGTTGGCAACAGCATGTGCATTCATCCGATGGAGGGTTGTGACGGCGATTTAGCCGGCACGCCGGGAGAGCTTACCTGGCGGCGCTATGTGCGCTTTGCCGAGGGGGGCGCCAAGCTGGTCTGGTTTGAAGCGACGGCGGTGCGGGAGGATGGCCGGGCGAATGCGCGGCAACTCTGGCTGCATCGCGCCAACGTAGGCGAGTATGCCCGGCTGCTGGCCGAGATCCGGTTGCGGCACAAGGCGAAGCACGGGACAGCGGATGATCTGCTGGTGCCGGTGCAGCTGACGCACTCGGGGCGCTACTCGGTGCCGCGGAAGACGATTGCTTATCACAACCCGCTGATTGATCAGAAGTCGAATACGCCGGCCGACTACCCGCTGATTACGGATGATGAGCTGGAGCAGCTGGAGGATGACTATGTGGCCACGGCGGGGTTGGCGCGCGAGGCGGGCTTTGATTCACTCGATCTGAAGGTGACGCACGGCTATCTGCTGAGCGAGCTGATGGGGGCCAAGCTGCGGGAGGGCCGCTATGGGGGCCCGATTGAGAACCGGACGCGGTTTGCCGTGAATGTGCTGGGCAAGATTCGCGCGAAGTTTGGGAATGCGTTTGTGCTCACGATGCGGCTAGGCTGTTTTGACAGCGTGCCGTATGTGAAGGACGCGGCGCGGGACAATATCGGCGTGCCGCTGCCGTATGAGCTGCCCTATCCGCATGGGTTTGGGGTGAGCGCCGAGGACCCGCTGCGCGAGGATTTGAACGACGTCAAGGCGGCGATTGCGATCTACCAGCAGGCGGGCATTGAGTTGTTGAACGTCTCGCTCGGCTGTCCTTACTACAATCCGCACGTTGGCCGGCCGTTTGAGAAGCCCGATGAGGGCAACTATGAGATGCCGGAGCATCCGCTCAATGGGGTGGACCGGCACTTCCGGATTGCGGGTGAGCTGCAGCGGAGTTTTCCTGGGCTGCCGATGGTGGGTACGGGCTACAGCTGGCTGCAGATCTATGCGCCGCACGCGGCGGCGGCGAATGTGGAGGCGGGGCGGATCCGTTTCTTTGGCTATGGGCGCGGGGCGCTGGCGTATCCGCACTTTGCCCAGGACATTCTTGAAAAGGGTGAGCTGGACGCCAAGCAGGTTTGCCGGACAGTGACGTTCTGCACGTGGCTGATGCGGCAGAAGCACAATGAACTGGGTCAGTTTCCGAGCGGCTGTCCGCCGTATGACAAGGAGACCTACGGGCCGATCATCAAGCAGGCGCGGGAGTTGTTGCGGATCCAGAACGCGAAATAGGGCGGGAAGGGAAACTGAATCGTTGATGAAACCTGATCGGGGAAGATTACATCTTTTTAATTAGGACGGGTTCGTCCGGAACCACCGTGAGGGCCCGGCTTGATTCCAAACAGGAGAACAACGAAAAATGAATTGGAAAAGGGTTTTAAGTTTGGCTGCTGTAGGTGCGTTGACACTGGGGGCGGCCGAGCGGCGTAGTTTAACGATTGCGACACCGAGCCTGCTAAATGGTATGGAACTGAAACCGGGAGAATACCGGCTGGAGTTGGCAGGCGAGAGAATGGTTTTGCAACAAGGCAAGCAGCGGGTGGAAGCACCTGTGAAGCTGGAAGCGGCGGAGCAGCGTTTTCCGTCGACAACGATCCTCTATCAGAATGCGCAAGGGAAACCCCAAATCAAGGAAATCCGGCTGGGTGGCACCAAGCACCGGCTGATTTTTGAGGAAAGCCAGGGCGGTCTTTAGGGACGGCTCGAGTGCAGGCAGGCGGGGCTGCCGGTTGGCTCTGATACGCTGAAAGCGATGTGGCGAGCGGTGGCCCTGGCGGCCCTAATGGTGATTTGGGCGGCAGGGCTGCGGGCCGATACGTGGCTGGTGGCGCCGCTGGCGAACCAGACGGGGAAGCCGACGCTTGACTGGATTGGGGAATCGGTGGCGGAATCGATCTCGGAGGCGCTGCGGCGGCAGGGGATGTTGGTGGTCGACCGGGATGAGCGCAAGGAGGGGGAAAGCCGGTTGGCGTTGCGGGGGAATGCGCCGCTGACGAAAGCGAGCCAGATCAAGCTGGCGGAGATGCTCGATGCGAATCATCTGATCGCGGGCAGCTATGCGCTGGTGGAGAACGGGACGGGGATGGGAACGTTGCGGATCGAGGTGGAGACGATCAATGTGCGGGATTTTCGGCGGGGTGGCAAGTTTGAGGAGAAGGGGCCGCTCGAGGATCTGGCGGGGCTGCAGTCGCATCTGGCCTGGCAGGTATTGCGGCAGACGATGCCGAAGACGGCGCCAGGGGAAGAAGAGTTCCGGCGGGGGAATCTGAACATCCGGGTGGATGCGGTGGAGAGCTATGTACGGGGCCTGCTTGCGGGGAACGCGGAGGCGCAGGAGCGTTTTTTTCAGCAGGCTTTGAAGCTGGACGGGCGCTATAGCCAGGCGTCGTTTCAATATGGCCGGCTGCTGCTCGAGCGGGGGAATCTGCCGAGCGCGGCGCTGCAACTGGAGCGGGTGGCGAGTTGGGATCCGCATTACCGGGAAGCGGGCTTTTTGTTGGGGCTGGCGCGGTTCCGGCTGAAGGAGTTCAAGGCGGCGGTGGCGGCATTTGAGCGGGTGAGCCGGGAAGTTCCGCTGAGCGAGGTTTGGAGCAATCTGGGGCTGGCGCAGTGGCGGCTGGGGATGCCGGAGGCGGCCGAGAGCCTGCGCAAGGCGCTCGAAGGGGACCCGAACGATGAGGTGTATCACTTTAACCTGGGGTTGGTTTTGCTCTCGCGGGGCGCCTTTGCCGAGGCGGCCGAGCAGTTTCGGGCAACGCTTGAGCGGATGCCGGGAGAGGCGGAGGCGACCAAGCTGTTGGGGCGCTGTTTGCGGCCGCAGGCGGGAGCGCCGACGCGGGAGGAACTGGCGGGGAGCGAGAGGTTGAAGGTGGACTTTGCGGAAGCGGCTTACTGGCAGTTGAAGGCGCTGATCAACCCGGCAAAAAAATAGGCCAGCCCACGGGGGGCTGGCCGAATCGCTTTGCTGAGAGTTGTGACTTAGTAGCGGTAGTGCTCGGGTTTATAGGGCCCGTCGACGGCGACACCGATGTAGTCAGCCTGTTGCTTGGTGAGCTTGGTGAGTTTGACACCGATCTTTTCGAGGTGGAGGCGGGCTACTTCTTCATCGAGGTACTTCGGAAGGATGTAGACGCCGACCTTGTACTCGTCCTTCTTCTTCCAGAGGTCGATCTGGGCGAGGGTCTGGTTGGAAAAGCTGTTGGACATGACGAAGCTGGGGTGGCCGGTGGCGCAGCCGAGATTGACGAGGCGGCCTTCGGCGAGCAGGAAGATGCTGTTGCCGGTGGGGAAGGTGTACTTGTCGACCTGGGGCTTGATGTTGAGGCGGGAGACGCCGGGCTCGACGTTGAGCTTGTCGACCTGGATCTCGTTGTCGAAGTGGCCGATGTTGCAGACGATGGCCTGATCCTTCATGTGCTTCATGTGGTCGAGCGTGATGACGTCGACGTTGCCGGTGGTGGTGACGTAGATGTCGGCGATACCGAGGGTTTCTTCGATGGTGGTGACCTCGAAGCCTTCCATGGCGGCCTGGAGAGCGTTGATGGGGTCGATCTCGGTGACGATCACGCGGGAGCCCATGCCCCGGAGGGAGTGGGCCGAGCCCTTGCCGACATCGCCATAGCCGCAGACGACGGCGACCTTACCGGCGAGCATGACGTCGGTGGCGCGCTTGATGCCGTCGGCCAGGGATTCGCGGCAGCCGTAGAGGTTGTCGAACTTGGATTTGGTGACCGAGTCGTTGACATTGATGGCCGGGACGAGGAGCTTGCCGTCCTGCAGCATCTTGTAGAGGCGATGAACCCCGGTGGTGGTCTCTTCGCTGACGCCCTTCCATTCGGCGACAATGGGGTGCCAGAAGTTCTGGTTTTCGGCGTAGACCTTCTTGAGCAGGTCTTTGATGACCTTTTCTTCGTGGGAGCCGGAAGGGGTATTGACCCAGTCGGAACCATTTTCGAGTTCAAAGCCCTTATGGATGAGCAGCGTGACGTCGCCGCCGTCGTCGACGACAAGCTGGGGACCCTTGCCCTGGCCGTGGTCGATGGCGCGGAGGGTGCAATCCCAATATTCTTCGAGGGTTTCGCCCTTCCAGGCGAAGACCGGAACGCCGGCGGCGGCAATCGCGGCGGCGGCATGATCCTGGGTGGAGAAGATGTTGCAGCTGGCCCAGCGGACATCGGCGCCGAGATCGATGAGGGTCTCGATGAGCACGGCGGTCTGGATGGTCATGTGCAGCGAACCGGTGATGCGTACCCCGGCGAGCGGCTTTTCTTTCGCGTATTTGGCCCGAATTGCCATCAGGCCGGGCATTTCATGCTCGGCGACGGAGATCTCTTTGCGTCCCCACTCGGCGAGGCCGAGGTCGGCGACCTTGTATTCGGTCGCAATCTTGGTTGCGGTTGCAGACATGAGACCAGCATAGCACAAATTTTGAACTCATCATGATTTATTGATACACTCGGGTTTCCACACTATGCCTACCCTGCTAAAGAGCCTAAAGTTGCTGGGCGACGAATCGCGACTGCGGATTTTGCGGCTGCTGATGCAGGAGGAGTTGAGCGTGGCGGAGTTGCAGGAGATTCTGGGCATGGGCCAGAGCCGGATCTCGATGACGCTGGCGCAATTGAAGCAGGCGCAACTGGTGGATCTGCGCAAGAGCGGGCAAAAGCATCTGTACCGGTATATCGGGGACCGGACGGTGACGGAGCTGATTGAGGCGACGGCGGCGGAGATTCCCGAGGCGGGGGAGGACGATAGCGGCCTGCGGTTGGCGATGAAGAAGCGCAAGGACCGGGTGCGGGCGTATTTTGATGAGTTGGCGGGGCGATTCGGCCGGCATTATGTGCCGGGGCGGAGTTGGCAATCGCTGGCGGAGATGTTTTTGAAGCTGTTGCCGCCGATGACGATCGTGGATATCGGGGCGGGGGAGGGGACGCTGTCGCTGATGCTGGCGCAGCGGGCGGTGAAGGTGATCGCGGTGGATAACAGCGAACAGATGGTGGCCTATGGGCGGGAGACGGTGGCCAAGGCGGGAGTGAAGAATCTGGAGTACCGGCAGGGGGATTTGGAGGAGCTGCCGCTCGAGGCGGGGAGTGTGGATCTGGCACTGTTCAGCCAGAGCCTGCACCATGCGCTGCACCCGGAGCGGGCGCTGCGGGAGGCGCATCGCGTGCTGCGGCCGGGGGGCAAGCTGATGATTCTCGATCTGAACCGGCACGGTTTTGAGGAGGCGCGGGAGATGTATGCCGATTTGTGGCTCGGGTTTTCGCAGGTGGAGTTGGGGGAGATGCTGAAGAAGGCGCGGTTTAAGAGTGTGGAGATGGCCGTGGTGCACCGGGAGGCAGAGGCGCCGTACTTCGAAACGATTCTGGTGACGGCGGAGAAGTAAGGACGATCCGCTGACGGGCGAATTCAGGCCGTTCACGGGAAAATCATAAAAGATCGGTTATAGCTTGCTAGATTCTCTTTATGGGTTTATCGGGCCGCTTCTTTGCATTATATTTATTGATAATTGGTTCGCTTTATTCGCAGAGTCTAGTGGAAACGGTGGTGAGCGGGACGGTGATCGACACGCAGGAGCGGCCGGTGCCGCATGCGATTGTGAAGGTGACTGATGGGCTGGGGCGGGTGCGGTATACGGTGGGGACGCGGGAAAACGGGGCTTACATGGTGCGGGTGGTGGGGGCGGGGCCGTATGCATTTGTGGCGGAAGTAGCGGGGTTTGACCCGGTGACGACGGATTTGCTGGAGATGAAGGGTGGAACCCTGGTGGTGGATCTGAAACTGGGGGCGCTGGCGCGAGCCGAGGCGGTGTTGACGGTGAATGAGCGGGTGGTGGAGCCGGCGGTGGACCAGCGGGACGCGGCGATATTCAACAAAACCTTGTTTACACGGGATGACCAGATTTTTCAGACCTTGGGGGCGGGGCTGAATTTTGGCCAACATGCGGGCGGGGGCAAGTCACTTGAGGTGCGGCGGTTCGGCTTCAACCTGGATCATGGGGGCACGGGTGGGGGGATTCGGATGAATCTGGATGAGATGTTGGTGAACCAGGTGAGCGGCGGGCATGCGCATGGGTATCTCGGGGCGTTGAAGGGGTTGAGCCCGGAATTGGTGGAGGCGGTGAATCTGATCAACGGGCCGTTCAACTCGCAATATGGAGAATTCAGCGGGTTGGGTGTGGTGAACATCAAGACGCGGGAGGAGATGCCGCAGAAGGTAACGGGGCGGGTGCAGTTTGGGCAATTCAATACGAGGCGGGCGTTTGCGGCCTACAGCCCGGACTGGGGCAACACGCGGGGGTTAATTGCAAATGAATACAGTTACTCGGACGGTCCGTATGAACAGCCGTTGTTGTACACACGCGACAACTTTACGGCGGCGCTTTTCCGCACGCTGCGGCCGGGGGAGAACGTCGGGTTCCGGTTACTGGGGGCGTTTAACGATTTCCATAGCGCGGGACAGTTGCCGCTCGACCAGATCGAGTCGGGGAAGCTGCCGATATTCGGGTATGTGGATCCGACGGATGGGGGTTTGTCGAAGTCGGCGACGGTGACGGGGTATTACACGAAGGAGCGGGCGAATGGGGAGCGGTTTCAGGCCAACGGGATGGTAAACCGGGTGCTATTCGATCTGTATTCGAATTTCACGTTCTTTTTGAACAATCCGGAAGAGGGGGACGGGTTTGGGCAGCATGATTCGCGGCTGCAGCAGCAATTGAATGTGAGCTACAACAAGCCGCACCAGTTGGGCGGGGCGCTGGGCAATCTGACCGGGGGGGTGAATTATTTAGGGAACCAATTGAATCTGAAGTTATACGACCGGATCGGGAGGGTGCCAACGGATCTGGTGACGGCGGCGAATGTGCGGATCGACAATCCGGGCTATTTTGTGCAGGAGAATCTGGTGCTGGCGAAGGGAAAGATCCAGTTGGGCGGGGGATTGCGCTATGACGATTTTCGAATCAGCGCGCGGAACCGCATGGAAGCGGGGGACCGGCCGCGGGCGGGCGGGGGGTTGTGGCAGCCGAAGGCGAGTTTTGCGTTCACGCCGTGGTTGGGAAAGCCGCTGACGCTGCACGCCAACCATGGGCGGGCGGTGACGAGCACGAATGCACGCGCGTTTCTCGCCGACCGGAACAGCCCGATTGTGGCGAGCACGGATTTTTACTCCTTCGGCACGTCGCACAACAAGGGGCGCTATTCGCTGGCGACGAATTTGTTCTGGATTGACCGCTCGAACGAGATGCTCTATGTGGCCGACGACGGGTCGAATGAACTGGTGGGGCCGAGCCGGAGCTATGGCTATGAGGTGAAGACATCGTCGCAGGTGACGCGGTATCTCTCGTTGAACGCGAGTTTGACGAAGGTGTTGAACTCGTTTTACCGGGGGACGACACCGCGGGAGTATGTGGACCGGGCGCCGCATTTTGTCGGCTATGTGGGGCTGACGCTGACGGAGTGGCATGGGTGGTCGGGGTCGGTGCGGTTTCGGGGGATCAACCGGTTTCGGGTGAATGGGGAGGGGGAAAATCCGCAACGGGCGCCGGGGCACAGCGTGACGGACGTGAGCCTGTCGCGGCGGCTGACGCGTTGGATGGACTTTAATCTGACGGTGGACAATGTGTTTGACCGGACGTATTACGAGACGGTGGATTTGTATACGTCGCGGTTGCGGGGACAGATGCCGATGGAGCGGTTTCACGTGACGCCGGGCTATCCGGTGACGGTGGTGGGTGGGGTGACGATCCGGTTGATGCCGAAAAACCGCTAGTTAGAACTCCATATGGAGGAAAAGCTGAAGCTGGCGGGCGGGGCTGAACTCGATCGGGTCGGCGTAATTGGCGCGGTAGTAGGGGATGAAGCGGATGGGGTTGGAATGATTGAGGAGGTTGTAGGCTTCGACGCCGGCCTGGAGGCGGAGGTGTTTCTCTTCCCAGTGGATTTCCTTGAAGACGCGGGCGTCGAGTGAAGAGTTGGCGGGGGTGGTGAAGGGGTTGCGGCCGAGGCCGGCGGGGCGGGCGCTCAAGGGGTAGGCGGCGGTGCGCAGCAGGTCGGCGGACTCGAGGGCGGGCAGGGGGCGGCCGGAGCCGAAGGCAAGAGTGGGGACGATGTGGATGTGAGCGAGCTTGGGGGAAAGCTTTTCGAGCGCTTCCACTTCAAACAGGCCGGTGGCGGTGAGGCGGTAGCGCTGGTGCTGGCGGCTGCGGGCCCATTCGGGGGCGAGGTTGAGGGGATTTTGGGGGTGTTCGTCAAAGTCAGAGCCGTTGTCGAGGGTACGGCTGGCGGTGTAGGAGAGGAGGTAGCCGAACTCGCTGGTCATCTTGCGGCTGAGTGTGACGGTGGCGCCGGAGTAGCTGGAAGTGGCATTCTGCTCGAGAGTGAAGAGGGCGGGGAGGCCGCCGTTGGTATTGCGGATGCGGGGGAGGTGGAGGCCGCGGACGCGGCTGAAGTCGACAGAGAGGGTGGTGTCGGAATTGAGCTGGCGCTCGAAGCCGGCGGTGAGCTTGGCGCCGTAGGTGGCGGGCAGGTGGGAGGCGGGGCGATAGATTGCGCGGAAGCTGAGCTTGAGGGTGGGGTATTCGAATTGTTCCCAGGCCTGGCGGCCGTCCTTTTGGACGGCTTCGTTGAGGAAGGCGAGGGGGTAGCGGTCGAAGAAGAGGCCGAGGCCGAGGCGGAAGACGGATTTTCGGGTGGCGCCGGGGCTGTAGGCAATGCCGAAGCGGGGGGAGAAGTTGGCGCGGGGGGCGCGGAAGGCGGCGGGCAGGATCTGGTAATCGTAGCGGAGGCCGGCCTCGAGAGTGAGGCCGTGGCGGGCCTGCCAGCGGTTGTTGAGCCAGAAGCCGAGGGGGGTAGTTTGGATTGAGGTGGCGGGGGAGCCGAGGGCGCGGAGGCGGAAGTCGGGTTGGTTGGCCTGCCAGGCGGCGAGGGTGGGAAAGAGGCTGATGCCGCCGAAGCGGTTGGCGAGGCGGGAATCGAGGGTGACATGGTGGAGGCTGATGCCGAAGGAAAGGGCGTTGCGGCCGCGGAGGAAGGTGAGGCCATTGACGGCTTCGAGGTGGGCTTCGGCGCGCTGCTGATCGAGGCGGGGACCCTGGCCGAAGCTCAGGATGCCGGGGATTTCGACGAAGGGATCGCGGGAGTTGGGGGTGAGGCCGGCGCCGCGGCGGCCGTACTGGAGCGTGAGGCTATTGACGAGCGAGACGGAGAAGGCGCTCGAGAGGTTGGCGACGAGGGAGTGGTCGGCGATGCGGGAGGAGCCGCGGGCGGAGTAATCGCTGTGGTTCTCTATACCCTGCACGCCTTCGCGTACGCGGCCGAGGGAATAGGCATAGCGGAGCGCGCCGGTGTGCGTGCGATTGAAGATGTGCTGGAGCTTACCGGAGTATTGATAGTTGCGCTCGCCGGCGCGGAAGGTGTTGCCGGGGCGGAGGGTGGCGAAGGCTTCGCTCCATTCATCGCAATCTTCGCGGTAGGCTTCGGCGGCGAGGGCGAAGAAGGTGCGGTCGCGGGCGAGCGGGCCACCGGCGGAGGCCCCGGGCTGGGTGCGGCGGAGGCGGGGCCGGCCGGGGATGGCGAATTCGGGATTGCGGGCATTGAGAGCTTCGTTCTGCAGGAGGAACTCGCCGTGGCCGTGCAGGGTGTTTGAGCCCGAGCGGGTGACGATGTTGACGACGCCGCCGGCGGCGCCGCCGAGCTCGGCCGAGATCGTGTTGGCGGAGATGCGCAGTTCCTGGATCATTTCGAGCGGCACGGAGACGCGAATGGCGCCGGTGGTTTCGTCGCGGTTGTCGGTGCCGTCGATGGAGACAGAATTGTTGCGGGAGCGGATGCCGCCGGAGGTGAAGCCAGAATCGTTATTGACGTTCCATGAGGCGGCGGGGCTGCGGCCGGTGGATTGGCCGGAGGCGGGAGTCATGCCGGGGGCAGTGAGGATGAAATTGACGTAGTTGCGGCCCTGGGAGGAAGAATGCTCCATGCGTTCATAGCCGAAGGTGACGGCGGGGGAGGCGCTGGCGATGTCGAGAATGGGGATCTGTTCGACGACGTCTAATTTTTGTTCGACCGAGGCGAGGCGGAGGGTAATTTGCTCGAAGAGGGTCTGGCCGGAGGCGATGAGGACTTCGGGAAATTCTTTGCCGGTGAAGCCGGGGGCCTGAATGGTGAGGGAATAGGGACCGGCATTCAGATTGGCGATGAGGAAGGCGCCCTGGTCGTCGGAGCGGGTCTCGCGCAGGAGATTGGTGTCGAGGCTGGTGGCGCGAATGAGAGCGCCGGCGATGGGGACGGCTTGGGGGTCGAGGAGGCGGCCGGAGAAAGCGCCGGTGCGGTTGGAAACCTGTGCGAACAAATGGGAATGGGATAAAATTATCAGTTGAACAAGTATTGAAGCGTTGCGCACACGCCCAGCATACGGCAAGGGAGGGGGGAGCGGCAAGATATACTGAGCGGCGAAGGCAACCATGGAACTCGCCTATCTGAACGCCGCCAAGATGATTGACCATTCGCTGCTGAACCCGACGCTGACGGAAGGGGCGCTGGAGCAGGGAATCCTGCTGGCGCTGGCCTACGATGTGGCGAGTGTGTGCATTATGCCGTATGCGCTGAAGCGCTGCGCGGAGCAGTTGAAGGGGTCGGCGGTGAAGGCGAGCACGACGATCGGGTTTCCGCATGGGGGGCACACGACGGCGATCAAGCTGGCGGAGACGGAGCGTGCGCTTGCCGATGGGGGCGAGGAACTGGACATGGTGGTGAATCTCTCGAAGGTATTGAGCGGGGACTGGGCGTATGTGGAAGCCGACATTCGGGTGGTGGTGGAGGCGGCGCATGCAGCGGGGCAAAAGGTGAAGGTGATTTTTGAGAACTGTTACTTGAACGAGGGGCAGAAGATTCGGTTGTGTGAGATTTGTTCGGGGTTGGGGGCGGACTGGGTGAAGACGTCGACGGGTTATGGGACGTCGGGGGCGACGGATGAGGATTTGCGGCTGATGCGGGCGCATGCGGCGCCGGGGGTGCAGGTGAAGGCGGCGGGGGGGATTCGGGATCTGGATGCGTTGTTGCGGGTGCGGGCGATTGGGGTGACGCGTGTGGGGGCGACGGCGACGGGGGTGATTCTCGATGAGTACCGGCGGCGGGCGGGCCTCGAAGCGATTGTGGTGGCGGCGGCGGGAGTGCCGGGCGGCTATTAGACGGGTGGTTGGCAGGAAATTTTGAGATGGAATCGACTTTTCCGGCGGGCGGAGCCGTCTAGAAGAACGGAGTCAGAAGTTGATCTTCCGCGAGGTAGAGGATCGGGATCTCGTAATCAAGGCGGCCGAGGGCAGTGTGGACGCGTTCAACCTGCTCGTTTCACGCCACGAGAAACGTGTGTTCAATTACCTGTTGCGGATTGTGGGTCAACGTGAGGACGCGTTGGACCTGACGCAGGACGTTTTTCTCAAGGCTTATCAGAATCTGACCAAACTGGGCGATGTGGAGCGGTTTTCTCCTTGGCTGTTTCGCATCGCCCACAATGAAGCGTTCTCGCTGCTGCGGCGGAACCGGCCGGACACGGCGGAATTGCTGTTTGAGCCGCCGACGGCGGATCTGCGGGACGGGATGTTTCCGGTGGAGATGAGCTTGGCGGTGGAGCGTGCGCTGGGGCGGCTGACGGCCGAGCAGCGGGAAGCGGTTGTGTTGAAGATCTTTCAGGGATTCAAGTTTGAAGAGATGGCGGAGATTTTAGATGTACCGCTGTCGACGATTAAATCGCGGCTTTATGCCGCGCTCGATGTACTAAAGGGTGCGCTGGCGCCCGTGAAGGGATGAAGCGGATGGAAAACGAAGCCATCGATCTCAAAGGATTTGCCCTCGGAGAGGGGACGGCGGCCGAGCGCGAGGCAGCGCGGCGCGCGATTGCGGCCGAGCCGGAGTTGCGGGAAGAATTTGAACGGCTGGAGTTGACGCTGACGGCGCTGCGCGGGGTGAGGGAAGAAGAGATGCCGCGGCGGATCGCGTTTGTGTCGGATCCGGTGTTTGAGCCGAGTTGGTGGCAACGGTTCTGGGGTAGCGGAAGGTTGGTGTTTGCCGGTGTGGCGATGCTGGCGGTGGCGATTGTGGCCCACGGATATCTGGTGCGGCCAGGGCCGGCGGCTGTGCCGGTGGCGGCGGGATTGAGTCAGCCGCAGGTGGAGCAGGCCATTGAGACGGCGGTGAGCCGGGCGGTGGCCGAGGTGGAACAGCGGGCGGCGGCGCGGACGCGGGAGGAAGTGAAGTTGGCTGTTGAGCAAAGCGAGAAGCGGTTTAGCCAGGAATTGCAGATGGTGTCGGCGGCGATGCAGGAAAACGAGACGATTTTGCGCAAGCAGTTGAACCGGCTTTATGTGACGAACGCGGGCCTGAGCGCGGGGCCCAACCAGGAGTAAGGCGATGCGTAAGGGAATTGGATTGATGGTGGTGGCGTTGACGCTGGTGGCAGCGGTAAGCGAGCCGGTGGTGACGCGGGCGATGCTGGCGCCGCTCGAAAAGAGAATTGACCAGCGGCTCGAGACGTTGTTTGACGAGCCGTTTCTGTTGCTGGGGATGACGCGGGGGCTGTACCTGGATAAGTTTGGGGTGGTGTTTAGCGCGGAGCTGCAACTGTTGTCGACGCCGGGCGTCGGGACCTTCGGGTTTACGGTGCCGTCGAAGGAGATGCTGGCGGCGACGAGGAAGAAGAAGCTGGAGCGGTTGCCGCTGCTGAAGGAGGCGATGCGGGCGCAGTTGGTGTCGGCGGCGGTGGCGCTTGAGAAGTTGCCGGCCGAAGAGAAGGTGGTGTTGGGGGTGTCGGTGTTCCGGCGGGCGTGGGAGGATTCAACGGGTTTGCCGGCGCAGATCGTTATGCAGGGCGCGCGGCGGGAATTGGTGGCGGCGCGCACGGCGGCGGCCATGGATGCGGCCATCCGGGTACAGGAGTTTTAGGCGCCGCGATGCACGCTCCCGCGAAACTGGGTGAGAGGCTTATAGCCCGTAAGCTGATTTCGGCCGATGAGCTGGATCAGGCGCTGGCGCTGCAGAAGGAACGCAGCGACAAGATCGGCAAGATTCTGGTGGATCTGGGATTTGTCGCGCAGCGGGAAGTGATGGCGGAGTTGAGCGCGCAGTTGGGCGTACCGCTGGTGACGATCGATGGGCCACCGGCGAGCGGGCCGGAGATCGATCAGCTCTCGCCGCGGTTTTTGCGGCAGTCGAAGATTTATCCGATGAGCTTTGACGGCAATGAGCTGACGCTGGCGATGGCGGACCCGCTCGACTTTGAAGTGATCACGAGCGTGACGCATGCCACGGGGTTGCGGGTGACGCCGGTGCTGGCGAGCGAAAACGAGCTGATCGAGGCCATCGAGCGGCACTATGCTGACGGACGGCGGACCGAGACGGCGGATGAGTTTGGCAACGCGGAGGCGGGCGAGGATCTCGAGCACCTGCGTGACATGGCCAGCGAGGCGCCGGTGATCCGGCAAGTGAACACGATGATCGCGACGGCGGTGGAGGCGCGGGCGAGCGACATTCACATCGAGCCGTTTGAGAAGGAATTCCGCATCCGGTTTCGCATCGACGGCGTGTTGCAGAACCAGGAGCCGCCGCCGCGGGAAATGAAAGCGGCGATTATTTCGCGGCTGAAGCTGATGGCGAAATTGAACATTGCCGAGCGGCGGCTGCCGCAGGACGGCCGCATCAAGATCAAGACGCTGGGCCGCGAGGTGGACTTGCGCGTCTCGACGCTGCCGACGCTGTATGGCGAAAGCGTGGTGATGCGTATTCTCGACCGTTCGGCGACGGGCTTTTACGATTTGCGCAGTTTGGGTTTCGACGACCAGATGTTGTCGTTGATGGAGCATTTCACGGAGTTGCCGCACGGTATTTTTCTGGTGACGGGGCCGACGGGGAGCGGTAAGTCGACGACGCTGTATTCGGCGCTGAAGCGGGCGAACAAGAGCGAGCGCAAGATCATCACGATCGAGGATCCGGTCGAATATCAGATGGACGGGATCAATCAGATTCACGTGAACCCGGCGATCGGGTTGACCTTTGCCGCGGGTTTGCGGCACATCGTGCGCCAGGACCCGGACGTGATCATGGTGGGGGAAATCCGCGACCGGGAAACGGCGGATATCGCGATCCGCGCGGCGCTGACGGGCCACTTTGTTTATTCGACGCTGCACACCAACGACGCCCCGAGCGCGATTACGCGGCTGACGGACATGGGCGTGGAGAATTATTTGTTGACGAGCTCGATTGTGGCCGTGCTGGCGCAGCGTCTGGTGCGGCGCATCTGCCAGCAGTGCAAGACCCGGAACGGGGAGGCGATCACGCCGCTGGGGGCAACCGTGCCGGTGTTTCGCGGCGCGGGCTGCGAGAATTGCCTGGGAACGGGCTATCACGGACGCATCGCGATCTTTGAGCTGATGCAGTTGAACGAAGAGATCCGGCGGCTGATCATGCGCAACGAAGACGCCAGCGTGCTGACGGAAGCGGCGCGCCGCAACGGCATGCGGAACCTGCGCGAGGATGGGTGGGAAAAAGTAGCGACGGGCATGACGACGCCGGATGAAGTGATCCGCGTGACACAGGAGTTTTAAGCGGCGATGACAACGTATCAGTTCCGCGCGGTGACCAATGACGGGAAGACCCGCACGGGCACCCATACGGCTGAGAACGAGAAGAAGGTGGCGGCGGAGCTAAGGCGGCAGGGGCTGACGCCGATTTATATTGGGCTGGGCAAGTCGGGCGGTTTTGAACTGAAGCTGCCGGAATGGGGAGCGGGCAAGCGGCGGGATGTGTTGTTTTTCACGCAGGAAATCTCGACGCTGCTGAACTCGAGCGTGCCGATTGACCGGGCACTGACGATCGTGAGCGAGTTGACCGAGAAGCCGGCGTTTCGTGCGGTTGTGATTGATATTTTGCGGCTGATCAAAGGGGGGAAGACGCTGGCCGATGCCCTCGGCACGCACGGCACGTACTTTTCCGATCTTTACGTGAACATGGTGCGGGCGGGCGAGGCGTCGGGGTCGCTGTCGGTGGTGTTTCAGCGGTTGAGCCACTTTGAGCGGAACCGCGATGAATTGCGGGGCTACATCATCAGTTCGATGATGTATCCGCTGCTGCTGGCGATCACGGGCGTGGGGGCGATCGTGGTGTTGATGTATTTCGTGGTGCCGAAGTTCGCGACGATATTCGAGGGCGGGAGGATGACGATTCCACTGCCGACGCTGGTGATGCTGCGCACGAGCGAGTTCTTGCAGGCCTGGGGCTGGCTGATCGGGCTGGGGCTCATCGCCTTTGGAGTGGGCTTTGCGAGCTTTATCCGGACGGAGAAGGGGCGGTGGTGGTGGGATGAGTTCCGGCTGCGGGTGCCGCTGCTGGGCGATGCGCTGCGCAAGGCGGAGACGGCGCGCTTCGCGCGAGCGATGGCGACGCTGGTATCGAACACGGTGCCGCTGGTGCAATCGATTCAGATTGCTGGGGGTACGCTTGCGAATCAGCGGATTGCGCGGGCGCTCGACAGCGTGGCGCAGGGCGTGAAGCGAGGGGAAGGGATTGCGGTACCGCTGCGGCGCTGCGGACAGTTTCCGTCGCTGGCCTCGCATTTGCTGAGCGTGGGCGAGGAAACGGGGAAGCTGGACGAGATGTTCACGCGCATGGCCGACATTTATGAAAACGATACGCGCGATGCGATCAAGCGCTTTACTTCTTTGTTTGAACCGTTGCTCATCCTTACCATGGGCATCGTAGTGGGGGCACTGATTCTCAGTATGCTCCTGGCCATTACCAGTATTAATGAGGTTGCCATCTGATATGAAACAGGAAATCCGGAACCGCCGCCGCAGCCGGCAGGCGGGTGTGACGCTGATCGAGATGCTCGTGGTGGTGACGATCATCGCCTTGTTTGCCTCGATTGTGGGCCCGCGGCTGTTCAAGGCCGCAGACAGCGCGAAGGTGACGAGCGCGCGCACGCAGATCAACAGCTTCAACCAGGCGTTGTTGCTGTATAAGAATTCGACAGGCAATTTTCCGACGACGCAGCAGGGTTTGAAGGTATTGCGCTTTCGCCCGGCGGATGTGCCGAACTGGGATGGGCCGTATCTGCAGTCGGATGTGCCGCTTGACCCGTGGGGCCGCGAGTTTATCTATAAGTTTCCCGGTGTGTTTCCCGACGAGCCGGACATTGTTTCGCTAGGGGCCGACGGGCAGCCCGGCGGCACGGGGATCAATGCCGACATCAGTTCGTCTTCGGCGCGCTAGATGAGGAGACGAGGCGCCGAGAGCGGGGTTACGCTGCTCGAGATGCTATTGGTGGTGGGCGTGATCGGGCTGATGGCGGCGATCTCTTTTCCCTCGTTTTCGGCAGGGCTGGACGGGCTGAGGCTGCGCAGCGCCTCGACGACAGTGGCCTCGGCGTTGAACGTGGCGATCAATACGGCGGACCGGCGGCAGGCGCCGGTGCAGGTGTTGATCCAACCGCTCGAGAACCGGATCGTATTGCGGGCGGCGGAGAGCCGGCGGGATCAGTTTTTCACGATTCCACCGGGGATCCGGATCCGGCGGATTCTGCCGGCGCTGTATCTGGATGAGGCGAAGAAGGACCGCTATTTGATCGTGTATCCGAACGGGGCGCCGCCGCAGTTGATCGTGGAGTTGGAGACGCAGCGCGGCTCGATGCGGCAGGTGAAGCTCGATCCGATTACCGGCGCGGCGCGCGTGATGGATGTGAATGTGAATGCGAATGCGAACACAAAGAAGTAGAGGCGAGCGGGGATTTACGCTGATTGAAGTGCTGGTGGCGGCGGTGTTGTTGGCCGTGGCGGTGGGGGCGCTGTTGTCGAACCTGTCGGTGTCGACGGGCAATCTGTTCCGGACGAGCGATATCGACCGGCTGACGTTTTTGAGCAAGCGCAAGATGGATGAGTTGTTGTCGGTGCAGAACCTGCCGCGGGGGGGAGTGATCGAGGGCGCGCTCCAGATGGACGCAGCACAGAAGAGGGCGACGGCCGGATACCGGGCGCTGATTCTGACGGCGAGTCCGATGGGGCAGACAACGCGGGAACAACTGGAGCGGGTGCGGCTGGAGACCTGGATTGAATCGGGCAACCGGCGGCGGACGATGCAACTGGAATCCTACCGGATGGTGCGGGTGCCATGAGGCGGGGTGAGGCGGGGATCACGTTGATCGAATTGCTGCTGGCGGTGAGCCTGTTTGCCGCGATCAGCGTCAGCATGGCGATGGTTTTGAATGTGTCCTTCACCTCGATGAACAAGATTGAGGATAAGGTGGACTTCAACCGGCGGGTGGTGGCGAGCCAGCGGGCGCTCGATCAGATCCTGCAGGGTCTGATTCCGGTGCTGGCGCCGTGCGGGGGAAAGCCGGTGGGGTTTTCCGGGATGCCGCAGGGGGTGCGTTTTGTTTCGTCGTATTCGTTGACGGAAGGCAACCGGGGGCGGCCGCAGATCGTGGAATTGTTCGTGGGGCCGAGCCCGAACGGGGGCGTGCGTCTTCTGCTGAACGAGCAGCCCTACCTGGGAAAGCCCAGTTTTGTGCTGCGATGTGGATTGCCGTTTGTGGCGCAGGCGAACACGTTTATCTTGGCGGACCGGCTCAAAGAATGCAGTTTTGGCTACCGCCGTATCGACCCGGCCAATGGGATGGAGGGCTGGTTCAGCGGCTGGGCCTATCCCGATTGGCCATCGGCGATGCGAATTGCGATGTCGCCGCTCGAAATCAAGGCGAATCAAGTTCCGCCCTCGACGATATACGCGCCTTTACTGGTGAAGAACCGGAGCTTTGATGATGTCGTCTACTAGGGAGCGGGGAACGGCGCTACTGGCCGTGTTGTGGCTCACGGCGGCGTTGTCGGCGATTGCGTTTTCGGTGGCCGACACGGTGCGGGCGGAAACGGAGCGGGCCATCGCGAGCCAGGAGAGTGTGCGGTCGTATTATCTGGCGCGGGGGGCGGTGCAGCGGATCCTGTTTTTGCTGCGCAACGAAGAAACGATGATCGGATCGCCGCCGGCGGAGCGTTTTGCCGGACGGAGGCGTTTTTATTTTCGCGAGGAGTTTGGGGATACGTTTGTCGAGTTGTTGTCGGAGGGAGCCAAGCTGCCGTTGCGCGGATTGCACCCGCAACTATTGGCGAACTTGCTGGAATTGACTGGGGAAAACGAGGTTTCGGCGCAGCAGATCGCGCGGCAAGCCTTCAACCTCGATCCGGTGGGGATGATGGCATTGGGGGAAAATTTTGCGGCGCCTCCGGCTTTTCGGCCTTCGATTGCGTCCATGGAAAATGTCGAAGAATTGCTGCTTTTGCCTGGAATCACATCAGAGATGGTTTATGGACGATACGCGCGGATGCCGGATGGGAACCTGGTGAACCTGGGGGGGCTGGTGGATTATCTCAGTGGAGAGGTTGTGAAAGGCGGGGCAAGGGACGCATTGAGTACGCATCCGAGTCTGCTCATGTTGAATGGCATGCCGGCGCCGGTAGCACGGCAGATGGCGGAGATCCGGCGCAGCAGCTATGACCTAAGCGTGGTGCTGGGCCGGCTGGCTCAGGCGGGGATTCCCCTCAGCATGGATTTAGGGGATGTATTTCAGATTCGAGCGACGGGCCGCTTTCGCTTGCCGGATGGCCGATTGTCGGCGACGCGGCGGACGGTGGCGCTGACTGTGAAATACACGCCGGTTTTTTCGCGCTACGTTTGGGTGGACCCATGGACGAACCTGCGCTGGAATGACCAAAGCTATAGCGAGACGGCGGCCGCGGATGCAGTGTGGCTCGAGGGAGCCTTGAGGGAGACGCGCAATTGACACCGGCCGGAATCGAATACGCCACGGAACTGGCTCACCAAACGGAGATCCCGGCGCTGCGCCGATGGCAGAGCATTGGTTCGGGGGTGGGAATCGAGATTGGGGCGGCGGACCTGTATGTGAGCGTCGTGGTGGTGCGGCCGGGGGGGATCCGGGTGATTGATGCGATCGAGATCGTGCGCTACCGGGAGCGGCCGGCGGCGGAATGGGGAGAGGAGTACCGGGTCCTGCTTGAGCGGCATAAATTAAAGCATGTGGCCGCGGCGGTGTTATTGCCATCGCAGGACTGTGTGGCGCGCACGCTGGCGATGCCCGGGGTGGAATCGAATGCGCTGGCCGCGGCGGTGCGCTACCAGCTCGATGGGTTGCACCCGTTTGCCGAGGAGGAAGCGGTGCATTCCTTTGGGCGGCTCAGCGGGGCGCGGCGGACGCATGTGTCGGTGGCGGTCGCCAAGCAGGAAGTGATCCAGGATTATGCGACGCTGTTTGCCGAGGCGGGGGTGGCGGTGGCGGCGTTTCTCAGCCCGGCGGCGGCGGTGTATTCGGCGATACGGGTTTTGCAGGATGCGCCGGTGAGTGAGTTCCTGGCGGTCCACGAACAGGATGATGGCCTGCTGTTGTATGGAGAGACAGAGGCGGCGCCGTTGTACTGCGTGAAGCTGCCGGGCGCCGGGGAGCGCGGGGTGTATGCGACGGCGGCGCAAATCCGGTTGCCGGAAGGGGCGCCGGTGGTGCGATTGGCGTCGATTCTGCCGGTATCGGACAAACAGGATGTGGCGCGGCCGCTCGCCTACGTGGCGGCGCTGGCCAGTGCCCTGCCGCGGCTGATTCTGCCGGTGAATCTGCTGCCGGTGGAGCAGCGAAAGAGCAGTTCGCGGTTGAGATGGCTGCCGACGGCGGTACTGGTGCTGCTGCTGGTGGTGCTGGGGGTGGGGTATGCAAGCTATGAGGATTACGAAAACGGGCGGCTGCTCGAGCGCCTGGACCAGGAGACCGGGCGGCTGACGCCGCGGCTGAAACAGGTGCGGCAGGCCGAGAGTGCGATTCAATCGACCGAACAACGTTTGAAGTTTTTGTCCGAGGCGGCGGCTTATCCCGGCCAGGATCTCGAGTTGCTGCGGGAGTTGACGCGGCTGTTGCCGTTGTCGGCCTGGGTGCAGCGGCTCGATATGACGCGGAATGAGGTAGTGTTGACGGGAGAATTTGATCAGGCGCTCGAGCTGTTGAAGATGCTCGATGCCTCGCCGTTGTTGCGCGATTCGGAGTTCATGGCCCCGCCGTCGCGCACGCCGAACGGCAAGGAAGTATTTCAGATTCGGGCCAAGCGGGAATTTCCGCAGGCCGGGAAGGCCGCGGCGGCGGCAGGCGCTGGTCTGCCAGCGAATTTGCCGAAAGTGGCGCCACCGCCACCACAACCGGCGGGGGTGCGCTGATGCTCGAAAGATTGACGGAGCGCGAAAGAAAGCTGGTATTGGCGCTGGTGCCGGTGCTGCTGGTCACGGTGGCGGTGTATTTTTGGACGGAACCAGCGGCGGGGGAAGCCCCGGTGCTCGATAAGGCCGCGGCGGTGGAGACGGCGCGGTTGCGGTTGGAGAAAAGCCGAATGCAGGCGGCCACGCTGCCGGCCCTAGAAGAGAATCAGAAGAAACTGGCGGCGAGTCTGGCGAGCTGGGAGAAGCGGTTGATCCAGGCCGACACGACGGCGCAGGCCGTGGTGCAGTTGAATCAGTTGTTTCGCCGCGTGGCGCGGGCGCAGGGGTCGGCCGTTGAGATTCGCTCGATTGATCTCGGCACGATCCGGCCGGCCAGTGAGTACCTCGAGGTGATCGTGAACATCAGCTTCGACTGCCAGGTGGAGGGTTTGGTGAATTTGTTGACGGAGCTTTCCTCGCAGCCGGAGTATCTGACCTGGCGCGACCTGCGTATTTCGAGCAATGACTCCAAACAGAAGCGGATTCAGGTAGCGTTCACGCTTGTGGCTCTAGCGCCGATTTCGATCCTGAAGAAGCCGGCGGCGGGGGGTAAGGGATGAGGCGCCCGTTGTTGATGCTGAATCTGGTGCTGCTGGCCGGGCTGGTGGCCGGGAGTATGGAATTACGGCGGCGTTGGCTGGACAGGCGGGGGCGCGAGGCGCAGGTATTGCGGATTCAGCCGCTGGGCGTCGGGCCGGCGCCGGTGGCGGCGCCCGAGCCGCCGGGACGGCTGCAGCCGATGCAGTACTTCGAGGTGGCGGAGCGCTTTCTGTTCGCGCGTGACCGCAACCCGCAGGTGATCGTGGAGAAAAAACCCGAACCACCGCCGAAGCCCATGCCAAACTTTCCGCTGGTGTACGGCGTCATGGATATAGGAATGGGGCCGACTGTATTCATGAGCTACGATCGCGAGAAACAACAGGGCTACCGGTTGGGCGACAAGGTCGGGGAATTTACGCTGAAGGCGGCCAATCAGAAGGACATCACCTTTGAGTGGGAAGGCAAGCCGGTGACGAAGCCGATCGATGAGCTGAGGCCCAAGCCGGAGGATGCGCCGCGGCAGGCGGAGGCCCCGGCCGTGGCGGCCAACCAGCGGATGAATTCGAACGTGAATAGTGTTCCCGTGGCGCCACCGCCGAAAATTCCTGAAAATGTGAAGCCTGCTCCCGGCCAGGACATTGGCATGGGGCGGCGCGGTTGTATCCCGGGGGACAATTCTCCGGCGGGTACGGTTGCCGATGGCTACAAGAAAGTTTCCTACCAATACGCTTTTGGCCCGATCTGCTATTGGGAATCGGCCCGCTAAGTTTGAACTGGAGCAAAACATGATTCGAATCCTTGCCTTGAGTTTGACCCTGATCGCCGGACTGGTGTGGGCACAGCAAGCCGCGCCGGTGGCGGCCAGCAAGCCGGCGCCGCGGGCGGCGGTCGTGAAGCGGCATCCGGACGGACGTCCGCTGGGGATTCCCTACTCGGCAACCAAAATTGCCGACGGGGCCTGGCGCGCCATGGAGAATGGCAAGCCGGTGATCTACCGCTCGACGGCTTTTGGATTTTCCAAGGTAAGCGAGGAAGAAAACACCCGGATCCAGAAGTTGCTGGACGGGCGGCCGGAGGAAAAAGCGCAGGCGCCGGAAGGCGTCAGCGTGGAGGAGCGCGAGGGCAAGCTGTACTTCAAGCGCATCACCCCGTTCGGCAACTACGAGTGGGTGAAGGAAAAAGACCAGTTGAGCGCGGCGGAAAAAGCGGTTGTGGACCGAAGCAAACAGACTGCCGCTCAGGGAGAGACGAAGCGCTAATGCGACTGCAAATTGCTTTCTTGATTGCCTTGACGCTGCGTGCGCAGCAGCCGGCCCCGGCGCAGGCGGCTCCCCAGGCAACGCCGGCGGCGCCTCAGGGGGCAACCGCGCCGCAGACGGCGGCTCCGGCTCCGCCCGCGAACCCGACGATGACGCTCAATCTGCCTGGCGCCTCGCTCACGGAGGTGATCGATACGCTGGCGCGCGTGCTCAAGATCAACTACATTCTCGATCCACGCGTGCGTGGCAACATCACGATTCACACCTACGGGGAAATCAAGGCGATGAATGTGCGCGATCTCTTCGACCTGATCTTGCGCATCAACGGGGCGGCCATGGTGCAGGTGGGCGACATCTACCGCATCGTGCCGATCGCTGAGGTCCCGCGGCTGCCGGTAAACCCGCTGATGAACGCCGAGAAGAAAGACCTGCCGAATGACGAGCAGATTCTGCTGAACCTGATTTTTCTGAAGTACACCTCGGCCGGGGAAATCAAGCAGATCATCACACAGTTCCTGGGCGAGGGTGGCAGTGTATCGAGCTACGACCCGGCCAACATGCTGATCCTGCTTGACAACGCCCGCAACATGAAGCGGACGATGGATCTGATTTCGTTGTTTGATTCCGATGTGCTGGCCAACCAGCGGGTGCGGACCTATGAGCTGACCAATAGCCGGCCCTCGGACATGGCAAAGGAATTGAGCGATGTCTTCAAAGGGCTGTCACTGGCCAGCAAGGCTTCGACGGTGCAGTTTCTCCCGATCGACCGGCTGAATTTGCTGCTGGCGGTGGCGCCGAATCCAGGGGCCTTCAAGGAGGTGGAGAGCTGGATTGAAAAGCTCGACATCGCGGTGAAGCCGCCCGTTGGGGGAACGGATAACTTTGTGTTCCGGGTGAAGTATGGCCGCGCGGACGCGCTCGCCATGGCGGTGACGATGCTGTATGCCACGCAGCAGGACAACCCTTACGCGATGATGACGACCATGATGACGATGATGATGATGATCGGCATGACCAGTTCACTGGCCTCGCTGACGAACAACAGCAACGGGGGCGGCGGAGGTGGTGGTGGCGGCTTTGGCGGCATGGGTATGGGCGGCATGGGAATGGGCGGCATGGGAATGGGTGGTATGGGCATGTTTCCGGGAATGATGGGGATGGGCGGCATGGGCATGTTTCCGGGAATGATGGGCATGGGTGGTATGGGTATGTTTCCGGGAATGATGGGAATGGGCGGTATGGGCATGGGCGGCATGGGCATGGGGATGCAGCCGAACGCCTCAGGTCTGGCCGGTGGCGCGCCGGGCGCGCGAGCCGATGGAACAGGCACGTATGTAGGCCAGCAGGGGCAAGGCGGCATGGGCGGGAGCTTCCCCAAAGTGCCGAAAATCGTGCCAAATCCCTTCGACAACACGTTGCTCATCCAGTGCACCCAGCAGGAATATGAGCAGATTGCGCGGCTGCTGAACCGGCTCGACATACCGCCGCGGCAGGTACTGATTGAAGCGAAGATTTACGAGGTGAGCTTGACGGGCGCATTTGCCGCCGGAGTGCAGGCATTCCTGAACGCGCGGCGGAGCGGCTCGGTAAACCGCCAATTGGTGGGCGCCTCGACGGGATCGGGAATCAATCTGACGGCGGGAGCGCTGGTGGGACAGTCGCGGGAATTGCTGATGGCGCTCAGTTCTCAGGAAGACGAACGCCGGGTGCGAGTCATCAACTCGCCGCAGATTATAGCCACGGATAATATCCCGGCGTCGATCTCAGTTGGCCAGCAGGTTCCGACCCTGGCGTCCCAGGCCGTTGCCGCGGGGATTCAACAGGGCGGGAGCTCGGTGTTTGCCAACCAGGTGTCGCAGCGCAACGCGGGGGTAAACCTGAACATTACGGCCCGTGTTTTGCCGAGCGGAATCGTGACACTGGTGATCAATCAGGAGATCAGTGCTCCGCAGGCGCCGGCGGCGAGCGCGGCGATTCAGAGTCCCTCGTTCTCCCAACGGAATGTTTCCACGCAGGTGACCTTGCAGGATGGCGACACGATCGCCATCGGCGGCATCATCACCGAGTCTGATACCTTTTCCACCTCCGGCATCCCCGGCTTGCACAAGCTGCCGGTGGTGGGCAATGTATTTGGCAGCCGTTCGAAGTCGAAGGAAAGAACGGAACTGGTGTTGTTCATGACGCCACGGGTGATCTACGATATCCCGGACGTGGTGGAGGCGAGTGAGGAAATTCGCGGACGCTTCAAGCGGCTGAACAAGATCCTGAAGGATCAATAACACTAAAAATGCAACTCTGGGCGTAAGGCCGTGTTAGTCTACATTTCGTCCTGAATGCGCCTGCTGATTATCACTCTATTGCTATTCAGCCTGACACCGGTCTGCTTCCCGCAAGGATCGAGCATACAGGTGGGAGATGGAGCGACCACGCCGACCATCCGCGAGGAGTTTCTGGCGGCCTACCAGCGTGGAGATTTTTTCTCCACCGTGGCGTTGCCGCCACTGTCCGAGGTGGTGAGCTTTGGCAATGGCGGGTTTCGCCAGGAATTCAACGACGCGGCGCGGACGGGCACACGCAGCGCGCTGATCCGTCCCGCCGTGCCGGACCTGACATTGGGTGTGAACAACGCGGTGCGCCAGGTGCGTCCGCCGGTCTACGCGGTATACACGCAAAGCTCGATCGGTGTTTCTAATGCCGGGTTTCCCAACATGGACACGGCGCGCTTCAGCGTGCCGGTGCCGGGATTGGCGGCGACCTTCCAATCCGGCTTCTATCAGACTTTTGACCGTGGATTCGGCATTTTCGTTTGGGATAATGCACCGGTGAATGGCTCGCCGGACACGCGATTTACCTTGTCGGGCGCGATCTTTAGCAGTTGGCGGCTGCTGAACTTCGAATTAGTCGGTCCGCCGGTCGTGGCGGTGATTCCGGCCATCTCTCCGTTCGGCGGGCGCGCCGATTATCAGTTGTTCACGGGTGGGGGCATCTATTCGATCACCGCCGGGGCGGCGAGCGGTAAGGTTTTCTATTTGCGGCAGGCCGTACAGGATCTTTACAGCCAAAACGGGGGGCCGACGGGAATTCTGGGTTTGCCGAACGGGGAAGAACTGGTGTTGGCCAACGGGCGGAGACGGCAGAACTTTGAGGGCGGATCGATGGAGTATGCGGTGAACGGTACGCCGGTGCTGAAGCCGGCGCTCACGAGCCTGTCGATTGCTGGAGAGGATCCGATTCGGCTGACGGTGGGGCAGACACGCGTGCTGACGGCGCGGCTGCAGATCAGCACGGGCGAGCAGGTTAGCGACCGGGATGTGGTGTGGTCGACCTCGAATGGGCGGGCGGTGACGGTGACGGGCAGCGGGACGCAGGCGACGGCGCGGGCCGTGGGGGGAGGGACAGCGCTGATCACGGCCACCAGCGAAGGGCGGACCAGCAACCGGATTACGATTTTCGTGGCGTCGCAATGCTGTGCAATCGGCGAGGGGGCGCCGACGCAGGCGCTGACGCAAACTTTTCAAGACGCGGTGCAGCGCAACCGGCTAACGGTGCGAACGCCGGTGGCAAATCCGGTGCGGCGTGCGGCCAACGGGCTGGCGCAGGAGGCGATCGTGCTGCCTTCCGGTGAGCGCGTGGTAATTGCCAAGGCCGACAGCAGCCCGCTGGCTTTTGTGCTGAGCGGGCGGCTGCTGAGTACTTTTGAGGCCAGTGGGGGCTTGGGCGGGGCGCTGGGGTTTCCGCTGAGTGATGCGAGCGCGGGGGGGACACAGCGTTTTGAGAATGGGGCGCTGGCAGGTTCGCCGGTGCGCCTGGTCTCGGGCGCGATCCTGACGCGATGGCTGGCGCTGGGGGCGGAGACAGGCCCGCTTGGCCCGCCGGTGACCGATACGGTGCAGGCGTTGTCCTTTACCGGACAAGCTGTTTTCAGCCAGGGCTTTCGCTCCGGGATGCTGTATCAGTTTCCCGCCGCGGCGCGTGCCCTGCTTACGGCGGGCGTCATTGCGGCCAAGCACCAGGAGTTGGGTGGCGCGGCAGGCGAAATCGGGGCGCCGCTGACGGATGAGTTTGCCAGCGCGGGGCTGGTGCGGCAGGAATTTGAAGGCGCGTTTTTGGAATACGCCCCGGGGGGAGCGGTGCGCGTGGTGTCGAAGGACCGGCGGCCGGCATTGACGGTCAACCCGGCCAGCGTGCTGCCTGGGGGACGCTTTCGGGTGTCGGTAGGCGGATTTCCCGCCGATTCCCAGTTGCATTTCACGGTCGGGGGCGGCAGTGCCGCCGGGTTTGATGCCCGCAGCGGGAACGGAGCCTTTGTTTTTGAATCCTCGGCGGCGCCGGGAGCGCGGCCGGGCGTGGTGGTGATCCGGGCCGCTCTGGCCTCCAATCCGCAGGTGTTTGCCGAGGGCAGCTACACGGTGCGCTCGCTGGCGGAATTGCGGCCGGCGCTGAGCCGTCTTTCGGGCGATGCGCAATCGGGCGCGCCGGGTACGGTTTTGCCGGCGCCCTTGCGGGTGGTGCTGCGGGATGGATCGGGCAATCCGATTGCCGGAGTGGCTGTGCGCTTTGAGGCCTCACCGGGCGGGGCGATTGTAGATGCGACGGCGCTGACGGATGCCGACGGTACGGCCCAGGCGCGGCTGCGTCTGCCGGCGGTGGCGGGCGTGGCGCTGGCCAGCGTTGAGGCGGCCGGACAACTGGTCACATTCAGCGCGCGCGCGGCTGAGCAGATTCTGACGGATTTCCCCCGCATGAGCCAGGATGTGGAGGGCACGGTGGGCTCCGGCACGCTGCGGTTGGCCGACAAGGGCGCACTGGTGGCGAGTCTGGCGGCGGTGATTCGTTTTCATCAGCAGCGCGGCTCGGTGCCGGCCGACAATGGCTTGGCGGATACACAGCTGTTGAACGCTTATTTGCGCGCCTTCTGCGCAAGCGACGTGGCGGGGGCGCCGCTCTGTGATGGGTATCTCGATACGGGGGGAGAGCCGCAGCCGAACCTGTTCCGGGCCATTGATTTTGCGGGGGGAGCGCTGGGTATCGGCTTCGTGGAGCCGACGCTGGCCGGGCTGCGTGAGGCTTTTGCCGCCAATGGGCCAGTGATTGCCGCATTGAGCCTGAGCCGGGATGGTCAGCCGGCGGGCGCTCACTTTGTCACCGTGACCGGACTCACCGCGGAAGGCGATCTGGTGATCAGCGATCCGCAGCCGCGCTTTGGCGCAACGCGAATGAATTCTTATTCGAATGGGTTTCCGCTGGGGTCGAATCTATGGCGGGGGACGCTGGCGGCGGCCATTCAGCTTTCGCCGCGACTGAATGCGCCGGCCTTCCATGCCTACTCGGGCAGCGCCTTTGAGCTGGCCAGCCCGGCTCAGCCCTGCAGCCGCGTGGCGGCGTGGCCGGCCAGCTTTGCTCATCCGGGCTCGGCGGCGCCGGCGGGGCAATTCCGCGTCCAGTTCTGCGACGGCAGCGCACCGGCCTATCAGGCCGTAGTGCCCGAGGCGCCTTACCTCTTGACGCTGACCAGCCTGGGTCCCCCGGCCAGCCGCACGGCCAGCAGCGGCGCCGTGCCGGCGGCGTTTCGGGTGGCGCGTCCGAGTGGGGAGAATTGGGTGCTGAGCCCCGAGCAAATTCAGGTCAATGCCGGGGCGATCGTGAATGCGGCCAGCTTCGATGGCCGTCTGGCGCCGGGGACGATTGTCAGCATTTTCGGAAATGGTTTGCCCCTGGCCGGCCAGGCCGGCTCGAGTGTTCGCTTCGAGGGGCAGACCTTGCCGGTACTGTTTTCGAATGGATTTCAATTGAATACGGTGCTGCCGGCCGGGGCGGGGGCCGGTTTAGGAAGTTTGACGCTTGAGTCCGCTTTTGGCGCCGCGCAATTGCGGCTGGATCTGGCCGAGCGGGCCCCAGCGATCTTCGTACTGGATAGCCGCCAGAGCGCGGCCGCGCTAAATCCAGACGGAAGTGTCAATAGTGTGGTGAATGCCGCGAACCGGGGAGAAGTGATTTCGGTCTTCGGTACCGGGCTCGGCGCGGTACGGGCGGCGGGCAACGGCTTGTCGGTCGTCGAAAACCCGGTTGTTGTCTCGATTGGCGGGGTCGAACAGACGCCGCTGTTTGCCGGTCTCGCCCCAGGCTTTATCGGTTTATACCAGGTGAATGCGCAGATTCCCCAGAATCTCGTTCCGGGGATGGCGGTAGGCCTGCAGTTGCGGCAAGGAGAGGCCGTTTCGAATCTCGCCGTTCTAACAATTCGTTAATCTTGGCCTGGGTCAAACCGGAAAAAGTGTGTCGAAAGGGTGCAGGTTGTGTCAGAATGCCACAAAGAGCGGAGCGATTGGGGTGTAACCCATGCACTTTCAGCATCTTGCCAAGAAAATTCCTTGACTCGAGGCAATGGATTCTGCTACTACTAGAATGTCTGTAAAGTGACAGGCGGCTTTCATCACGGCGACGTGAATCCCGCGAGCACAGAAATCCAAGAGATTTACAAAAGAAGTCGCTTCGGCTTGGAGTCGTAGTAAAGGTTTGAGTCGTAGTACAAAAGCTGTAACAAGAGGCTCAGGTTGAAAGAGAACTTCCATCAATTCAAAAAACAAGACAACACTTCACAAGGAGAAGGAAATGTCGCATTTTCGTAAAATGCTTTTGGCCGTAGCGGCCGTAGCTTCCTTTTTTGGGGCTGCGGATTCCGCCAAGGCGCAAGCAAATCCCTACGTCTGCAACACCAGCTTTTCGCCCCTCGTCGTTCGAAGCGAAGGGCTGCGCGAGCTTGTAGGCGATATCGTAGTTACCTGTAACGGTGGCAATGCTGTCACCGGCTACTTCAATCTGTCTCTCGTAACCGGGTTCAGCCCCAATGTTCCCCAAGTGATTCCGGCAGTCGGCGTGGGCGCCAACGCCGGGTCGCAATTATTGTACACAGCAACGGGCTATGTTGCTGGGAGCGTACCAAACCTTGGCACCGGTGTGAATCTTCCGACTGGCTGCTGGGTTGGCGGTGTGATCAGCAACGCTACGCCGTGCACCGGTTACAGCGGTGGCACCGTCACGGTGACGCTCGCCAATGTGGTTGTACCGGCGATCAATATTTCCGTGACTGTTGCCGGTACCCGTATCACCAACCGGATTTTCGGCACGAGCAACCTGACGGATGCATTGTTGTTCATTGATGAACCGACCACGGCGAGCACAGGAAGCATGATCAGCAACCAGAATCCTTGCGCTAACGCCGGCACCACGGTAGGCACGGCTGGCGTCTGCACGGGCCAGAACTACTTCTTCAACAATGGAACCGCGATTGCTTCTGGCTACGGTACCGGTACTAATTCCAATACGGGCGGCACCACGGCTGGCAACCCGCTGAATGTCTATCAGGCTCAGTATGGCGTGGGTGGCGGTTTTGTTCCGAACGAGCAGACGATCACCTTCGTTGGCGTGCCGGTAGTGCAGCCTGGTGCGGGTAACGGCAATCGCGTGTACCGCATCAAGAACATCCGCGTGCAGGTGGCCAATGCGTTCCAGGTGAACGGCCAGATCCAGGCCTTCATTTCGATCCAGAACCCGCCGGCGAACCTCGTCCTGAACAATGCTCAGGGCGTGGTGGGCTTTGTGCAACGTGGTCTGTTCTTTGACACGATTTCGGGCGGCCCCTATGCCCAGTGCTTGGGCTGGAACGCCACTTCGGGTGGCGCTTTCCCAACGGAAGGTGCATCGCCAGCTGGCGGCCTCGTTTCTACGGGTGCGCTGAGCTTCACCGAAGCTTATGGCGTTGCATTTAAGCGCCGCGGCTACTCGGGCGGCACAAGTGGCGCCTTTGCCAACAACTCCGGCCTGGATGTTCAGGATCCTCAGTTCAATCAGTTCTTCACGAATAATGTTGGCCAGGCCAACCCGACTGTGAACTACAACAATGAATCTGGCTTCTACAACACCAGCTTCACCAACGTGAATAGCTTGAATGTGGCCGGTATTGCTTCCAATGGAACGCGTCTGCGCGCTCGCTTCTCAGGCATCCCGGCGCAAGTTCGCCTATATGTTTCGGCACAACCGGTTACGGCCGGTGCGGGTTGCGCTTCCGGCACGGCTGCTGGACGTATCGGTCGCAACGCTGACAACTCCTCCGGCTTCTGCATCGGTCAGGGAACCGATGCCAGAAATGCGGCCTATGCCATAGACGGCGCGAGTGCTGATGGTGCTCGCGAAGGTTTTGCCCCCCTTACCACCCAGGCTTTCACCGTCAACGCGGGAACGGGTGGTGTGGCTGCCGTACAGGGTAGCGCGGCGATTGGCTTCGCTGGCCCTGGCGCTGCCTATGCCGGTTACAGCATCCCCTCAATCGGTGGCATCCGCTTGATCCGCGTTCCCATTGCCGCCGATGGCACGGGCGTCTTCTTCTGGGAAGTTCTCCGCGCTGAGGACAACGTGCTCGACCGCTTCGATTTTATCGTGGCGATCGCCTTCACGCCGACCACCAGCATCGTGACGGATGCCAACACCAGTGTTGTGGCCAACGCTTCGGGCAACTTTGCTCCGATCCAGGCCACCGGTGGTAACGGCTATCCTTCGGTGCCGGCCTTTGCGCTGCAGCTGCCGGAAGAAGTCCGCCCGATCTTCACGATCACCAACTGCGCGACGAACCTGCTGTATCCGTTCGTTAGCAGCGTGACCGGCTTCAACACCGGTATCGCTGTGACGAATGCCAGCAAGGATCCGTTTGGCACCGTGAATGAAACCGGTATCTGCCGCGTGTTCTTCTACGGTACGACCGCGGGCGGTGGTGTGGATCCCACGCCGCAGGCCTTCAACAAGTCTGTTCCCTCCGGTCAGGTTGCCACCTTCAACCTGCTCTTCGGTGGTCCGGATTACGGTATCCAACCGGTCGCTGGCTTCCAGGGCTACATCATCATCTCGTGCAACTTCCGCTGGGCGCACGGCTTCGCTTTCGTGAGCGATCCGTCCAACCTGCAGACCGCGCACGGCTATCTGGCCCTCATCCTGGATGCTGCGGGTCTGCGTCGCAGCACCGGCGCCTCCGTGGCTGAAGCCCTCGACAACTAAACCTGTCCAGGTCTGAAAAACACTTCGGGGTGGACTTCGGTCCACCCCGATTTTATTTGTCAGAGTTGCCTTTCTCTGTTAACCTATAAAAGCTGCGTCCTTCTATCTCTTTAGTTCTGAAGAGGATCCCCATGTTCAGGTTATTACTGTCTCCGCTTGCTGGTTTCGTCTTGTTGTTGCCGGTTCAAGCCTCCAACATAATCGTTCTCCCCCAGGAGAATTCCGGGAATACCACCGGCTACATATATAGCCCGGAACCCTTTAGCCAAATCGGCACATTCGCGGTGGATCCGCTGGCCTTCGAGGCGGTGTTCCATCCGAACGGACAGAAGTTCTACGTTTTTTCGAAGAGCCTGACGAAGTCGATTGCTGTCCACAGTGGCTCGGCGCCCTATGCCGAGACGACCTCGCGCTCGCTTGCGAACATCTCGACAGCCAAGATCTCTCCCGACGGCCGCCGCCTGGTGGTGCTGTCGCAGGCGGTGCGCATCTACGACACCGCGACGGACCAGGAAATTACCGGGATCAATACTTGCGGCAATACGCTCTGTACTCCCCTGGATGTGGATTTTTCGCTCGATTCGAATCGAGCTTACGTCTTGAACAGCGATGGGTCGATCGTGGCGATCAATTTGGGGAACAACTCAATCGGCAGCCGCCTGACTGTGGCAAACTCGCCGACGACACTGGCGGTAGGGCCGACGGGACTGCTGTATGTGACGGCCCAGAACCGTCTGCTCGAGTTGGATGGACGGGAAGCGATTGCGCAGATTGGCAGCGAGATCCCGATCACCGGATCGAACTGTCTTCGGCCACAGTTTACGCCGGACGGCAGTCGGCTGGTGGTGACTTGTAATGTCATCGGTTCCACGCAAATTTATGTGGTCGATACCATCACGCGCACCGTTTCTCAAGCGTCGATCGCCAGTGCGCTGACGGAACGCTTCAAGGTGATTTCCAATTCATCGGCGCTGTACTACATCGGGGTGAGCAATACAGTCTACCGGGGATCTCTGGCGACGCCGCTGGCGAATCCGATCCAATTGGAATTGTCAGGAACGGGAGTGCTGACCGGGGGCCGATTCCTGGTGACTTCTGACGAGCAACCAACGAACCGCTACTTCTTCTCCAATGTCTCCAACACGCTGTCCCGCATCAACCTGGAGACGAACAGCTTAAACACCACGATTTCGCAGCCGACATTCGTTGGCCCCACGTTTTTTACGGGTCGCGCCCCGACCGGGATTCCCTTCAGCCTGATTACGATCAATCCTTCGCAGAGCGTGGTTTCCGCGCAGCGGGGACGTCCGCTAGTGGTCCGGGCTCTGGATAGCGCCACCCGTCCCTTGAGTGGCGTGACGGTGAACTTCAGTTCTTCCAGTTCCGCTTTCCAATTCGATTCGACGGCTGCGGTCACCAACAAAGATGGCTATGCCACGGTAAACTACACCGCCCCGACGCCCACGGGCACCTATACGGTGAATGCCTCGACCGGCGGAGCACAAGCACCTGCCTTCACCATCAATGTGACGGGCGGCTCCGGTTCAACGAATCCAAATAACCCGGGCACGCCGACCGGACCGCAGCCGATTGAGATCGTTTCTGGTAATGGACAGCTACTCTTGGCCCAGTTCCTGGCGCCACAGCCGCTGGTGGTTCGGCTAAGAGATGGGTCGGGCAACCCGCAATCGGGCGTTACGGTGAGCTGGCAGGTGCAATCGGGCGACGGCAACGTGACGCTCAGCACGACCACAACTGATTCCCGTGGCCTAGCGCAGACCCAGTTCGGGTCGGTACTGTTCTACAACGATTCCTTTAATGGGCCGCGCGCTAGTGTGGTTCGTGCCAGCTCGCCGAATGGGAATTTGGATTTCACGCTTACAGCGTATCCTTCCTCCGGGCCGCCGCCACAACTCCTGCCGGCCAATCCGCCGAATATCAATCTGATCTCTCCGGCGGAAAATTCCGTCATTCGCGTACAAGCGGGTACGACGACCCCGGCGGCGATTCGGGCCTCGATAGTCAGTGGCACTTTGGCGGGCTTTGGCTCTCCCATGGCCAATATCGGGTTTTCGGGTTCAACGGGCAATGAGCCGGAGGTGGGCCCCACTGCTTCCTGCCTGCAGACGAAATTGTCGAATTCCCAGGGTGAAGTAGCTTGCGATCTGGTCGCGGGCTCGCGTCTGGGGCAGGCCAATTTCCAGGTCTGCCTGGGTAGTTGCCAGAACCCGGGGCGACCCTTCACCTTCAACCTGGAAGTAGTGCCGGGGCCGCCTGGTGCCATCTTGAAGCGCCAGGGCGATAATCAGTCCGGTGGGCCAGGGACGCTGACGCCGTTGGCACTGCGGGGTACTTTAACGGACTCCTTCGGAAATCGACTGGGCGGAACCACGGTGCGTGTTGAAGTGATTAGCGGCGAGGCGACGATCGAGTCGCTGTTCAGCACGACGAATCAAGAGGGTGACTTCTCCTTCCTGGTTCGCTTCGGATCCAGCCCGGGCGAGGTGCGCGTGCGCACCTCGGCGGGCAACGCAAGCACGGTCTGGACGCTGACGAATAATGTTACTGTAGGGAATTTCGTCAAGGTGAGTGGAGACAACCAGTCGGCTGTCATTGGACGGCCCTTCGCCAATCCGCTTTCCGTACAGTTGTTTGATGCACAGAGCCGGGCGATCGCCGGCGCCACGGTGACCTTCGCGATACAGAGCGGGCAGGCGAGCCTGTCGGCCACGAGCGCGGTGACCAACAGCCAGGGTATTGCCACTGTGAACGCAACGGCGGGGGCCAATCCCGGTCAGATTTCGATTTCGGCCAGTGCGGTAAACCGCGTCGTGACCTTTGCTCTGACGGCGCTGCCGCCGGGGCCGACGATCACCTCGGTATCGAACGCGGCCAGCTTTGAGGCCGGTGTCGTACCTTGCGGTCTGGCGACGGTCTTCGGCTCGAATCTCGCGCCGAACCTGAACGGCGTGGTGATGGGGAATTCCTTTGTGGGCCCCTACCCGCTGCGCCTCAACAATGTGGGGATCGAAATTGGCGGCCGCACGGCGCCGATCCTCTCGCTGGCGAATGTGAGCGGGCGCGAGCAAGCGACATTCCAGGCGCCCTGTGATCTGACGCCCGGCAATTCGACGATTCGCGTGACGGTGAATGAAGGCTCGAGCACGGCGGCGGTTACTGTTCTCGAAGTGCAGCCGGCTATCTTTGAGACGACGGATTCGGCGGGGCGCCGTATCGGTGTCGTGGTGAAGGCCGACGGCACCTACATGACGCGGGAAAATCCGGCTGTGCGAGGGGAGAACCTGATCGGCTTCTTCACTGGCCTCGGCCAGACGGTGACGCCGATGTCCACGAATAACCCCGGATTGTTTACGAACCCATCGCCGGTGGCGGCGCAGATCATCATTGGGATCAACAATGAGGGCGCGCCGGTTGTTTCCGCAACGATGGCGCCGGGTCTGGTGGGCATCTATGTGGTGCAGTTTGCCGTGCCCGACAATGCCACGACCGGCGTGGACCGTCCTTACGGCATCGGCGCGATCGGCTCGAATGGCGCTTATGTCGGCGGCAACCCGTCGCTGATCCATATCCGCTGAGCACAGCCAGCCAGTACAATCAAGAGGCCGCCTTCCCTCGTGGAGGCGGCCTCTTTCCATGAAACAGTCGCGGCTATTTACCGCCGTATGGGTGGCTTTGTGGGTGGCGCTGGCGGCGCTGGTGGCGCTGCAGTTTTATTGGGCGCGCGAGCTGAGCGTTGCCTATCAGCAGCGGCTGGCGCAGTCGGTGGCGGAATCGGCGGCAAGCTTCCGCCAGGCATTTGCCGGGGATTTATCGGCGTTGCTCAGCGCGCTGAAGACCGTGCAGCCGGGCCGTGGCGCCGGCGTACCCGTCTCCCCGCTGCCGTACCGGCTCTACCATGCCGACGCGGCGGCGATCGGCTTGACGGTGCTCAATGCCGCCTCCTCGCGCTTTGTCGCGGCAGCGTGGCCGGCTTCCTGGCGGCCGCTGGCCGCGGAACTCCTTGATTATGGCGAACAGGCGCGCCTGCTGACAGAGCGGCGCTGGTACAGCCGCCCGTGGTTGGCCTCGGGCGAGCTTCCGGTGCTATACCGGGCGGCCGATTCCGGGCTGGAGGAGGAAGGCGCCCGCGATGGCGGCTATCTCATCCTGGCTCTTGATGCGAAGGCGCTGGGGCCGCGGTACTTCGCCGAGGTGCGCGGCCGTAGTTTCGGGGGCTTGCTGCGCGAAACACAAGTGGCGGTGCGGGCGGCGGGCCAGGTGATTTATGATTCGAGCCCCGGGGCCCGGCCTGAGCCGGGAGCTTTCGAACTCGACCTGTTCGGCGGCGTGGCGGCGGCGCTGCTGCGCCTTGCCGCGGAGGAATCAGTCTGGCGGATGGAGGTCAGCCCGCTGGCCGGCACTCTGGATGCCGCGGTCGACACGCTGCGCTACCGCAATCTGGCTACCGGCCTGGGCGTGGCGCTGGTGCTGTGCGGGGGAATTCTGTTCCTGCTCTTGGCGGCGCGGCGGGCCGAACGGCTGCGTCAGGCCCAAACGAATTTTGTCGCCGCCTTCTCGCATGAATTGCGGACGCCGCTGACGGCCATTTCGATGCTCGCCGGCAATTTGCGCGATGGGCTGGTGGTGAGCCCGGAGGAGACGGCGCGCTACGGGGAACTGCTCTCGGGGCAAAGCGCGCGGCTCGGCCGGCGCATCGAGGATATTCTTGCGTTTGCTGCTGGCCGGGAGCCAAGCCTCACGCTTATGCCGCTCGAGTTGGCGCCACGCATTGCCGCGGTGCTCGAGCAGGAAGCGCCGCTGCTGGCCACCCTGCGCGTCGAACCGGATTGCGCCGCCGGCCTGCCGCCGGTGCTTGCCGACGAGGCCGCCTTGCGCTCGGTGCTGGGTAACTTGATTGTGAACGCGGCGAAGTATGCCGGCGCGGGGCAGCGCGTGCGCATCGAAGCGGAAGCGGGTGGTGGCGGCATGGTGGAGATCCGGGTGAGCGATTCCGGGCCGGGGCTGCCGGCGGCGGAGCGCAGGCGTTTGTTTGAGCCATTCTTTCGCGGGGAGGCGGCCCGCCGCGGCCAGGTGCCCGGCTCGGGGCTGGGCCTCTATCTGGTGCGGCAACGGGTGCAAGCCATGGGCGGGACGGTTCGGGTGGATTCCGCGGCTATCGGCGGTCTATGCTTTAAGATCCGGCTGCGCGCCGCTGTGTCATGAACCACATCCTGTTGATCGAGGACGAAGAAGCGATCTCGGCGGCGCTGCGGCTGCGCCTCGAGCGCTCGGGCTATCGCGTCGATACGGCCGCGAGCGGGCCGGCCGGCTTTGAGCTGGCCCTGACGGGCCGCTACCAGTTGATCCTGCTCGATCTCGAACTGCCCGGCAAGGGCGGCCTCGATATCTGCCGCGATCTCCGCCAGCAGGGCATCGCGACGCCCATTCTGATGCTCACCGCGTATGGAGAAACCAGTGACCGCATCCTGGGGCTCAAGCTCGGCGCCGATGACTACCTCGCCAAGCCCTTTGATCCGGGTGAATTGCTTGCGCGCATGGAGGCGATCCTGCGGCGGGCCGCGCCAGCCCCGGCCGCCGTGCTCGTCCACGGGCGGCTACGCGTCGATCTGCGCGCGGCTACGGTGCATTGGCGCGGCGCCCTGCTGGCGCTGTCCGCCCGTGAGTACCAGTTGCTGGCTTACTTTGCCCAGCATCCGGCGCGCGTGGTTTCCCGCGAGGAATTGCTGCGGGAAGTCTGGGGCTATGACGAGTCGGCGCAGACCCGCACGATCGATGTGCACATCGGCTGGCTGCGGCAGAAGCTCGAGGACGACCCCCGCAATCCAGCCCTGCTGCTGACGCGCGTCGGCCTTGGCTACTACTTCGCTCCGCCGCCGGACGAGCCTGTAAAATCCGCGTAAAGAAGCTTTTGCCAAGCCTTTACCAACCTCCTCTCGCTTTCCCGCGTTTCCTTCTTCAAGATGAAAGTGAAAGAAGAGGATCATGCTCCCGCGAATACTTACCCTGCTGTTGCTAGCCGTGCTTCTCCCGGCCCAACCCCCGCGCCGCGGACCACGGCCGGATGAATCCTTTGCCGAGCGCCGCGTTCAGGATCTCACCCGGCGATTTGAGCTGAGCGAGGCCCAACGGCGGCAGACTCTGTTGATTTTCAACGAAGCGGACCGCAATGCCGAACCCATCGAAGACCGGATCGAGAAAACGCGGCGCGAATTGCGCGACGCGGTGGTGCGCGGCGCCAGCCCAGCGGAGATCGATCCGATCGCCGCGCGGCTCGGCGAGGCCATCGGGCAACTCGAGGCCGTCGACGCCCGTGCCCAAGCTGCTTTTTATTCCACGCTGACCGACAAACAGCGCGAACTCATTCCCCGGTCGACGCGTGGCCATCGTGGCCCGCCTCGCCCCCCCCGTGACTGATGATCCGGAGAACTCTCATGAAACGATTTCCTCTTTTATTGCTCGCCTTGCCCTTGCTGGGGCAGCCCAGTCTGCGCACGGTGCCCGTGCCGCGGCCGGCGAATCTCGAAGGCGTGGTGCGCGACAGCGCCGCGCTCACGGTTCTCGGTAAGGCGCTGTTCTGGGACAGGCAAGCCGGCTCGGATGGCAGCACGGCCTGCGCCACCTGCCACTTCCATGCCGGGGCCGATCACCGTTCCCAACACCAATACACGAATCCGCACTTCCGCTACGACGCCAACGCGATTCTCACCGCCGAAGACTTTCCTTTTCGCCTGCTGAGCGACCCGGCGAACAATGGCTCAGCGGTGCGGCGGGAGAACACGGGGGTTTATGGCTCGGCCGGTGTTTTTCGGCGCCAGAGCACCGGTGCGGCCGCCGATGGCGGCGCCGAGCAAGGCTATGACCTCGCTGATTCGCAAACGCCCGTCTGGGAAGGACTCAATGTGCGTCAGATTACGGCGCGCAATGCGCCTTCGGTCATCAATGCCGTCTTCAATGCGCGCAACTTCTGGGACGGGCGGGCGCGCAACGTGTTCAACGGTCTCAATCCCTTTGCCAGCACCGACCCGCGGGGGCAAATCATGGCCTGGCGCAACGGGCAATTCGTTGCGGTGGCAATCCATTCGGCGAATGCCAGCTTGGCTTCGCAGGCCGTTGGCCCTCCGCTCAACACGATGGAGATGGCCTATGGCGGCGTGACCTGGCCGGAGTTGGGGCGCCGGCTGCTGCGTGCCGCGCCGCTGGCGGGCCAGCGCGTGGCGGCCGATGACAGCGTCCTCGGCGGCTATGCCAACCCGAAGGGCAAAGGGCTCCAGCCGGGGCTCAACTACCAGGCGCTTGTCGCCGCCGCCTTTGCCCCGGAGCTGTGGCAGTCTCCGTCCTCGTATCAGGGCTACTCGCAAGCGGAATGGAACTTTTCACTCTTCTTCGGCCTCGCGATTGAGAGATATCAGGCTACGCTCGTCTCCGACGACAGCCCCTTTGACCGTTTCGCCGCCGGTGACGCCCGCGCCTTGACGCCACAACAGTTGGCCGGCCTGAATCTGTTTCGCGGCCGCGCGGAATGCAATACCTGCCATGCCGGGCCGGAGTTTACGGCGGCGACAGTGGCCGGGCTGAGCATCAATGGCCCAGGTGGGCCCGGTGGGCCGGGGGGACCAGGTCCGGGCCGGGGCGGGCTTCCCAATCAGGGGCCTGATACCGGTTTCTTCCGCACCGCGGTTGCCCCGATCGACCGCGATCCGGGCCTGGGAGGCGTCGATGATTTCGGCCAGCCGTTGACGAACAACCCGAATCTGCGCGGCGCCTTCAAAACGCCTGGCCTGCGCAACGTCGAATTCACTGGCCCGTACTTCCACAACGGCAGCCAGGCGACGCTCGAACAAGTGGTGGAGTTCTACAACCGCGGCGGCGATTATCCGGCCGGCGGCGTGGGGCCCAACATCCGGCGCCTCAACCTCAATGCCACCGAGCGGGCCGCGCTGGTTGCCTTTATGCTGGCCTTGAGTGACGACCGGGTCCGCTACCAGCGGGCGCCCTTTGATCACCCGGAGCTTTGCGTGCCGAATGGCCACAAGCCGGCCGTGCAAACGCAGGATGCGCAATTCACCTTGAGCGCCGATGAGAACTGGGCGCTGGTACCGGCCACGGGCCGCGGCGGGGCCAGTGTGCCGCTGCAAAGCTTCCTCGAGATGTTGAATGGCGTGGGCAATGACGGCTCCCGGGCGCACTCGCTGGCCGAAGCCTGTCCGGCGCCTTAAGCCGCTTAGGAATGAATCCCGGGAGCTTCGTGGCCCATGGCCGCGACGTATTCCCGGTAGCTGCCGAGATACTGACGGGGGGAGCGGTCTTCGCCGCTCTCCCCGCCTATTTCGAGTACGCGCGAGGCCAGCCCCTGCAGGAACATGCGGTCGTGGGAGACAAAGATCATCGTGCCCTCAAAGTCCTTGAGCGCCTCGACCAGCATCTCCTTGGTGGCGAGGTCGAGGTGGTTGGTGGGCTCGTCGAGCACCAGAAAATTCGGCGGATGATAGAGCATCCGGGCGATGGCGAGGCGCGATTTCTCCCCGCCCGACAAGGACCGGATCTTCTTGTCGGCCTCTTCGCTTGAGAACTGAAATGCGCCGGCGAGCGTGCGCAACGAGCCGATGGAATCCTTGGGGAAATCCTTTTGCAGTTGCTCGATCACAGTGAGGTCGGCCTCGAGGATGTCGAGCGCCTGCTGGGCGAAGTAGCCCATGTTGAGGCTCGCGCCGAGCTGGACGGCGCCGCGGTCGGGCTGGGTGGTGCCGGCGATCATCTTGAGCAACGTGCTCTTGCCCGCCCCGTTGCGGCCCATCACGGCCCAGCGCTCGCCGCGGCGGATCGTGAAGTTGAAGCCGTTATAGATCACGCGCGAGCCGTAAGCCTTGTGCAGGTCTTCACAGACGGCGACCAGATCGCCGCTGCGCGGCGGCACGCGAAAGTCAAACTTCACGATCTGGCGTTTCTTCGGCAACTCGATCTTCTCGATCTTGTCGAGCGCCTTGATGCGGCTCTGCACTTGCGCGGCCTTGGCCGCATGCGTCTTGAAGCGCTCGATGAAGCGCTGCTCCTTGGCGAGCATGGCCTGTTGGCGGGCGAAGGCGGCCTGCTGGTTCGTCTCGCGGATCGAGCGTTCGCGCTCGTAGAAATCGTAGTCCCCCGAGTAAGTGTTCACCTCGCCCTCGTCGATTTCGAGGATCTTACTGACGATGCGGTTCATGAACTCGCGATCGTGTGAGGTCATCAGCAGCGATCCGGCGTATTGCTTGAGAAACTGCTCGAGCCAGACGATCGATTCGATGTCAAGGTGGTTGGTGGGTTCGTCCATCAGCAGCACGTCGGGGCGGCCCAGTAGCACGCGGGCCAGTGCCACGCGCATCTTCCAGCCGCCGGAGAGCGCGCCGACATCGCCATCAATCTGTTCGTCGTGAAAGCCAAGCCCGGCCAGCACTTCGCGGGCCTGCGCCTCCAGCGTGTAGCCGCCGAGATGTTCGTATTCCTCCTGTACTTCGCCGAAGCGGTCGAGGATGCGGTCCATTTCACCGGCGCGCGCTGGGTCTTCCATGGCGTTCTGCAGGCTGGTCAACTCATGATGCAGATCCCCCACGCGGCCGCTGCCGGCGATGGCCTCGTCGATCACCGGACGGCCCGACATCTCGCCGACATCCTGGCGGAAGTAGCCGATCGTCACCTTCCTTGGCACGGAGATCTCCCCGTCGTCCGGGGTCTCCTCGCCCATGATCATGCGGAAGAGCGTCGTCTTGCCGGCGCCGTTCGGCCCCACCAGGCCAGCCTTTTCGCCCGGATTCAACTGAAAGGAAGCACCGACATAGATCACCTGTTTGCCGTACTGCTTCTGCACATTGGAAAAAGAAATCATCCAGCTTTCTACGCTAGCATTGCCCTCCCCGGCCAGGAAATGTTAACTTAATCGTATGTTTCAGCCCGGCCGGTTGCGTTTTCCGCTATCGCGCCTGGGGTGTCTCTGCGCCCTGCTGGCCGGGCTCTTATGGGCTCCTCTCGCGCCGGCTCTGGCGGCGCATGAAGCGGGCATGGCCTGTTGCCGCAACGGCAAGAAGCACGCCTGCTGCTCCCGTTTGGCCAAGAAGAGGATGGGCCGTGCTCATTCGGCGGCGATCACGGCGCTGGCCACTTGCGGCAAGAGTTGTTGCCAGAAAAGTTCTCTGCCCTCGGCGGACTCCGCGCAACTGATTGCCCCACCCGCCCCGGGCCGGCTTCTGGTCTTGTCTCAGCCCCTGTTGATTGCCGGCACCGGCCGCGGCGTCGCCACTCCCTTGCCACAGCCGCTGTTTCAGCGCCCTCCCCCCGCTCTTTTCGTTCTCTAGTTTCCCCCCAAAAAACTTTTGCCCGAAAAGAGGTTTCCATGCGGCTTCTCCCTTGCCGGCTATTTTTCTTTTTCCTGTGTCTGGGCGCGGCCCGGCCGCAAAATATCGGTGGCTCTCTCACGGTGGAACTGTGTGACAGCCAGGGCTTGCCCCTCGAAGGCACACCCGTCGCAGTGGTTGACCAGCGCTCGGGGTTTCGCCAGACGGCTCCGACCGGGCGCGAGGGCCGGGTCCATTTCTCGAGTCTTCCTCCTTCCGAGTATGTTGCGAGCGCGGCCCGAAAGGGTTTCCTGCCGGGGCAGTCGCCGCCGGTTCGAGTCGAGATTGGCCAAGCGCCCTCGGTGCGTCTGACTCTGGCGCCGGAGGGGGGCTCGAGTACGATCGAGGTGCAGGCCGAGGTGCAGGTGCTGCGCATGGATACACCCGAGCGCGGGTCAACCTACGGCGCCGCATTGATGAATGACCTGCCCATGGCCGGCGGCGGCACGGGGCGCAACTTTCGCACTCAGGCTTACCTCACCCCCGGAGTGGCCGTCTCCCCCGGCGCCCACCGGCCCTTTGCCGTCTCCGGCGCTCGCAATCGCAACAACAATTATCTGGTCGACAGCAACGACTTCAATGAAGCCGAGGGCGGGCTGCTGATGGGCCGAGGCGCCTCCGAACAGTTGATCTCAACGGAGGCTATCGACGGCATGCAGGTGCTGACCCACAACTTCAAGGCCGAGTATGGGCGGCAGAACGGTTCGATCGTTTCCCTCATCACCAAGCGTGGCGGCAACGAGTTTCATGGCTTGCTCTTTCATTACTTACGCAACGAGCAACTCGATGGCCGTAATACCTTTGATCTCGTGCGCCCACCCTTGCGCGGCAATCAATTCGGCTTCAATTTCGGCGGACCTCTGCGGCGCAACCGTACCTTTTTCTTCGTGAATTCTGAGTGGAACCGCCGCCGCACGACAAGCCCGGCTACGATCCAGACGCTGACGCCGTCCCAGCGCGCGCTTGCTCATCCCGCAGTTGCCCCGCTTGTGGCGCTTTATCCGGAGCCGAATGTCGCGGGTACAAATCTGCACCGCGCTAATCCGCGCTCGGGGGTTGATCAGTC
This sequence comes from Bryobacter sp. CoA8 C33, assembly GCA_019931185.1. GTDB lineage: Bacteria > Acidobacteriota > Terriglobia > Bryobacterales > Bryobacteraceae > Bryobacter. The sequence continues at coordinate 59,671 of JAINDK010000028.1, forward strand.
GAGCCAGGTCTTCCGCATCGACCATGACCTCAAGGCCAATCAGCGCCTGTTTTGGCGCACGACGCGGCTTGCCGCGCGCAACGATGGGGTCAGCGGCGCCTCCTTCGCCCGCTTCGCCTCGCGTGTCGGCCCCGCCGGCCACTCCCTCCAGCACATCTGGACCCTCTCGCCCAATCTCCTCAACGAAGCCCGGCTCAACTTCACCCGCTTCGATCTGAACGACGACTTTCTCGACCCTGTGCAGTTGGGCAATCCCGCGCTCAACGGCCTGCTTGGCTCGCTTGCCGTAAATGGCCTTTCCTCGCTCGGTCATTTTGCCTTCATGGCTCGTAAGACCGCGCAGAATACCTTTCAATGGGCCGACGACCTCAGTTGGAACCGCGGAGCGCACACCTTTAAATTTGGCGCCAATCTGCGGCGGCTGCAGTTGAACAGCGGCACTTTTGCTCCGGCCTTTACCGGCGTGCTGCGCTTCAATTCGGTTAGCGATTTTCTCGCGGCCCGCCCTGCCTCCTACTCGCGCAATCTTGGCAATCCCTATATCGGGCTGCGCGCCAGCGAGATCAATTTCTATGCCCAGGACGACTGGCGGCTGCACTCGCGGCTGACCCTCAATCTCGGTCTGCGCTATGAGTTCAACTCCGTTCCCCGTGAAGTCAATGGATTGATTGAGGAGCGCTACCGCTTCGCGCCCGATTACAACAACTTCGCTCCCCGCCTCGGCCTCGCCTGGCAGTTGGATCGCGCCCGCCGCACGGTGCTGCGCACGGGCTATGGACTTTATTTCAATGTCATCGAGTTGAGCTTTGTCGGCCTGACACGGTTCAATCCGCCGCGAATAAGGAATTTCGCCGCCGCGAATCCCGTCTTCCCCGATCTGCTGGCCACGGCTCAATCCGCTTTACCGACGGGCTTGGTGATTCCGCAGCCGGATGCGCGGCAGCCCTACTCGCAGCACCTCAATTTCGCCATCGAGCGCCAACTGCCCGGGCCAGAGACCCTGCTGAGTGTCGCCTACACGGGCACGCTCGCCCGCAAGCTGCCCCGTGCCTCGCGCCCCAACGGCGGCGACGGCCTCGCGCAGGCGCTGCGGCCCGACCCCCTCACGGGTGTGGTCAATCGTCTGGAAACAGCGGCGAATTCCTCCTATCACTCCCTGCAACTCAGCCTCGAATCACGCTTCCGCCACACCCTCCTGCGCACTGCCTACACCTGGTCGCGGTTTCTCGATGAGACCAGCGACTTCCCCAGCTCGAATACCGGAATCGACCGCGGCATCCTTGCTCTCGATGAGAACCGCTGGTCGCTCAACCGTGGCCTCTCCGACTTTCATCTCGGCCATGTGCTGACCACGGCGCTCAGCCGGGATCTGCCCTGGGGCTTCCGTCTCAATGGCATCCTCACGCTCCAGTCCAGCCGCCCGTTCACGCTTTACTCGGGCTCCGATTCTCCCATCGGCACAAACAATAACCGGCTCATGGCGGTGGCTGGCGCTCTGTTCTTCACCCCGTCGCAGCGGCGCGCCATCACAGTGGACCCGGCGCTGCGCGCGCTACTCACCCCGAGCCGCGGCGTCTTCGGAACGAGGGGCCGCAACACCGCCTTCGGCGACGGGCTGACCAGCCTGAGCCTCGGCCTGCACAAACAGTTTGATCTGGGCGATCGCGGCCGGCTCGAGTTCCGCGCCGAAGCCTTCAACCTTGCCAATACCGTCAATTACAACCTTCCGGACGCAGTCCTGACCAGCCCGAATTTTGGGCAGGTCTTGACGGCCGGCGACCCGCGGCAAATTCAACTCGCTCTGCGATTCAGCTTTTAAGGAGTTTCCATCATGCGTGCATCCTCCCTATTCCTTGCTACGCTGATCACGGCGGCCACCTTGCCGGTGGCCGTCGTGTCTTTTGAAAAAACGCCACAGCCGCTTTCCGCCGGCCCGGCCAAGAGCCCGAAAATCCTCTCCCGCCGCGCCCAGGGCCTGATGGCGATCTATACGGCGCCGGGGGCCAGCGGCGCTGATCTCCTCTATTTGTCCTCGGCCGATCTGGGCGACAGTTGGTCGGCGCCGCAGCGGGTGAATTCCGTGCCCGGCGAGGTCTCCGATCATGGGGAGAATTCCCCCCAGTTCTTCCTCTCTCCCGATGAAATGTCGATCTATGCGTTCTGGAACGCGCGCGATGCGAAGTCGCCCGGGGCCAGCCACGTGCGCTTCTCTCGCGCCGGCGCGATGATGACCACTTGGTCTCCCGCCCAGACCCTCGACGACGATCCGCTACCGAACTCGCACGGCTTCCAGACCGCCGCCGTGGGCCCGGACGGCACGCTCTATGCCGCCTGGCTCGATGGCCGCGACAAGGACAAGGCCAAGACGCGCGACTACACGGCTGGCGCCGCCGCGCTCTATCTCACTACATCGCGCGATGGCGGCCGCACCTGGTCGGCCAACCAGCGCATTGCCACCGATGTCTGCCCCTGTTGCCGGCCGGCTTTCGCCTTCACGGGCAACCTGGCTCTGCTTGCCTGGCGCGGCGTCGATGACGGAGACCGGCGCGACATCTACTCGGCGCTTTCGGTCGATCCGGGCCGCAATTGGCAGGCGCCGCAACTGGTTCATCGCGACAACTGGAAGATCAAAGGCTGCCCGCATGTGGGCCCGAGCCTGGCCACCGCCGGTGGCCGCATCCATGTCGCCTGGTTCAGCGAGGCCGCCGGCAAGCCCGGTATCTTCCTGTCCTCCACCGCCGACGGCCGCAACTTCTCCCCCAAGCGGTCGCTGTCGGAGGGCACGGTCGACCCGACCCACCCGGTGCTGGCCAGCAATGAAGGCCGGCTGGCCGCCGCCTTCCAGGCCCGGGACGCGCGGGCCAAGGATTCCTGGGGCAAGATGAGCATCTACTACCGCGAGGTTTTGCCCTCTGGCGCTTTGTCGGCTCTGGTGAAGGCGGGAGAGCCGGCCGAGGGCGCCGTCACTTATCCCTCCCTCACGCTGGGCATGTCCGGCCGCACTTTCCTCGGCTGGACAGAGACGCGCGGGGAGGCTGGGCCGAAGGCGCTTCTGCTGCGCGGCCGGCCGCGCTAGCCCCGCCCCGTGCCGTCGAGGCTTACCCTAGTCTCATGGGCTCAGATGCTGGCTCGAGCCAGCCACGTTTTCCCATTCTCATTCTCGGCGCCGGCTATACGGGCTCGCGCGTGGCCCGTCTGCTCAGCGATTCGGGTCACGCCGTCAGTGCCTTGCGCCGCGCTGATCTCGATTTCAACGCCCCCGACGCGCCGCGCCGGCTCGCCGAACTGGCCCCGCCCGGCTGCCGCGTGCTGCACTCCGTGCCGTCCCTGCCGGAGCTCGCCGACGCCCGCCTGCTCGCGGGGCTCGACGGAAAAGCGGAACGCGTCGTCTACCTTTCGACCACGGGCGTTTATGGCGCGTCCAGCCTGGTTGATGAAACCACGCCGATTGCGCCGCGCCACCCGCGGGAACAGGCCCGCGCGGCAACCGAAGCCGCTGTCGCCGCCGGCCCCTGGACTTCGCTGATCCTCCGCCCGGCTGCCATCTATGGCCCGGACCGCGGCGTGCATGTCGCGATGGCCCAGGGCCGCTACACCCTGGTCGGCGATGGCTCGAACTACATCAGCCGCATCCATGTCGACGATCTGGCGCGGATCGCCGCCGCGGCGCTGCTCGTCGATTGGACCGGCGCCTATCCGGTTGCCGATCTCCACCCCTGCCCCTCCCGGGAGATCGCCGAGTATTGCGCCCGCCACTTCGGGCTGCCGCCGCCGGTCCTGGCGCCTGACAGCGAAGTGCCCGAATCCCGCCGCAACAACCGCCGCGTTGACGGCCGCGCGATCTTCACCCGGCTTGGTCTCGAATTGCTCTATCCTGGCTACGAGCAGGCTCTCGCCGCCGTCTTAACCACTTCTCTCCCTCAACGGCAAAAAACAACAGGCTGCTGACGCCCAACGCCACCGCCAGTTGCTCCCCGGACAGGGCGCGCGTGCCAAACCAGTCTTCAAAAACGGGTACATAGAGCAGCAACAATTGCAGGCTCACCGTCAAGGCCACCGCCGCCGCCAGCCAGGGGTTCGACAGAAAGCCCAGGCGGAATGTGCTCTCGTGCTCGCCGCGGATCGCCAGCACGTGCGCCATCTGGGCAAAGACCATCGTTGTGAACAGAATCGATTGCCACTGCTCCACGCCCTGTTGCCAGTACCACCAGCCCGTGCCAAGACAGAGCGCGGCCATCAGTGCGCCCACCCATCCCACATGCAGGCCCAATCCGCGGGCAAACACACTTTCATCCGGCTTGTGCGGCGGCCGCGACATCACGTTGCGCTCGGCGGCCTCGAGGCCAAGGGCCAGCGCCGGCAGCCCGTCGGTTACCAGATTGAGCCACAGAATCTGCAGCGGCAGCAGCGGCAGCGGCATGCCCACCAGCGGCGCGGCCAGCATCAGACATACCTCGCCCGCATTGGTGGCCAGGATGTAGCGGATAAACTTGCGCACGTTGTCATAGATCACCCGCCCTTCTTCGACGGCGGCGACGATGCTGGCGAAGTTGTCGTCGAGCAGCACCATGTCGGCGGCTTCCTTGGCTACGTCGGTGCCGGCGATCCCCATGGCGATGCCGATATCGGCGCGCTTCAGCGCCGGGGCGTCGTTGACGCCGTCTCCCGTCATGGCGGCGATGTGGCCTTCCTGCTGCAGCGCATCGACGATCTTCAGCTTGTGTTCGGGAGAGACGCGGGCATAGACCTCAGTGCTGCCCGCCACGCGGCGCAACTCCTCGATTGCCATCTGCTCCACCTGCGAGCCAATGAGTAGGCCGCCTTGCCGGGCGAGGCCGAGTTCTCCGGCAATGTGCCGGGCCGTCAGCGGATGATCGCCCGTAATCATGACGCCGCGAATGCCCGCGCTCTGGCAGGTGGCCACGGCGGCCGCCGCTTCGCGCCGCGGCGGGTCGAGGATCCCCGCCAGGCCCAGAAAGATCAACTCCTCCTCGCGGATCCCCTCGCCTTCCTGCAGCCCCCGCATCGCAATGCCCAGTACGCGCATGCCGCGGCTGGCCATGTCGTTGAGCGCTGCCTCGATCCGCGCCCGCCACGCTGCATCGAGCGGCTCGGCGGCCCCATTGCTCCAAATCGAGCGGGACAGCGGCAACAGGCCCTCCACGCTGCCCTTGACGAAGGCCACGCGCTTGTAGCCCGGCAGTGGCGCGGCCGCGCCCACCACCTGGTGTACCGTGGTCATGCGTTTGCGGTTGGCGTCGAAGGCGATCTCCCCGGTGCGCGGCAGATCCCGCTCGAGTTCGCGCCGCGTCAACCCGAAGCGCGCTCCCGCGGCTGCCAGCGCCACCTCGGTCGGGTCTCCTCCCCCGGTCTCGCTCGCGTCGTTACACAAGACCCCAGCCACCAGCAACAGACTCCCGGCGCCGTCCAGTTCTTCCTTGCCGCTGTCCCGCATCGCCATCCTGCGCCCTGCCCATTCCAGCCGCTCCACCGTCATCTTGTTTTCGGTCAGCGTTCCGGTTTTGTCCGAGCAGATCACCGTGATCGAGCCCAGCGTCTCCACCGCCCCCAGCCGCCGCACCAGCACATTCCGCTTCAGCATCCGTTGCGCGCCCAGCGTCAGCGCGATCGTCACCACGGCCGGTAAGCCTTCGGGCACCGCCGCCACGCCAATGCTCACCGCCGTGAGAAACAATAGCCGCGCATCTTGCCCCTGCCACAGCCCTTCAACGAAAACCAGGCCCACAATCCCCAGCGCCACCGCCGCCAGCTTCTTGCCCAAATCATTCAAGCGTTTCTGCAACGGGGTTTGTTCCTGTTCGACATCCTCGAGCAACTGCGCGATCCTGCCGAGCACCGTGTTCATTCCGGTTGCCGTCACCAGTCCCGTGCCCCGCCCTGCCGCCACCAGCGTGCCGCGCCAGGCCATATTCGCCCGGTCGCCCAGGGCCGTATCTTCCCGCGCGAGCGCGTCCGTGTGCTTTACCACCGCCTCGCTTTCCCCCGTCAGCGCCGCTTCTTCGATTCGCAAGCCCGCCGCCTCCACCAGCCGGCAATCGGCCGCCACGAAGTTCCCCGCCTCCAGAAACAAAATGTCGCCCGGCACCACGTCCGTGGCGGGAATCTCCCGCGTCTGCCCCTCCCGCCGCACCCGCGCCACCGGTATCGCCAGGCGCTTCAGCGCCGCCATCGCCTTCTCCGCCCGGTACTCCTGGCTGAAGCCAAGCACCGCGTTCAGCACGACGATCGCCCCGATCGCAATCGCATCCTTGAAGTCTCCCAGCGCCGCGCTGATCCCCGCCGCCACCATCAGCACCACCATCATCAGCCCCGTCAACTGCTCCCAAAAAATGCGCCATCCTCTGCGCATCCCCTGGCTCTCCAGTTCATTGGCCCCATGCCGCACAAGCCGCCGCGCCGCCTCGGCTCCGCTTAAACCCTCCGGCCCGGAACCGGCTTCCGCATAGGCGGCATCGATTCCCTGGCAGTAAATCGCTTCTCCCACAATGGCCTCCTTCCCGCCGTTCCCGGCAGGGCAAACAATTGCGTCCCTGCCTTCACTCTACCGCCCTCCGCGCAAAAGCTCATCCACCCAACAGCAACGGTTTCACCGTCCCCCTTCCGCTAAATCAGCCAATCTTCAGTATTCGCCCGCGCACCAGCAAGTTCCCCCGGCGTGTGCCCTTCTGTCTCTTGCCCGCGCCCCGCTCAAGCAACCCGAAACGCGGCGCACACCTCAAAGACACTGGCCGGCAGCGGCTCGGCCAGTTTCCAGATCAAGCTCATCGGCTGGGCCCCCGTATGGCTCACATACTTTACCTCACCGGCAAATAAATACCCCCGCCTCCGCGGCTCCTGCAAAAACAACAACACCTTCATCCCGTTCGTGCTTTGTCCCGTATAGCGCCGGCCGGCCGCCGACTCCGCGTGATCCCGGTTCTGCGACTGCCAGTGAAACAATCTCTCGCTGATCGCATAATCCTGATACCGCGTCCGCGGCGAAAAGCTCTTCTCATCCTTCTCGAGCTTCACAAACAGCAGTTCGGTGTTTTCCTCCTCCAGCCACAACACCCCCTCCCGCAGGTCCCGCTTCCTCCCTGGCCGGCTGTGCCCCACTGCCGCCTGTACCTCGCGCAATTCATAGCGCCGGTGCAGCGCCAGCGGCCAATCCTCCCGCAACGGCCGCATCGGCTGGTGTAGGCTCACCCGCTCCAACAGCACGCTCAACAACTCCTGAAACTCCTCACGCAACAGCCCGCTGGCCGCAATCCCCTCCCGCGCACTCCCATCCCGCTGTGACCGGTCCGCGCTCCGGCCCACCATCATTTGCATGGTCAACATCGCATCCCAGGCGCGCTCGGCCGGCCGCTCCGGCGCCTTCAGTTCATAGCTCCAGCGCATCCGCTCCGGGCAATCCCAGTGCAGCAGATACCGAAAGCACCCGGACAGCAAGCGCTCCTGCTCGCTCACTTGCCGCCGCAACGCTTCGGCCCGCAACACGCCCCATCCCCCCAGCGAAGGTTTGTACAGATCCTCCAACTCCCTGCCGCTCTCGGCCAAAAACTCCTCCAGCCGCGGCTCCCGGCCCAGCCGCTCCGCCTGCCCGGCAATCTCGGCCAGCACCATGCTCCGCCGCGTGCGCAACCGCTGCTCCAGGTTCTCGAGAATCACCTCGCGCGACTGCCGGTCCAGCCGAAAATAGCAATTGCCCGGCAACTGCGTTCGCCCATCCGACAATTGCCGCTTTACTTCCTCCCGTGTGCCGCCAAACAGGGCCCGGTAGCGCAAATCAAAGCGAAACTCCCGCCGGTGATTCCCGATGAAATCCAACACCAGGCAGTGCGTCTTGCCCCCGGCCAGCCGCAGCCCCCGCCCCAGTTGCTGCAGAAACACAGTCATACTTTCCGTCGGCCGCAGAAACAGCACGCAATCGAGCCGCGGAATATCGATTCCCTCATTGAACAGATCCACCGTGAACAGCACGTTCACCTCGCCCCGCTCGAGCCGCCCGATCGCCCGGTCCCGCTCCTCGCCCGGCGTGCGGCTCGTCACGCTCTCGGCCGCCACCCCCTGCTCCCGGAAGAACTTCGCCATAAACTCCGCATGTTCGATATCCAAGCAAAATCCCAGCGCCCGCGCCCGCCGCAAATCTCCATAGTGCTCACTGAAATACCGCAGCACCAGCCCCGCCCGCTTCTCATTCCGGCTCAGCATCTGCCGCAGCCCCGCCTTCTCATACTGCCCCCGCACCCAGTTCAGCTCCCGCAACTCCGTCGCATCATACACGCCGTAGTAGTCAAACGGCGCCAGATAGCCCTGCTCAATGGCATGCCACAACCGCATTTCATCGGCCGGCCTTCCGCCAAAGTCCCGCAGAATATCCAGCTCATCGCCGCGCTCCGGCGTGGCGGTCAACCCCAGCAGAATCTTAGGCTGCAGTCCCTCCATCACCGCGCGGTAGCTTTCGGCCGCCACGTGGTGCGCCTCATCCACCACCACATACTGCCAGTAGCCCGCCCCCATCGTCTCGGCCAGCCCCCGCCGGTCAAAACTCTGTATGGTCGCAAACAAATACTCCCGACTCGCTGGCTCCCGCCCCCCGGCCAATACCTCGCCAAAGCTGTGATCGAGCAGCACCTCGCCAAACACTTCCCGCGCCTGCTCGAGCAGTTGTTCCCGGTGCGCCAGATACAGCAGCCGCGGCCGCGGCTCCCCCTGCCGCCGGTAATCAAACGCCGCCAGCATCGTCTTGCCCGTCCCCGTCGGCGCCACCACCAGATTCCGCCAGCGCCCATGCACGTTCCGCTCCGCCGCCGCCCCCCGGGCTCCTGGCCCGCCGCCAGCGCCGCTAAGCCCCCCGCAGGCAACTCATCACTTCCCGGTAAAACTCCGGATGTGATTCCCAGGTCTGCCCGGTGACAAACTGGCCCTCGCGCACGGCCTGCTCCCCGCACCACGCGCCGCCCGCGCTTTCCAGTTCATAACGCACCGGCTCATAGCATGTCATGCGCCGGCCTGCCACCAGCCCGGCGCTGACCAGCACCTGTATGCCGTGGCAGATCGAAAACACCCACTTGCCGCGCGCCGCGAAATCCCGTATCAGCCCCGTCACCACCGTCCGGTTCCGCAGATACTCCGGCGCCCGCCCGCCAATCACCAGCACTGCTTCATAATCCTCGACCCGTACCTCCTCGAAGGTCAGATCCGCCGCCACCCCGTAGCCGGGCGTTCGCTCGATGTAGGTGTCCCACCCCGGCTCAAAATCATGCATCACCAGGTGCAACCGCCGCCGCGAAGGCGCCGCTACCACTGCTTCGTAGCCCTCCTCCCGCATCCGCTGCAGTGCATACAACACCTCAAAGCTCTCACCACCGTCCCCGGTCACAATCAGGATTCGCTTCGTCATCCCTCGACTATATCCAAGTCCGACCAAATTGTTCCGATTTCCCTTGACGCCGTTTTGCCCACGGCTTTACACTCAAATCAGGACGCTTTCAGTCCGCGATCTACGAATGCTCAAGCTCACCAAAAAAGCCGACTACAGCCTCATTGCGCTCCGTCACCTCGCGCTTTCCGGTGAGCGTTCCTCGAGCGCGAAAGAGATTGGCGACACCTATCACATCCCGCTCCCGATCCTCTCGAAAGTATTGCAAAAGCTGGGCAAGACCGGCTTTCTGCAAAGCGTTCAGGGCACCAATGGCGGCTACCGTCTTGCGCGGGACCCGAACCTCATCTCGGTACTCGACGTCATCCGCGCCGTCGACGGTCCGGTCATTCTCACTGCCTGCTTTACCCACGACAAGTGCGATCAGGCCTCCAGTTGCACGGTAAAAGAGCCGCTGCGTAAGGTTCATGAAGGAATCTTGCGCCTGCTCGAGAGCATCACTATCCTGGCGCTCACCAAGGATGACCCCATGCCCGACGGCGGGGCGCCCCCTCCGGCCGCCCGCGGCCCTGAGTTCGGCCAGATGATTCAGATCTTACCCAGTTAAATCGAAGGAAGTTTTTATTCGCCATGAAGTTGCCGATCTATCTCGATAACCACGCCACCACGCAGTGCGACCCGCGCGTCGTCCAAGCCATGTTGCCATTTTTCACCGACCACTTCGGCAACGCCGCCAGCCGCAATCACAGCTTCGGCTGGGCGGCGGAAGAAGGCGTCGAGAACGCCCGCAAACAGATTGCCGACCTCATCGGCGCCACGGCGAAAGAAATCGTCTTCACCTCGGGCGCCACGGAATCGAACAATCTCGCCATCAAGGGCGTGGCCGAAATGTACGCCGAGCGCGGCAACCACATCATCACTGCCGCCACCGAGCACAAAGCCGTGCTCGACACCTGCAAGCACCTCGAAAAACAGGGCCTGCGCGTCACCTATCTTCCGCTCAAGGGCGACGGCCTCGTCGACCTCGACATGCTCCGCGACGCGATCACCGACAAGACCATCCTGGTCAGCATCATGTACGCCAATAACGAGATCGGCGTCATCCAGCCGGTCAAGGAAATCGGCGCCATCTGCAAGGAGCGCGGCGTGCTCTTCCACACCGATGGCGTGCAGTCGGTCGGCAAGATTCCCGTCAATGTCCTCGCCGACAATATCGACATCATGAGCCTCACCGCCCATAAGATGTATGGCCCCAAGGGCGTTGGCGCCCTCTATGTTCGCCGCCGCAATCCGCGGGTGCAGATCAGCGCGCAGATGGACGGCGGCGGCCATGAGCGCGGCATGCGCTCCGGTACGCTCAACGTGCCCGGCATCGTCGGCTTCGGCAAGGCCGCGGCCCTCTGCCAGGAACTCATGCCCGTCGAGATGGAAAAACACCGCGCCATGCGCGACCGTCTCCGCGCCAAGCTTGAATCCAATCTCGAGGAGACCTACATCAACGGTTCGATGGAGCATCGCCTGCCCCATAACCTCAACATGAGCTTCGCTTATGTCGAAGGCGAATCGCTGCTGATGGGCATCAACGATATTGCCGTTTCCTCCGGCTCGGCCTGTACCTCCGCCACCCTTGAGCCCTCTTACGTGCTCAAGGCCCTCGGCCTCGGCGACGACCTCGCCCATACCTCCATCCGCTTCGGCATCGGCCGCTTCAACACCGACGAAGAGATCGACTATGTCGGCAACAAGATGATCGAAGTGGTGAACAAACTCCGCGAACTCTCGCCCCTCTGGGAAATGTTCAAGGATGGCATCGACCTGTCCAAGGTCGAATGGACCGCGCATTAATTTTCATAGGAACCTCAAGGAGAACTCAACATGGCATATTCCGATAAAGTGGTCGACCACTACAACAACCCCCGCAACGTGGGCTCGATGGACAAAAATGACCCCCATGTCGGCACCGGCATGGTCGGCGCCCCCGAGTGTGGCGACGTCATGAAACTGCAGATCAAGGTAGACCCCGCCACCGGCATCATCGAAGACGCCAAGTTCAAGACCTTCGGCTGCGGCTCGGCCATCGCTTCTTCCTCCCTCGCCACCGAGTGGTTGAAGGGCAAGACCGTCGACCAGGCGATGGAAATCAAGAACACCGAGATCGTCAATGAGCTCGCCCTGCCCCCGGTCAAGGTGCACTGCTCCGTGCTTGCCGAAGACGCCATCAAGGCCGCCATCAACGACTACAAGAAGAAGGCTGTCCCGGCTGAAGTAAACGCATGACCACGATCGCTCCCACGGAATCCGCGCCGGAACTCAAAATCGACGTCACTCCCAAGGCCGTCGACAAGATCCGCCAGGCTTTCGCCAAACAGGGCGTCAGCGGCGGCCTCCGTCTCGGTGTCCTCGGGGGCGGCTGCTCCGGCCTCAGCTATCAGTTCAAATTCGACGCCAAGCCCCGCGCCACCGATCACGTCTTCACTTATGGTGATGTTCAGGTCTTCGTCGATCCCAAGAGCATGCTCTTTCTGAAGGGGATGACGCTCGACTACAAGGAGAGCCTGATGCAGAGCGGCTTCGAGTTCATCAACCCGAATGCCCACAAGAGCTGCGGCTGCGGCACTTCCTTCTCCAGCTAGCGATGGATTTCTACCGCGTACTGGGCCTCGGCCCCAAGTTGCAGCTCAATTCCGTTGAGCTGCAACAACTGTTTTATGGACGTAGCCGGGAGCTGCACCCCGACCGTTTTGCCCGCGCCGAGCCGTCGGTCCGCGCCGCCGCGCTCGAGGAAAGCTCACTGCTCAACGACGCCTACCGCACTCTCAAAGACCCCGTCAGCCGCGCCGAATACTTCCTCAAGCACCGCGGCTTTGACATTGGCGAACAGGGCACGAAGGATGTTCCTCCCGAGTTGCTCGAAGAGGTCTTCGAATTGAACATGGCCCTCGAAGAGCTGAAGTCGGGTGACGAGTCGGCCCGCCCGCAACTCGCTACCGCCCGCGACCATTTTGCCGCTCTGCTCGCGCAGTCCGATGACGAACTCACCAATCTCTTCGCCGCGCACGATGCCTCCCCCGCCGAGGCCGTGCTGCGGCAAATCCGCGGCGTGCTCAACCGCCGCCGCTACATACTAAATCTCCTCAGGGACGTCAATGGGTACCTTTCAAATTGATTTTGGCGATGCCGCCCAGCCCGAACGCATCATCGGCATCGACCTCGGCACCACCAACAGCCTCGCTGCCTTCATGGACTTGACGGGGCCGGAAATCATCGCCGCCCCAGACGGTTCCCGCATCGTGCCCAGCGTCGTCGCCCTTCTCGCCGACGGCAGCTTCATCGCCGGCAATGCCGCCAAAGCCCGCCTCGTCGATCACCCCGAAGCCACGCTCTTTTCCACCAAACGCTTCATGGACCGGGCCGCCACGCCGCTCAAAATTGGCAATCGCCAGATCACCCCGCCCGAGGCCGGCGCCCACATCCTGCGCGAGCTCAAACAGCACGCCGAGGCTTTCTTCGGCGAGCCCGTCACCAAAGCCGTCGTGACTGTTCCCGCTTACTTCAACGATGCCCAGCGCCAGGCCACCAAGGACGCCGGCCGCATCGCCGGACTCGATGTCCTCCGGCTGGTCAATGAGCCCACGGCCGCCGCGCTCGCCTATGGCCTCGATAAGCGCAAGTCCGGCATCATCGCCGTTTATGACCTCGGTGGCGGCACCTTCGATATCTCGATCCTCCGCCTCCAGGACGGCATCTTCGAGGTGCTCGCCACCAACGGCGATACTTTCCTTGGCGGCGACGACATCGACAAACTTCTCATGGCCATTGCTCTTGAGGACATCGCCGCCGAATGGGGCGCGCCTATTGAAGGAGACCCCGGCGCCGTCGAAACTCTCCGCCAGGCCGTCATCCGCGCCAAGGAGCAGCTCAGCTTCACCCTCTTCACCCACATCGATCTCGACTACAAGGGCCGCCGCTACCAGCGCGAGATCACCCGCGACCTGCTCGAACGCCTCATCGAACCCATCATCGAGCGCACCCTCGGCCCCTGCCGCCAGTGCCTGGCCGATGCCCGCCTCGCCCCGGCTGACATCGATGAGGTCGTCCTCGTCGGTGGCTCGACGCGCATCCCGCTCGTGCGCCGCGCCGTCGAGTCGCTCTTCCGCTCCCGCCCCCATACCGAGCTCAACCCCGACGAAGTCGTCGCCCTCGGCGCCGCCATCCAGGCCGGTATCCTCTCCGGCGAAGTCAAGGACACGCTGCTGCTCGATGTCACCCCCCTCTCGCTCGGCATCGAGACCATGGGCGGCGTCGTCACTAAACTCATCCATCGCAACTCCACCATTCCGGCCAGCGAAACCGAACAGTTCACTACCGCCGTCGACGGTCAGACCAACGTTCTCATCCATGTGCTCCAGGGCGAGCGCGAACTCGTCAAGGATTGCCGCTCCCTGGCCCGCTTCGAGCTCACCGGCATCGAGCCGGTTCCCGCTGGCCTCGCCCGCATCGAAGTGAAGTTTCTCATCGACGCCAATGGCATTCTCAATGTCTCAGCCAAGGACACCCGCACCGGCAAGGAGACCTCCGTCGAGGTCAAGCCCAGCTATGGTCTGACCGACGAGCAGGTCGAGGCCATGATTCTCGAATCGATCGAAAACGCCGAAGCCGACATTCGCGAGCGCCAGGTCCGCGAGGCCCGCGTCGAGGCCGACCGCATCCTCGCCGCTCTTGAAAACGCGAAGCAGAACGATGCCTGGTTCGATCTCTCGAGCGAAGACCAGGCCGCTATTCAGGCCGCCCACAACGAACTCCTCCTCGCCTATCACGGCGACGACCACCACCTCATTCAGGCCCACATCGAAAAACTCGACAAGGCCAGCCTCAAGCTCGCCGAAAACATGATGAACACCGCCGTCCGCGGCGCCCTCAAGGGAACCAAGATATGACCATCAAGCTCACCTGGGACAAAGCCGAAGACATCGGCATCGAACTTTACGAAGCCAATCCGGACCTCGATCCCCTCCAGGTCCGCTTCACCGACCTGCACAAAATGGTCATCGAACTGCCCGGTTTCGCCGACGATCCCATGAAGTCCAACGAGGCCAAGCTCGAAGCCATACAGATGGCATGGTATGAAGAATACAAGGAAGGCCAGTCATAGACCTCCAGTTTTTCTTCGCCGTCGTCAACATCATCATCAGTGACATCATCCTGGCCGGCGATAATGCCGTTGTGATCGCCATGGCCGTGCGCAGCCTCCCGGCCCGCGAGCGCCGCATCGGCACCATGCTCGGCGCCGGCGTCGCAGTCGGCCTGCGCATCGTGCTCACCTTTTTCGTTGCCCAGATGATGAATCTGCCCTGGCTGCACCTGGTCGGCGGCATTCTCATCCTTTGGATCGCCGTCAAAGTGCTCCTCATGGATGAACCCGAAGACGCCAGCCACGTCAAAGCCGCCGGCGGCCTCATGCAGGCCGTCTGGATCATTCTCGTTGCCGACATCACCATGTCGCTCGACAACGTGCTTGCCGTCGCCGGCGCCTCGCACGGCAACCTCTGGCTTCTTATCTTCGGTCTCGGCCTCAGCATCCCCCTCGTTGTTGGCGCCAGCGGCATCCTCTCCCAACTCATGGACCGCTACCCCATCATTGCCTACCTCGGCTCGGCCGTTCTCGGCCGCGTCGGCGCCGAGATGATCCTCCACGAAAAGTCCATCGAGCACGCCCTCGCCCTTTCCAAATACGCTGAATGGGGCATCGAGGCCGCCACCGCCCTCGGCGTCGTGCTCCTGGCCCGCACCCTCATGGCCCGTCGCCGCTCCCCCGCCCACTGAGCGATACACTGTAAGGCAGAGTGACAGTTTCTCTGCATCTCACTGCCGAACAGCAAGAGTCTTTGCGTCAGAAGGCTTCCGAGCAAGGCATCCCCATCGACGAGTTTCTTTCACAGCTGGTCCTCTCTCGCCTTGAGCCCACGCAAAGCCCGACCCTCGCTGGAGCCATAGAACAGTGGGCGCGCTCGCATCGCCACTCTGAACCCTTGCCCCTCGAATCCTTGCGCCGGGATTCCTTCTACTCTGACCGTGGCTAACAATGCCGGTCCTCGTTGACACAAACATTCTCCTGGTTTCTGTTCAACCGAACCATTCTCTGCACCGAAGCGCCGTCTCGTCTCTCACTAAGCTGGCTGCAAGCGGTCAAACCCTGGTTAGTTGCCCTTGTCAAGAACCATGCCGGATGGGGGCCGTAGCTGCAGGGCGTAGCGAAGCGAAGCCCTGCGGCGGAGGCTCCCATCCGGCGCGCCCTATGCAGCCCGGGCGGCTTCCCGCCGGCCGGGGAATACA
>JAINDK010000122.1 GCA_019931185.1 Bryobacter sp. CoA8 C33
GCCGATTTCAACCCTTTCACGGGGGTCAGCAAACCATTGCCAGCCCGCTGCCGATCGATTCTGGGCCGTTTGTGGGCCAAGAATTTTCAACTCGTGAGGCCGCTTTTCGAAACAGCGAGTTTTTCAACAAGTTCCTAGGCCTGTTGAGCGGGCGCCACTGGCGCTTCAACTGCCGGAATGAGGATGATCCATCCTCTACCATCGACTTTCCTTTTCTTCTCAACCACCTCGTGCTAGACAGATTCCGCTTTGCCGAGGCCTGATGAGCGGCGCTCCCCATAACAAGGCTGCAGCCGGTTTACCAACCGGCGCTCAAATACTACTTCCCATGCTGATTTTTTTCTGATACAAGGTATGCATCGAAATTGAAAGCTTTAGGTATTTATTTTCAAGAGGTTAAATAATGTTAAAGTTTACCGCTGCCGTCGGGCTCATGTTTTCCTTCATTGCCCTTGCTCAACAAGATCGCGGTTTGATCACTGGCGTCGTCACCGATTCGAGCGGCGCCGTCGTCGCCGGTGCTCAAGTCGTCGCCAAACAAACCCAAACCAACGCTTCCTACACCACCCAAACCGCCTCCACCGGCGACTACACCCTTCCCTCCCTACCCATCGGCACCTATACCGTGCGCATCGAGAAGTCCGGCTTCAAAGCATTTATCGCCAAGGAGGTCATGGTCTCGGCCTCGAGCACCATCCGCGCCGATGCCGTGATGGAAGTCGGCTCCACCCAACAATCCGTTGAAGTAGTAGCCGATGCCGCTCAGGTCCAGCTCGAAAACGCCAAAATCCAAACCGCGGTCGCCAACAAGCTCGTCGATTCGCTTCCCCTCGTTGTTTCCGGCAACATGCGCAGTCCCTTTGATCTCGCCCTGCTCGCCCCAGAAGCCAAAGCCCCCAATAACGGCGACAATAACTTCGCCCTTGGCGGCGGCCAGGCTGCCAGCTACGGCATGACCCTCGATGGCGTCACCGTCACCACTGGCCGTGCCCTCCAAACTTCCTGGGCCGCCCTCAATACCCCTCCCCTCGATGCCGTTCAGGAATTCACTGTCGACTCCAACGGCTTCAAGGCCGAATACGGCCGCGCCCAGGGCGGCGTTATGAGCTTCGTCTCCAAGGGCGGCTCCAATGAGTTCCACGGCAATGCCTTCGAGTTTCTCCGCAACGAAAAACTCGATGCCAACTTCTTCACGAACAACCGCGCCGGCCGTGCCCGCCCCGTCCTCAAACAGCACGACTTCGGTTTTACTGCCGGTGGCCCCGTCTGGATTCCCAAAATTTACAACGGCAAGAACAAGAGCTTCTTCTTCGTCGCCTACGAAGGCTTTCGCAACCGCGAAGGCGCCAACCCCAGCTTCCTCAGCGTCGCCCCCCAGGAGTTCTACAACGGCGACTTCCGCAACTGGGTCGATGCCTCTAACCGCCAGATCCCCATCTTCGACCCCAACACCACCCGCCTCGTCAATGGCGTCCAGGTTCGCGACCAGTTCCCCAACAACCAGATGCCCACCAACCGCATCGACTCCCTCTCCCGCCGCGTCATGGACATCGGCCGCACTGCCCTGCCCAACACCGGCGCCACCCCCGGCACCTCCGCCTTTGTCCGCAATAACTTCCTCCAAACCGGCACCGGCCTCCAGCCCTTCAACAAGCTGAGCCTCCGCGGCGATCACATCATCTCCGACAAACACAAACTCTCTGGCTACTATGGCCGCAACACCCGCGCCACCCTGCCCGGCACCGCCGGCCCCGTCGGCCTGCCCGGCTTCCTCAATGGCAACAACTACAACAACACCCTTGCCAAGCAATACCGCCTCTCCTGGGATTGGACCGTGTCCGCCACCATGTTCAATCGCTTCTACGCCGGCGGCAATGACTGGAAGGAAATCAACCGCGCCCTCGCCGTCGGCGCTCAGAACTGGAAGGATATCGTCTGCCTCGGCAACGTCCCCGATTGCAACAACAACCTCCTCAACATCAGCTTCGGTGGCGACTTCACCAACTGGGGCGGCCCCTCCGACAACGGCTCGGAAAACAACACCTACTCCTTCAACGACGACCTCACCTGGATCAAGGGCAAGCACACCATCAAGGCCGGCGGCCTCTACGAAATGATCCACTACAACGGCTTCGGCCAGCAAAACATCCAGGGCCAGGCTAGCTTTAACCGCCGCGTCACGGGCCAGATCGGCGACCTCGCCAACGCCACCGGCAATGGCTTCGCCTCCTTCATGCTGGGCGGCGCGATCACCGGCAACATCCACACGCCGCGCTACATCCCCCAGCGCTACCCTTACTGGGGCTCTTACTTCCAGGACGACTGGCGCATCACCAAGAAGCTCACCCTCAACTACGGCTTCCGCTATGAGGTCAACCTCGCCCCCTACGCCGCCAACGACCAGTTCAGCGATTTCTCCCCCACCCGTCCCAATCCCGGCGCTAATGGCCGCCCTGGCGCTCTTATCTTCGCCGGCTTCGGGGAAGGCCGCGAAGGCCGCCGCTCCCTGGTCGATTCCTGGAAGGGCGCCTTCTCCCCCCGACTCAGCTTCGCCTATAGCCTCAACGAAAAGACCGTTGTTCGCGGCGGCTTCGCCCGCACCTTCGCCGCCGTCCGCGCCGTCGGCGGCTCCACCCACTTCCAGGGCTTCGTCCAAATCTATGACGTGCCCCAGCTCGACCCGCAGGGCTTCTCCCCCAGCTTCACCCTCGCTCAGGGCTTCCCCGCCTGGCCCCGTCCGCCCTTCCTCACCCCCGACTTCAACAACTACAACTCCCAGCCCTGGTGGCAGGGTAACGAAGTCAGCCGCGCTCCCGAAAACCTCGCCTATACCTTCAACGTTCAGCGCCAGGTCTCCAAGGACATGGTCGCCGAAGTCGGCTGGAACTTTGTTCGCGGTACTCATCTGCAGGCCGGTCTGCTGAACTACAACCAGCTCGACTACCGCAACCTCCCGTCGAACCTCAGCCCCTTCAGCAACGAAGGCCGCGCCCTGCTGAACGCCGGCGTCACCTCCGCCGCCGCCCAGGCCTCCGGCATCCGCCTCCCCTTCGCCAATTTCCGCCAGAACCTCAGCGTCGCCTGGAGTCTCCGGCCCTATCCCCAGTACTCAACCATTGACACCGGTGGCGGCGTCGGCGACCGCAGCGGCAACTCGAAGTACCATGCCCTCGTCATGAAGCTCGAAAAGCGTTACGCTTCCGGCCTCACCTTCCTCGGCTCCTATGTCTTCTCGAAGATCCTCACCGACGCCGACTCCGCCTGGATCGGTGGTCAGGCCATGGACCACTTCAACCGCCGTCTCGAATACTCCATCGGCCAGCTCGACCAGACTCACAACCTCAAGTTCAGCTACGTCTATGACCTCCCCTTCGGCAAGGGCCGTAAGTATATGACCAGCGGCGGCGTCGCCGATGCCTTCCTCGGAGGTTGGTCGATCGGCGCCGTCCATACTTACTCCTCAGGTACTCCCATCAACATCGGCACCACCGTCGGCTTCCCCATCTTCGCCGGCGCCAACCGCCCCACCATCTCCACCTATGAAGGCTGGCGCGCCTCCTACTCCGGTGACCGCTTCGATCCCTTCGCCCCCGGCGCCCGCTACATCAACCGCGACGTCTTTCCGGCTCAACCCACGGACCGTCTCGGCAACATGACCCGCTTCAACCCCAACTTCCGCTTCCTGCCGAACCTCAGCGAAAACCTCAGCATCCAGAAGCGCTTCAACCTCGGTAGCGACAAGATTTATGCCCAACTCCGCGGCGAAGCCTTCAACCTCTTCAACCGCACCCAGTGGGGCGGCGTCGGTGGCTCTCAGACTCTCCAGGATCCGAACTTCGGCATCTGGCAGAATCAGATCAACACCCCCCGCCGTCTCCAGATCGCTCTCAAGCTCTACTTCTGACCGGCATCGGGTATGCTTTCATAAAAAGCATGCCTGAACGCCGCGACTTCCTACTCGGCCTCTCTTCTCTGCTTGCCTCGGAGGGAGAGGCCGATTCCGTTGATACGATCTATATCCCCGAGCGCCACGCCGAAACCGACCGCGCCTTCCTGCTTGACTTCATCGAAGAGTTCTCCTTCGGCATGGTCATCTCCGCCCACGGCGGCCTCCGCGCCTCCAACGTCCCCACCCTCCTCAAGCGGCCCGGCGCCATCTGGTGGCACCTCGCCAAATCCAACGCCCAAAACGCCGCCCTCGCCGCCGCCTTCGACGTGATGCTCGTCTTCCGCGGCCCCCATGCCTACATCTCTCCCAATTGGTACCAAACCAAGAACGTCGTCCCCACCTGGAATTTCGCCGTCGTCCACGTCCGCGGTAAAGTCACCCGCCTCGACAGCGACGAGGCCTTCGCCCTCTCCCTGTCCCAGTTGGTCGCCCGCAACGAACAACGCTACGGCGGCGGCGATCGTTGGCACTACAACGATCTCCCCGATTCCTACCTCAAGGGCATGCGCCAGGGCATCGTCGCCTGGCAAATGGAAATCGAATCCCTCGAAGGCAAGTTCAAACTCGGCCAGGAACGCTCCTCCCCCGACCGCGACGGCACCCTCGAAGGTCTCAAACGCCCCCAGGAACGCGACATCCTCGCCCTCACCCGCGCCTACTACGCCCGCCGCCCCGCTAAGTAGCATCGCCGCTACAGATCACTACCGCCGTAGCCCTGGTATCGCTTTTTAGTTGAAAAAAACGATTGCAATTCGCAGGCTATACTTACCGAAACTGGCCAGGCCAGATAACGGCCTGTCGCACAACAGGTCCGCCGGACTGACGCGGGTTAGCGGGAGTTTACTGCCAGCGAAGCGAGCAAGCCTCTAATCCTAGAAAAAGCGGTTGTCGGTCGACCGCATGTGCAGATTGGCTCCTAAACCCCTGATAATGGGGCGCATGGCGAAGAGCGAGAAGGAATGGGCGGCTCACCCATTGGGTGAGCCGCTTTTGGACTTGCCGGAACTGCC
>JAINDK010000106.1 GCA_019931185.1 Bryobacter sp. CoA8 C33
CCTCGCCCCTCTGCCCGCCCCGCCTCTGATTCTCCGCATCTGATCCCCCTCTCCTGATCCCCCCACCCCAACCCCCAACAATCATTCAGGAGAAAGTGTATGTTTTCCACTGTTCTGCTCCTGCTCGGGCTGGCTCAGTCCGCCCAGCAAGGCAAGTATGAAGTTTCCCTGCGTCTTCCCGCCGACGGTCTGTTTTCCGCCGAGGAGATGCAAATCGAATTCACCATCAAGGACAAAACCCGCGAAGACCCCCTGATGGGCTTCGAACCCGTGATTCGCGCCAAAATCGAGAGCCGCATCGACATGCCTTCCATGCCCGGCATGCCCGTCATCCGCGAAACCTCTCACCCCGAAGGCGTCCCCGGTGACTACGGTCTCCACCCCACCTTCGTCCACGGCGGCGACTACCGCCTCGTGCTCAACATCACCCCTCCCGGCGACGCTCCCTTCACCGTCGAGTTTCCCCTCAAGGTCGGCGACCCCCGCCCCAACCGTCCCAAACTCGCCAATCCCTACAAGCTCAAGCTCTCCGGTAACGAACTCCGCATCGAAGGCCCCGAAGGCCCCGTCCAGGATTTCGATATCATCCACGAGAAAAACCTCCACCTCATCGTCGTCTCGCGCGACCTGCGCTTCTTTGCTCACATTCATCCCGCCTATGACGGCAAGGGCGTCTTCCGCATCGAAGACCCCCTCCCGCCCGGCGAACTCCATCTCTTCGCCGACTTCGCCCCGCGCGGCAAAGGCGGGCAGATCGCCATGCTCCCCCGCAAGCAGGGGGGCAAAGCCCCCGATGTCGATGACACCCTAACGCAGCCCGCCCGTCTCACCGGCGATTTCCTCGCCGGCAAGACCACGCAGCTCACCCTCGAGGACGCGCTTCCCGTCTCCGAACTCCAGCCCTACCTCGGCGCCCTCGCTCACCTCATCCTCATCCACGAAGACGCCGAGACCTACGTCCACTCCCATCCCATCGACGATCCCACCCGCATCGTCTTCCTCGCCCGCCCGCCCAAGCCCGGCAAGTACAAAGGCTGGGTCGAAGTCCAAAGCCGCGGCCAGGTTCTGCGCAAGAGCTTCCGTCTGGAGACCTCCGGTGCGCGCCGTTAGCCTCCTTCTCACCGCCGCCCTCCTTGCTCACGAAGGCAAGGAGGCGAACCGCGCCCCCTCGGCCGCCGATCCCCAGATCCGCGCCGCCCGCAAAAAGCTCAACGCCTTCAAGCGCGGCCGCTACGCCTGCTGCTCCCGCAAGAGCTGCGACCTCTGCGCCATGCGCTATGGCCGCTGCGACTGTGCCAATACCCTCGCCTCCGCTAAACAGGTCTGCGGCCAGTGCCTGCCCCAACAACGCCGCAAGGGCGCCACCCTCCGCCCGCCCCGCCCCGTTGCCCCGCCCAGCCCTGAAACGCGCGAAGTCGCCAAGCTCCTGCTCGAGGCTAAACGCACCCTCGTCAAGGAAAAACGCTACGCCTGCTGCAAGCGCGGCGGCTGCGATGAGTGCACCTTCGAGGCCGATTGCCCCTGTGGCAAAGACCTCGCCGCCAAAGGCGAAAAAGGCGTCTGCGGCTCCTGCTACGACGGCTGGCATGCCGGGGAAGGCAGCTTCCGCAATCTCACCGCCGCCGACGTCAAGCTCGCCGACATGCCCCCCATGGGCATGATGTTCGTCTCGGGTACTGCCCAGATCCCCAGCCAGGCCCCCATGTACATGACCGAGTCCCGCCGCAAAGACTGGACCTTCATGACCATGGGCCAGATCAACGCCGTCTCCTCCCAGCAATCCGGCCCGCGCGGCGGCGACAAGGTCTTCTCTGGCAACTGGTTCATGCCCATGGCCTCCCGCCGGCTCGGCCCCGGCACCCTCACCCTCCGTGGCATGTTCAGCCTCGAGCCCGCCACTGTCACCCAGGGCCGCTACCCCTTGCTGTTTCAGGAAGGCGAAACCTGGCAGGGCCGCCCCATCGTCGATGGCCAGCACCCCCATAACGCCGTCATGGAACTCGCCGCACTCTACCAGATTCCCGTCTCCGACCGTGTCAGCGTCTACTTCTATGGTGGCCCGCGCGGTGAACCCACCATCGGCCCCGTCCCCTACCCGCACCGTCTCTCCGCTAGCGAGAATCCCATGGCCTCCCTCGGCCACCACTACCAGGATTCCACCCACATTGCCAACAACGTCATCTCCGGCGGCCTCACTGCCGGCCGCTTCACCTTCGAGGCCAGCGGCTTTTCCGGCCGCGAGCCCGGCGAACAGCGCTGGCGTCTTGAAAAAGGCGCCATCGATTCCGTCTCCGGCCGCGTCCAGTTCAAGCTCACACCCCGCTCCCTGCTGCAATACTCCCAGGCCAGCATCACCGGCGTTGCCGAGCGCATCTCCTCGAGCTACACCTACGTGCGTCCCCACAAAGGCGGCTACTGGGCCAGCTCACTCATCTACGGCCGCAACGTCGAACCCAAACACACCGCCCACTCGATGCTCGCCGAGACTACGGCCTTCCTCCGCCAGAAACACTGGCTCTGGGGCCGCGTCGAAGTCCTCGATCGTGACAGCTTCCACGGCAAGGTCGGCGCCTTCACGGTCGGCTACGGCCACGAACTGCCCAGTCCCGCCCCCTGGCTCTCGCTCTCCCTCGGCGGACAGGTCAATTTCTACCGCGTCCCCGCCGAAGCCATTCCCCTCTACGGCCGCTCCCCCGCCGGCGCGCAGCTCAGCCTGCGCCTCCGCTTAAAGAGCAGTCGCATGACGTTTTAAGATCTGCGGCAAATTCGTGCTGAAGGCGCTCCGCGGCACCACACTGTCGCAGCCCGCCTTCAGCGCCGCCTGCCGCCGCTCTGTATCCACATGCGAGATAAACCCAAGCAGGCTCACCTTCTTCAACGCCTCGTCCCGCTTAAACTCCGCGATCAACTCCAACACATCCAGCCGAGCATGATTCAGGTCGATCAACACCAGCGACGGCCCCTGCCGGCCCTTTTCGAGCGCCTCTTCGCGCCCCCGCGCATACTCCACGCTCACCCCGCTTTGCCGTGCCGCCGCGTCAATCTTGACTGCAAACATCAGATCGTCCACCACCGCCAGCACTTTTCTCGACACTTCTGTTGGCATATCGTAAATTCGGATCTACCCTGATTTTCGCATCCCTATGACACGCCGCTCCGCCCTCTCCCTGCTCGCCGCTCCCGCTGCTCCCGCTGCCCCTGCCCCGCCCTTCCGCCTCTACACCACCGGCTACCCCAAGCCCTTCCTCTACCCGCTCGTCGCCCCCGATGGCGCCGTGCTCTCCCGCGGCTGGCCCGTCGCTCCCCGCCCTGGTGACTCCGAAGATCATGCCTGGCACCGTGGTCTCTTCTGGGGCCACGGCGATATCAATGGCTTCGATTTCTGGCGTGAACAACAGGGCACGGCCACCCTCCGCGTCGACCGCCAGCGCGGTCTCACCCTCCATCAATCCCTGCTCACCCCCAACGGCTCCCGCCTCGCCCGCCTCCTCACCCGCTACCGCTTCACGCTCACCCCCGGCGCCTGGCAGATCGACACCGAACTCTCGCTCACCTCCCCCCAGCCCCTCCGCTTCGGCGACACCGACGATGGCGGCTTCGCCGTCCGCCTCCGCGAAGAGTTCCGCCTCGACCGCGGCGCCGTCATGACCAACTCCACCGGCCTGTCCGGCAAAGCCATCTGGGGCCAGTCCGCCGACTGGACCAACTACACCACAACCCTCTCCGGCAAGCCCTACGGCGTCGCCCTCCTCAGCCATCCCTCCAATCTCCGCCACCCCTCCGGCTGGCATGCCCGCCCCTATGGCCTCAACTCCGCCAATCCCTTTGCCGCTTCCAGCTTCGCCAACGAAAAAGGCGGCCAGCGCGGCGCCTATACCCTCCCCGCCGGCCAGCCCCTCACGCTCCGCTACCGCGTCCTGCTCCACCAGGGCGTCGCCATCGCCGAAAGATATACTCAATTCACCCGGGAGTAACACCGATGCAACGCCGCACCTTTTTCGCCGCCTCAATGGGCCTTCTGGCCGCCCCCAACGACCGCATCCGTCTCGCCATCATCGGCTCCCGCGGCCGCGGCCGCGCCCTCGCCGGTGATTTCGTTGGCATTCCCAACGTCGAAATCGCCGCCCTCGTCGACCCCGACTCCCGCTCCTTTACCCGCGCCCACGCCCTCATCACCGAAAAGTCCGGCCGCTCCCCGCAAACCCACTCCGACCTCCGCCGCGTCCTCGACGACAAGACCATCGACGCCGTCATCATCGCCACCCCCGACCACTGGCACGCCCCCGCCACCCTTCTCGCCTGCGCCGCCGGCAAGGACGTCTACGTCGAAAAGCCCTGCTCTCACAACGTCCGCGAAGGCCGCCTCATGATCGAGGCCGCCCAAAAGCACCAGCGCATCGTTCAGGTCGGCACCCAGTCCCGCAGCCGCGCCTCCACCCAACAGGCCATTGCCCTCGCACGCTCCGGTAAGCTCGGCCGCATCCGCATGGCCAAGGCCTGGAACGTCCAACGCCGCGATAACATCGGCCGCAAGCCCGACTCCACTCCTCCTCCCGAAATCGACTTCGACCTCTGGACCGGCCCCGCCCCCCTGCTCCCCTTCCGCGAAAATCGCTTCCACTACACCTGGCACTGGTGGTGGAACTACGGCACCGGCGACATGGGCAACGACGGCGTCCACCAACTCGACATCGCCCGCTGGGGCCTCGGCGTCGAAGCCCCCACTCACGTCTCCGGCTGGGGCGGCAAGGTCTTCTTCGATGACGACCAGCAAACCCCCGACTCGATGAACATCACCTTCACCTACCCCGGCGGCGAGGCCCTCCTCTTCGAACAGCGCATCTGGAACCCCTACGGCATGTCCGATCAGGAAAACGGAGTCGCCCTCTATGGCTCCGACGCCATGCTCGAAATCGGCCGCTGGCAAGGCCGCTGGGGCTACCGCCTCTTCGATGCCAAAGGCAAACTCGTCGAGACCATTCAGGCCGACAACGACGAAACCCACGCCCGCAATTTCATCGATTGCCTCCGCTCCCGCCAATCGCCCAGCGCCGCCATCCCCATCGGCCACACCAGCACCCTCCACTGCCACCTCGGCAATATCGTCGCCCGCACCGGCCGCCAAATCCGCTTCGACCCCGCCACCGACTCCATCCCCGGCGACGCCGAAGCCGCCAAGCTCCTTACGCGCCCCTACCGCTCTCACTGGGCCACGCCGAAAGCATGACGCTCGCCCTCCTGCTCCTGCTCGCCCAGTCCCCCTGGCCGCTGCACACCATCGACGCCTCCCTCACCGGCGCCGATGGCGTTCGCCTCAAGGACATCAATGGCGACGGCCTCCCCGATGTCGCCACCGGCTGGGAAGAAGGCCGCGCCGTCCGCTTCTATCTCCACCCCCCACGCCCGCGCACCCGCCAGCTCAAGTCCTGGCCCGCCACCACCGTCGGTCAGGTCTGTCAGCCCGAAGATGCCGTCTTCGCCGACCTCGATGGCGACGGCCGCGACGATGTCATCAGCGCCTGCGAACAAGGCCAGCCCACCGGCGTCTATGTCCACTGGGCCCCCGATTGGAAAACCGAAGCCCTCACCGCCGCCAGCCCCCTCCAGCGCTGGATCTACACTCTCCCCTTCCGCTTTCCCAACGATAAACGAACCCATCTCATCACCGGCGGCAAACTCCCCAACGCCGACATCCGCTGGATCAGCCCCGGCGACAACCCCCGCGATCTCTCCCAGTGGAAGTTCATCGCCGTCGACCTCGTCGGCTGGACCATGAGCCTCATCGCCGCCGACATGAACGCCAACGGCGCCGACGACGTCCTCGTTAGCGACCGCAGCGGCCCCACCAGCGGCATCTTCTGGCTCGAGGCCCCCAACTTCTTCCGCCACAACATCGGCGCCAAGGGCGAAGAGGTCATGTTCCTCGACTATGCCGACCTCAACGGCGATGGCCTCAAGGACATTGCCGCCGCCATCCGCCCTGAATCCATCGTCTGGTTTGAACGCCTCGACACAAGCGGCCTCAAATGGCGCCGCCACTCCGTTCCCTATCCCCCCGGCGCCGGTACCGCCAAAGCCGTCGCCATCGGTGACCTCAATGGTGACGGCCGCGCCGACCTCGCCTTCACCTGCGAAAACGCGGGCGGCGACAAGCACGGCGTCTGGTGGCTCGAGCGCCTCCCCGACGGCAACTGGCGCCCCCACTCAATCAGCGGCCCCACCGGCATCAAGTTCGATCGCATCGAACTGCTCGACATCGATGGCGACGGCGACCTCGACCTCCTCACCACCGAAGAACGCACCCCCCTCGGCGTCATCTGGTACGAAAACCCGCAACGCCGCTAATCCACGCTTTGCAGCTCCACCCTCACCCGGTCTCCCGGCCGCGGTCTCTCCTTCGTCCCCACCGCCTTCTTCAACGGCAGCAGTTACCCCCCCCGCGCCGGATCGCGAAACAGCAAAGTCTGCCACCTTGCCCCGCCCACCCTCCCCACTTCCTCCATCTCGCGCCCCATCTTCCGCGGCAGCGTCACAAAACACCATGCCGCCTCCCCCGCGTATTCCCACGGCTTTGCTTCAAACCCCAGATCAAAACCCATTCATGCAACCTTCAAATTCAGGCGCTACCATGTTAGACGTTCATGAGAAACCTCGTTGCTTCCCTACTTCTGCTTGTCTCCCTCGCCTTCGCGCAATATGACGCCGGCGCCATCCTCGGTGCCATCACCGACTCCTCCGGCTCGCCCGCCGCCAACGTAAAAGTAACCCTCGAAAATACCCTCACCGGTGTCAAAATCACCGCCAATACCGACTCGGCCGGCAACTACAGCTTCCTCAGCCAACGCATCGGCTCCTACCGCGTCACCGCCGAACTCCAGGGCTTCAAAAACTCCGTCTCCGCTCCCTTTACCCTCACCGTCAACGCCCGCCAGCGTGTCGACCTCGCCCTCCAGGTCGGCGACATGACGCAGAAGATCGAGGTCTCCGCCGCCGCCGCTGCCCTCGAAACCGATTCAAGCGATCGCGGCCAGGTCATCACCCGCGCCGCCATCGTCAACCTGCCCCTCAATGGCCGATCCTACGCCGACCTCGCCCTGCTCGCCCCCGGCGTCCGCCGCGCCACCATCACCAACCGTGACGCCAGCTTCAACGTCAACGGCCTGCGCAGCTCGCTCAATAACTTCATGATCGATGGCGTCGACAACAACGCCTACGGCACCTCCAACCAGGGCTTCTCCAATCAGGTCGTCCAGCTCAGCCCCGATGCCGTCGAAGAGTTCAAGGTCCAGACCAACAACTTCTCCGCCGAATACGGCCGCGCCGGCGGCGCCGTCATCAATGCCAGTGTCCGCGGTGGCACCAACGAATTCCACGGCGCCGTCTGGGAATTCCTCCGCAACACCCAGCTCAACGCCGTCGGCTTCTTCAAACCCTCCACCGGCGTCAAACCCGTCCTCGTCCAAAACCAGTTCGGCGGCGCCTTCGGCGGCCCGATCAAAAAAGACAAGATGTTCTTCTTTGCCGACTACGAGGGCTTCCGTCGCGTCGAGCGCACACTTCAGTTCGCCTCCATCCCCACCCTCGAGCAGCGCGCCGGCTCGATCGGCATCCCCATCGTCAATGCCCTCAATGGCGCCCCTTACCCTAATGGCCAGCTCCCCGCCTCCGAGATTACCCCCTTTGCCCGTAAGGTGCTCGGCGACCTGCCCAATCCCATCCGCCCCACCAACCCCGGCGCCCTTCCCTCAAATAACTACGACCGCCTCGTGCCCATCCCCTGGGTCGACGACAAGGGCGACATCCGCTACGATCACTACCTCTCAAGCAAACTCACCGCCTTTGTCCGCTACAGCCACCGCCTCCAGAACCGCATCGAAAACCACGTCATCCCCGGCAATTCGGGCGGCGATGCCAACGGCAACGTCCGCATCCTCAACCAGCAAATCGCCACCGGCTTCAATTACACCCTCTCCCCCACCACCCTGTTCGACTTCCGCATTGGTATTTCCAACTTCGAGGGCGGCAAGTTTCCCCTCGGCCGCGAACGCGGCTACATGCTCGCCGAATACGGCATCCCCGGCCTGCCCGAATCGCCCATCATCGGCGGCGGCCTCACCACCCAGTCCGTTTCCGGCTTCACCACCATGGGCCGCCAAGGCTCCAACCCCCAGTTCCAGGACCCCTTCACCGTCAACCCCCGCGTGAACCTTTCTCAAGTCCTCGGCCGCCACACCCTCAAAACCGGCTACGAGTACCAGCTCATCAACACCAACATCTTCGACTTCAATCCCCAATACGGCCAGGACAACTACGCCGGCCAGTTCTCCCGTCCCTCGGGCGCGGCCTCGAACAATCTTTTCAACCTTCCCGACTTCCTCCTCGGCGCCCGCTCGGCCTACAACCTCAATAATCAGATCGTGCTCAACTACCGCCAGCGCATGCACTTCGCCTACCTCCAGGACGATTTCAAGCTCTCCCGTAAGCTCACACTCAACCTCGGCGTCCGCTATGAGTTCGCCACCCCGCAGTGGGAGGACAAAAACCGCCTCGGCAACTACGACCCCATCGCCAACCGCCTCGTCCAGGCCTCCGCCGGCAGCCTCTACAACCGCGCTCTCGTCAATCCTGACTTCAACAACTGGGCGCCCCGCGTCGGCTTCGCCTACCAGGCCGCGCCGAAAACCGTCGTCCGCTCCGGCTACGGCATCAGCTACGTTCACTTCAATCGCCTCGGCGGAGAGAACCTGCTTGGCTACAACGGCCCCAGCGTGCTCAATGTCACCATCAATCAGAACCCCGGCCAGGGCTTCTGTACCGGGCAGAATTTCGTCAACTGCTTCCGCACCACCCAGACCGGTTATCCCAGCGGCCTCACCGACCCCAGCCGCTTCTCCACCGCCACCACCCGCACCAACTACACTCCCGCCGACTACCGCACCAGCTACGTCCAAAGCTGGCATCTCACCATTCAGCGCGAACTCGCCGCCGGCTGGGTCCTCGACGTCGCCTATGTCGGCAACCGCTCCAATGGCCTCATGATCCTCGGTGATCTCAATCAGGCCGCCCCCAACCTCCCCGGCCAGGCCATCGCCGTCGGCCCACGCCGCCCCATTCAGGGCTTCGATTCCATTCAGATGTCCTATGGGGGCGGCTTTGCCGCCTACCACGCCTTCCAGGCCAAAATCGAAAAACGCTACGCCAACGGCTTCTACTTCCTCAATAGCTTCACCTTCTCGAAGGCCATCGACAACGCTGCTGGCCACCTCGAATCCGCCAACGGCGACAATTCGCGCGTCAACCTCCGCAATCTCGCGAGCGAAAAGGGCCGCGGCAGCTACAACCAGCCCTACAACAACACCACCAGCTTTGTCTGGGAGCTCCCCTATGGCCATGGCCGTAAATTCGGCTCCGGCATCGCGCGCGGCCTCGACGCCATCCTCGGCGGCTGGCGCCTCACCGGCATCCAGACCCTCGCCGCCGGCCTGCCCGTCAACTTCAGCTACTCCCCGGCCACCGTCGCCCAGGTCGCCACCAACGTCTCGCCCACCTACCGGCCCAACTATGTCAGCGGCAGTCTCTACTCCGACAAGAGCCCCACGAATTACTTCAACCGCGCTGCCTTCGCCGTCCCACCCACCTCCCAGCCCTTCGGCACCATGGGCCGCAACACCGGCATCGGGCCCCGTCTCGTCAACTTCGATGGCGGCGCTCACAAGGAATTCGCCTTCACCGAGCGCTTCCGCCTCCAGTTCCGCGCTGAGTTCTTCAACCTCTTCAACAAGACGAACTTCGGCAGCCCGAACGCCAACTTCTCGAACGGCAACTTCGGCACCATCACCGGCCTGGCCTCCCCGGCCCGGCAGATCCAGTTCGCTCTCAAACTGGTCTTCTGATATGGACCCCGTCTTCCGCAAGCTCGCCCTCAAGGGCCAGCCCCTGCTCTACATCCTCGATGCGCCGGAGAGCTTCTCGTCGGCCGTCGCCTCTCTCACCGGCCTTGCGGAGCTACGCACCAGCCTCGCCCGCGCGAAAGACCTCACCTGGGTGCTCCAGTTCGCGCTCACCCGCAAGCAGGTCGACGCCTTTGCCACCCGCATTGCAAAGGCCGCCACGGGCGACGCCACCGTCTGGGTCGCCTATCCCAAAGGCACTTCCAGGAAGTACAAAGCCGACTTCAATCGCGATCACGGTTGGGAAAAAATGGGCGAAGCCGGCTTCGAGCCCGTCAGTCAGGTCTCCATTGATGAAGACTGGTCCGCCCTGCGCTTTCGCCGCGTCGAGCACATCAAGGTCATGACGCGCGCCTTCGCCATGACGGCCGCTGGCAAACGCAAAACCGGCCGCGCCTGAGCGCTTCCGCCTCCAGCTCCGCCGCGAGTTCTTCGACCTCTTCAAAGTGATGAAATTCGGCAGCCTGAATGCCAGAACTTCCCCCACTTTCCCCGCTCATCACTCCCACCTCCACTTCATCCCCTCCCCAGTCCCGTTCACAAGCCCCAATCCTCACTCCCATCAGGAAAGCGTTACCTTGGAAAAATGCTACGGAAGGCTACCGCCGCATTCCTCGGCTTCACCGCTCTCGCCTTCCTCTTCGCCCTCCCCACCCTCCAGCAGCCCGCCGCTTTCTGGCTCAACCTCAGGAGCGGCCTCGCCAACTGGTGGACATGGGGGCTCGTCTCTCTGCTCCTGCTCCGCCTGGATCGCCGCCTCCCCGTCCCGGAACCCAACATCGGCCTCCGCCTCCTCTGCCATCTCCCCCTCAGCTTCCTCTTCAGCATCATCGTGCTCTTGCTTCGCACCGCCCTTGCCGTCGTCCTCGGCTGGACCCCGTCCTCGCGCCTTACTCCCCCTGAGCTCCTCAGCGCCATCCTCCAACCCATGTTCCTCTGGACCTGGATCATCTACTGGCTCATCCTCGCCGCCATCCTTGCCGCCCGTTACCACCAACGCTTCCTCTTGAGCGAACTCCGCGCCGAACGCCTCGAACGCCTCTCCACCCAGGCCACCCTCCACTCCCTCCGCCACCAGCTCGACCCGCACTTCCTCTTCAACGCACTGAATACCATCTCCGCCCAGGTCGATTCCGAGCCACGCCTCGCCCGTCGCATGATCGAACACTTGGGCGACCTCCTCCGCCACTCCATCGAAACAAAAGATCGCCTCGACATCCCTCTCAGCGAAGAACTTGCCACCCTCGACCACTACCTCGCCATCCAGCGCATCCGCTTCGGAGACCGTCTCCGTTTCATCCTCGACATTGCTCCCCATGCCCAGCACGCCATTGTCCCCGCTCTGATCCTTCAGCCCCTCGTCGAAAACGCCATCCGCCACGGCCTCTCCCGCCGATCCAGCGGTGGCTCCGTCTGGCTTACTGCCCGCCTTCTTCCCACCGGCCTCCTGCTCTCGGTCGAAGATGATGGCGACGGCCTGCCGCCCCACTGGCGTCTCGATACGGGCCAGGGCGTTGGCCTTTCCTTAACTCAGCAGCGCCTCGCCGCCAGCTACGGCGCCACCGCTTCGCTCACTGTTCAACCCCGCCCCTCCGGCGGCGCCTCCGTCCAGATCCACCTGCCTGTCCTGCTTTCCCAAGGCCCCCTCGCATGACGACTCCCCGCAACATCCTCATCGTCGACGATGAAGCCCCCGCCCGCCAGCGCCTCCGCGCTCTGCTCCAGCCCCACGGCCTCATCACCGAGGCCGCCAACGGCCGCGCCGCCGTCGATTTGCTCCAGTCCCATCACTTCGACCTCGTCTTCCTCGACATCCAGATGCCCGAGATCGACGGCCTCTCCGTCGTCCACTCCATTGGCGTTTCCCGCATGCCCCTTACCGTCTTCGTCACCGCCTATGACTGCTACGCCATCCAGGCCTTCGACGCCCACGCCCTCGATTACCTCCTCAAGCCCTTCAGTGACGAACGCTTCGAATCCACACTCCAGCGCCTCCTCGCCCGCCTCAGTGATCCCCACACCAACCCCCTGGCCTCCCGCCTCGAACAACTCCTTCAGTCCCTCTCCCCCCACCGTCCGCTCGATCGCTTCGTCGTCAAGTCCGCCGGCGCCACCCACTTCCTCGACGTCTCGGAAATCGACTGGATCGAAGCCGCCGGTATCTACCTCACACTCCACCTCGGCTCCCGCTCCATTCTCCACAGCGGCTTCACCCTGGCCCAGCTCGAATCCCGCCTCGACCCCCGCCTTTTCATCCGCGTCCACCGCTCCGCCATCGTCCGCATCGATCGCATCGCCCGCCTCGAGCCCATCTCCCACGGCGAATTCGAAATCGTCCTCAAGGGCGGCGTCCGGCTGCGCCTCAGCCGGACTTACCGCCCTCGACTCGAACAACTCCTCGGCCAATCCCTCTAGCTACCGCAGCTTCACTCCCTTCTCATCCGCCAGCTGCAGCACCAGGCCCCAGCCAAAGATCTCCTTCGCTACCGCCACTACGATTTCATTCCGCCCTTTGCGCAGCGGCAGATCTACATCCCCATTGCCCAACGCACACCGGCCCTCCGGCTCTTTGCGTAGCTCCGGCTTGCGGTATAGATTCTTGCCTGTATAAACCAGTCGGCCGTTTACAAATATCCACACTTCATCGTTCCATCCCAGTGCCGCCCGCTTCACCTGTTCCACGTCCGATTCAATCGTCGTCCGTACCCACACCACCGGCCGTCCCGCTGGCTGCCCCAGTCTCCGCGTCAGGTTCACCAGCCCGCCCCGCTCGGCCTCGATCGGCTGCCACGTTGCTCCCGCCCCCGGCAGGTCCGCCGCTTCCACCTCCCGGCTCGCACCCAGGTCCTTCACTTCGCTCATCTCCCATTTCCGCACCAGCCGCCGGTCTGCCGCCGTCGTATCCGCCTCCGGCTCCCTCCTCAGCCCCTCCGTCTCGTCCTCCCGGATCACCAGATTCGCGAAGATCGCCGGCCCCTGCAGCAGGATTCCCCCCTCACGGCTCTCCCCGCGCAATGCTCCCACCTCGAGACGCAGTTCCCCATTGACATATACCTTCATCCGCGCCCCGGCCACCACCAGCTTCACGTGGTTCCAATCCTTCTCTCGCGTCCCGGCTGGGCCTTGGTGTTCCGGCAGCAGGTCCCAGATCAGCACCCCCCGAAACACCGGCGCATACTGGCATCCATCCCATGCCGTTGCCGCCTTGGCCGGACGCAAATAAAAGTACTCATAAGTCTCCGCATCCCGCCGCCGGAATCCCACTCCTGGCCCCATCGCCCCCAGTGGCTCCAGATCAAACTCAATCGTCCCATCCCGGAACACCGTCTCCTTCAACACCGCAACGCCCCCCTTCAACTCCATCGCCGCGCGGCCCCGATGCTCGCGGAAGACCGCCGTCTCCGGCGCCTCCCAGCGCTCTCGCGCCATGCTCACCTCCCCTGCCCACACTTCATTCAGTAAAAGAAACGGAATCGCAATGAACACTTTACGCATAGCCGCATCTTGCCCGTGTCCCACCCCCTTTCCCAAGCAAATCCTTCCGAAACGGTCCCCCTGGCCCACCAGCAGGACTCCGCTATCCTCCAACGCCCCCAGCCTCATCGAATAAAAAAGCGGGACTCCGTTCGAAGTCCCGCTCAGTCTCATCAGAATGCCCGCTGCGGGGCAGTAAACTACTGGAACAGGTTCTTCACCTTGCCGAAGAAACCGTCTTTGCCCCCGCCCTCGCCCGGCTGCGGCAAGCTCTCGCGCAATGCCTCAAACGCCTTGCGTTGTTCCTTGTTCAGCTTGGCCGGCACGTGCACCTCCACGTGTATGAACAGGTCCCCGCGCCCGAGTGCATTCACCCGCGGCACACCCCGCGCCTTTAGCCGCAGTTGCGTCCCCGGTTGTGTCCCTTCCGGTATCTTCACCGTCTCAATGCCCTCGAAGGTCGGAATCTCCACCTCACAACCAAGCGCCGCCTGCGCAACGTTCACCGGCACCGTGCAGTGCAGATCGTAGTCCTGCCGGTCGAATACCGCGTGCTCCTTCACGCTGATCACCACGTAGAGATCCCCCGCCGGCCCCCCGTTCGTGCTCGCCTGTCCTTCCTGATTCAGCCGCAACTGCGTCCCCGTATCGACCCCCGCCGGTATGTTCACCCGCAGTTTCTTCTCGCTGCGCAGCCGTCCTTCGCCCTTGCATTCCTTGCACGGCCGCCGTATGATCTGCCCTCGGCCACCACAGGTCGAACATGTCCGCCGGATCGTCATGAAGCCCTGCTGGAAAAGTTGTTCACCCCGGCCCCGGCACGTCGAACACTGCGTCAGGCCGTCTTCCTTTTCCGCTCCCGTGCCCTCACAGCGCGCACAGGTGTCCAGCTTCGGGATCTGTATGTCGATCGCCGTGCCCCGTACCGCGTCCTCAAATTCGATCTCGAGGTCATAGCGCAAGTCCTCGCCGCGCCGCGGCCGGTTGCCGCCTCCCCGGTTGCCCCGGCCACCCCCAAAAAAATCACCAAAAAAGTCCCCGAACAGATCGTTCAGGTCCGTGTATTGGCTCTCATAGCCCCCTCCTCCTCCAGCGCCCTGCACTCCCTGGTGCCCGTAGCGGTCATAGGCCGCGCGCTTCTGCGCGTCGCTTAGCACCCCATAGGCTTCCGCCGCTTCCTTGAACATCTCCTCGGCCTTGGGATCATCCGGGTTCCGGTCCGGGTGATACTTCATCGCCAGCTTCCGGTAGGCCGACTTCAGGGCCTGCTCGTCTGCTCCCCGTTCCACTCCCAATACTTCGTAATAATCGCGCTTGCTCACCGCCATGGCCTACTTTTTCACCGCCACCCGAACCATCGCCGGGCGCAGCAATTTACCGCGAAAGACGTACCCCTTCTGCAATTCCGCCAGGATCGTCTGGTCCTCGGCCTCCTCGCTCTCCACGCGGTCGATCCCCATGTGCAGATTCGGATCAAACATTTGCCCGGTCGCCGCCACTGCCTCCAATCCCATCTTCTCGAGCGTCTCCTTCAGCCGGCTGTGGATCAGGCCCACTCCCTTTGCATAATTCGCATCAGCCGTCTCCACCAGGATTGCCCGCTCAAAATCATCCAAAACTCCAAGCAGGCTCCGCACCGTGTCCCCGGCCGCCAAGTCCACCGTCTCCTGCCGCTCCCGTTCGCTCCGCCGCCGGAAGTTTTCAAATTCCGCCTGCCGGCTCTGCGCCAGACGCAGCATTTCCTGCTTTTCCCCTTCAAGACGCGTCAGCTCTGCTTCGAGAAACTCAATCCGCGCCATAGGCTCAAGGGCCGCCGCGTGGGTCTGTTCCCCTCTGCTTCCGCCTCCCCCGCCTTCACTCAGAGCTTCGCTCCGGGCAGCGTCGTCGATCGACTCTGTCATGTTGCTTTCCTCTTCTGTCTGTTTCGATGGTTACACTTGCGGTCAGGATGCGGAATCCGTGAGCGCCAGGCCCACTTCCATGACTGCCGCAATCGTGCGTGGATAATTCAATCTTAGCGGTCCCAGCACGGCAACGCGAGCCCTAAGCCCGCCGCCAATCGGCGCCTCCACCCCGATCAGGGAGAATTCGTTCAGCGCCGGATGGATTTGCCCCAGCCCCACCTGTATCGCCGGACGCTCCTGCGCCCCTTGCAGAAACTGATCGAGCATCTGCAGTAACTGCTGCTTCTGCGCCAGCGCTTCAAACAATTCCCGCATCCGCTCCCGCGTCAAATGCAGATCGAGACCCACCAGATACGCCGCCCCGTCCAGAAAGATCCTCGGCCCGCCTATGCCAGCAAAAAGTCCCTGCGCGTGGAACACCTCCACCTTTCGTAACAAGGCATAATACTCACTTCGCTCATCGGCCAGCCGCTGCTCCAGCGCCGCCCGCGCCTCGTCGAGCGTCCAGCCAGCAAACTCCCGGTTGATGTAGTTGCGAATCTCCCCCAACTCGATGCCGCTCAGCTCCTGGCCCGTGCGCACCACCTGGTTCCTTACGTTCTCATCCGCCGTTACCACCAACATCAGGTATTGACGCGGTCCCAGCGGCATTAGCTCTACCTGCCGCAACACCGGCGAGGTCTCCGGCACAGCCGCCACAATCGCCATGTTGTGCGCCCGCCCAGTCAACTCATGCGAGCTTTCCTCCACCCGGTCCGCCCAGCCTGGTATCTCCTTTAGCCGCTTTTGCAAGCGGTTTACCTCCGCCGCATTCGTCCGCACTTGCCTCAGGCTGGAAACATAATCCCGGATCGCCATCGGCGTCGGAACCCGTCCCGCTGAGGCGTGCGGCTGCGTCAACAGGCCCATGTCCGCCATCTCCGCCATCGCATTGCGTACCGTCGCTGGCGAAGGCGCCCCGCCGACAAATTGCTTATGCGCCACCGCCGCCGACCCCACAGCCTCCCCCGTTTCCAGATACACCTCCACGAGCGCGTGCAATATCTGACGCTTCTTGCCCGGCAGCCCCGCTACTGTGCCCTTTGGCCCTTCCATGTCTTGTGCCTACTCTCAAATCTTACAGCAAACTAGGGGCCAAACAAGCCCCGTGCAGGTCCGGCGGAAAAACTTTTTCGAACTCTATTTGCCATACAAATCAGTGGTTTAACACTATAAATAGAGATCGACGCTTGCACCGCCCCGAAGGCACGTGTTATTCCTAGTTCAATGCAACGCGCTGAGCGCAAAACGCGCCCGAGCGGAGCAGGCAAGAAAAAGTAAAAACTTCTTGCAAAGTCGGGTCTGCTTCGGTAGACTAACAAATGGCCGGAAACAAAAGGTAGTGAACGACAGAGCGAAACGGTAGCAGTCGCAACGACGCCAACCGAAAACGCAGACACAAGTTCAACCGGTCATCGAGTGCAGCGAAAGCTCCTCCAGCAGTTACCTTCTACAGTTCTTTCGGTTAAACAATTTCTAGGTAGACTCCGCGGATCAGATTCCGCGAGTGAATGCCTGAACGCCTTTCGAGGCCGCCACGGGCAGCACTAATCGCTTACAGCAATGTAATTGACGTGCGCGTGGGCAGATCTTTGACAATCTGGTTGGACGCAAGTCTAAATGAAACAGTTAATATAAACAGTTAATTCGTCAAGTATTGAGTCTAAGTAGTTGCGACCGGATTGCTTTCGAGCAGTCCATCATCAACAATACCGAGATTAAACGAGAGTTTGATCCCGGCTCAGAATCAACGCTGGCGGCGCGCCTAACACATGCAAGTCGAGCGAGAAAGGGGGCAACCCTGAGTACAGCGGCGTACGGGTGAGTAACACGTAGGTATCCACCTCTTAGTGGGGAATAACTTGGGGAAACCTGAGCTAATACCGCATAAGTCCGAGAGGAGAAAGCAGCAATGCGCTGAGAGAGGAGCCTGCGGCCGATTAGCTAGATGGCGGGGTAATGGCCCACCATGGCGACGATCGGTAGCCGGCCTGAGAGGGCACACGGCCACACTGGCACTGAAACACGGGCCAGACTCCTACGGGAGGCAGCAGTGGGGAATCTTGCACAATGGAGGAAACTCTGATGCAGCGACGCCGCGTGGACGACGAAGCCCTTCGGGGTGTAAAGTCCTTTCGACCGGAACGATAATGACGGTACCGGTGGAAGAAGCTGCGGCTAACTACGTGCCAGCAGCCGCGGTAATACGTAGGCAGCAAGCGTTGTTCGGAATTACTGGGCGTAAAGAGTTCGTAGGCGGTGCGGTAAGTTCGGTGTGAAATCTCCCGGCTCAACTGGGAGGGTGCGCTAAATACTGCAGTGCTCGAGTATAGGAGAGGAAAGCGGAATTCCTGGTGTAGCGGTGAAATGCGTAGATATCAGGAGGAACACCTGTGGTGTAGACGGCTTTCTGGACTATAACTGACGCTGAGGAACGAAAGCGTGGGTAGCAAACAGGATTAGATACCCTGGTAGTCCACGCCCTAAACGATGCATACTTGGTGTGAGCCATTCACTTGGTTCGTGCCGTAGCTAACGCGTTAAGTATGCCGCCTGGGGAGTACGGTCGCAAGGCTGAAACTCAAAGGAATTGACGGGGGCCCGCACAAGCGGTGGAGCATGTGGTTTAATTCGACGCAACGCGAAGAACCTTACCTGGGCTCGAACGGCTTCTCAACGGTCTGTGAAAGCAGGCTATCCCGCAAGGGAGTGGAGTCGAGGTGCTGCATGGCTGTCGTCAGCTCGTGTCGTGAGATGTTGGGTTAAGTCCCGCAACGAGCGCAACCCTTGTCCCGTGTTGCTAACCGTAAGGTGCACTCTCGGGAGACCGCCAGCGATAAGTTGGAGGAAGGTGGGGATGACGTCAAGTCATCATGGCCTTTATGTCCAGGGCTACACACGTGCTACAATGGTCGGTACAAAGCGCTGCGAAGCTGCGAAGTGGAGCTAATCGCAAAAAACCGTCCTCAGTTCGGATTGCAGGCTGCAACTCGCCTGCATGAAGCTGGAATCGCTAGTAATGGCAGATCAGCATGCTGCCGTGAATACGTTCCCGGGCCTTGTACACACCGCCCGTCACATCACGAAAGTGGATTGTACTAGAAGCCCGTACAACCGGTCCAAGGTATGATTCATGATTGGGGTGAAGTCGTAACAAGGTAGCCGTAGGAGAACCTGCGGCTGGATCACCTCCTTTCTAAGAGAGAAAGTGGCCAGAGTTTCTGAACACGCGGCATTACGCTGCGAATTGCCGGGTCTCAAGCCCGTGCAAGAGTAAGAAGCAGCCTTTCTGGTCCACTGCAACTACCCTCTTCTTGATACTTCGACTAGTTTAGATGCGTGCCTGCCTCTGTGCGGCACGCCGCGTCCAACTGGCCTCGATACATTTTTCTATCAACGGGGCTGTAGCTCAGCTGGGAGAGCGCCTGATTTGCATTCAGGAGGTCGCCGGTTCGATCCCGACCAGCTCCACCAAGTTGTCTCCACAGACACTTTTCACTATGGGCCTGTAGCTCAGGTGGCTAGAGCGCACCCCTGATAAGGGTGAGGTCGCTAGTTCGAGTCTAGCCAGGCCCACCATCCTTCCGATAGAAACCTTACAAGTCATGCAGGTCGACTGTTCTTCATGAATAGTCCACCTAGATGGCTTGAGCCGCTCCGGCGGCGAAACGATCGAGATCTTTGAAAATTGAATGTTGACGGGCAAAACTACAAGTAAACATCCTGCCATGTTTTGTGGCAGGGAGCGAACCTAGAGTAACACCGCCAGGATGAAGCCGACTAACGCCGTTTGGCTAGGGTTGGTGGATATAACTATCTGGCGGCTGTGTTTGACGTAAAATTTATGGTCAAGCTACTAAGGGCGTGCGTGTGGATGCCTTGGCTCAATCAGGCGATGAAGGACGTGGCCAACTGCGATAAGCCTCGGGGAGAAGTAAGCATTCTGTGATCCGGGGATTTCCGAATGGGGGAACCCAATTGGTGTGAACACCAATTACCATACAGTGAATACATAGCTGTATAGAGCGAACGTGGGGAAGTGAACCATCTCAGTACCCATAGGAAGAGAAAACAACAGTGATTCCGTTAGTAGTGGCGAGCGAACGCGGAACAGCCTAAACCGGTCGATCTTCGGAGAGACCGGGGTTGCAGGGCCTCAATATCAAGACCTCACTTACCTTCGGTGAGTGCGGTCTTGGTAAACGGATGATAAGAAAGTAATAACTGAACGGTCTTGAAAGGCCGGCCATAGAGGGTGACAGCCCCGTATGTAAAATTGCAATCTTCATTCTAGAGGTTCCTAAGTAGCGCGAGGCACGAGAAACCTTGCGTGAATCCGCCGGGACCATCCGGCAAGGCTAAATACTCGATTGAGACCGATAGTGAACCAGTACCGTGAGGGAAAGGCGAAAAGAACCCCTGCGAGGGGAGTGAAATAGTACCTGAAACCGCATGCCTACAAGCAGTTGGAGGACATTAAAGTCTGACATCGTGCCTATTGAATAATGAGCTGGCTAGTTAATCTCAGTGGCAAGGTTAAGCGTAAGCGAGCCGAAGCGAAAGCGAGTCTGAATAGGGCGTACAGTCGCTGGGATTAGACGCGAAGCGGGATGATCTACCCTTGGCCAGGATGAAGGCCGTGTAACAACGGCTGGAGGTCCGAACCAGTGTTGGTTGAAAACAGCTTGGATGAGCTGAGGGTAGGGGTGAAAGGCTAATCAAATTCCGTGATAGCTCGTTCTCTCCGAAATAGCTTTAGGGCTAGCGTTGGTTGTACCGTCTCGGCGGTAGAGACATGGATGGACTAGGGGCCTTTCCAGGTTACCGAATCCAATCAAACTTCGAATTCCGAGAATGAATTAACCAGCAGTCAGACGGCGCGGGCTAAGCTGCGTCGTCAAAAGGGGAAGAGCCCAGACCATCAACTAAGGCCCCCAAATTCCAGCTAAGTGGGAAAGGAAGTCGGGTTGCAGTGACAGCCAGGAGGTTGGCTTAGAAGCAGCCATCCTTTAAAGAAAGCGTAATAGCTCACTGGTCGAGCGACCCGGTGCCGACAATCCAACGGGGCTAAAGCTGGATGCCGAAGTTATGGGTGCACAGCAATGTGCGCGGTAGGAGAGCGTTCCTATTGCAGTGAAGGTAGACCGTGAGGACTACTGGAGCGTTAGGAAGTGACTCTGCCAGCATAAGTAGCGAAAAACGAAGTGAGAACCTTCGTCGCCGTAAGTCTAAGGTTTCCTGAGAAAGGTTAATCCGCTCAGGGTTAGTCGGAGCCTAAGGTGAGGCCGAAAGGCGTAGCTGATGGACAACAGGTTAATATTCCTGTACTTCTTTTAGTTTCGATGCGGGGACGCTGGATCGATCTCTGTGAGGTAATGGTTTCCGTAACAGGGTGAAGTCAGAGGGGGATAGGCAAATCCGCCCCTTCGTCAGCCGGGAAAATCCGCTAAGGCTAGGCTAGAAGAATCCGTACCACAAACCGACACAGGTGGACGTGTTGAATATACTCAGGCGCTCGGGTGATGAGTTGTTTAGGAACTAGGCAAATTGACCCCGTAACTTCGGGAGAAGGGGTGCCCCCCTCGGGGGGCCGCAGTGAAACGCGTCAGGCGACTGTTTAACAAAAACACAGGTCTCTGCAAAGTCTAAAACGACGTATAGGGGCTGACGCCTGCCCGGTGCTGGAAGGTTAAAGGGAGTGG
This sequence comes from Bryobacter sp. CoA8 C33, assembly GCA_019931185.1. Taxonomy (GTDB): domain Bacteria; phylum Acidobacteriota; class Terriglobia; order Bryobacterales; family Bryobacteraceae; genus Bryobacter. Next base: position 21,070 of record JAINDK010000106.1, read on the forward strand.
TTAGCGCAAGCGAAGCTATGAACTGAAGCCCCAGTGAACGGCGGCCGTAACTATAACGGTCCTAAGGTAGCGAAATTCCTTGTCGGGTAAGTTCCGACCTGCACGAATGGCGTAACGATCTGACGACTGTCGTAACGACTCGCCCGGCGAACTTGTGGTTCCGGTGAAGACGCCGGATGCCCGCCACTAGACGGAAAGACCCCGTGCACCTTTACTATACCCTAACAGTGATTTATGGCACATGCTGCGCAGGATAGGTGGGAGGCTTTGAACCCGGATTCTTGGATTCGGGGGAGCCATCGGTGAGATACCACCCTGCATCTGCTGTGAATCTAACCTACTACCCTGATCGGGTTGAGGAACATTGTTAGGCGGGTAGTTTGACTGGGGCGGTCGCCTCCTAAATTGTAACGGAGGCGTTCGAAGCTTAGTTCAGGTGGTTTGGAAATCCACCGACGAGTGCATTGGCATAAACTAGGTTGACTGCGAGACACACAAGTCAAGCAGGAGCGAAAGCTGGACAAAGTGATCCGGTGGTTCTGCATGGAAGGGCCATCGCTCAACGGATAAAAGGTACGCCGGGGATAACAGGCTGATCGGAGTCAAGAGTTCACATCGACGCTCCGGTTTGGCACCTCGATGTCGGTTCATCGCATCCCGGGGGTGTAGAAGCTCCCAAGGGTTAGGCTGTTCGCCTATTAAAGCGGTACGTGAACTGGGTTCAGAACGTCGCGAGACAGTTCGGTCCCTATCTGTGGTGGGCG
>JAINDK010000111.1 GCA_019931185.1 Bryobacter sp. CoA8 C33
GTAAAAGCAATCCTGATGCGCACCGCCTACAAAACCTTCCCCACGGCCAGTTCCACGACGGACCCGGCCACCGGTATGGTCTACACCAGCTATTACGACGCCTTCACGATTGGCGCCGGCTACCTCGACATTGCCGCGGCCCTTGCCAACACCGTCACCTTTACTGGCACTGCTTTGTCCCCGGTGGTGGCTTATGACAAAGCCACCCAGCGCATTGTGCCTCAGTGCGTGACGGGTACGATTTGCGCCAGCCGCTCCTTCTGGGATTCACTTTCCCTTTGGAATCCTGGCTCGCTCTGGGATACGGGTTCGAAGTGGGACTCCGGTTCCCATTGGGACTCCGGCTCCAAGTGGGACTCCGGTTCCAAGTGGGACTCCGGCTCCAAGTGGGACTCCGGCTCGATGTGGAGTGCCAGTTCCCCCTCGGTCGGTCAGTTATCAACGTTGATCAATGGAGAACTCTAGCCTTTCGCTTTAAGTTCAATCGGAGCAGCCCGGGTTTCCCACCCGGGCCGCTTCCTTTTTCGCCTGATCGCGCCCCTTCTGGGTTGAAGGAAAATTGTTGGCCTCATAATTTCACACTACTGGCCGGGCCAACGATAAAGAAGATATGCCGGTGATGTTTCTGCCAAGCCGTTTGAGCAGATGCGTGGTCCGGGCATTGGCCCTGTTCACTATCTGCCTCTGGTCCAGCGCAGGGGCTCCAGCCAGCCCCCTCATTAATCGCGTCTGGAAGACCGTCAACGGCCTGCCGCACAACAATGTAACGGCGATTCTCCAAACTCGGGATGGCTACATTTGGGTGGGCACGGAAGGCGGATTGAGCCGCTTCAACGGCTTTGAGTTCACGACTTACTCCACCGAAAACACCCCCGCCCTGAGGAGTAATGATTTTTCCGCCTTGGCCGAAACGCGGGACGGCAGTCTTTGGCTGGGTACGGTTGGTGGCGGCTTGGTGCGCTTCCGCAACGGTGAGTTCACGCCTTTTACCACCAAGAATGGACTGGCAAGCGATTCGGTGACCAGTTTGCTCGAGGACCGCGAGGGCACTTTGTGGATTGGCACAGACGGTGGGGGCGTCAGCCGGCTGCGCGATGGGCGATTCCAGTCCTTTACGCGGCGCGAAGGCCTCGCTTCCCTCATGATCTTTACCATTGCTCAGGATGACAAGGGTGACGTCTGGTTCGGCACCGATACCGGGGTCAGTCATTGGGACGGCAACCGCTTCCGCAGCTACACCAGCGAGCAAGGCTGGCCCCAGGACATTCGCGCCCTGCTATGGGACCGGGCGGGGCGCCTTTGGGCCGGCACCAATGGCGCTGGCTTGATTCGCGCCGAACGGGAACCGGGTGGCTCGCTTCGGCTCACAAGAATCAGCCCCACCCTCGGGCTCCCCAACAACCCGATTTACTCCTTGCGCGAGGATTCCGAGGGAACACTTTGGGTGGGCATGTTGCGAGCCGGACTGAGCCGCCTGAAGCACGGTGTGTTCAGCACCTTCGCCAAGGCCGATGGCCTCTCAAGCGATGATGTCTGCTCTCTGTGGGAGGACCGCGAAGGAAATATGTGGGCCGGGACACTGGGAGGCGGACTCAACCGGTTGAATGAACCAAGGGTAAGGGTGTTGGGGGAGGCCGCCGGCTTGGCCAAACCAACCGTGCTCGGCTTGTTCCAGGATCGCGAGGGTGCCTTTTGGCTTGGCAGCAACGGTGGTGGAGTCACCCGATACAAGAATGGAGTCCTCACCAACTTCTCCACCGCCCAGGGACTGCCCAATCCCCTGGTGTTCTCCATCGCCCAGGACCGCGAGGGTGACATCTGGCTGGGCACGCGCCACGGCCTGAGCCGGTTGCGCAACGGCCGTGTCGTGCGCAATTACACGACTCAGGATGGATTACCGAACGACGTGGTTCGTGTGGTCTACTCAGACCGCCAGGGACAGATCTGGATCGGCACCCGCCGTGGTCTCGCGCAGTGGAAAGACGGCCGCTTCCTTGTCTACACTCAGCGGGATGGATTGCCGGCCGACTTCGTGATCTCCATCGAGGAAGGTAAGGATGGACGCCTGTGGGTGGGCACCCACGGCGGGGGCTTGGCTTGTCTGCGCCAAGGTCAGTTTACGCGCTACGGCGTCGCGCAGGGGCTGAGCAACAGTGTCGTGTTTGCCATGCACGAGGATGCCTCCGGTGATTTGTGGGTGGCCACCAATGGGGGAGGGCTCAATCGCCTGCGCAATGGCCGCTTTGCTGTGTTCCGGGCCCGCGATGGTCTTTTGGACGATGCGATCTTCTCGGTTCTGGAGGACAGCGCCGGCCGGCTTTGGATGAGCTCAAACCATGGTATTTTCCGCGTCGAGCGGCAGCGGCTCGAAGACTTCGCGGCTGGCCGTACACGCTCCATCCCCACCCAGACTTTTACCGAAAACGAGGGCATGGAGAGCCGTGAGTGTAATGGTGGATTCCAGCCGGCCGGCTGGATCGCGCACAACGGCGAGCTTTGGTTTCCCACCGTACGCGGCGCGGCGCACATCGACCCGGCCCATTCGAGCCGCCCCCCTGTGACGCCTCCCGTACTCGTCGAAAGCGCATCGATTGACGGCCACCTCGCCGGCCCGGGGCATACCCTCACGGTGGGGCCGGGCCCGGGGCGGCTCGAGTTTCACTATGTCGCGCTCACTTACCGGGCGCCGGAAAAGGTCCGCTACCGCTACCGTCTTGAGGGCTTTGAAGAGGATTGGGTCGAAGCCCGCGTCCGCCGCGAGGCCTACTACACCAATATTCCTCCTGGCCATTACCGTTTTACGGTCTCCGCGGCAAACGATGACGGCCTCTGGAATTCAACTGCGGCCAGTATCCCATTCCACATACAGCCCTACTTCTATCAGACTTATTGGTTCTCAGGCCTCTGTACCCTGCTCATGGTAGCTGCCAGTTGGGGCGTCCATCTCTATTGGCGCCGCCGCTGGCGCATGCGGGAGCTGGAACGCGCCGTTGCCGAACGAACTCTGTTCTTGAACTCCCTGATTGAGAACAGTCCCCTCGCAATTGCCGTATCCGACCGCGACGAATTGATCCAGGAATGCAATCCGGCCTACGAACAGTTGTTCGGCTGCAAGCGGTCCGAGGTCCGGGGCACGCCCCTCGAAAAGCATATCCTCTCGCCAGACCTGCAAAGTGAATCGGCTCGCCTGCGCAGCCAGGTGCGGGCGGGCCAACTCGTGTGGGTCGTCTCCAAGCGGCAGCGCAACGACGGCTCGCTTGTCGACGTCGAGATCTATCAAGTCCCACTCCAGATCGGTGGCGATACCGTCGGCGTCTATGCCTTGTATCTCGACATCACGGCGAGCAAACAGGCCGAAGCCGCCCTGGTCAAAGCCAAGGAAAACGCCGAGGCCGCCAACCGCGCCAAAAGTGATTTCCTGGCCAACATGAGTCACGAAATCCGCACTCCGATCAATGGCATCCTCGGCTTGTCGGAACTGCTCGGCAGCACCGGAATGACCGTCCATCAGGCCAACTACCTCGAGATGATCCAAACCTCGGCGGAATCGCTCCTGGCGATCATCAACGACATTCTCGATTTCTCCAAGATCGAAGCCGGAAAACTCACCATCGAATCCAGCCCCTTCAACTTGCCGGAATGCGTCGAACGGCAACTGAAATTCATGTCGGTGCGCGCGGCGCAAAGTGGCCTCGAGCTCAACTGCCGCCTCCTCGACGGACTGCCGGAGATCGTCCTCGGAGACCCGGTCCGCCTGCGCCAGGTGCTGATCAATCTCTTGAGCAATGCCATCAAGTTCACCTCCGAAGGCGAGGTGTGCGTCACGGCCCAACTCATCTCCCGCACCACCGGCCATCAGATCATTCGGTTCACCGTGACCGACACCGGCATGGGCATTCCGCCGGAGAAACAGGCCATGATCTTTGCCCCCTTCACTCAGGCCGATGGATCCACGGCCCGCCGCTACGGCGGCACCGGATTAGGCCTGACGATCTGCCGCAAGCTGGTGGAACTCCACGGTGGCCGCATCTGGGTGGAAACCGCGGCCGGCCAGGGTAGCAGCTTCCATTTCGAAATGCGCTTCGGCCTAGCGGCGGAATCTCCCTCATCCGCCCCGGCCCGGGAACTGATGGATCTGGCGGTGTTGATTGTCGACGATCACAAAACCAGCCGCCAGGCGCTCAGCGAAACGGTCCGGCGCTGGGGCATGCAGCCGGCCGTGGCTGCCAGTGCTTCCGCCGCCCTTCAACTCCTGGAACACTCAGCCGGGTTCCCTTTGCTCCTGGTCGACGCCCGGATGCCCGGCATCGATGGATTCCAGTTCGTCGAACAGATCCGGGCGATGCCCCCTCACAGCCAAAGCCGCGTCATCCTGATCAGCCCGGCCGGCCAGCCCGCGGATCTGGAACGGCAGCGCGCCTTGGGCATCTCCCGCCAATTGACCAAGCCGGTTGAGCGGGCCGAACTTCATGATGCAATCTGTGACGCCATGGGCCTGCGAAGCTTTGGGCCAACGGCCCACACCCGGTTCTCCGCGCCAGCCGTGACAGAAGCCGCCCGCGGCTTGCGTGTCCTGCTGGCCGAAGACAACAAAGTCAATCAGTTGGTTGCCCGGCGCATGCTCGAGCGGGCCGGACACCATGTCGAGTTGGCCGAAACAGGCCACGAAGCCGTTTCCTGCTTCAGCAAGCAACACTTCGACATCATCCTCATGGACATTCAGATGCCGGAACTGGACGGGTTTGAGGCCACCCATGCCATACGCCAATTCGAGCAGAAAACCGGTTTAGCTTCCCACACCCCGATCGTCGCGCTAACCGCCCACGCCGTCGTCGGGTACAAGGAACGCTGCATCGCCGCCGGAATGAACGACTTCGTCACCAAGCCGGTTCAAGTGCAACAGCTCTTTGAAGTGATCCATCGCCTCAC
>JAINDK010000045.1 GCA_019931185.1 Bryobacter sp. CoA8 C33
GCCGATTTCAACCCTTTCACGGGGGTCAGCAAACCATTGCCAGCCCGCTGCCGATCGATTCTGGGCCGTTTGTGGGCCAAGAATTTTCAACTCGTGAGGCCGCTTTTCGAAACAGCGAGTTTTTCAACAAGTTCCTAGGCCCAGCGGAATCCTTCCTTGGCCATGGGCAGTGTCCGAACCCGTATGCCGCTCGCCGCGAAAATGGCATTCGCCACGGCCGGCAAAAGCGGCGGCAGTGGCGGTTCACCCAGACCGGTCGGCGGATTATTGCTCTTGATGAAGTGGACCTCGATTTCCGGCGGCGCCTGCTTCATCCGCACCATTTGGTGTTGGTGATAGTTGCTTTGCACCGTGCGGCCGCGCTCGATGGTGATCTCCTGCGCCATCATCTCGCTCATGCCATCGATGATCGCCCCTTCCACCTGGTTGCGGGCGCTGCTGGGGTGTATGATTTGGCTGCCGACATCACCGACGGCCCACACCTTGTGCACTTTGACGCGCTTGTTGGCATCCACGCTCACCTCAGCCACTTCGGCGAAGTAGCCGCTGTGGCTGTAGTGGAAACCAACACCCAGGCCGCGACCCTTCGGCAAACTCCGCTTGCCCCAGCCACTTACCTCGGCCACCTTCTCCAGTACGGCGCGCATCCGCCCGGCGTCGTAGCTTTCCATGCCCTTGCCGACCACGCGCGGCTCGCCCAACAGATCCAGGCGAAACTGCACGGGATCCTGGCCGGCCGCGTGGGCCAATTCGTCGATAAAGCTGTGAAAGACCCAGGCCTGTGAATTCGAGCGCGGAGCCCGCAGCGGTCCCGTGGGCACCGCCGTGGGAATCAGCGTTGCCTCCACGGCGAAGTTGGCCACGAAATTCGCGGGAAACTCCCCCGGCGGTATGTTCGAGGACGGAACAAATTTATCGCCCTCACCGAAGCTGACGAAATGATCGTGCCAGGCCACAACCTTGCCGCTGGCATCGACACCGGCACGCAGGTGCTGGTAGCCACCTGGGCGGTAAAAGTCATGGCGCATGTCGTCCTCACGCGTCCACAGCAGCTTTACCGGAATACCCGGCAATTGCTTGGCGATCCAGGCTGCCTCGACCATGTAATCATTCGCCAGCCGGCGGCCAAAGCCGCCACCGGTGCGCAGTTGGTGCACGGTGATGTCGGCCGGCTTGAGGCCCAGCGCCTGCGCCGTCATCTGGCGGCCGCGGCCGGGCGTCTGGCTCGGCGCCCAGACCTCCAGCTTGCCGTCGGTAAAACGCGCCGCGCAATTGCCCGGCTCCAGTTGTGCGTGCGAAATGAAGGGAAAGGTGTACCGCGCCTCCACGGTCTTGGCCGCGGTCCGCAGCGCCCCTTCGACATCCCCGTCCCGGCGGATCACAAACCCCGGCTTGCGCGCGAACAACTCCTCCGCCGCCGCATGATAGCCCGCACTCGAGTGGTTTGCCGTCGGCCCCTCGTCCCAGGTGACCTTCAACTTCTTGCGCGCCTCGTTGGCGTACCACCACTTCTCGGCCACGATGGCGACGCCGCTTGACAGGCTGGCTACATCGCCATTGCCCTCGCACAGAAACACATGCTTCACTCCGGGCAGCTTGCGCACTTCATCGAGATTCGCCGAAAGCGCCTTGCCCCCGAAGACGGGGCACTTCTCGTAGACGGCAAACAGCATGCCCGGCAGCTTGAAGTCGATGCCGTAAATCGGCTTGCCACTCACCATCGCCGGCAGGTCCACGGTCGGCATGCTGCGGCCGATGATCTTGTAATCCTTCGGGCTCTTCGGCCTGACCTGATCCGCGTTCGGCATCGGCAGAGCGGCCGCTCTCGCCGCCACCTCGCCATAGCCCACGCTCCGCCCACTGGCCGGATGCAGCACACGGCCCAATTCCGTCTTGCACTCCGAGGCCGCCACGCCCCAGCCTTGCGCCGCCGCCTCGACCAGCATCAGCCGGGCCGTCGCGCCCACCCGGCGCAGCAGGTCCCAATTGTTCGGCGTCGAGCGGCTGCCGCCGGCCGACTGCGAGCCATACTTGTCCTCGTCCAGATCCCCTTGTACCACCTGAACCAGTTTCCAGTCGAGATCCATCTCCTCGGCGAGAATCATCGGCAGTGCCGTCTTGATGCCCTGTCCCATCTCCGGGTTCTTCGCCGTCAGCGTCACCATGCCGTCCGGGGCGATCCGCACGAAGGCTTTCGGGTCGAGCGGCGCCTGCCCCGGCGCCCCGCCGCCGCGCCGGCCACCCGGCGGCTGCGCCAGGGCTTCGTGCCCGCCGATCCACATCCCCCCGCCGCCAAGCAGCGAAACCTGTAAGAAGAAGCGCCGGCTACTCATTGTTCGCGCCTCCCGAAGCATTCGTTCCGGTCAACATCCGCGAGGCCAGCCGCACCGCTTTCTTGATCCGCGTGTAGGTGCCGCAGCGGCACAGGTTGCCATCCATGGCGTTCTCGATTTCCGCGTCGGAAGGGTTCGGGTTTTTCGCCAGCAGCGCGGCGGCCGTCATCAATTGCCCTGCCTGGCAATAGCCGCACTGCGGCACATCCATTTCGATCCAGGCCTTCTGCAGCACATGCGCGCCCTCGGGCGACAACCCTTCGATGGTCGTGATCTTCCGGCCGGAAACACTGCCCACCGGCGTCAGACACGAGCGCACTGGCACGCCGTCCTGGTGCACCGTGCAGGCCCCGCACTGGCCCGCCCCGCAGCCATACTTGGTTCCGCACAGATTCAATTCATCGCGCAACACCCACAGCAGCGGCATGTTCGCGGGTACATCCACGCTGACAGTTTTCCCGTTCAGCGTCAGGTTTACGGCCATCGAAACGAACTCCTTATGAGTGATATTCTTGCACTGCCCCATGCTCATCCGCAGACTGCCTATTGTGATACTTCTCGTGCTTTCCTGCGCGGGCCAAGTTCTTGTGCGCGTTCCCATGCGCGACGGCGTCAAACTCGCCACCGATGTCTATCTGCCCCGCCCGGAAGGCAAATTTCCCGTCATCCTGACCCGCACTCCCTATGGCCGGACTCGCGGCGCCGATGCCTACAAAGCCTTCGTGGCCGCCGGCTACGCCGTCGTCGTGCAGGATGTCCGCGGCCGCTACGAATCCGAAGGCCGCTGGACGCCACTGCGCGACGATCCCGCCGATGGCTTCGACACCACCAAGTGGATCGGCGAGCAGCCCTGGTGCGACGGCAACATCGGCTCGATTGGCTCGAGCTACGGCGGCGCGACGCAGCATGCGATGGCGATCGCCAATGCCCCTCATCTGAAGGCGATGATCCCCCGCAACGCGATGTCGAACTTCGGCCGCTACGGCGTGCGTCACAACGGCGCCTTTGAGCTGCGCTGGTTCAATTGGGTCGCCACGCTTGGCAATGCCAGCGGCACCGCCCAGGCTTTGCCTGCCGCCCGCCGCGCCGCCGCCGTGCCCGAATCCGCCGCCGCCCTGGTCGACTTCGGCAACCTCGCGCAGCAATACGTGCGGGCCCTTCCCCTCCGTCCCGGCACGACCCCGCTCAAGTTCGCCCCAGACTATGAATCCTGGCTGATCGAGGCCATGAGCCATGGCGACTATGACAGCTTCTGGAAGAATCACGGCGCTAGCGTCGTCGATCACCTCGACACCTACAAGGACATTCCCGCTTATCACACCACCGGCTGGTATGACTCCTGGGGTACGCCGGTAGCCAATCTGAATTTCGTCGAATTGACCAAGGCCAAGAAGAGCCTCCAGCGCCTCATCGCCGGGCCGTGGATTCATTCAAGCGAATCCCAGTCGCATGCCGGCATCGCCCAATTCACCGAAGATGCCGCCCTCGATCTCAATGCCTTCCAGCTCCGCTGGTTCGACCGCTGGCTGCGTGGTCTCGACAACGGCGTCGACCGTGAGCCTCCCGTACGCATTTATGTCATGGGTGGCGGGGATGGACACAAGACCAAGGAGGGACGGATTTTTGTCGGCGGCCAGTGGCGCGCCGAAAAGGAATGGCCCCTGGCGCGAACGCGCTACACCGACTATCACCTGCACGAGGGCGGCCTGCTGAGCCCGCGCCCGCCTGCCGCGGCCGCCCCTCCGGTCACCTATCGCTTCGACCCCGCCAAGCCCGTGCCCACACTCGGCGGCAATGTCTCCTCCCAAGGCGCCCTCATGTTCCAGGGCGCCGCCGACCAGAAGTGCCGCAAGGACTTCTGGCTCTGCGGCGATGAACTTCCGCTCTCGGCACGCCCCGATGTCGTCGTCTTCCAAACCGAACCCCTCGCCGAAGACCTCGAGGTGACCGGCCGCCTGGTCGTCAAGCTTTGGGCTTCCTCGGATTCGCCCGACACTGATTTCACCGCCAAACTCATTGACGTCTATCCGCCAAACCAGGATTTTCCCAATGGCGTCGATCTCCTGATCGGTGACAGCATCGTGCGTGGCCGCTACCGCGAGGGCCTCGCCCGCCCCGTGCCGATGAAACCCGGCCAGCCCTACGAATTCACCATCGAGCTCTACCCCACCAGCCTGCTGTTTCAGAAGGGCCATCGCATCCGGCTCGATATCTCGAGCAGCAATTTCCCCCGCTTCGACATCAACCCCAACACGGGTGAAGCCTTGAACCAGCAGCGCAGCCACCGCATTGCCCACAACACGATTTATCTCAACCGCGCCCATCCCTCCCGGATCATTCTCCCCGTGATCCCGGCGGCGAAATAAGCCCCGCCGCGATACTCAGCTTCTAAATCCGATATGATGCGCCCATTGTGAAGCGCATTCTTCTCGCCGCCGCCTTTCTCTCTCTCGCCTCTCTTGCCTGGCGTTATGAACAAAGCGTTGCCGCCGCCACTCCGGCTGCCCCCCGCTTTGAGGTCGATCCCTTCTGGCCTAAACCCCTGCCCAACCATTGGGTCGTCGGCGCCATCATCGGTGTCGCCGTCGATAGCCGCGATCATGTCTGGATCGTGCACCGCGCCGGCTCTCTTGAGGCCAAGGAACAGTACGCCACCATGAAGCCGCCCGCGTCTAACTGTTGCGCCGCCGCGCCCCCCATCCTCGAATTCAACGCCGCCGGCGACCTCGTCGGCTCCTGGGGTGGCCCGGGTAAGGGATACGACTGGCCCGTCTCCGGCCATGGCATCGATGTCGACCACCAGGGCAATGTCTGGCTCGGCGGCAACGGCCGCGGCCAACAGGCCGCCGCTCTCGCCCACAACGAAGACCGCATGGCCGACGCTGGGCCCGTTCACGATTCCATGCTGCTCAAATTCAACACCGCCGGCAAACTGCTGCTGCAGATCGGCCAGCCCAACCTAAGCAAGGGCAGTAACGATACGCGAAACCTCCGCCTCCCCGCCGAATCGATCGTCGACCCCAAGACCAACGAACTCTACGTCGCCGACGGCTATGGCAACCGCCGCGTCGCCGTCTTCGATGCCGCCACCGGCGCCTACAAGCGCCACTGGGGCGCCTACGGCAACAAACCCGATGACACCCAGTTGCCCGCCTACGACCCGGCCGCGCCCCTTCCCCAGCAATTCCGCACCCCCGTGCATTGCGTCGCTCTCGCCAGCGACGATCTCCTCTACGTCTGCGACCGCACCAACAACCGGATCCAGGTCTTTCGCAAGGACGGCACTTACGTCAAGGAGAAGGTCATCGAAAAGAATACGCGCGGCGACGGTGCGGTTTTCGACATCGCCTTCTCCCGTGACGCCGAACAGAAGTTCCTCTATGTCGCCGACGGCTCCAACATGAAGATTCACATCCTGCGCCGCGATACCCTCGAGGAGCTCACCACCTTCGGCGACGGCGGCCGCCAGCCGGGCCAATTCTACGCTGTCCATTCCCTCGCTACCGACTCCAAGGGCAATCTCTACACCACCGAAACCTATCGCGGCCAGCGCCTGCAGAAGTTTCTCTACAAAGGCCTCGCGCCGGTCACGCGCCGCGATCAGGGGCCTCCCTGGCCCCGCTGACCGTCTCGCCGGCCCGCAGGATCCAAGCCGACTCGTGCCGCTTGAATCCGATGCGCGGGTAGTAATCCACTGCCTTCGGCGCCGCCAGCAGAATCAGATTCGCCAGCGGCGCAGCGGCTTGCGTGCGCCGGATCAGTTCCTTACCGATTCCACGCCGCTGGTGCGTCACCCGCACCGCCAGGTCGGCCAGGTACGTGGCATAAGCTCCATCGCTCAGCGAGCGCGAAATGCCAACCAACAATTCTCCTTCCCAAGCCGTCACCACCAGTGAGGCTTGCCCAAGCATCCGCGCCATGCGGTCCCGATCCTCGACCGGACGACGCTCCCCAAGCGTCGAGGCCCGGTACAACTCGATCACTTCATCCAAGTTCAAATCATTGCCAAGGCGGTAGACGATTTCCATTTCTTGCCATTGTCGCCGATGGGCCCCTGTTTCCGTGTGCCACCAAGCGCCCGCTCTTTTTCCATAAAAAGATTCTATTTATAAAATATCTATTGAATTAATTCGAAAAATATTACAAAATATCTCCATGCAATGGCCGAAAGAATACGCTATCAGTTTGAATCAAAAAATAAAAGGGCGCAGCAAAGAGAACTCATTTGCATTATTTTCTGCAAATAATTCTGACACTTTATTGCCCGATTCGATCTGCCGCTCGGTTGCCGCTTTCGTCGATCAGTCGGAATCCGCCATCACCCGCACCCTCTATGAGCGCTGCTTGCGGCACCTGCGCCGCCGCGAGCGCCGCCGCGAGCGTTTGCAATCGCGCCGCCGGATGATAGACTTCCTCGCATGAATCAGGCCTTAGCCCGCCGCCGCTTCCTCGAGTTTCTTGCCGCCAGCCCCCTGCTGGCACAGCAGCCGCCGGCCAAAGACACTGGGATGCAGGATATCTTCAACGTGATGGACTTCGAGCCCCGCGCCAAGGCAGCCATCGCCCCCGCTCACTGGGGATACCTGCGGACCGGCGTGGATGACGACCTCACCCTGCGCGCCAATCGCGCCGCCTTCGACCGCCTCTTTCTGCGCCCGCGCCGCATGGTCGATGTCTCAAAGCTAGATTCTTCGATCGAACTGTTTGGCCAAAAATGGCCAACCCCCATCGTGCTGGCGCCGGCCGGCAGCCAAAAGGCCTATCACCCCGAAGGCGAAGCCGCCGTGGCCCGGGCGGCAACGCGATTGAACCATCTGCAAATCCTTTCCACCGTCACCTCCACGCCCATCGAGGATATCGCCAAGATTCATCGCCGGCCCATCTGGTATCAGCTCTATCCCACCAGCATCTGGGACAACACCGAGCGCATGGTGCGCCGCGCGGAAGCCGCTGGCTGCCCGGTGCTGGTCATTACGGTCGATACTCAGGGTGGCCGCAATACCGAGACGGAAGCCCGCTCGGTGGCTCTCGATCCGCGGCCCTGCTCCGCCTGCCATCCCGTCACGAGCGACGGGCGGCGGGGCCGCCGCATGATGCCCATGTTCCAGGGCTTCCAGACCCAGGAGTTTACCGTTCATAATCCCGCTCAGACCTGGGATAGCATTCGCCGCTATCGCCAATTGACAAGCATGAAGTTGATCCTCAAGGGCCTCGAGACCGCCGAAGACGCCCGCCTTGCCGTCGAGCATGGCGTCGATGGCATTGTGGTTTCCAACCACGGCGGCCGCGCCGTTGAGTCCGGCCGCGGCACCCTCGATGTTCTCCCCGAAGTCATGGATGCCACCGCCGGCCGCCTGCCCGTGCTCATCGATGGGGGCTTCCGCCGTGGCACTGATATTTTCAAGGCCATGGCCCTCGGCGCTTCCGCTGTTTGCATCGGCCGTCCTTACCTCTGGGCCCTGGGCGCCTTTGGCGAAGCAGGCGTTGCCCGCGTGCTCGAGATTCTCACCGCGGAGTTCCGCCTCGCCATGACCCAGTGCGGGACAATCCACATCGCCGCCATCAGTAAATCGCTGGTTGGCTACCATTCCCGCTAATACGTGTGCTAACCTTTGGATTCATGGCTTCTGGGCTTCATTTTGATCGGCATCACCATCACCACTGCGTGATGCGGCCGGCCCACGTGTTGTGATCCTCGCGATCCACTTCTCCTCTTAGCCCGCCGCTCTGTACCCCAGCCCGGCGGGCTTTCTGTTTTGCTATCGAAGGATTTTCATTGTGCTGATACCCAAACTTGACTACTCCAAGCTAGACGGCCTCGTCACCGCCGTCATCCAGGACTGGCAAACCAAACGCGTACTCATGGTCGGTTTCATGAACCAAGAAGCTTTTGCCCGCACCCTCGAGACCGGCAAGTGCTGCTTTTATTCCCGCTCCCGCAACAAGCAGTGGCTCAAAGGGGAATCGAGCGGCCACTTCCTGCTCGTCCGCGAAATCCGCACCGACTGCGATTTCGATACGCTCCTCATTCTGGCCGAAGCCGTCGGCCCCGGCGTCTGCCACGAAGGCTATGAATCCTGCTTTGCCAAGCGCCTCAACGAAGTCAACGAATTCGTCTATGTCGACACACCCACCTACAACCCCAACGAGGTCTACCAGCACTAAGCCATGAAGCTCAAACTCGGCATTCCCAAAGGCTCACTCGAAAACGCTACGATCGACATCTTCCGGCGGGCCGGCTTTCAGATCACCACCAGTTCCCGCAGCTACTTTCCCTCGATTGACGACCCGGAAATTGAATGCATGCTGATCCGCGCTCAGGAAATGGCCCGCTATGTCGAGGACGGGATCCTCGACGCCGGCTTGACCGGCCGCGACTGGGTCGAGGAAAACAACGCCGATGTCGTGGCCGTTTCCGACCTCGTCTACAGCCGCGCCAGCTTCTCGAAAGTCCGCTGGGTTCTGGCCGTCCCCGAAAACTCCCCCGTGCATAGCGTGCGCGATCTCGAGGGCAAGATCATCGCCACCGAACTGGTCGGCGCCACCCGGCGCTACCTCGAACGCAACGGCGTAACGGCCAAGGTGGAATTCTCCTGGGGCGCCACCGAAGTCAAGCCGCCCGTGCTCGCCGACGCCATCGTCGAGGTGACCGAAACCGGAAATTCACTCCGCGCCAACAAGCTGCGCATCGTGGAAACCATACTCGAGTCCAACACCCAGCTCATTGCCAACAAGGCCAGCTACCAGGACCCCTGGAAGCAGCGCAAACTCGCCGACATGAAGCTGCTGCTCGAAGGCGCGATTGCCGCTCTCGGTAAAGTCGGGCTGATCCTTAACGTCGAGCGCGAGAACCTCGATCAGGTCATCGCCGTCCTCCCGGCCCTCAAGAAACCAACCATCAGCCAACTCTCCGACCCCGGCTGGGTGGCCGTCCACACCATCCTCGATGAAACGACAGTGCGCACGATCATCCCGCGCCTCAAGGAAGCTGGCGGCCAGGGCATCGTTGAATATCCGCTGAACAAGATCATCGTCTAATGGCACTTCTACGCATCCTCCCCCGCTCCCGCGCGACGAGCCTCCTCAAGCGCCGACAGGTCCAATTGGCCGAAGCCGTCGCCACCGTCGAGCCAATTCTCGCCGCCGTCGAGCGCGATGGCGACCGGGCTCTGTTTGAATATGCCCGGCGCTTCGATGGCTTCGACCGCAAGTCCCCCCGCGTCAGCCCAGCCGAGTGTGCCGCCGCGGCTAAAACGCTTTCCCCCGCCTTTGTCAAAGCGGTCCGCGCCGCCGCGGCCAATGTCCGTGAGTTCGCCCGCTTCCAGCTGCCCAAACCGGGCACGATCGAAGTCGCCCCGGGCTTGAAGCTCGGCTACGTGGTGCGGCCCCTCGAAACCGTGGCGGCCTACATTCCCTCCGGCCGCTATCCCCTGCCTTCAACTCTCGTCATGACGACGCAACCCGCCCAGGTGGCCGGCGTCAGCAATATCTGTGTCACCAGCCCCCGCTTTGTTCCCGGGATCTTCGGCGCCGCTCACCTGCTTGGCGTAACGAATGCCTTCCTGCTCGGGGGCGCCCACGCGATCGCCGCCTTCGCCTTTGGCACCCGCACCGTACCCCGCGCCGACCGCATCGTGGGCCCGGGTAACATCTATGTCGCCGCCGCTAAGAAACTGCTCGCCGGACAGGTGGGCATCGATTTCATCGCCGGCCCCACCGAGATCCTGATCATCGCCGGCCAAGGCAATCCGCGCTGGATCGCCGCCGATATGCTCGCCCAGGCCGAGCATGATACCGATGCCGCCGCGATTCTGCTGACACCCGATTCGACCCTCGCCGCCGAGGTGGCCGCCGAGGTCGAACTCCAGCTCGAGACCCTTCCCACCGCCTCCGTCGCCCGCACCGCCATCCGCAAGAACTCGGCCATTCTTCTTGTCGACAGCTTGGAGGAAGCCTGCGAGCTTTCCAACCGCTTCGCCC
Source organism: Bryobacter sp. CoA8 C33 (assembly GCA_019931185.1). Classification (GTDB taxonomy): domain Bacteria; phylum Acidobacteriota; class Terriglobia; order Bryobacterales; family Bryobacteraceae; genus Bryobacter. The sequence continues at coordinate 10,314 of JAINDK010000045.1, forward strand.
CCGAACATCTCTCGATTCCCTCGGCAAAGTATCTGAAGCAGATCCAGCACGCCGGCGGTATCTTCATCGGCGGCTACTCGCCCGAGGCGGCGGGAGACTATGCCAGCGGGCCCAACCACGTGCTACCCACCAGTGGCGCCGCTCGCTTGCGCGGCGGCCTCTCGGTCACCGACTTCGTCAAGATCATCACCACCCAGCAGTTGAGCCCGGGCGCTCTGCGCGCCCTCGCCCCCAGCATCACCACGCTCGCCCGCGCCGAGGGGCTCGAGGCTCACGCCCGCAGCGTGGAGGAGCGTTTACGCTAATGGATCTGCCCCGTCCCAAACCACGTCCCGCCATCGAGCGCATGGCCGCCTACCACCCGCCGAGTTCGGGCCGGGCCGGTAAACTGCGGCTCGACTTTAACGAAAACACAGTCGGCGCCAGCCCCCGCGTCGTCAGCAAACTCCAGCAAGTGCTCAGCGCCGATGCCCTCACGGTCTACCCCGAGTACACCGAAGTGCTGCCCGCCCTGGCCCGCTTCTTCGAGGTCGCCGAAGATGAGCTGATTCTCACCAACGGCACCGACGAAGCCATACAGGTGCTTATCAATGCCTACGTCGACAACGATGACGATGTACTGATCCTCACCCCCAGCTATGCCATGTATCGCTTCTACAGCGAGGTCGCCGGCGCTCGCGTCCGCACTCTGCCCTACAAGCCCGATACGCTCAAGTTCCCCCTCGAAGAGCTTCTCGCCGCCATTCGGCCCACCACCAAGGCCATCCTCATCTCCAATCCCAACAACCCCACAGGCACCGCGCTCAAACGCGAGGGCATCGAACGCATTCTCGACAAGGCCCCCGAAGCCGCCGTGCTCATCGACGAGGCCTACTTCGAGTTCTGCGGCATCACCATGCTGCCATACCTGAACGAGTATCCCAACCTCTTCGTCAGCCGCACCTTCTCGAAGGTCTACGGCATGGCCGCCCTGCGCGTCGGCTGCCTCTTCTCCTGCGCGGAGAACATGGCCGCCCTGCACAAATCTCACTCTCCCTATTCGGTCAACTACCTCGCCGCCATCGCCGCCCGCGCCGCGATCGAAGATACCGCTTACCTCAAAAGCTTTGTCACCGAAGTGCTGGCCGCCCGCGAAGTGCTTACCGCTGGCCTCGAAAAGCTGGGCGTCCCTTATGTTCCTTCGCAGGCCAATTTCGTCCTCATGCACATCGGCCCGCGCGCCCAGGAAGTCTGCGACCGCCTCAAGCTCGAGGGCATCCTCGTGCGCAACCGCGGCTATGAGATCCCCGGCGCCGTGCGCGTTACCGTCGGCACCCAGGAGCAGACCCGCCGCTTCCTCATCGCTCTGGCGCCGCTCTGGCAGGAGATCCAGCGATGAGCCGCCCGATGCTCGTCTTCGACATGGACGGCGTCCTCGTCGAGGTCAAGGAGTCTTATCGTGAATCCATCCGCGCCACCGTGCAACACTTCACCGGCCGCGAGCCCTCTCACGCCCTCATCCAGGACTACAAGAATCGCGGCGGCTGGAATAACGACTGGAAGCTGTCCCAGGAGCTTTGCCGCATCGAGGGCCACCACATCGCCTATGACACCGTCATCGAGGTCTTCAATCAATATTTCTTCGGTCACGACGGCGTGCCGGGCCTCATCCTGCGCGAGCGCTGGATCGACTCAAACGGCGTGCTCTCCCGCCTGAATGACCGCTTTGACTTCGCCGTCTTCACGGGCCGCCTCCAGCAGGAAGCCCGCATCACGCTCGCGCGTTTCGCCACGCATCTGCGCTTTGCCGAAGTCATCGGCGACGATGACGTCTCGCGCTCCAAGCCCGACCCCGAAGGCCTGCTGACCCTCCAATCGCGTCACAACGTCGTCTACTACCTCGGCGATACGGTCGACGATGCCCGCGCCGCCGCGGCGGCCCGCGTTCCTTTCATCGCCATCACCGCGCCGGGCGGTGACTTCAGCGGCTTAGCCCCGGCCCACTTTCTCACCAGCATCAACGAACTGGAGACCATCCTCTAATGCGCACTGCAGCCATCGAACGCATCACCAAGGAAACTCAGATCCGCGCCGCCCTCAAAATCGAGGGTAAGGGCAAGTACACCATCGCCACCGGCGTCCGCTTTCTCGACCACATGCTCGAGCTTTTCACCCGCCACGGTGGATTCGACCTGAAACTCGAGGCCACCGGCGATCTCGATGTCGATCAGCATCACACGGTCGAGGATACCGGTATCGTTCTCGGCCAACTCTTCAACCAGGCTCTCGGCGACCGCAAGGGTATCAACCGCGCCGGCTACTTCGTGCAGACCATGGATGAAACCCTCGCCGTCACCGCCGTCGACTTGGGTGGCCGCCCCGCTCTCGTTTATAAGGACCTCGTCCGCGTGGTCCACATCGGCGACCTGCAAACCGAACTGCTGCCCGATTTCTTCGACGGCTTTACCCAGCACGCCAAAGCCAACCTGCACGCCAAAGTGCTCTACGGCCGCTCCAATCACCACAAGATCGAAGCTATCTTCAAGTGCTTTGCCCGGGCCATGAAATATGCCTGCTCCAAGGATCCGCGGCTGAAAGACCAGTTGCCCTCCACCAAGGAACTGCTGTGATCTCCATTCTCGACTATGGCGCCGGCAATCTGCGGTCCGTCCAGAACACGCTCGCCGAGCTGGGCGCCAGCTACCGTCTCATCGACACCCCCGAGGCGGTGCTCGCCGCCGGCAAGCTCATCCTGCCCGGCGTCGGCCATTTCGGCCAATTGATGGCCGCTCTCGATTCCCTCCGCCTGCGGGAGCCGCTTCTGGCCAAAATCGCCGCCGGCACCCCGTTTTTCGGGATCTGCCTCGGCATGCAAGCCTTGTTCTCCGCCAGCGACGAAGCCCCGGAGCTGAAGGGCCTGGGCCTGTACCCGGAGCGCATTGAACGCTTTCCCGCCACGGCGCGGGTACCCCACATGGGCTGGAACTCGCTCGAGGCGCGCCCGGGCTCCAAACTCCTCGCTGGCCTTGCCGGCCCCATCTACGTCTACTTCGCCAACAGCTACTACGCGCCACCCGTGCCCGCCACGGCCGCCATCTGCCACTACCAACTCCCTTTCACTGCCGTCATCGAGCAGAACAACGTCTACGGCGTGCAGTTTCACCCTGAAAAATCCGGCCCCACCGGCTTGCGCATCATTCGTAACTTCTTGGAGCTCGCCTGATGCTCGCCAAACGCATCATCCCCTGCCTCGACGTCACCGCCGGCCGCGTCGTCAAGGGCGTCAACTTCGTCAACCTGCGTGATGCCGGCGACCCGGTCGAGCTCGCCGAGCGCTATAACCTCCAAGGCGCCGACGAAGTCGTCTTTCTCGACATCACGGCCAGCTCCGACGAACGCACCACCATGGTCGATGTCGTCTTCCGCACCGCCCAGCGCGTCTTCATCCCCCTCACCGTCGGCGGCGGCATTCGCCAGGTGCGCGACGCCCGCAAGATCCTGGTTTCCGGCGCCGATAAAGTCAGCGTCAACACCGCCGCCGTCCGGCGCCCCGAACTCATCACCGAACTCAGCCGCGAATTCGGCGCCCAAGCCGTCGTACTCGCCATCGACGCCCGCCGCAAGGCCGATTCCTGGTCGGTCTTCACCAAGGGCGGCCGCGTCGACGAGTCCATCGATGTCATCGAATGGGCCCAGCGCGGCGAGGCTCTCGGCGCCGGCGAAATCCTGCTGACATCCATGGATACCGATGGCGTCCAACGCGGCTTCGACTGCGCTCTCACCCGCGCCGTCAGCCGCGCCACCCGCATCCCCGTCATCGCCAGCGGCGGCGGCGGAACCCCCGAACACTTCCTCGAAGTGCTGACCACCGGCGAAGCCGACGCCGCTCTGGCTGCCAGCATCTTCCACTACGGCACTTACACCGTCAACGATCTTAAGGAATTCCTCGATCGTCACAATATCCCCGTCAGGAAAAACGCATGATTGTTCCTTGTATTGATCTTCAGGATGGCAAGGTCGTCCAACTTGTCCAGGGCAAGAAGAAGGCCCTCGAAGGGGAAGAGCCGCTCGTCATGCTGGCCCGCTTCGCCGGGTTCCCTGAAATCCAGGTCATTGACCTCGATGCCGCCATGGGCCGCGGCGCCAACGACTCCATCGTCGAACTGCTCGCCGGCCGCGCCCGCTGCCGCGTCGGCGGCGGCGTACGCAATGCCACCCGCGCCCGCGCCCTCATCGATCAAGGCGCGGCGCAGGTCATCGTCGGCACCGCTGCCTTTACCCGCGATGGCATCCACCAGGAAACCCTCCAATCCATCGCCGGCTCCATCGGCCGCGAGCGCGTCCTGATCGCCCTGGATTCCTTCGCCGGCAAGATCGTCGTCAAAGGCTGGCAGGAATCCACCAACCTCGCCGCCATCGAGGTCCTGCGCCAACTCGAGCCCTACTGCGGCGGTTTCTTGTGTACTTATGTTGACAAGGAAGGCATGATGCAGGGTACCGACCTCGACTGGTTCCGTCAGTTGCGCGCCGCCACTACCCTGCCCATCACTGCCGCCGGCGGTATCACCACCATTGACGATGTCAAGGCACTGATGGCGCTCAATATCCACTCCGCCCTCGGCATGGCCATCTATACCGGCCGCCTATCACTCGAAGATCTCCGCCGATTGCTTTAAGACTCCCGCTGCCCGGCCGATATGACCATTGGGTAAGCTCTGGCAGTGACGATCCTCAATCCTCCTCTTGATTCAGCCGGCGATGCCGATCTGGCTCTCTGGCGTGCCAGCTTGCGCTGTTTATGCGAAATACTGCCCGCCGAGCCGGCGTCCATCTCCACACCCCATCGCGAGAGCCTCGAAAATCTGGCCGCCTCAATACCGCAAAAAGCCGATCTGAATTCCCTCGAGCTGTGCCGCCAACAAACAGCCGCGATTCTGGCTAGCTACGGCGCGCAGTTGAGCGCGTATCTCGATACCCACGACAAAGAAGCAAAAGCCGTCTTGCAGTCTGTCGCCCAAATGACGGATACGCTCGCCGCCCTCGAGCGGCGCCACACCGCCACCCTCGATGCCCTGCTCAAAAAGCTCCGCGCGCTCGCCTCCACCGAGGGCCAAACCATGCCGCGCCGCGCGTTCGAGGCGGAGACCCAAAGCCTTGCGCTGTCCCTCGAGCAGGCAATCGAACTACAGCAACGCGAATTGCTCCAAGCCAGAAGCCGGCTGAGCGAAGAGATCTCCCGCAGCGAAGCCCGCAAACGGCTTGCCCTTCCCGGCCCCGCCGCTCAACATGGCTCCAGCCATCTGCGTACCCTTAAGGACGCCGTCCGGTCGTGGCCCCACTATTGCCTTGTGCGCTATGAGTTCTCCGCCCCCTCCGGCAGTAATTTCGATGCCGCCGCTTGGCTCGATTTCGAAGCTGCCCTTGCCGCCGTGCTGCCCGGCCTGATCGGGCATCCCGTTACGCTCGTCTCCCCGCAGCCGGGCGCCGTCCTCGCCGCCGTCGCCTGTTACCTGCTCGAGTATGCCGCCAAGGCCGAAGAGATCGAAGCGTCCCTCTCCCAACTCAGTGGCGCCCTCTGCCGCTCCCGTGTTGTCGAGCCCAGGCGCGGCCCATCGCTCCATGACGAATCGATGCGGGAAGCCCTCGCCCGCCTCGAGCAAGCCCGCTAGCCCTCCGCCCCTCACCCGTTTCCGCTCAGTTCAGCTTCACCAGTTCCGCGTAGCCGATCTGCCCGTTCAACCGCTCATCCGGCCGCGCTTGATCCCCTCCACCAAACCAGATCCGCACTCTCCCCTCCTCCACCAAAACTGTCGCATCGCACACAACCGCGCTGTTCCAAGCCTGCTCCCCGCGCAATACCGGCTGCCTCAGCTTCACCCACTTTTCCCCATCCTCCGAGATCGCATACCCCATCGCCCGTCGCTCCCGCCGGTCCCGGCCCGTGTACAACATCACCCACTTTCCCCCAGCAGGGAAGACCGCCGCCTCGCCCAGTCCGTTTTCATCAAAATCCCCCGCCCCGCCCAACTCCAGCAACGGCCCGCGTTTCTTCGTCCAATTCACTCCATCCAGCGAACGCGCCAGCCCCAGCCGCTGCCGCCGCGCCCGGTCCTCTCCCAGATAAAACAGGTAAAGCTGGCCTCCGGCCGCCAACAGGTAAGGGTCCCCGATGCTGACCTCATCCCAACTCATGCGCGGCCCCACCCGCAGCACGGGCTCGGGCAGAACTTCCCAATTCCCGCCATCGCGGCTGCGCGCCAGCTTCAGCTCATTGCGGCCCTTCGGCCCCGCTTGAAATACATAATGCAAGGCGCCCTGAAACTCAAGCACCGCGCCATTGGCGGCAATGTACTCCCCTCCCCCTTCGACGACTGTCCCTTCTTCCGTCCAGGCAATCCCGTCTGCCGAACGGGCTCTCCGCGTCGACCAGCTCCTGCCATCGAATACCGAATACAGGTTCAGATACGATCCCTTCCAGCGAACCACCGAAGGATTCAAAACGTCCACCGCTGTCCCGCGCGGCATCACCGGGCCCGCCTCCGGCCGCCACATGAGTTCGAAGCGCGGAGTATGGCGCTCCGGCGCTGGCAGCCCAAACTCCCCATATCTTCCGCACCCGCCAAGCAACACCAACAGCCCCCACCACAAATACTTCATAACGGTATGCGGATCCGCAGCGCCGCCCCATGCCCCGGCCGGCTGTTCACCAGCATCTCCCCCCCGAGACTGCGCACGCGGCGCTTGATACTCCCTGGCCCGATCCGCAACGCCTCCAGTTCTCCCAGCTCATAGCTCCCGCTGAAGGGAAATCCCGTGCCATCATCCTCGATGTCGATATGCAGCAGGTCTCCCTGCATGCTCAAGGCAATCGCCACCCGCGATGCCTTCGAATGCTTCTGCGCATTGTTCAAACTCTCCCGCACAATCTGCAGCACCTCAAGAAAACTCTCCGGCTCCCCCGTTACCTCCACACTCGTGTATGCAGCCGCGATCCCCGTATCTTTCTTGAAATTCTCCACCAGCCGCCGGATCGCCGTCGAAAGGCTCTCCCCTTCCACCTCGAGCGGCCGCATGCTCCGCACAAATGCCCGTAATTCCGCTACCTGCGCCCGGCAAATCATCTGTAGCTCCTGCAACTCCTTCAGCCCCGTTCCCAGATCCCGCCCCAGCATCTGCTGCACCACGTTCAGCCTCATCTGAAAACTGATAAAGCTCTGCAAGGGCCCATCGTGAAAATCATTCGCGATCCGCTGCCGCTCGTTTTCCCTCAGCTTCTCGGCCTCGGCCCGCAATTCCTGCGCCTCCTGCTGCGTCCTGACCAGCCGCTCGGCCAATACCCGCTTTTCGAGCGCCATCGCGCAAGCCAGTATCCCCGACAGCATCACCAGCGGCTGCAGAAAATCGAGCTCCGGTTTCCGCAGCAGCAGGAAGAATCCCTGGCTCAGCACCAGAATCGTGAATACCTCCCGCCAGGAATGCAGAATCGCTCCCTCCAGCAGCAAGAAGATGTAGAACAGCGAATGGAACCAGATCGTCTGGCCCGCCGAAAAAAAGGCGAACAACAGAAACACCGTTACATCGATGCAAATGCTCATCAGGGGCGGCCAACGGCGCTCCACATCGCGCCATAGCAGCACCATCAGACTGTAAATCGTGAACGCCGAAGCCATTGCTATCACCGTCCATGGCAGCGGTCGTACCGCCGTACTCCCCACTGTGAGAAACGCAAGCGCCAGCAAAGTCCGGATCACGGCCAGACTTTGCCACCACAGCGGAGAGAGATACTTCGGTTCGCCTTCCATCATCGTTCAGCGCCGGTACAAAAACAGCGTGTGACTGCGCCCCTCCTCGTCCTCGATCACTTCCGTCTTCTCCGGATTCCATTCCGTGAATTCAAAATCGTGGCAAACCACCCGCGCCCCGCGCTTCATCTTCTTTTCGAGCACCGGCGAGAGCCGGATATTCGTCACCGGCAACAGGTACACCGTAATCAAATCCGCGTCCGAGTAATCCTGTTCGAACAGATCCCCTTCAATGATTTCCGCCAGAGACTGCAACTCGAGCTTGGCGATCGACCGCCGGCTCTGCGCCACGAGCCCCTTGTCCAGCTCCACACCGGCCGCCCGCGCCTTGAATTTCTGCGCCCCCGCGATCACGATCCGCCCATCCCCCGAGCCAAGATCGAACAGCTTCTCCCCTTTCCTCAACTCCCCCAAACGCAGCATCCGCTCCACTACCACCGGGGGCGTCGGATAGTATGGCGCCGCCCGCTCCGGCGGTTTATCGTGGCTTTGCCACACTAGCGCGATCAGCGGCAGGATCCACTTCATGATTTCACCGGATCGGAGAGTATGCCGTCGCCATCAGCACCGCGTTCGAAATGTTCGATACCACCTCGCCATCGCTTAACCCGGGTGTGTTCTTCAGCTTCTGCCAGTCCGGATGCGCAATGAACTTCCGCCAGTTCCCCTCGCGCGCCGCCAGGCTGTCGTACCAAAGCATGTAAGTCAGATTCGGCATATTGCGGCCAATCAGCGTCTCGCCAAAGAACAGTGGATTCAGCCCCGTCTTGCGAAACACGGCGATCTCCCCGTTGTTGAACATTCCGATCTTCTTGCCCAAGGACTGAAACGTGTTCGATTCATACGTGCGCAGTTCAAACACCCGCCCCGCCGCGCCCGCCGGCGGAACTTCCATCCCCGGCAGCCCATCAAAGCCCCGCAGCAGACTCGTCTCCACCCGTACATAGTCGCCCGCCTCCTGCCCCGTCCCGGCCCAAACCTCCTCCATCTGCCCCAGTGACTGGTACTCGCTCACCTGCAGAACATACGGGCTGTTCATGCCGATCACGTTCGCGAAAAAGCCGATCTTCTTCACCCCAGCCCTGCGTAGGGCCTGCAACTGACGGTTCGCCAGAAACTCATTCAGCTTTTGCGGCATCCCATCGACCGTGTTGCGCAGTTGGTAATAGCGCAGCTCGATCAGGCTGTTGCTTCTCTTTTGCGTGGGTTCGTAGGCGGACGCTCCCAGAGCGGCGGCACTAGACAGAAACAGACGACGGTTCATTCATGTTGATCGTACAACGCCCGAAGCGCCGCTCGCGCCCCCGAAACTCCTCCATCGCCCGCTCGAGGTCCCGCTCGCTGAATTCCGGCCACGCCACCGGCGTGAAGTGAAACTCCGCATAGGCGCACTCCCACAACAGAAAATCGCTCAGCCGCTTCTCCCCACCCGTGCGGATCAGCAGGTCCACGTCCGGCCCTATCGCCCGACTCAACTCCTCCCGGCTCATGCCCGGCCGCAGCGCCGCCAGCAACATATCCCGCGATGAATAGTCCAGGGCCACCCGCACCCGCAGCCGCTTGCCCTCCGCCGTGTCCCGCTCCGCCCCCGTAATGGCTGGCAACAGCGTCCCGGGCAACCGGTCGCGCCGCCCGATAAACTCCAACCTCACCTGCTGCCGCTTCAGTTCCGATACCTCGGTGGCGATGAAGTGCTCGAGCAAACCCATCAGCCCCGATACCTCCTCGGCCGGCCGCTTCCAGTTGTCGCTCGAAAACGCATACAGCGTCAGTTCGTCAATGCCCAACTCCGGCGCATGCCGGATCATCCGCCGCACCGTATCGGCACCCCGCCGGTGCCCGTCGAGCCGCGGCCAGCCAAATTTCCGTGCCCACCGCCCGTTGCCGTCCATGATGATTGCTACGTGCACTGTCCTCACTTCTCCTTCGGCTTCATTGCGCCTACCAGCGCTTCCATGTGATTGATGTACTTCTCAAATGCCAGCCGCCCGGCCGCCGTCAACTCGTACTCGGACTGCGGCCTCCGCCCCAGAAAAAACTTGCGGCAATCAATATAGCCGCCCTCCTCGAGCTTCCGCGCATGCATGCTAAGATTCCCATCGGTCAAACCAAGGATTTCCTTCAGCTCTCCAAAGGTCAGCTTTCCGCTTGCCACCAGCGCGCTCACGATTCCCAACCTCACCCGCTCATGGATCAACTGATCCAATTGCACCGCCTTTTGCGGCAGCGCCACCAAATCCAGCTTCGCCCTAGCCCCCATGCTTGCTCGCAATCCACCAACCAAATCCCAAATGCAATCCCCCAAAGCCCGCCGCCAGCCAGCCATCCGCCCACTCCGGCCGGCTGAATAATGCCCCCGCGCCCAATCCCATGAACGCTACCCCCATCAGCGGCACCGCCCGCACACTCGACATCCCGCCCGTGATCACCCCCGCTCCATACAGCAAAAGCCACATCCCCGGTACTTCCGTATAGTGTTGCGCCCGGCCCGCCGCCGCCGTCAGCACCGCCCCGGCCAACAGCGGCGGCGCAAAACCCAACCCGAAGCGCCGCGCCGGCGTCGACAATAACGACACCCCCGAATGGTTTGCCTTCCAGATCAATCCGATAAACCCCATCAACACCGCCGCCATCCCCTCCGCTGTCCAAATCGCCAGCCACGTTTCCTTCGTTCCCGCCCCCGCCCCCAGCCATGCCGCCGTCAGCGCCGATACCCCCACCAGCATCATCGCGTAGCCCGGCACCGCCGTAAACTCTGTCGCCCCCTGCATCGCGGATCGTATGTACTTCAGATTGTCGAGCGCATGCTCATGCATGTCGGCGCGCTGTCCCATGTTTTAGATCGTAGAGTACTTTGTGAAACAAAGCAAGTGAAATTTACTTGCCCTCGCCGGTCTTTCTTACAGCCCCAAAACCATCTGCCGGCCTGCTTCCCAGTCCGGCGGCCGGTACGGCGCTGCCTTCCGGCTCAGCCCCGCAAACGCCCGCAAACGCTCGAAAATTCCCTCGACCCGCTCCTGATAAGCCCGCGGCAGCCTCGCCTGCTCCCGGTACGCCCGCTCATAGCGCCCCGCAAGCCAGGGCGCCTCCCGCTCGAGGTATTGCTGGAACACCTCCCGCGTCGGGCTCTTCAAAAACAACACCCCGCCGCCAAACCACAACGCCCCGGCCGCCCGTGCCCCTACCGCCAACCCCTTGAGGTCTTCCTCCCGGTCGTTCAATCCCGGCATCACCGGTGAGGCGATCACCCCGCACTGGATCCCCGCCCCGGTCAGCGCCGCCACAGCCGCCAGCCGCAAGTCCGACCGCGGCGCTTTCGGCTCAAGCCCCCGCGCCAGTTCCACATCGAGCGTCGTTACCGTCAGGTTCACAGAAACGACATTCCGCCGCGCTACCCGCTGCAGCACGCGCAAGTCCCGCACCACCAGGTCGCTCTTCGTTGTGATCCAGATGCGCCGCCCGCTGACCGTCGCAAACACCTCGAGCATCCGCCGCGTCAGTTCATACCGCCGCTCAGCGTGTTGATACGGGTCTGTCGCCGTGCCAATCGCAATCGCCTCCTCCATCGGCACCCGCTCCAACTCCCGCCGAAATTCCCTCGCATTCCACTGCTTGGCAAAAATAAGCGTTTCAAAATCCTCCCCGCCCTCCAACTCCATAAACTCATGCGTGTAACGGGCATAGCAGTATTGGCAGGCCATCTCGCAGCCGCGATACGGGTTGATCGACCACCCAAAGGAATGCCGGCCCCCCTCCACCCGGTTGATCCACCGCCCCGTCGCCAACTGACGGTAATGCACACGTCGCTTGGCCTCGAGCACCGGCGCCGCATGCGCCGACCTCGCGATTCCGACAAGTTGCATGGGAGTGATTCGATATTCGCCTTTTCTTCGTTTTTTGTCAAGACGCGCCTCCAGTACAATGAAAATGGCCCAACTCTATGAAAGTCAGCGTCATCCTGCCCGCCGCCGGCTTGGGCACCCGCATGGGCAAGTCTGCCCGCAAGCAGTTCCTCCAACTCGACGGCGCCCCCATACTCGTGCACACCCTGCGCCGCTTCGCCGGCATCGCTGATGTGGTCGAAATCGTCATCGCCTGCCGGACCGAAGACCACGAAGAGGTCCGCGCCATAGCCGGTCAGGCCGGCCTCGATATCCCCATCCGCCTCGTTGTCGGCGGGGATAGCCGCCAGGAAAGCGTCGATCATGCCCTCGCTACCATCGATGATTCCGTTCCCCTCGTGGCCGTGCACGATGCGGTTCGCCCCTTTGCCGACGAGGCGATGATTCGTAAGGTCATTGCGGCCGCAACGGAATCGGGCGCCGCGATTGCTGGCATCGTACCAGTTGACACCGTCAAGCAGGTCCACCTCTCTCACATCCAAGCCACGATTCCCCGCGATCGCCTCGTGCTCGCCCAAACGCCGCAGGTATTCCGCACCAGCCTCCTCAAGCAGGCTTTTGCCAAGGCGAAGGCCGATGGCTTCCTCGGCACCGATGAATCGAGCCTCGTCGAACGCCTCGATGCCATCGAAGTGCGTGTCGTCCCCGGCAGCGATCGCAACATCAAAATCACCAAGCCCACAGACCTCGACCTCGCCCGCCATTTCCTGGCCGAGGAGACTGGCACTTAGGTGTCCTACGAATACCGCACCGGCCTCGGTTGGGATTCGCACCGGCTCGCTTCCGGGCGCCCGCTCATCCTCGGCGGCATCACCATCCCCAGTGAATTCGGCCTCGACGGACACTCCGATGCCGACATCCTCCTGCATGCCCTCACCGACGCCCTCCTCGGCTCGGCCTGCCTCGGCGATATCGGCATGCACTTCCCCGATACCGACCCCCGCTGGAAGGGCGCCAACAGCCTCCAGTTCCTGCTCCACGCTCTCTCCCTCGTTCAGTCCGGCGGCTTCGAACTCACCCACGCCGACACCACCGTCATCCTCGAGCGCCCCAAGCTCAAGGACTACCGCGACACCATCCGCCAGCATCTCGCTCAGCATCTCGCCCTGCCCATCGACTCGGTGAGCGTAAAGTTTAAGACAGCCGAAAAAGTTGGCCCTGTCGGCGAGGGCCGCAGCGCGGAAGCGCAGGCGATTGTAACAGTTCGCCGCCGCGTTGCATCCTAAGGAGGTCCGTCATGCTCGCTCGTTTGATTTTGATTTGTTTCCTCGCTACCGCTTCGCTGTGGGCCGAAGTGACTTATGCCCGCGAAGTCTCGCGCATCCTCGAGTCGCGTTGCGCCTCCTGTCATCGCCCTGGCGACATCGGGCCCATGAGCCTGCTCACCTATGATGACGCCGTCGCTTACTCCCCCGACATCGAGCGCGTCGTCAAGGATGGCATCATGCCCCCCTGGAAGCCCAGCGACAGCCACGGTGTCTTCAAGGGCGCTTTCGCCCTCAAGCCCGAAGAGAAAGCCGACCTGCTCAGTTGGGTCGCCGCCGGTACTCCTTTCGGCAACGAAGCCGACCTGCCTGAAAAGCGCGAACAACCTTCCGGCTGGCTCCTCGGCGAACCCGACCTCGTCGTGCGCATGCCCCAGCCTTACACCCCCGCCCGCGGCAAGGACATCTACCGCTGCTTCGTCCTGCCCACTGGCCTCGATGCCGACCAGTTCGTCAGCGCCGTCGATATCGACCCCGGCAACCGCCGCATCGTCCACCATGTCATCGTTTACCTGGACTCCTCCGGCGAAGCGGAAAAACTCGACGCCCGCGACGAAGAACCGGGTTATGACTGCTACGGCGGCCCCGGCTTCGACATCGGCGGCAGCAATATCCAAAGCCTCCTTCTCAACGGCTATACCCTCGGCGGCTGGGCCCCCGGCGCCCGCGCCGACCGCCTGCCCCAAGGCATCGGCATGAAACTCGGCAAGGCCGCCCGCATCGTCCTCCAGGTCCACTACTACACCGGCGGACGCACCGGCGAGGATCAGACCGCCGTCGGCCTCTACTTCAATCAGGAGCGCGTCGAAAAGCAGCTCTACTACATCCCCGTCGTCAACACCCGCCTGAACATCCCCGCCGGTAACGCCAATTACACCGTCTCGGCTGAATTCCCCGTCTTCCCCGGCCTCGAGATGCGCGTCATCAATGCCTTCCCCCACATGCACATGATCGGCAAACGCATCGAACTCGAACGGCAGGCCTCCGGCGTCCGTACCCGCATGATGCTCATTGATCAGTGGGATTTCAACTGGCAGGGCGCTTACACCTATGTCGAGCCCATCCGCATGCCGGCCTTCTCCCAGGTCAATCTCCGTTGCACCTACGACAACTCCGCCAATAACCCCCGCAATCCCAACAACCCGCTTAAGAACGTCCGCTGGGGCGAAGGCACCGAGGATGAAATGTGCCTCGCCTTCCTCGGCGTCGTCTTTGAGCGCTTCTAACAGGCCCCCATGTCTGAATTCAAGGCCCGCGTACTGGTTGTCGACGACGAGGCAAACCAGCGCCGCGGCCTTGCTTCCCTCATCGGCGCCTGGGGCTATGAAGTCCGCGAGGCCCACCACGGTGCGCACGCCCTCGAAGTCCTCGACTCCTTCCCTGCTCAACTCATCGTCACCGACATGATGATGCCCGTTCTCGACGGGCCCGCCCTGCTGCGCAAGCTGCGCGAACTCCCCAGCCCCCCCGTCGCCCTCGTCGTCACTGCCTTTGGCAGTCTCGAGATCGCCCTCAACACCATTCACGAACTCGGCGCCTTCTGGTTCCTCGAAAAACCCATCGATACCCAAGCCCTCAAGCTCCTGCTCGAGCGCGCCCTCCATTCCCGCCGCCTCGCCGAAGATAAGGAAATCCTCGAGCGCCAGTTGGGTTACGACGGACGCCTCGCCGGCCTCGTCGGCCACACCCCCGTCATGCGCCGTCTCTTCGGCCTCGTCCAGCAGGTCGCCCCCACCAAGGCCTCCGTTCTCATCACCGGCGAAAGCGGCACCGGCAAGGAAGTTCTCGCCCGCGCCATCCACTCCCTCAGCCCCCGCGCCAAAGCCCCCTTCGTCGCCCTCAATTGCGCCGCCCTCCCCGAGAGCCTCATCGAAAGCGAACTCTTCGGCCATGAAAAAGGCGCCTTCACCGGCGCCCTCGAAAAACGCGCCGGCTGCTTTGAACTCGCCCACCGCGGCACCCTCCTGCTCGACGAAATCGGCGAAATGCCCGTCGCCACCCAGGCCAAACTCCTGCGCGTTCTCGAGGACGGCCAGGTGCGCCGCCTCGGTGCCCGCTCGGAAATCGAAGTCGATGTCCGCATCGTCGCCGCCACCAACCGCAAGCTCGAAGACGCCATCGGCAAGGGCGCTTTCCGCGAAGACCTCTTCTACCGTCTCAATGTCTTCCGTCTCGAACTCGCCCCCCTCCGCGAACGCCTCGACGATCTGCCCCTGCTCGCCGAAACCCTCATTCAGCAACTCAACCGCAAGCACGGCCTCCGCATCCCTTCCATCGATCCCGCCGCCCTGCTCGCCCTCTCCCGCCGCTCCTGGCCCGGCAACATCCGCGAGTTGCGCAACGTCCTCGAGCATGCCGCCATTCTTTCCGCCGATGGCCCCATTCGCTTATCCCATCTCCCGCCCGCCCCCGGCGAACACGCCCCACTCTCCCCCGATCCAGGCGCCCTCACCATTCGCATCGGCTCCACCGTCGACGAGGCGGAAAAAGCCCTGATCTTCAAAACCCTCGAACACACTCGCCACAATAAGACCCGAGCCGCCGAAATCCTCGGCATCAGCCTCAAAACCATGCACAACAAGCTCAAACAGTACGGCGCCGATTTCCCCGACCCCTAATCACAATGACGCTCAAGACCCGCTTGCGCCTCACCATCGCCATACCCCTGCTGGCGATCGCCCTCGGCTACTCCGCCTTGAGCCTCTTCACCACCGCCGGCGTCCTCTTCGCCGAGGCTGCCCGCGGCGCCTCTCTCCTCGCCAGCCACACCCAAACCCTTCTCCTGCAGCGCATCGACGACTACCGCGCCATCGAGCCCTCCTCCTCGCCCCCTCCCGCCCGGGAAAGCCTCTGGGCCAGCACCCTCGCCCGCGACGAAGCCCTCGCCAGAATGCTCGAGCAGACCATGGCCAGCTCCCGCACCGTCGTCGAAATCGCCATCTGCGGCGCCACCGGCCTCGTCCTGTCCAGCTCCAATCCCAGCTCCATCGGCAAGTCTGCGCCCCCCGCCGCCTCCCTCGAACAGTGGGCCCGCCGCGGCCGCCTCAGCCAGATCTGGCGCGTCTTCACCACCCGCGAGGAATACCAAACCACCATCCCCCTCGGCTTCGCCGGCCGCGGCAAGCCCGTCTTTGAAATCCGTGTTCTCCTCTCGAGCGTCCTCCTGCGCAATGCCCTCGAGCCCGAAGTCCGCAACCTCCTTTACGCCCTCGCCCTTTCCCTGCTCGCCGCCCTCTTCATCGCCGCCCTCACCGCCAACCTCGCCTTCCTCCCCTTGCGCAAGCTCAGCGAGGCCATCGACCGCGTCTCCCGCGGCGAGCCCCTCTCCTCAGCCCCACTGCGCGAATCCCGCGAATTCCAGGCCGTCGAGTCCAAGCTCAGCCTCCTCGGCGCCCAGGTTCGCGGCGCCCGCGAAGACCTCAAGCAAATGCGCGTCAACGTCCAGCAATTGCTCGAACGCATGCAGGACGCCGTTCTCCTCTTCGACGAACAGGAACGCCTCGTCAATGCCGGCCGCGCCCTCGAAAAATTCCTCGGCCAAGGCCGCTGGCAACTGAACGGCGCCCACGTCTCGGAACTCTTCCCCCCCGGTTCCCCCGCCGGAGACCTTATCACCGGCGCCATGGCTCTGCGCCAAAACCTCGACGGCGCCTCCTCCACCCTCGGCCCCCACTCCGTTGCCCTCGATCTCGAGGTTCTCGAGGCCCGCGGCTTCCTCCTCACCATTCGCGATGTCGAAGCCAAGCTCAGCCTCTCCCACCAACTCGACCTCTCCCAGCGCCTCAGCGCCATTAATTCCCTTACCAGCGGCGTCGCTCACGAAATCAAAAATCCCCTTAACTCCATCGGCCTCCACCTCGAGATCCTCAACGCCACCATCGGCCAGTCCCACCCCACCGCCGCCGAAGAAATCCGCATCCTCCGCGAGGAAACTCTCCGCCTCGACCGCGTCGTCAAAACTTTTCTCAACTTCACCAAACCCGTCGAGCTCAAGCTCGCCCCTCTCGACCTCGTCTCCCTGCTCAACGGCTTGCTCCAGTTTCTCGGCCCCGAGGCCACGCGCCACCGCGTCCACCTGCTCCTCGATGTCGGCGTCAACCAGGCCCCCCTCCAAGGCGACGCCGACCTACTCAAACAGGCCTTCCTCAATCTCCTCCGCAACGGCATCGAAGCCATGCCCGATGGCGGCCCCCTCCATGTCGGCATCACCCCCGACGGCCCCCACTGGCTCGTCACCATCACCGACCGCGGCATCGGCATCCCCACCGAGAGCCGCCCCCGCATCTTCCAGCTCTACTTCAGCACCAAGTCGAACGGCACCGGCATCGGTCTCGCCGTTACCTATCGCGTCGTCCAATTGCACAATGGAAGTATCGACTTCGTAAGCGCCAACCCGGCCGGCACCTCCTTCCTCGTGCGCCTGCCGCGGATTGAGGAGAATTGATCCGGCCATGCGCCCCCACCTCACCATCGCAATCAAAGCGCTCCTGTTGGCCGCCCTCTCCCTCGAACATGGCTGCCTCTTCAAGAAATCCCCCCGCAAAGCCACCATCGTCATCCCACCACCCCCGCCACCCCCGCCGCCTGCCCCCCTGCCCACCCCGCCACAACTTCCCGCCCCCGAACCCAAACCCGCTTCCCGCCAAGTTCAGATGCCCCGTCTCCCCCCGCCCACCGCCCCGCGTAAGTCCACCCCGCGCCGCAAGAAAAGCACCGTCGCCTCCACTGAGCCCAAACCCACCGAGCCCAAAACCATAGACTCCAAACCCGCGGTCCCCAAACCTGCCCTCATCCCCAATCCCACCCCCTCGCTCCAGCCCATCCTCAGCCCCCGCGAGACCGAGGAACGCACTCAACGCATCCGCACCTACCTCCAGCAGGCCCGCCTCGCCCTCCTCCGCGCCGAACGGGCTAAGCCCGACTCCCGTCAACGCCAGTTGATCAACCAAATCCGCACCTTCCTCCAACAAGCCGATGACGCCCGCCACACCGACCTCGTCCGCGCCGAAAACCTCGCCGAGCGCGCCGCCGTCCTCTCCCGTGGCCTCAGCCGCTAAACCCCCGCCAATTGCTCCCGCGGCCGGTCCCGCTACAGCGCCCCCCGCTGCGCCGCCCCTTCTCCCGCCACAAACACCTTCACCTCCACCCGGCGGTTCCGCTGCCGTCCGCCCCGCGTCCGGTTGTCTCCCAATTGGCTTTCCTCCCCATAGCCCGCGACATAGATCCGGTGCAGTGGCACCCCGTGCTTCGCCGTCAAATACCGCACCACCGCCTCCGCCCGCTTGCGGCTCAACTCGAGGTTCCTCTCCCTCGTGCCTGTGCTGTCGGTGAAGCCCCGCACCTCGATCACGAAGTTCTCCCGGCCGCGCACCTGCCCCGCCGCCGCGTCCAGCCTCAGCGCCGCCTTCGCGTCCACTTCCCATTTCCCCAAGCCAAATCCCACCTCATCCGTTGCCGTCAGTTGATACTTCTGCACCCTCTCCAGCCGCGCCTCGAGCGCCGCGTCCACCGTCCTCAGACTCTTTTCCAACTCCTCGCTCCGCGTCAATCCCTTCATCGCCAGCCTCCGGCCCTCGGCCGCCTCCCCGCGCGCCAGCGCCGCTTCGTCCACCGCGCTGTCGGCCTTGCCCTGCGCTCCCCGCGCCCGCTCGTCGGCCCCGGCCACGCCACGCTCCAGTTCCTCGATGCTCCGGGCCTGTGCCTTTGCCCCAGCCTCGAGTTCCCCCACCTTCTGTTCCACCGGCGTCACGGTCGTGCGCACAAACCTCTTCGTCGCACACCCCATCAGCATTGGCAGAATCGCCAGCGCCGAAATCATCGTCATCTTGTTCCTGCTTGCGGTCATCGTTGGTCTCCTTCCTTGCGCCACGCCCTCCTGTACCGCACTCCTCGTGCCAAACCCAAAACGCTTGATTCGATTGACTGCGCCCCCCACTGCCCCCGGCAAACTTTACTCTGGCCGCGTAAGAATTACCCTCACGCCAACTGCCGCCCCGTCTCGCGAGTGTCATAGCCGGCCAGCACCTCCAGCCTCCGCCGCAACACAGCCCGCTGCAACAGCTCGAGAAATCGCTCCACCCCCGGCGCCCCCATCTCCCCCCGTCGCATCACAAAGTCATAGCGCTCACTCCGCAGCGGCACAAAGTCCAGCCCAAAGCTCTGCGCCGCCGACCGCGTCGCCAAACAACAATCCGCTTCCCCCGTCCGCACCAGATACGCCACCGCCAAATGCCCCTTCCCCTGCCGCTCATACCCGTTCAAGTCCCGCCCGCTCATCCCCGCCTCCCGCAGCAGCCTCTCAAGCAGCGCCCTGCTCCCCGATCCCGCCTCCCGGTTCACAAATCGCACCTCCTTCCGCCCCAGGTCCCCAATCCCGCCAATCTCCAGCGGATTCCCCGGCGCCGTCACCAGCCCCTCCTCCCACCGCGCAAAGCTCACCACCGCGAAATCCTCCCCCGCATAATGCTCCCGCAAATACGGTAGATTGAACTCCCCCGTCGCCGCATCCTCCAAATGGCTCCCCGCCACATGCACCTTGCCCTCCCGCAGCCACTCGAGCGCCTGCCGGCTCGACGCCGCCACCGGCACCACCTCCACTCCCGCCAGCTTTTCCGCCATCCTCCCCACAATCCCAATCGCCGGATCACACCCCGCCAGCACCAGCTTCCGCCCCCCGCTCGCTTCCGCCGCTAAACTCAACACCCCCGCCCGCTTCCGCGCCACGCGCCCCACGATTCCGTCCGCCTCCGGCAAAAAACTCGGTCGCGCATCCACCGGCACACTCACCACCCGCTCCCCCACCATGCACAGCCGCACCGCTTGCCCCTTGCTCACCGGTCCCGTGCTCAAAATCTCCGTCTCGATCAGCGCCGCCTCCCTCCCCGCCCAGCCCTCCAGTTCAAACAACTGCTCCACCCCGGCTTCGAGCGCCCGCGCCAGCTTCAACGCCACCTCCGTGTTCGGTACATAATTCCCCCCCTCGATGGCGTAAATCGTCTGCCGGCTCACTCCCACCTGCGCCGCCAGCTCCGCCGCCCCCACCCCGCGCGCCTTGCGCACCGCCGCCAAGCGGCTTAGTACCTTTTCTCCCATCGCTATGCCTCCCTCAAAAATGAATTTTACCCACCAACTCAAATACCCGCGGATCGAAAGCCGTCCCGATCACGCCAAACGCCGCCGTCCCGAAGCTGCCATTCGGGCTCCCCAAATTCGCTCGATTCGTCGCGTTGAACGCCTCCCCCCGCAACTCCATCCGCAGTCCTTCCCGCAACGGAATCGTCTTCGATACCACCACATCCAGCGTCCCAAAGCCCGGCCCGCGCACCGGATTTCGCGAACTGTTCCCCAATGTAAACTGCCCTGCCGCCGCAAATGCCCCCCGGTCAAACCAACGCTGCGGACTCTTCTCTCCCCCGCTCAATTCCGGCTGCCCCACCCGGTTCGGCCTCTGCGTCCCAAACCCGGCAAATGCATTCAGATTCGTCGCCTGCACCACCGCCACCGGGCTGCCCGCCTGCCGCCGCGCCACCCCCGCCACGCTCCACCCCCCCCGCCACCGCCCCCTTCCGAAAGGCAGCTCATACACAAAACCCGCCGACACCTGCCGCGGCACATCCCCCGTGCTCACATCCTTCTCCAATCGCTTGTTGAAGCTGTCCGCCGCCTGAAAGTTCACCACCGGCCCTGACAACACCGCCGCATCAAACACCGCCCCCGCATCGTCGATTAGCTTCGACCACGTATAGGCCACCGTAAACGCCAACCCCCGACCAAACCGCTTCTCCCCGCGCACCTGCAGCGAGTGATACGTCGAATGCCCCACATTGTTCCGGTACAGCGCCACCGTGCCAAACCGCGGATACGGCCGCAATAGTTGTGCCCGGGCGATTACTTCCCCCCCAAATGCCTCCGGATAGGGATTCCCCACCCCCTCGAGCAGCCTCGCCCCCTCCCGCAATTGCTCCACCGTCAATTGGTTCAGGTTCACATCCGGCACCCCCAGCCGCGTCAGCTTCGAGCCCAAATACCCTACCTCCACGCTCCCACTCGCCCCGATTGCCCTCTGCACGCTCATATTCCATTGCTGCGCATAGCCGCTTCCGTTATCCCGCTGCACCGCGAACACTCCCTGGCCCAACCCCGAATCCCGATTCCGCTCCCCCGCCCTCGGCTCCGCTCCCGCCCCCAGCACCAGCGCCGGCTCGAGGTTGTCCAGCGTCTGCCGCGTCTGAGTCTGGATAAACGGAAACAGCGGCGTCGTGAACGGCGTCGTTATCCCCGTCTGTTCTATCCACATCAGTCCATATCCCGCCCGCGCCACCGCCTTGTCCCCCATCCGCCAGGCCAACCCCACCCGCGGCGCGATGTTCGCCTTCTCCAGATTCCGCGCCGCCCGCGGAAATCCCTCCACCCCCAAAAAATCCAGCTTCTCCGTCTTCAGATTGAATACCGCCCCCCGGTCCCCCACCACCGTCGACGGAAAGTTCAGCGTGTAACGCACCCCATAGTTCACCGACAAGCTCCGCCCCACCCGCCAGTCGTCCTGCGCGAAAAACTCAGCATTCGCCGCCCGCGGCCCCAACTTCCCCGCCTGCCGGTCGATCGTATACCGCGTCACCTGCCCCGTCAGAAACGACGCAAAGCTGCTGCCCGTATTCGCCACCGCCGCCCCGCTCCCCGTCAGCCCGCTCGTGAACAACGTCGTGAACTGGTAATTTCCCGCCGGGCTCCCCGGCTGCAACACATCCAGCCGCTGCCAGCGCAAATCCACCCCCACCTTGATCGTGTGCGCCCCCCGCACCCGGCTCAGCTGATCGGCCACCTGCAGCACCGCCGTGCCCATCTCCGCGTTCGCCCCCGCCGCCGGCCCCAGTTGCTGAAACCCCACTACTTCATAGGTCGGCAGCACACTCTCAAGCCCCGCCCCGCTCCGCATTGCCACCCGCTCCAATCGCCGCCCCGTCCATCCCAGCCGCAACTGGTTCACCAACACCGGCGAAATCGTCGCCGTATACTCGCTCGCCACGCCATCGGCCCGCGTCCGCGTATCGCCCAGAATTCCCGCCGTCACGCTCCCGCTCCCATCGGCCAGTGGCGTCGCTGGTACTCCCCGGTCCCGCAGATACGTATACCGCCCAAACCACCGCTGCCTCGCCCCCACATACCGGTCCACCCGCAGCCCCCACTGCTCGGCCCGCGTCTCCTCCCGGCCCAGCCGCCGGTAATTGTTCGCCGTGCCCCCTAGGTTCGCCTCCGGATAGCGGCTCACCAGCCCCCGCACCACCGGGTTCCACCGCGCCGCCGGTATCTGATTCCCCGCAAACACATCCCGCGCCCACCCCGTCCCGTCCCGCCGTGTCGTCGCCGCGTCATATACCGGCTGCCGGAAGATTCCCCCCCGCTCCCCCGCCGTCGGCACCGTGCTCAACCGCACCACCCCCTGCGATAGCCGCGTCCCCTGAAAATCCCCAAACACAAAGCTTCTGTTCCTCTCCACCGGCCCCCCCAACACCCCTCCATATTGGTTCCGCCGGAAGCGCGGCCTCCCCCCAGGCGCCGCGAAAAAGTTTCTCGCGTTCAGCCCCTCATGCCGCAAAAATTCAAATAAACTCCCCCGCCACTGCCCATCCCCCGCCTTTTGGTTCACCAGTATGATCCCCCCATTCGACCGCCCAAACTCCGCCGCCACGCTGTTCGTCTCCACCCGAAGCTCCGCGATCGCGTCAACCACCGGAGAATACGCCACCTGCCCCGGCTCCGGCTGTAGCACACTCACCCCGTCATAAAGATACTCGCTCGCCCGCGGCCGGCTCCCGTTGATCCGCGGCAACACACTCCCCGGCGCCAGATTCACCCCCGGCGACAAGGCCAGCAACGGCACAAAGTTCCTCCCGTCAAGCGGCAGGCTCACCGCCTGCCGCCCCTCCAGATGAAAGCTCACCGTCCCCCGCGTGCTCTCCAGCACCGGCGGCGCCCCGCTTACCTCCACCCTCTGTCCCGCCTCCCCCAAGCTCATCTCCAAATCCAGATTCAGATGCTCCCCGGCCCGCAACTCCACCCCGCTTCGCCGCAACGGCGCAAAAGGCGCCCGCTCCACCTCCACCCGGTACTGCCCCGGCGGCGCCGCCAGCAGCCGGTACCGCCCTGCCTCATCCGTCTCGAGCCGCACCCTGTACCCCGTACCCCCATGCTCAATTACTACCCACGCTCCCCCCAGCCCCAGCCCCGCCGGATCACGCACTACCCCCGCCATCTCCCCACTCGTCGCCTGCGCGTAGGCAATCAGTAGTGCAATGTTAAACACGACACTGTCATTGTTACACGACAGCCGGGTTCCGGCTCGGCATCCGTGCCCCCACCTCCTTGCGCCACGCCTCCAGCCGCGCCCGCATCGCTCGCGCTCTTTGCCCCATCCGCTCCGCCAGATCCTCCCGCTCTCCCTCGTCCGCCTCCAGGTCGAAGAGCTCGAGCCGCCCGTCTTCGAAATACTCCAGCAGTTTCCACCTCCCCTCGCGCAAGGCGCCCACCGGTGTGGTCGTCGGATAGTAATGCGGATAATGCCAGTGCAGTGCTTCCCGCGGCTTTCCCGCGAACAGGTGCCGCCCGTCGCGCACCCCCGCGGGCCCCCGCGCCCCGGCCATCTCGAGCAGCGTGGGAAACAGGTCCGTCAACATCACCGGCCGCTTCACGATCCCCGGCTTCATCCCCGGTCCCTTCACCAGCAGCGGCACCCGAATCCCGCCCTCGTACAGCGATCCCTTGCCCGAGCGCAATGGCTCGTTCGAGGTTACCCGCCCCCCTTGCCCCTCCAGATAGCCTCCATTGTCCGAACTGAATACGATCACCGTGTTCCCGGCCAACCCCTTGGCCCGTAAATACTCCTCAATGCGCCCCACGCTCTCATCCAGGCTCTCCACCATCGCCGCGTACACGGCATTCGTATGCCGCAGCCCCGCCCGCAACTTTCTCTCGTACTTGCGCACCAGTTCCTGCTTGGCCTCAATCGGGGTGTGCGGCGCATGATGCGCCAAATACAGAAAAAAGGGCTGCCGCCGCGCCCTAAACCGGTCCATCACCCCAATTGCTTCCTCCGTCAACCGGTCAGTCAGATACTCTCCCGCCGGCGCCGCCTCGAGGCCCGGCACAAATCGCAATTCCCGGTTGAACAACCCCCGGTACGGCGCAAAAAAGCTCGGCGGCGCCCCCCAGTGCGTCCCCCCGATGTTGATATCGAACCCCTGCGCCTCCGGGCTATGTCCCCCCGTTCCCAAATGCCATTTCCCCACCAGCGCCGTTCCATATCCCGCCTCCCGCAGACACTCCGCCAGCGTCTTCTCCCCCAACGCCAAGTTTGGCTCAGACGCCGCGCCCAACATCCGCCGGTCCCGCGCTGGCGCCGCCGCCGCTTCGTGCCAGATCGTCATCCCCAGCCTTGCCGGGTGCTTGCCCGTTAGAATCGAGGCCCGCGTCGGCGAACACACCGGCGATGGCGCGTACGCCTGCCGGAACTGCACCCCCTCTCGCGCCAGACGGTCCAGTTGCGGCGTCTCATGCAGATCCGCCCCGTTCACCCCAAGGTCTGCCCACCCCAGGTCATCCGCCAGCACCAGCACAATATTCGGTCGCCGCCGCCCTGCCCCCCACGCCAGCCCCAACGCCTCCCGCCGCGTCATCCCTTCGCCACCTCCGCCAGCTTCAGCCGCTGGAATTCGATCCGCTCCGTTGGGCCTTGTTCGCCACACTCATACAACACCCCCAAATCCCCGCCTCGCAGCCCGATCACCGTCGAATAAGCCGCCGGCCCGGCATGCAGCACCCGCGGTGCCCCCCAGCTCCACCCCCCATCCCCGCTCGCCCGAATTACCAGGTTTTCCCGCTTCCGGCTCGCCGCGTTCGTCAGCACCAGCCACCTTCCCACCCGCGCCAGCCCCGCGTTACACACCGCATCGGTCAGTTGCTCATCTTCCCGCACCCGATCGAAGCTTACGCCACCATCCCGGCTCCAACCCACCAACCGTTGATTGCGGTAGCGCATGTTCTGGTACATCTCCCCATTGGCCAGCTCCACTGCCTTGCTTTCATCACTGCCCGGCCGGATCCCCGGCCCGATCGCCCACGTCTTGCCCCGGTCATCGCTATAGGCGTTGCGCGAGCTGATCACCCCATTCTCATCCCGCACCACCATCGGCACCACCATCCGTCCCCGGCGCGTCACAAAGTGCGTCCCCGAGGTGGGAAACATAGCCTGCCACCGCCGGTCCCGGATCCGCGGCGTCAAGTCCACCGGCTGCGTCCAGCTCCGCCCCGCGTCATCGCTGTGCATCGCCCAACTCTGCAATACCGTCGGGCCCGTTAACTCCCCCGCCTGCGCCGTCGGAAATCCAATCCCCGGCGGCCCATAAGCAAAAAAACACCAGATCCGCCCGTCGCGCTCCCGCAGCAGCGAAGCATCCCCCACTCCTCCCTCCCGCACCTCTTTGAGTGTCGTGATCGCCCCCCAGCTCCGCCCCCCATCTCCGCTCCGCCGCATCACCAGCCGGATCCGTCCCGGCAGGTCCCGGTCACTGTCCAGCCGCGCATCCGCCACCGCCAACAGATCGCCCCCCCGCGTCTCGATCAGCGCCGGGATCCGGTACGTATGCACCCCCTCCTGGCCCCGCCGGAACAGCTCCACCCGCTGCTGCCCCCACGCCGCCCCGCCCCACAACACTCCCGCCAGATCCCGTCTTCTCATCGAATCCCCTCCAGTTCCTGTATGCTGAACAACAAAAATCGCGGCAAGTGAAAACAACCCTTGTAATGGTTGCCCTTCAGCTCGTGCGTCCGCCTTCCCTGCCGGTCGCAATAACCAAACCACTCCCCATACTCCCCATCCGCAAAGCAGCGGAATGAGTATTCATCCAGCCGCCGGATCCACTCCTCCCACCTCTGCTCCCCCGTCCGCGCATAAGCCAGGATCGCCGCGTACAGCCCTTCCGTGTGCGGCCACCAGAGCTTCATGCCCGCCTCCAGTTGCAGCGGCGGCCGCCCCTCGATATCGACAAAATAATACAGTCCCCCATACTCCCTGTCCCACCCCTCCCGCAGGCTGCCCTCGATCAGGTCCAGCACCGTCCCCCGCTCCCGCCAATCCCCCAACCGCTCCATCACCAGCCACAGAAACCACGCCGTCTCCACCGAGTGGCCCGGATTCAGCAACCGCCCCTCCGGCAAATGACCAAACCGCTCGCCCCCCTCTCCCACGCTCTCGATCAATACCTCCCGGCCCGCCTCCCGGTGCCACAACGCCCGCCGCAGACAATCCCCCAATACCTCGCGGTAGCGCTCATCCCCGTCCTCCCGCGCAATCTCGAGCGCCATCGCCGCCACCACCATCACATCGGCCAGTTGCTGCATCCGCGGCCCCCCCAAAGCCGGCCGCCCCAACAGTTCCGGCCGCGCAATCCACTCCCGGATCCGCCAGAACAGCCGCTTCGCCTCCTCCTCATAGCGCTTCTCCCCGCTCGCCCGCCCATATTCGAGCATCCCCAACATCGCAAACACCGCGCCATACGGCTTGCGCTGCACGGCGCTCCCCTCCCCATTCGGCTCCAACCGGAAGTAATAGCGTCCTTCTTCATCCCGCCCATGCCGCTCGAGATACTCCATCCCATGCCGCGCCAGCTCAAGCCACTCCTCCCGCCGCTCCCACTCCCGGTACAGCCGGCTGAACATCCAAATCTGCCTCCCCTGCAGCCAGATGTATTTCCGCGGATCATACACTTCCCCACGCCGGTCGAGACAGGTCCAAAATCCCCCATTCTCCCGGTCCACCGAATGCCGCATCCAAAACGGAATCACCGATTCCAACAACTCCCGCCGGTACTTCTCGCGCAATCCTTCAATCATGTCCACTCCCGCTATGCTAGCTTGCTCGCCCCCGCCACCGGCATCCACCGCATCCTTGCCTTCCCTCCTTCCCCCACCAACACGCCTCCCGGCCGGGAACGAACTTCCGTCGCGGCGCTCGGGCCCGGTTCCGGTCCCAGGTGTAACGATTTGGCTGCTGTGGCACTCTATCGAACAGTACTGTCGCGTATGGTGATGCTTCATTCCCGGGCTCTTTGTTTACAGCGGTCTTCGGTCTTGTGCATGCTGGCCTGGGGCTTGGCCGAAGACGCCGGATGGGCGCAGACCGCCGCCCTCGCTGGGCCTACGAAGGCCGCCCAGCGTGTCGTGCCGGCGGCGGAGATGAACTGGAAGGCTTTGACCAAGGCCCAGCTCGGGATACTCGAAAAACTGAACCGGGCCGATACGAACCATTTGCCGCGCTTACCATTCCTGGTCGCGCCCCTGCTCTCTCCCGAGGGGGGCTGGCCGGAGGATGAGTTGGGACTGAGTCCGCTGCCGCCGCTTGTAGAAGGCGCCGGCAAGCTGCTGAAGGTCGATCTGGCCTTGCAGGCCTTTGGGGCTTACGAAAACGGCAAGCTGGTGCGCTGGGGTCCGGTAAGCAGCGGGTCAAAAAAAGTGCCCACCCCGGCGGGCTCCTATCGCTTGACTTGGCGGGCGAAGCGGCATGTCTCCACCGACGATGCCTCTTGGATTCTGAAATGGTATTTCAACTTCCACAACCAGTCCGGCCGCGCCTTCCACGCCTACCCGCTGCCCGGTTATCCCGCGAGCCATAGCTGCATCCGCCTGCTTGCCCGCGATGCCGAATGGCTCTACCACTGGGGAGAAAGCTGGAAGCTGTCCGGGGACGGGCGCGAGGTCTTGGAGCCGGGCACTCCCGTGGTGTTCGAAGGCGCCTATGACTTTACAGCGACGCCGCCCTGGCGAAAGCTCTAAGACCAGAATCACCGCCGGCGCGCTTCGACCGCTTCCCTCCATTCCCGCCGCTGCTTCGCCCGCACTGCCGCCATCTCGCCCGCTCCCGTTATCCTGGCCGGCCCTCCAAACTCCTCCGGCATCGTCGTGGTCACAGTGTCATCGAGTGCCCCTGAGTGACTGCCAGTGCAACGGAGTGACGCTCAATGCCGCTACGTAAAGCAAGGATGTCTCAAGACGCCTCGCGACGCTTTCCGCTTCTGCTGGGCATCTTGTACCGTCAAGCGGTATCGCCAAGAAGCGCCCAAGCAAGGGAGACAAACCCAAGTACATTGCCGTTGTTCCGGTCGGCCAGAAGTTCATGAAGGCTAAGCCCGAATCCAGTACCAAACCTGAGGATCGGATCCGCCTTGCCTACCGGCTCCTCTTCACTCTGGACGATGCCCTGCGAACGCTGATGAAGCGGCGTGGCGAATTGAGCAGGTACGTCCTTGAAGCCTTGGAATCCGCCGCCTTCGAGAAAATGCCGCTGGTCGGCATCAACCTGGAAATCAAGGCCCCGGAGGTCAACATATTCATGCCCACCAGTCTCTGCCAGAAGAAGACCCGCGCCGCCGCCGAAAAGCGCGATGTCTCGCTGCACGTCATCGTCAATTCCGCATGGCGCAGTGGCTGTCGAAACGGGGGCTGGTCGAGATCCATCCCCTCTAGTCAATACATCAATCGTGATGTTGATACAACGATTCCAGAATGGTGTGCCAGCGGCGACTTGCCGCCCGGTATACATTTCGCGGCCTGGGCCTAGATCGAGGAACGCTAGGCGCTCAATCCCCGGCGCGCACGCTTGCTGGCCGGATTTCGCCAAGCCTGCGAACTGCAGCGGAAAGCCGGATGCCGGTTGGTTTGCCTGGACGGCAGTTTCGTCACCCCGAAGGAGCATCCGGGCGGCTTCGACGCCTGCTGGGACATTCAACATGTGGACGAAGATGCGCTCGATCCCGTCTTCTGGGATCTCTCGCAAGGTCGCGCGGCCCGGAAACGGCGGTTCGCCGGCGAGTTCTTCCCGGTGCGCTTACCCGAGGGCGCGACCGGGCGGGCGTTCATCGAGTTCTTCCAGGTGAACAAGCTGACCGGCGAACCGAAGGGCATTGTGGCGATTCGGTGGAGAGGTGTTAAGAATCAATGATCAAGAACGACAAGCAATACCGGATCACGAACGCGCAAGCCCGGCGTTTCGCGGAAGCCCTCGCCAAACTCGCCCGCCAGCAACGCCCGGCGGACATTACGCCCCGGCTCTGCCAGGCCCAACTCGACGCCGCCGGGAGCCAGTTGCAGGAACTGCAAGAACAGATCGCCGCCTATGATCGCCTCCACAGGGGAAAGAGCAAGGAACTCGTCCTTGAAGCCGTGGAGGATTTGCCAAAGACCCTCATCCGCGCCCGCATTGCGTCGGGAATGACGCAGGAAGGCTTGGCTCACCGGCTCGGCGTCAAAACCCAGCAGATCCAGCGCTACGAGGCGACGGAGTACGAGAGCGCCAGCTTTGCCCGTGTGCTGAAAGTTGTTCAGGCGTTCGGGTTGCGTATGCCCAAGCTTGCGCGCTTGGTTCGAGGCTGAGCATGGCAATCGGGAGCGATGTCACCGGGATCGTTCGAAGGATACTGGATCAGATTGGCGGCTCGGCGCTTGCTAGGCGAATTCGGAAGCTCCGAGTCGGGCTCGATCCAGCAGAGCGAGCGTGGGACTATGGCGCCGCTAACGACTTGGTGATTTGCTGTTCCGCTCTGGAGCATCCAGTATCAATCCCGCTCCAGCTTAACTTGGACAGCAGTGATGCAAAACCCAAGTACGGCGAACCGGCATCGCCCGTGACCTACGGCTGCGGCGATTCCTTGACAAGCACTTGCACAACCGCTCCATGGCGCTCCGGAAAGCTAAGCTCGATTCCTTCGTTCCACACCTTCCGCCGGTACGCCACATCGGCCAGCATCGCCATATCAAGCGAGTAGAAAGCGGCGATGCGGTAAACACCCGGCGGAATCCCATTCTTTCGAAACTGCCCCTTCGACTGGGACTCCTCAATCCACTTCCAGCTCGTGTTGCTTGCGATATTCTCCCCCGGCATCATCACAATCACGGCGCCAGCCACTGGCTTATCGCGTTCAGCCAAGCTGACACCGGAAATGGCCGAACCCTCGGCAATCTCAATCTCAAGGCTCTCTCCCGCCGCCGGGATAAACGGCGCCCGCAAAACATCCCGCGTACCGGACAGCATCCGCTTGACATAAAGCCCGGAAGGCAATCCCTGTATGTTCAAAAAGTGTGGGCCCTCCGCCACACCCTCGAACTGGAATTCCCCTTTACCGTCAGGCCGGGATTCCGATGGTTTCAAGGAAATGCCGTTGGTCTGAATCGGCCGGAGAGTGATTTTCAGGTTCGGGGGCAGCGGAGTCCCACGCCCAGCCGAGATCGTTCCGCGAATTACCATTCGCGAACGCATCGGCAAGAGAAGCCCTTCGACGGGGGAATCCTTCACCGTGAAATCCAAAGACCCCGCCTCGCGACGGGGAGTTTTGTCATCCGTGGCGGCGGAAAGCAAGGCGCTCATCCGGTAGAAACCAGGCGTCAAAGCGGGGATGCGGAACGTGAGATCCCGGTTCAAGGAGACTCGCTGTTTGTCAGCACCGAGAGATTCTACTCGCTCAACATAGATCACGGATGAAGCGATAGGCTCCTCAAAGCTCACTTTTCCCTCCACCGGCCAAGCGGATACTTCTAAGAGTTTGAAGTCGAATCCGGAACTTTCCTGGCCCGAGAGAACCACAACTGGAGCCGCCGCCTGAGCGTCCATACCAACCGGATAAAAACTAGACTCCCTCTGCTTGCCCAACGTGGACGGCGAAGGCGTGGCCCGAAGCCGGTAAACTCCAGAGTCGAGTCCCGCGATGCGATAAAGACCTTCCGGCCCCGACACCGATGACCGCTCCTCCCTCCGTGCCAACATAGCTGAGACACTACCGGTCTCACTAATTAGAGAGCAGGGCGGAGGAGCCAACCGCAATGAACAAGCAGTACAGGAATGGTCTAGCCTCGGCGTTGGGGGCCGGAGCGCAGTTCCCCGGCCCCCAACGCCGCCGACCCACAGCCACCCTCCCCTGAGGTCCGGTCCCGCGCCCAACGCCGCCGCTTCACGGCTGCCTATAAGCAAAAGATACTCGCCGCCGCCGATGCCGCCACCGCCCC
>JAINDK010000057.1 GCA_019931185.1 Bryobacter sp. CoA8 C33
CTCCCAGTCAAGCGCTGCGCACTCAAGATCTTTCTCCCCCACCCGCAAGCTCACGCCAAAGCACTCGGCCAGCCGCTTCAGGCCCATTTCGCCTTTCTCCTAGGCGCAAAAAACTTGGCTCGCAAATCGTTGGAATCGGTTGGAGCCAGCTTGTTTTTCGAGCCATCGCCAGAGCAGTGATGTTATGTCAGGATTTGCTCTAGTTATGGTAAGAAACCTGTATCGGCCCCGACGCCCGCGCCGGACCAAGATCGTCCATCACATCGAGTACGCGTTCCTTGTAGCCAGGAGTCGGATTGTAGGTATGTAGGACTTTTTCGAGCGGTTTATTCCGGTAATGTTCCGAATTCGCCAAACGCTCGGCTACCTTATGAATACTCTCTTTCACACTGCGGAAACGATGATCACCGTTACGCCAACCGAAAATGTTGTTGTTGTGATAAGCCTTGCCGCCGCTCGATTCCACGAACGCGATGCTCGGCAGCAGCCGCCAATCCAGACGATGCCGGTCCGCCGCCGCAACAAAATCCGCCGCCAACGGCTTCACGGGACACTGCTTTTCGTCAAAATAACGCTCCAGACGCACTTTGCGAGGGTCGTGCCTAAGAGATGCCATCTCACCCGTTGGCGCGGGGCTGGTGGCCACAAAAGGACCGGCCATCATCCCGATAACCGCCAACAGACGGCTCGATTTGGAAAAACTCATGATTCGAAAATCACTCCTTGCGATTGGTACTCCGGTCCAATTCGGGACCGACATCGGCGGCGCTACACACAGGCACTACATCTCGCTGCGTTTCGCGCGCCAGGAATTGGGTATCAAGAGCCAGAGTTGGTCATATCGTCTCAGGCCGCAAAAGTATGAGTTATTTCGCTCATAGAGGTATTATAGCCATTTATGGATCAGGACTGGGAATGCCTCCCCTACCACCCACCACTCGATTGGGAAGGCCTTCTTAACTTCTTCGCCCCCCGAGCCATTCCGGGCGTGGAGTCGATCTCCGAGGGCCGCCTGCGGCGCTGTTTCCGCCAGGAGAACCGTTGGGGCGTGATCGACCTGAGCCTCGCCGAGCAGCCGGGGACCATACAAATACGCGCTTGGAACCACGCGCCGGACCTCAATCTGGTCCGCCGCGTTCTCGACCTCGACCACCAGCCAAGCCGCTTGGCCGCTCTGTTTCAATCAGACGACATTTTGGGCCCATTGTGGGCGCGCTGGCCCGGTGTTCGACTGCCCGGGGCCTGGGATCCCTTTGAGATGGGAGTCCGCGCGATCCTCGGCCAGCAGATCAGCGTCAAAGCCGCCCATACCCTGGCCGCTCGCCTCGTCGCCCGTTGGGGCCAAAAGGTGTCCACACCATGGCCCGGCTTGACTCACTTGTTCCCCCTGCCCGAGGACCTTGCTGGCCTGCAAACCGACGATCTCGCCAACCTGGGTCTGCCCAACAAGCGGGCGGAAACTCTTCGCCAATTCGCCCTCTGGTCTTGTAGGCCAATAACGGACCGCCCTCCCCTAGGCAGCCTACCCGGCATCGGCCCCTGGACCGAGAACTACCTGAAAATGCGTGGCCAATCCTACCAGGACGCCTTTCCCGCCGGCGACCTTGGCATCCAAAAGGCCCTCGGTATCCAAAATCGTAGTCCCGCCGCTGCCGCCCGCGAGGCCGAAACCATCAGCCAGCGCTGGCGCCCCTACCGCGCCTATGCCGTATTCTTGCTTTGGAGGTCCCTTGGATGACTTTTGTTCGCCACTGTGATTCCCCCCTCGGCGAGCTAAGCCTGTTCTCCGACGGCGAATCCCTGACTGGTTTGTACTTCGAACGTACAGAAGAAAACGCCCAGCGTGAAGATATCCCAGTTCTGATCGACGCCGAACGACAACTGGCTGAGTATTTCGGCGGCTGGCGGCAAACCTTCGATTTGCCCTTGCGCCCGCGGGGTACAGAATTCCAGCAGTCGGTCTGGCGTGCGCTACTCGAGATTCCCTTCGGCCAAACCCAAAGCTATTCCGCCGTCGCCCGCCGATTGGGGCAGGAAAAGGCAGTCCGCGCGGTAGGCCTCGCGAACGGAAGGAATCCAATTTCAATACTCATTCCCTGCCACCGTGTCATCGGCTCAAATGGAAGTCTCACCGGATACGGAGGGGGGCTCTGGCGTAAACAGTTCCTACTGAAACATGAAAAGCCAACCGCATCGCTGCGGCTGGCTCTTTGAAAGTTCACAAACGCAGTTGTTCTTACTTAGCACTGATCGAATTGTCAGATTCAACCACGAATGCAATCGTTGCTGCCGTTGCCGCAACACCGGCCACTGTGACTCCCGCGATTACGGCAGTGGAGGTTCCGATAGCTGATCCTGCAGCGCCGGCGGCTGCCGTACCCGCTGCAGTTGTGCCTGCCCCCGCCGTTCCTGCAGCGGCAGCACCACTGGCGGCCCCACCAAGGACCACGGCAACAACCGCCGGACAGCCTGCGCCTTCTTTCTTGACGTTTTCGACGCCTGATCCTGGCGGCACTCCAATTTCCTTTACAGCAAGTACTCGGCGATCCTCACCGCTATTCGTCAGATCCCCTTTCACCTGAATCTGCTTGCCCACATACGGTTCCAAACAATTTGCTTGGAGTTCCGTCACCACATTCGTAGTCCCGTCGGTCAGGAAAAACTTTCCCTTCGTCACACTCACTGTTCCAACCATTCGAGTTTCCGCACTCGGCGCCAACGAAAAGGCCAGCGTCTCGCCCGGGCGAACCATTGCCACCAAAACTCCATTCCGCTTCCTGACTTCACTCGGCGATTGGGATGCCGTTACTACAACCTCGTTCGACCTCAGCCGCTGCACCAGTCCACCCGTGGCACGAACCTCCAACAAACCAGCTGAAATGCTGACCGGACGATTCGCTGACGCCACAGCATCAATTCGCGCTGCACCCTGTTCAAGTCGCATTCCCCCAGCCTGTACACTCATCCGTGTGGCGGCGGCCAGCCGTACACGGCTACCATCAGCAAAATATAGTTGCCCAGCTGATCGCAATGTATCCAGCCGGGATCCCGGCAGAAGATTTCCCGACCCAACATGGTCGGCCCCGTCAATCCGAAGCACTCCGGAAGACCAGGCTACGGCAGGCTTCTGCGGCGAGGACAGCACATTCGAGCTATCCGCTCGAACCAGGCTGGAGGCAACCAATCCCAAAGTAGCGGTCAGAATTAAGTTCATTTTTTTGTTTTGCACAGTCATCCCTTGAAGCCGTTATCGACGCCCCTCAAGAAAACTTGAAGAAAAGTTGTTCGCACATCACTCTGTTCCTCTTGCGCCTCCACGCCGATACCCTCTTCAGTGATGAGGCTTGATCGCCTCCCGCTCCTCCTCTGCCTGCTGCTCGCCTTATCCGGAGCAGCCCTTTCGGCCGGCGTTGCCTGGGTCCAGTGGATCGGGACTGCTTCGAATAACTCCTCCCAGCTCGAGATCTGGCTCCCCTTGGCTGCCTCCGCGGGCTTGCACACCGCCCCCTTCTGGTTGCGTTTGGCGGAGATAAATCCTGATTCTCAGCAGAGATACTACTCTCTTGCTGTCGCTGCGGATCCCCGTTGCCTCCCCGCCCGCCTCGGCCTCGCCTTGGCTGCCGAGTTCTCTGGCAACCGCACCCTCGCCCGCCACCACATCGACCTCGCTCTCACCCACCACAAAACCTATCGCGCGTTCATGGCCGCTCTCACTCAGGCCGCTCGCTGGCATGAGGCCGAGCGCAAAACACAACTCGCCCGCCAAGCCCTGCGCTACTGCCCCCGCGATGCCAGCGGCGTCTTCTCTCAGTTGACTCTTGCCGAAGCCAATGCCTTACTTGCTGGCTCTCCCCCTTCGCGCCGACTGGAGTACTTCCGTTTCTTGCTCGGCCAGCAGCGATGGCAAGACGCTGCCCTCTATTCGAGCCAGGTTGAAACCAACCTCGAGTCCCGACAATTACGTCTCGAACTCACCGAGCAATTATTCTGGCAAGGTCAGCAGCAGGCCGCCGCCCGCTTGTTTGCCGAAATGGAGCCGGACTTTGGGCGCACAGGACTCTACAACGTTGATTTTGCCCACCAGCCAAGCTCCCTCGCATTCGACTGGCGATTGACCGCCGACCCGGCAGTCCGGCTCGACTGGCGCCCCGGTCAGTTGGCCGTCAAGCTGGAGCCGGTCACAAAACCAGTCGACATTGTGAGCATCCTGCTCGACAGCCGCCGCAAACCCCTCCGCTTCGCTCGGCCCATCTGGTCGGGCGACACCCGTGGTCTCAACTGGCAAATCACTACGCTCCGTCCCGGATGGCAGCGTGCCGTGCTGACCGCTCCCGCGGGCCCGCAACGCGCATTTACTCTTTCGCAAGTGAATTTTGAATGAAGCAAGCCATCTCGATTCTCATTCTCGCCCTGCTCCTGCTGAGCGCCGCGGACCCTGATGGCATTGCCTGGGCTGCCACCCGCGGACTGGCGCTGCTTGCCTGCCCTTGGTGGGCCCTCCGCGCCCCAGGCCCATTGCCGGAAGCTCTCGCCTTCGGCTTCGCCATGATCGCCGCCCTTGGACTCCCAGGGCTCGACTGGGCTCTGTTCGGTCTCATCTTTGCCCTTCATCCCTGGCGGCTGACGTCATTGGCCAGTCTGGCCCTCGCCGCCGGACTGCTCGGCGCGGCCACGATGGCTGTCCCCGGCCAGAGGCTGCTGCCTTTCGCCAATCGTAACCACTACGCCGTATTCGTCGAAATGAGTATCCCACTGCTTCTGTTCTGCGCCGAACGCGACCGCCGGCCCGTTCTTGCCGCCGGCGCGGCCATTCTGTTGGTGGCGGCCATCGCTGGCGGCTCCCGCACCGGCACCATCTTGCTGTTGACTCTCGTCATCCCCCTGCTTTGGCGCTGGCGTAACGGCCGTTGGCGCTGGACAGCCCCCACTCTGGCTCTGGCGGGCTTCAGCTTGCTGTTTTGGGCCAGCCCTTCACAACGGATCCTCGATCCCCTCGCCGGCGATCATAGGCTCGAAATTTGGCAGTCCGCTCTCGCCATGATCGGACAACGTCCCTGGTGCGGTTGGGGCGCTGGCGAGTTCCCCCTCAGCTACCCCGCCTTTGCCCTCTTCGACAACGGTCAGTTCGTCAACGCAGCACATTCCGACTGGCTCGAATGGGCCGTCGAATTGGGCATCCCTTTCACCGTCGCGATCTTGGCCGCATTCTCGCTCTGGTTGGAAAAAAACATCCACTTTTATCCGTCTTGGGGTATTCTCATGGGTGCCGTGCATGCGAGCGTGGATTTCCCTTTCCACGTCCCGGGCCTTTTAGCCTTCGCGGTTGCTCTGGCGGGAAGTATTTCAGCTCATGGCGCCCTCATCGAAACCGAATCCCCAAATCGTCAAAGACGAGATCCTTGAATACCTCCATCAGGAGGAATTGGCCGTCTACCACGTGGAGCCGGAAATGTGGCCCAATGAGCGCAGTGTCTGGTGGGATACCAACCGCGTACCGGACTACAAGCGATTCATCCTCGCCGGCAAGACAGCCGGTGTTCGCGTCATTCTCTATTTCGACGAGGACCTCGCCGAGGAAACCATCGCCGACGCCGAGGATGCCCTCGAGTTGGCGGCTCTCGAGCCCGACGAGTTCCGCGAATATGCCCGCCGCCTCGGAGAGTTGCGTTCTTATGTCGGATTCACCTGCCGCGTCGGCATCGGCTACGCCAGCGAAGGGATTTTCTATTGGTTCGACCTCGAGGCCCCCTGGTATGAAGAGTTACTCGGCATGATTGAAGAACTCCATCTCCTCAACTTCCCCCGCGAAGGCGGCCCGGAGGATCAGGAGCCGCCCATCGGCAACTTCTACTCGAATAACTAGCCCATGAGCCGTCTTGCGCCGCGCTGGGTGAGAACTCAGCTCTCCGCCGAGGAGGCGGAAGCCGCCGCCGAACTCGCCCGCCTTTTTGCTCTTTCTCCCGTCGTGGCCCGTGTGCTCGTTCACCGCGGTATCTCCACCATCGGCCAAGCGCGGGATTTCCTCGACCCCGGACTGGACTCGCTTCACTCCCCCGCCCTCCTGCTGGGCATCGGCCCAGCCCTCGCCCGCCTCCAGTCCGCCCTCGCCAAGCGCGAATCCATCCTTCTCTACGGAGACTACGATGTCGATGGCACCAGTGCGATCGTCATTCTGAAGACCGTGCTCGACCTGCTCGGCGCCCAAACCGCTGCTTTTGTTCCCCACCGCCTGCGCGACGGCTACGGGATGAAGGCTTCCCGCATTGAGGAGGCCGCGCGCGAAGGAGTACGCCTGATCGTCAGCGTCGATACCGGCATCCGTGCCGGCGAGGTCGTCTCGCTCGCATCCCGGCTCGGCATGGACACCATCGTCACCGACCACCACTTGCCCGAAGCCGAGATCCCCCCCGCGGTCGCGGTTCTCAATCCCAACCAGCCTGGCTGCGCCTATCCGAACAAGCATCTTTGCGGCGCCGGAGTCGCCTTCAAGCTTGCCCAGGCCCTGCTGGCCGGCTCGGCTCTTGCTGCCCAAAAACAGGAGCGCCTGCTTGAATCCCTGCTCAAGATCGCCTGCCTTGCCACCATCGCCGATATCGTTCCGCTCACCGGAGAAAACCGCGCTATCGTCAAGCTCGGCCTCGCCGGTCTGGCCGACGTACGCCAACCCGGCCTCCGCGCTTTGCTCGACGTCTCCGGCATTGTTTCAGGCGTCGCCCCCACCTCCCGGCAAATTGCCTTTCAGGTCGCCCCGCGCATCAACGCCGCCGGCCGCATGGCCAGCGCCGAGGAAGTCCTGGCTCTTTTCTTCACCCGTGATGCCGCCTTTGCCCGGCGCATCGCCGCTGCTCTCGACGAAATGAACCGCCAACGGCAGGATACAGAAAAAAACATGCGCGAAGCCATCGAGACCCAACTCCGGCGTGACCCAGCTTTCTCCACCCGCCTCGGCCTCGTGCTCTATCAACCCGACTGGCACCTAGGCGTCGCCGGCATCGTCGCCGGCCGCATCGCCGAACAGGAACGAAAGCCCACCTTCGTGCTCACGCGCCAGGAAAATGATGGCTCCACTACCGTAAAAGGCTCCGGGCGCTCCATCCCTGGTTTCCATCTGCTCGACGCCCTCGAATCGATGCGCGATTTGCTCGAACAGTTCGGCGGCCATGAACAGGCAGCCGGCCTTACCCTCGAGGAGGCCCGCGTCCCCGCCTTCGCCGAAGCCTTTGCCGCCGCCGCGGCTCGCGCTCTCGATGAGGAAACCCGCCGTCCCCGAATCGAAATCGACGCCGAAATCTCCGCCGCGGACCTCACTTCAGGCCTCTTTGATGCCGTTCAGCGACTCGCGCCCTTCGGCTATCGCCACCAGCCCCCTACCTTTGCTCTTTACTCCGCCACCGTCGCCGCTCCCCCCGTTGCCATGAAGGCAAAGCATCTCAAGTTGCAAATTCAGCAGAGCGGCCACCTCGTCACCGTCAAAGGCTGGTCTGTCCCTCCCGAGTGGTTTCAACTCTCCCCGGGCGATCGCGTCGATGTAGTCTGCCAGCTCGAGCACGACTCCTACGACGGCTGGGCGGCGATCCTCAAGGACCTCCGCCGCGCCTGATACATTGGTCTTCATGCGATCTCTGCTTGTCCTGGCCCTCGCCTGCTCCACTGTTCTGCCGGCGGCCTCTTGGAAACAGTTGTTCAACGGCAAAGACCTCTCCGGCTGGCAGATGACCGGCCCGGGATCCTTCCGTATCGAGGACGGCCAACTTGTCACCGAAGGAGGCATGGGCTTGCTCTTTTACAAGGAACAACCCTTCGCCAACACCACCATCCGCGTCGTCTTCAAGACCACCGGCAAGCGCGCCAATTCCGGTGTCTACATCCGCATGCCCGAAAAGCCCATGGACCCCTGGTACGGCGTTCACAACGGCTACGAAGTTCAGATCGATTCCGGCGGCGATGAATGGCACCGCACCGGCGCTATCTACTCGCTCTCGAAGGCCGCCGGTGAGTGGAAACAGAATCCCAACGGCGAATGGAACACCATCGAAATCACGCTCAAGGGCAAGCGCACCATCATCCTGCTCAATGGCAAAAAGGTCAACGAATACAATGAAGGCCAGCCCGTTCCCGAGCGCAAAATGTGGTTTGAACCCGTGCGCGGACCGCGCCCCGATTCCGGCTACATCGGCATTCAGAACCACGACGCCGAGTCCCGCGTCTACTTCCGCGAAATCAGCGTCCGCCAATAGCCGCCTTACTCTTCGAGCACCCGCCCGTCCTTCATCCGCACCTTGCGGTCGGCGAAATCCGCCGCCTCCGGATTATGCGTGATCATCAGGATCGTCTGGCCGTATCTCTTGTTCAGACCCCGCAAGATCCCCAACACCGCCGCCGAGTTCTCCGTATCCAGATTCCCCGTCGGCTCGTCCGCCAGCAGAATCTTGGGCCGGTTCACCAGGGCCCGAGCAATCGCCACCCGCTGCTGCTCTCCCCCGCTCATCGCCCGCGGCTTATGATTCAAGCGGTGCGCGATGCCAAGCGTTGCCAGCACGTCCTGAAACCACGCCTCCTCCATGTGGCGCCTTCCCGCCAACTCCTCGGCCAGCGAAATGTTGTCGTGCGCGTTGAGGGTCGGCAGCAAATTATACTTCTGAAAAACAAAGCCCACCGTGCCCCGCCGCAACTTCGTCCGCTCGATGTCGCTCATCGCCAGCAAATCCTCCCCGCCGAGGCGTATGGTTCCGCTTGTCGCCGGCGTCAATCCACCCAATATGTTGAACAGAGTCGATTTGCCGCTGCCGGAATGCCCCACGATCGCCAGAAACTCCCCATCCCCTACCGTGAGATTCACCCCCCGCAATGCTTGCACATCCACCTCCCCCACGCGGTAGGTTTTGGTCAGTTCTCGAATTTCGATGATCGGTGCTTTATTCATAAGCCAGCGCCTCAATGGCATCCTGCTTTGCCGCTTTCACTCCGGGATACAGCGCCCCCACCAGCGAGGCGAAAATCGCGATGCTGATCGAGATCGGCCACCACTCATACACGATCTGCATCTGCAGGCTGGCCGGTACCAGCACCGCGATCAGCCATTGCGACAGATAGCTGAACCCGATCCCCATCGCACCTCCCAAAATCGAAAGCGCGATCGTCTCGCGAAACAACAGCGTGATGACGAAAAACGGCGTCGCCCCAAGACTCTTGAGAATCCCGATCTCCCGCGTGCGCTCGAGTACGGCTGTGTACAAGCTCAAGAAAACTACCAGAAAACCAATCACCACGCTCAAGCCCACAATCACGTTTAGGAACGGGCGCAGTCCTGGGGCATTGTCAATGCTGATTAGTGACGTAAATGCCTCCATCGAGTAAATCGGATTTTCCGCCAGCCCCGGCAGCCCCTTGAGTTGCGCCACCACTTCCTCCACGCGTTTCGGGTCGTCTACTTTTACATAAATCTGACTGAACTTACCCGTATTGCTGGTTAAGTCCTGCAAAACTTGGATTGGCATGAAGATTCGGCTCATTTTGCCGCTTTCCACTACGCCGCTCACCACCCAGTCCCGATTCAGCATGTTCACGGCGGATCCTGCCTTCAGCTTGCGCTGCGCCGCGTAGTATTCGTCGATGACGATCTCGCGGTCTCCCTGCCACGGCCGCCCCTGCTTGAAAACGAAGCCACCGCTGAATTGCTCAAACAACTTCAGGTCGATTCCCGTGACGCTATTCAGAAATCCCTCCATGCTGTGTACGGTCACGCCCATGGCGGAGGCAATATGCGGCTGCTTAAGAACATAGCTGACCATACCCTCTTTCATCGACGGCGCACTCAGGCCCAGCACACTGGTGCCGGGCGCGCGGATGATGATGTCGGCGCCCACCCCCCGGCTGCGGCGCTGAAAGTCGTTCAGCATTCCATAGCTCATCCCCACCAGCGTCAGCATCAGGTTCACCTGGATCGCGATCGCAAACAAAACAAGCAGAGTCCGGATCGGACGGTGCTTCAGATTTTCGAGTACGAGTTTATTGGTCAACCCTTAATTGTAGCCCGTGAGGCCAAAACCCAAAGGAAGAACGGTCCACCCAACAGCGCCGTAATCACGCCCACCGGCAACTCGGCCGGCGCGAATACTGTCCGGCCAATCGCGTCGCACACCGCCAGAAACGCTCCTCCCAGCAAGAAGCTCGCTGGTAACAGCAAGCGGTGATCCGGCCCAATCAGCATCCGCAAGGCATGCGGCACGATCAGCCCGGCGAATCCGATCGGGCCCGTGATTGCCGTCACCGCCCCGGCCAGCACCGATCCCGCCGCATAGCCAAGCCGCAACCGCGCCCCCGTATCCAGTCCCTTGGCCCGTGCCCATTCCTGCCCCACCGCCAACAGGTTCCAGTCCCCGGCCCGCCAGATCAATACAGCGGCCGCCGGCAATATCAGCAATGCCAAAAAACCCAAGGTTCGATACTCCACGGCATCCACCCCACCCATCAACCACCGCGTGATCGCCAGGCTCCGGCCCAGCGTCGTCACACTTTGCAAGAACAACATCAGCGCCACGCACATCGAGTTGATCGTGATACCCGCCAACAGCAGAGTGAAACTCGACAGGCGGCGCCCCGCGCTGGCCAGCGCCACAACCAACAACAACACCGCCCCCGCTCCGCTCAGCGAGGCCACCCACAATCCCCCCATCCTCCCCGCATCGGCCCACCCCAAGCTGATCGCCAACACCGCCCCCAGACTGGCGCCGCTCGATACTCCAAGCGTGTCCGGCGTCGCCAGCGCATCGCGCATCATGGCCTGAAACAACACCCCCGCCATCGCCAGCGCCCCTCCCGCCAGCAGCGCCAGCAGCACCCGCGGCAAACGCGCCAGCCAGAATATCTGATGCTCCATGCTCCCCGCTACCCCCACCTGCCTCCAATCCATCGCCGTTGGCCCCACCAGCGGGCACAATACCAGCGCCATAGCCGTCACCGCCAAGCTCACCCCCATCACCACCACGAATCGCTTCACGCGCCGTGCCCCCCCCCATCCAGCACCACCGGCGGCTGCCCCTCGACGCGTAACACCGACAGCGGCGCGCCAAAAACTTTCTCGAGCAGACTCTCCTGAGCCAATTCTTCCGGCCGCCCGGCCGCCGCAATCCGCCCCTGCTTCAGTAACACCAGGCGCGTCGCCCAGCGGGCCGCCAGATTCCAGTCGTGCGTCACCGCCACGATCAAATACCCCTGCCCGCTCAGCCGCTTCAGCGCCATAAACATCTCCCGCTGATGACGTACATCGAGAAACGCCGCCGGCTCGTCGAGCAGCAGCACGCAAGGCTGTTGCGCCAATGCGCTCGCCACCAGCACGCGCTGCTTCTCTCCGCTCGAAAGGCTGCGATAGTCCCTTTCCCTCATCCCCTCGCAATCCATCGTCCGCAGCGCCACTTCCACTTGCGCCCAATCCTCGGCCCCTTCAAACCAGCGGTCCATATGCGGCGCGCGGCCCATCATCACCACCTGCTCCACCCGGTAGCCAAACGGCAACTCGAGCATTGGCTCCACCATGGCCACCTGCTGCGCCATGCGGCGGCGCCCAATCGCTCCAATGCGCTCCTTGCCGAGCCACGCTTGACCATCTCCCGGTTCCTCCAGGCCCGCCAGCACCCGCAGCAGCGTACTCTTGCCCGCGCCATTGGGCCCCATCACAACCACCAGTTCACCAGCCCCCAGCTCGAGGTCCACCTCTTCGAGCAATGCTCGCCCGCCCCGCCGCACGCCCACCCGTTCCAGGCGGTATACCGGGTTCATCGCCCCGCCCCGCTGATCATCACGAGAAACCGCTCGGCCGCCTCGACAAAGCGCGGCCCCGGCACCACAAAAATGTCTTCGTTCAATGGAAACACCCGCTTTTCCCGTACCGCCCGCAATCCCGTCATCCGCCCCCACACACCCAGCACATCCTCCCGGTAACGTTTCTGCTCCATCCCGTCGTGTACGGAATCCCCCATCTCGAAGATCACGTCCGGATCCCGCGCGAGCAACTGCTCGATGGAGATCTTCGGGTACATCGACGGAGCATCGGCGAACACGTTGTCCCCCCCGGCCAGCTTCATCAGTTCCTCCAGGTAGCTCTTGGGCCCCACCGCGACCATGCCTTCCAGCCGCTGCGGCGTCCGCCCCACCAGAAACACCACGCGCCGCCGGATCTTCACCGCCCGGCGCACCGCCTCCATCCGGCCCTCCAGTCCCGCCCGCAGCGCCCCCGCCTGCCGCCCCCTGCCCGTCAGCCCGCCAATTTCCGTGATCGCCTCCAGAATTCCCGGCATCGTCTCCAGATCGAACTCCCTCACCCGCAACCCCATTGCCTCCAGCCGCGCCCCCAACCGCACCGGATTGCGAATGATCAGCACCACATCCGGCCGCAGCGCCGCGATCGCTTCCAGGTTCGGCTGCAGGAAAGATCCCGTCTTGGGCTTGCTCCG
Organism: Bryobacter sp. CoA8 C33; assembly: GCA_019931185.1. Taxonomy (GTDB): domain Bacteria; phylum Acidobacteriota; class Terriglobia; order Bryobacterales; family Bryobacteraceae; genus Bryobacter. The sequence goes on from JAINDK010000057.1 coordinate 12,453, forward strand.
CGCCTCGGCCGGATATCGGCAATACTCACTCACACCGGCAACGCGGTCTCCCAGCCCCAAGGCGAACAGGATTTCCGTCAAACCAGGTACGGTGCTGACAATTCTCTTGGGTTCAGCCTGTGCCGCCCACGCAAGCCCGAGCAAGAATAAAAATCTTTTCAATGCAACCACGAGTCTACCAACCACTCCGCCCCCCCCTTCTATCCATCGCTTCGGCCTTTGCGACAATAGGAAAGAATGATTGAACAATTGCGGCCCGGCGTCCACGCTAATGACGCCCGCGTCGTGCTCTTTGACTTCGATGGCACGCTCTCGCTCATCCGCACCGGCTGGGTGAATGTCATGGTCCCGCAGATGGTGGAAATCCTCGCCTCCCTCAAGACCGGCGAATCCGAGACCGAACTGAAGACGATCGTCGAGGATTTCGTCGCCCGCCTCACCGGCAAGGAAACCATTTACCAGATGATGGAACTCGCCGCGCAGATCCGCCTCCGCGGCGGCTCCCCGGAGGACCCCAAGGTCTACAAGAAAATGTACCTCGACGCCCTGCATGAGGTAATTAAGGATCGCCTTTCCGCCTTGCGTTCCAGCAAGGCCAACCCAGATGACCACATGGTCCCCGGCTCGCGCGCCTTGCTCGAGGATCTGCGCGCCCGCGGGCTCAAGCTCTATCTGGCCAGCGGCACCGATCACGATAATGTCGTCGAAGAAGCCCGCCTGCTCGATGTCCACCGCTATTTCGATGGCGGGGTCTTCGGAGCTCTCGATGACCTCAGCAAGTTCTCCAAGGCCCTCCTCGTCCGCCAAATTGTCGAGTCCAGCGAGTTTCGCGGCGAAGACTTTCTCGGCTTCGGGGACGGCTATGTCGAAATCGAAGTGGTCAAACAGGCCGGCGGTATTGCCGTCGGCGTTGCCTCCGATGAACCCGAATGCATCCGGATCGACGGCTGGAAGCGCAACCGCCTCGCCGGAGTCGGCGCCGACTTCATCGTCCCCAACTACGCCAACCTCGACGCCTTGCGCACAGTTCTGTTCCCCGCCTAACCTTATATGTCTTCCCGCTATACCGCCTTCGACCGCGGCGCTCTCAAGATTCTCCCGCTCAGCGAGCGCCAGCATGATCTGGAAATTGACAACTGGCTCTACCTCGACAGCCCCACACCTGAATTCGAACATCCCGATATGCCGGCCTTGACCCAGCGCATTCGCGCCGCTCGGCTAAACCGTCGTGCCGTCATCCTCATCATGGGCGCCCATGTCCTGCGCGCCGGCGTCAACCGCCACCTGATCGATCTCATCGAGCGCGGCTGGATCAGCCACATCGCCTTCAACGGCGCGGGCGCCATTCACGACTATGAGCTCGCCCGCGTCGGCGCCACCACCGAGAGCGTCGCCCGCTACATCCGCGATGGCCAGTTTGGCCTCTGGCAGGAGACCGGCGACCTCAACGTCTGGATCCAGGAAGCCGCCAAGCTCGGCTACGGCCTCGGCGAACATGTCGGACGCCGCATTGCCGAATCCAACTTCCCTCATCGCGATCTCAGCGTCTTTGCCGCCGCCTGGCGCAAGGGCATCCCCGCCACCGTTCACGCCGGTATCGGCTATGACATCCTCCACGAACACCCCAACTGCGACGGCGCCAGCCTCGGCGCCGCCAGCTATCGCGACTTCCTCATCTTTACCGAATCCATCACCCGCCTCGAACACGGCCTTCTGCTTAACTTCGGCTCCGCCATCATGGGCCCCGAGGTCTACTTAAAAGCCCTCGCCATGGCTCGCAACGTCGCCCACCAGCGCGGGGCCGAGATCCGCCATTTCACCACCGCCGTCTTCGACCTGATCCCCATCCAAGGCGATTTCCGTAAAGAACTTCCCAAAACCGACCCTGGCTATTACTTCCGCCCCCAGAAAACCATCCTCGTCCGCACCGTCGCCGACGGCGGAGAAAGCTTTTATTTCTGCGGCAACCACCGCGCCACACTCCCCGCCCTCTGGAGAATGCTCCAGTGAACGCCAGCCGGATCCTTTCCGCCTTCGGCCAACTCAACTTGCTCGTGGTCGGCGACATTTGCCTCGACCGCTGGTGCCAATATGATCCCGCCACCGCCGAGGCGTCCCGCGAAACCGGCATCCCCCGCATTGGCGTCCTTTCCTTCTCCTCCACGGCCGGAGCCTGCGGCACGATCGCCAATAATCTCTCCGATCTCGGCGTGGGCCGCGTCTCCCTGCTCGGCGCCATCGGTGAGGACTCGCAAGGCGACGAACTGCTCGGGGCCCTCGCGCGGCGCAACATCGGCGCCGGTCTCGTGCTCCGTTCCCGGCTCATCCAAACCTTCACCTACACCAAACACATCAACATCGAAACCGGCATCGAGGATCTCCCCCGCGTTGATTTCATCAACAATAGTTCTCTGCCAGCCTCGCTCGACCAGCAAATGGTGGATTGCTTTGAAACCCACGCGGCGTCTTTCGACGCCGTCCTCGTCTGCGATCAGGCCGAGACGGCTCGCGGCGGCGTGGTCACCGACCGTCTCCGGGCGGCAATCAACCGCTTCGCCTCCGCCCATCCCACAAAACCCGTCTGGGTCGACTCGCGCAAGCGCGCCGAGTTGTTCACCCACTGCTACCTCAAGCCGAACGAGGACGAGGCCGCCGAGGCCGCCCTCCGCCTCACCGGCCAGACTGACTACCGCTGCCTCCTCCCGGCCCTTTCACTCCGCGCTCTGATCGTGACGGCCGGCCCGCACGGCGCCTGGATTCATGACAACGGCGGCGAGCGCTGGGTCCGTACCGTCTCCGTCGCTGCGCCCGTCGATATCTGCGGCGCGGGAGACAGTTTTTCCGCCGGCGCGGCCTCCGCCCTTGCCACCGGCGCCGGCCTCGATGACGCCGTCCACCTCGGCAACCTCGTTGCCAGTATCACCATCATGAAGCCTGGCACCGGCACTGCCTCTCCCGAAGAGGTGCTCGCCGCCGCCAGCCGCGTGGGCCGCCTATGAACACGCTCGCCCTCGATATCGGCGGCACCAAGTTCTCCCTCGCTCTCTTCGCCGGCGAGCGTATGATCCTCCGCGCCTCGGAAGCCACGGACCGCTCCGGCGGCCCCGCCGCCATGCTCTCCCGCATGGAGGCCATCCTCGCCAATTGGCGCGCCAGCCACTCCATTGATCGCTGTGGCATCGGCTTCGGCGGCCCCGTCGATTTTGACAGTCAAACCGTCACTCTTTCCACCCATGTCGCCGGCTGGAATGATCACCCCTTGGTCGAAACCATCAGCCGCCTCTCCGGCGCTCCCGTGGTCATCGACAATGACGCGAATGTCGGCGCCCTCGGCGAAGGAGTCTATGGCGCCGGCCGCGGCGCCAGACCGCTCTTCTACATGACCCTGTCCACCGGCATCGGCGGCGGCATCCTCGCCCCAGCAGGACTCTACCGCGGCGCCGATTCCTATGCCGGCGAACTGGGCCATCTCTCCATCCGCCCCGATGGCCCCGAGTGCCTCTGCGGCGCCCGCGGCTGCTTTGAGCGCATGTGCTGCGGCCTCTGGCTTGAACGTGACCACGGCCGCCCCGCCCGCGACCTGCTCACCGACCCCGCCTTCGTCGCCCGCTACGTCGTTGACCTCAGCCTTGGCCTCAAAGCCGCCATCATGATTCTCAATCCCATGCGCCTCGTCATCGGCGGTGGGATCAGCAAGGCCGGCGACGCCCTGTTCGTCCCCCTCCGCGCGGAACTCCGCCGCCAGATTACTTCCTGGTCCCGCGCCCGCATCGATGTCGTACCCGCACAACTGGCCGACGACAGCGTCCTTTATGGCGCTCTCGCCTTGGCTGAGGAGACCTTTCCCTTATGACCTTTACTGCTTCTTACCGTGAAAAACTGATCGATACTCTCAATGCGCTCGACCTCACCCAAGTCGACCAGGCCATCGCCTGGCTCACCGAGGCCCGCGATGCCGGACGTACGATCTTCATGACCGGCAACGGCGGCAGCGCCGCCTCCGCTTCCCACTTCGTCTGCGACATGCTCAAGGGCGCCAGCTACCGGCAGGACAAACGCTTCCGCATCATGGCCCTCCATGACAACATGCCCACCCTCACCGCTTACTCCAATGATGTCGACTACCACGATGCCGCCCTTGAACAACTCAAGAACTTTGCTCAATCCGGCGATATCGTCATCGCCATCAGCGGCTCGGGCAATTCCCCCAATGTGCTCCGCGCCATCGAATACGCCAACTCAATCGGTTGCCGCACCATCGGCTTCACCGGCCGCGATGGCGGCAAGCTCGGCCCCCTCGTACAACTGCGGATTCACACCGCCGAGCAACATATGGGCCGCATCGAAGACGCCCACATGATCGCCCTGCACATGATCTGCTACCAGTTCATGGACCTCAAATAGCTTTTACTTTTTGAAGAGACTGTCGAAGGCCGCCCGCGCTTCCTGTGAGTTGCGCGGCCCCTGCGTCTGCTCGATCGGCCGCGACACCGTCTGTCCCCCACCCAATCCCGTCATCCCCGCCGGACGGGCCCCCGGGTTATCCCGCGCCACCGTCACCCGCTGCTTGAAAAACGTGCACTGGTTCGGCTGGTCTTTCTTGTTAATCCGCTCCGGCACCGGCTTCAGGCACTGAAACCGCGTCGATGGCTCAAAATGCGTGCACTGCTTGCAACAGTGCAGCGCCGCACTGCACTTCGGACAGGTCGCGTCAAACTCGATGCCATCCATCAACATCGTCGAACAATTCCAGCAGCGCGACGCCGCCACGCTCTGCACCAGCCGCGGCAGCCGCGGTCCGGTTACATCAATCGGGGGCTTCGGCCCCTGATGCCTCGGACGTTCATCATGCCGCCCCTGCCCTCCAGGTCCGCCGCGGTCACTATCTTGATAGCCGTGTTGGGAATACTTCCGGTCTCCATCCATGCGGTCTGTTACTCCTTGACAATAACGAAACAATTGTCGTGACTCATCGTGCTACTGAGCGTGATTCGACTGAGACGAATGTCTGTCTCAAAAGCGCTTTGCTCCCAAAGCGGGTGATGGCCATTCCAGTGCCATCTTCCACACGAAGCGCTGATTCTCCTCTTGTCTATCACAGAACTCGACAAGATACCAGCGAATTGTTTTATCCCCAGCGGATCAACGAACCGCAGGGCCGGGCTAACGGATCCGTAAAGTGATTCGGACTGATCCGCAGTCCATAACCAAGCCGCCCCGTCTGCCGCGGCCTGTATTCACAAGTATAGACGCAAGCCGTCCCCTTTCGTTCCCCGGCCACGAGAGGAATCACTTCACTGCCCGCCAGCGCCCCTCCCGGTGAAACTGCGCCCACCAGCGCCTCCACCCGCACATCGTCCGGCTCCAGCCCCGCTAACTCCACCGTCACCCGCAGGCTCAGCCTCTCTCCGCTGATCAGCAGCCCTTGCGGCTTCGGCCCCATATCGGCGAAGCCGACACGCTCCCATGCCGCCTCCACCTTCTGCGCCCAAGCTGCCTTCCGCCGCGAGTAAGCATAATCATGCTCCCGGTGTTGACGCGAGGCCGCGTAGGCCGGCTCATACAGACGATGCATATACTCACGTATCATCCGCTGCGCATTGAATTGCGGACTGATCTTGCGAATACAATTCTTCACCCGCTCCAACCACTCAAGCGGCAGCCCATCTTCCCCACGCTGAAAATACATCGGCAGAATCTCGTTCTCGAGAATCGAATAAATCCCCGATGCATGAAACTCATCCTGGCCCGGCTCGTAAATGTCCCGGTCCCCCAACGCAAACCCAAGATCCGCCTCATAGGCTTCATCCCACCAGCCATCCAAGATACTCAGATTCGGCACGCCGTTGATCGCCGCCTTCATCCCGCTCGTGCCGCAAGCCTCCTCCCCGCGCCGCGGATTGTTCAGCCACAGATCCACACCCTGCACCATCTCGCGCGCCACCTGCAGGCTGTAGTCCTCGACAAATACCAGATGCTGGGCCAGTTCCGGATCCCGCGAAAGCTGCACGATCTCACGAATCAGCGTCTTGCCCGGATGATCCTTCGGATGCGCTTTTCCAGCAATGATGATCTGTACCGGCCGGTTGCGGTCGTTCAACAACTTCTTCAACCGCGCTACGTCGCGGAAGATCAGTGTCGCCCGCTTATACGTCGCAAAACGCCGCGCGAATCCGATCGTGAACGCGTCCGGATCGAGTACCTGCTCCAGCCTCCGCGTCTCCGCCACGCTCGCATTACGCCGCTCGGCCGCCTTCACCGACCGCTCCCGCACAAACTGGATCAATTGCCGCTTCTGTTTCCGGTGTACTTCCCATAATTCCCGCGCCGGTATGTCAGCCACGTCGTCCCAGAGCCTCGGGTCCGTGTACCGCTCCCGCCAGTCCGGCTGCAGATAGTGGTCGTACAGCATGGCCAGTTCGCCATAGAGCATCGTCGGCAAATGGATTCCGTTCGTCACCGAAGTTATCGGCACTTCTTCCACCGGCAATCCCGGCCATAAATCGGCCCACATCTCCCGTGATACATCCCCATGCAACAGCGACACCGCATTCCGGTAAGACGATGCCTTCATCGCCAGTATCGCCATCGAGTAACGCTCACTGTTATCGGAAGGATTCCGCCGCCCGAGTGCAAACAATTGATCGATCGGAATTCCCGCTTCGTGACAATAAGCGTTGAGATACTCGTACACCAAGCCGCCGTCAAATAAATCAATCCCCGCCGGTACGCTTGTGTGTGTCGTGAAGATGTTACTCGCCCGCGCCGTCTCGAATGCCTCGCTGAAACTCAGCCCCTGCTCCGCCATCAGCAATCGCGTCCGCTCCAGCGGCATGAAGGCGGAATGCCCCTCATTCATGTGAAACACGTTCGGCTTCAGTCCCATCGCCCACAACGCCCTCAACCCGCCAATTCCCAATACGATTTCTTGTCGTATGCGCGTATGCGCATCTCCGCCGTATAACTGATCTGTTATATCTCGGTAGTCTGCCGCTCCATTCTCGGCAATGTTGGTATCCATCAGGTAAAGCTTCACCCGGCCTACCATCATCTGCCATACCTTGATCCAAACTTCTCCCCCAGGCATCCGCACGCTCACCTTCAGCTCCGTGCCATCCTCCCGCAATACCGGCAAAACCGGCAACTGATAAAAGTCATTTACCGGCGTCCGCTCCTGCTGCCAGCCATCAGAATTCAGCGACTGCTGGAAATAGCCTTTCTGGTACAGCAAACCTACCCCCACTAGCGGATAATTCTCATCGCTCGAGGATTTCATGTGGTCCCCGCTCAACACACCCAACCCGCCCGAATAGATCGGCATGCACTCCGCAAGTCCATATTCCATCGAGAAATACGCGATCAAACGATCATCCTCATAAGCCGGCTGCGCCTGCATGTAGCTGTCAAACCGTTCACACGCCCTCCGGTACACCGCCAGATACCGCGCATCCGCCGCCGCCCGCTCCAATACCTCCGGCTTCAGGCGGCTGAGCATCAACACAGGATTGTGCGTCTCCCGCCACATCACCGGATCCAAGCGCCGGAACAACGCTCGCAATTGGTGATCCCAACTCCACAAAACGTTCGTCGCGATTTCTGGCAGCCGGCTTAACGCTGCCGGCAACGATGGCTTGACCACGAATTCAGAAATCGGCTGGATTTGGAATGGCATATTTTTTATCTTCGGTTAAAGTGAACCGATCAACAGTGAAATGGTATTAGTAATTTTTATCCAACTGCATTATCTAATCTTAATATGTACGCCACGATTAACACGTCCACGTTAAACTACGGGGTATGAAGCTAAGCGCACAGGAGGAGTACGGTTTACGCTGTCTTCTGCAGATGGCTAGCCGAGGTGATTCAGCTAGCCTCAGTATACCGGAGATCAGCAAAGCCGAAGGCCTCTCCATTCCGAACGTGGCCAAACTGATGCGCTTGCTGCGCATCGCCGGTTTTGTCAAAAGCGTTCGCGGTCAGTCTGGAGGCTATACCCTCGCCAAGCCCGCCGCCTTGATCCTGGTCGGCGAAGTCCTGGAGGCCCTCGGCGGAAAACTGTTCTCTGAACGATTTTGCGGTCGCCACTCCGGCCTCGAATCAGTTTGTGTCCACAATACCGACTGCAGTATGCGTGCTCTTTGGCTCGCCCTCCAGCACATGGTGGGAAAAGTTCTCTTTCGTACCACCCTATCGGACTTGTTGCTTCAGGAGGGGGCCATGCAAAAAATTCTCGAATCCCGTCATGGCGGCCTGATCCTTCCTGAACCTGCTCCCATGAATCCGGTTACGAACGGCTAATCCGCTTCTGCGGCACAATGAGGGCTGAGCATGAATCCGCCCCGATTGACCGGCTCCCCCCTCGGACGATTTCTTTCCTCCCGCTGGCTGCTCTACGGACCGGTCCTCCTCGTTGCGTCCCTGATTGGCGCTGCCGTCTGGTACGGCTGGCGCCACTATCGTTCGGCTCCCCCTCCCTCAGCATCTTCTCCACCCCCTCCCCTAGATCCCTTGCAGTCCTCTTGGACCGGTAAGATCCGCGCCCAAAAGACCGTCCTCATCCCCGCCCCGATCGATGGCACGCTCGAATCGATTGAAGTCCTCGATGGCGAAGAAGTCTACGAAGGCCAGCTACTCGGCCGCATCCAGAACACCAGCCTTGAGGCCAACCGCCAGCGCGCCCTCGAAGACCTCGAACGGGCCAAGACCCGCGCCGCTGACCTCGAAAGCCAATTGCTCGCCGCCCGGCTTGAATCGAGCCGCTCCAGCGCCGAGCTGGCCCGCCTCCGCTCCGAACACGAACTGGGCGCCCGTCAATTCGAACGCCTGCGAAAACTCTTCGCCGAAGGCGCCGCCGCGCGCCGCTCTTTTGAGGCCGCCGAATCCTCCTTCCGCAAGCTAAGCGCCGACTTGAAAGACGCCGAGGAGGCATCCCGCGCCGCCTCAGCCCGCGCCCAGAGCCTGCAAACCTCCCTCGATCAGGCCAAACAAACCCTCGCTGACAAAACCGCCGAACTCGAAGACGCCGAGGCCGAACAACTCACCGGCGAAGTCAAGGCCCCCGTCGCCGGCCTCCTCATCGGCCACCGCAAAAACGCCGCCGAGGAAGTCACCCGCGATATCGAGGATCTATTCGAAATCGCCACCGAGCTCTCCGCCATGGAGGTCGCTGCCGGGATCCCCCCCGCCCTTGCCGCCCGGCTCAAGCCCGGCGCCTCCGCCCTCGTTCAGATCGCCGAAGCCGGCCCGACCCCCCTCAACGGAAAAATCCGCGCCATCGAGATGGACACCGCCATCGTCGAATTCCTCAATCCCAGTCCCGCCATCCGTCCCGGCATGACCGCTCAGGTCCGCTTTCTCAACGAGCCCGTTCCCCAACTTGGCATACGCTGAAGATATGGACTTCCTCGCCGGCTCTCTCGTCGAGCTGATTACTCAAACCTCCGTCAATCTCCCCCCCGATGTGCGCGCCGCCATGGGCCAGACCCTGGCCGCCGAGACCCCCAACACCCAAAGCGCCCAAGCCCTTAACATCATCGCCGCCAACATCGACATGGCCGCCGAGGACGAAGGCCCTATCTGCCAGGACACCGGCATGCCCACCTTCCTCGTTCACACCCCCGTCGGCGTCAATCAAATCCATTTGCGCAAAGCCATCCAGACCGCCGTTGCCGAAGCCACCCGCCGCGGCAAATTGCGCCCCAATTCCGTCGACTCCATCACCGGCAAAAACTCAGGCGACAATCTCGGCCACGAAACCCCCGTCATCCACTTCGAGCAATGGGAAGAGGACGACATCGAAATCAAACTCCTGCTCAAGGGCGGCGGCTGCGAAAACAAAAACATCCAGTACTCCCTGCCCACCACGCTCGACCACCTGGGCAAAGCCGGCCGTGACCTCGAAGGTGTGCGCAAGTGCCTCCTCCACGCCGTCTGGCAGGCCCAGGGCCAAGGCTGCGCACCTGGCGCTATCGGTGTTTGCATCGGCTCAGACCGCGCCCACGGCTACTGGCTCGCCAAGGAACAACTCTTCCGCACCCTCGATGACACCAACCCCGACCCCGTCCTCGCCCAGCTCGAAGTTGAGGTCATGGAACAGGCCAACCACATCTCCATCGGCGCCATGGGCTTCGGCGGCAAGGCAAGTCTCATCGGCTGCAAAATCGTCGCCGCCAACCGGCTCCCCGCCAGTTTCTTCGTCAGTGTCGCCTATGATTGCTGGGCCTTCCGCCGCCTCGGTGTTCGCCTCGATGCCTCCTCCGGCGCCATCAAACAGTGGCTCTACCGCGACCCCGCGCGCCCTGTCGAAAAAATGGCCACTTCCTCCGGCTTCCCCCTCACGGGCCGCGAAGTCGTCCTCACCGCCCCCATTACGGAAGCCCAGGTGCGGGCCCTCCAGGTCGGCGACGTCGTCCTCATCCGCGGCCGCGTCTACACCGGTCGCGACGCCGTGCATGCCCACCTCATGCATACCCCGCCCCCCGTCGACCTCAACGGCCAGATCATCTACCACTGCGGTCCCGTTATGCTCAAGAGCGGCGAAACTTGGTCTGTCAAGGCCGCCGGGCCCACCACCTCGAGCCGCGAAGAACCCTACCAGGCCACCATCATCGAAAAGTATGGCGTCCGCGCCGTCATCGGCAAAGGCGGGATGGGTCCGAAAACCAGCGCCGCCCTCAAACAGTTCGGCGCCGTCTACCTCAATGGCATCGGCGGCGCCGCCCAGTTCTATGCCCGCACCGTCAAGCGTGTCGCCGGCGTCGACCTCATGGAATTCGGCATCCCCGAAGCCATGTGGCATCTCGATGTCGAGGACTTTGCCGCCATCGTCACCATGGATGCCCACGGCAACTCCCTGCACAAGGATGTCGAGGAAGCTACCGCAAAAGAACTCGCCGCCCTCGCCGAGGCCTAATCTTTCTTCTTCTTGGGCGGCGCCTCCACGGGCTTATCCCCAAAGCTGATTTCCGATTCCGTCGTCGAAATCGTCGACTCCGTGGCGAACTTCCGGTAGTTCTTGTAAGCAATCTCGTTGCGCGTGCACTTCGTCGTGTAGCGGAAACACGCAATGTTTTCGCTCTTCACCGGCAACAGGTATTTCGTTCCGGCAATTGTCACCCACCCATACTCCGTCATCTGCTCCACCCAGTCGATGTCATAATCGCTCGGCAGCCGCAGCGCCTGCATCTCCGTCCGCATCACCCGCCCCGTCTTCGGGTCCACCCAAATCACGCCTTTGTAGGCCGGCTTCACCGGCTTGCCATAACGAATCGTCCAGTGCGAATTCGCCTTCTCCACCGTAAAGTCGTACATCACCGTATCCAGCCCCGCAATCGCGTCATTGCCCTTCGGCTTGAAGCTCGCATTCGTCGTCGGCGACAGGATATCCATCAATGTCGTACCCCAATCCCCCGTCGACCAACTCCCCGTATCCTCCGGCGTACCGTTCTTCAAAGCCTTCCCATTAATGCGAACGTTGCGGTAATCCTCCGCTCCATTCACATACATCAGGTCCACTTCCACCAGATCTTCCTTCTTCCACTTCGGCGGCTTCGCCTCGCTGCGGAACCGCGTCACCACCTGGTCACAGACAAAGTTCGGCAAGCTCTGGTCGTAGTCAGCCGAAGCCTCTCGCGCCATCGTGATCAACGCATCGTCCGATCCAGCCCGCGGCACGCTGGCCGAGATGTCAAATGCCGGCTTCTTCAACTCCGCGTCGGACGGCCCCTCCGGCGCGGGCAAAGGCGTAATGATTCTCGGCCCACCCCCCGCCGCCGGCGCTTTCCGCGGCGCATTTCCCCCGCGCTTCACCACCGGCGGTCCCGGGTCTTCCGGATCCACAGGCGCCGGCGTCTGCGCTTGCGCCAATATCAGTAAGGCTATGGTTAGCATTTCCATCCTGTGGGACGTCTTCCGTTCCCCTCTCGATTCATGCTAATCTAACCTTTGTCGCTGAATACGGCCAGGTAGCTCAGTTGGTAGAGCAGCGGACTGAAAATCCGCGTGTCGGGGGTTCAATTCCCTCCCTGGCCACCACCCCAAACCCAACAAAAATCTGCCCTTACCCCCTTCCGGCCCCTTCTGCTCCGACTTGATTTGTGTGCCTCCCGTGTGCGTCGGCGATCTTCCCTGCCGCCTCCACCACAAACTCCATCACGCCACCGGCCCCCGCAGCGGCCGCGCACCTCCCCCCTTTGACTCTCAGATCAAGTGGTGCCACCATTTAACTAGACCGTTTTGTAGACGCCAGGAGACCTCGCCCATGCCCTCCGCCACTCCCATCGAACGCCGCAAACGCTCCCCAGCGGCCTCGAAGTCACGCTCACCACGCCTCGCCCAAACCCTCCCCCTCGAATATCGCAATGACGATGTCACCTCCAAGCTCATCGGTCAATTCCGCGACATGATCGCCGACCGCACTCTCCTGCCCGGCACCCGCCTCCCCGCCGAACGCGATCTCGCCCGCAGCTTCTCCGTCAGCCGCAACTCCCTGCGCCAGGCTCTCAAAGTCCTCGAGATCATGGGCGTCGTTCGCCAAAAAATGGGCTCCGGCACTTACTTATCCGAGGACGCTTCCTCCATCCTCACCGAGGCCTTCCGCTTCCTCCTCCTCATGGACTCGATCTCTCACGAAGAGCTCTATCTGACCCGCCTCATGATGGAACCCGAATTGGCCGCCCGCGCCGCCGAAAACGCCACTCTCGAGCACTTGCGCCAAATCTCCCGCGCCATCGAGTCGATGAAGGCGGCCGGCAATCATTTCCAGCGCGTCATCGAAGCCGATGTCGAGTTCCACAACCGCATCTTCGAGGCCGCCGGCAGCCGCGTCTGCCAGGCCGTCTTCACCGTCCTGCACCGCGCTCTGCTGCAAAGCCTCGCCATCACCTCGCGCGAAGTCAACGTCTCGCACACCCTGCGCTTCCACCAGCAAATCTACCAGGCTATCTTCGACCGCACCCCGGAGCGCGCCCGCCAACTCATGCGTGAACACATCGAGGATGCCCACGCCGTCATGCGCACTACCCAAACCAAAGCGCGAGTTTCCTGAGGAGACACAAATGGCTCTACCAATTGCACTCATCCTCGCCGCCACCCTGCTCGCCGCCCAGGACCAGCGCATCGACTTCTTCGGAAAACAGGTCCGCCCCGTTCTCGCTACCCAGTGCTACGCCTGTCACGGACCAAAGTCCAAAATCGTCCAGGGCGGCCTCCGCGTGGACTCCCGCGACGCCCTGCTCCGCGGTGGCCATTCCGGCCCCGCCCTCACGCCAGGCAACCCCGCCGGCAGCCGTCTCATTCAAGCCGTCAATCACACTCTCAAGCCCACCATGCCGCCCTGGGGCAAGCTCAAAGCCGAGCAGATCGCCGCCCTCGAACAGTGGGTCAAGGATGGTGCTCTCTGGCCTGATCAACCCGCCACCCTCTCCTCCCTTCCCACCCCAGCCCCTTCCCCGGACCGCCGCTCCCATTGGGCCTGGCAGCCCGTACGGGACCCCGCTCCCCCCGCCGGGCCCGCCAGCCTCAGCCCCATCGATCGCTTCCTCCTCCAAAGCCTACGCCAAAAGCAACTCCATCCCAATCCCCCCGCCGACCCCGCCACCCTGCTCCGCCGCGTCCACATCGACCTCACCGGTCTGCCCCCCAGCCGCGAAACCATGCTGGCCTTCCTCGCAAGCCCCACCCCCAGCGCCTTTGCCCACATCGTCGATCAACTCCTTGCCTCCCCTGCCTTCGGCGAACGCTGGGGCCGCCACTGGCTCGATATCACCTATTACGGTGACACCCTCGACGCCGCCATCCCCGCCACTCAGGCCTGGCGCTACCGCGACTACGTCATCCAATCCTTTCACAACGACAAACCCCTCAACCGCTTCATCCGCGAACAAATCGCCGGCGACCTCCTGCCCCACCGCGATGGCCTCGAGCAGCGCGAGCAGATCATCGCCACCGGCTACCTCGCCCTCGGTCCCTGGGCCCTCGTCCAGGCCGACAAGGAGCAACTGCGCATGGATGTCATCGATCTCCAAATTGATGCCATCGGCAGGGGCTTGCTCGGCCTCACCATCAGTTGCGCCCGTTGTCACGACCACAAATTCGACCCCATCGCCCAAAAGGAATACTTCGGCCTCGCCGGCATTCTCGGTAGTACCCGCACCATCCACGGCAAAGTCCGTGAAGCCGGCGTCTTTAGCGATGTCCGCCGCCGCGAACTCTTCGAGACACCCGAGGAGATCGCCGCGCGCGAGCGAAATGCCCAAGCCTATGCCGAGGAAATCGCCTCGATCGAGGCCCGCATCCAAAAGCTCGAAGCTGAAATCGCTGCCCTGCCCAAGGACGCCCCCAAGACCGAACGCGACCCCCTCACCGCTCGCCTCAACACCCTCAACCGCCAAAAATTGCTCGTCGCCTTCAACCAGCCCGCTCAACCCTGGGCCCATGCAGTCGATGACGTCGAACGTCCCGCCGATTGCCCCGTCAACATCCGCGGCAACGCCCATCAACTCGCCGCCCCCACCCCCCGCACCTTCGTCGCGGTCGCCATGTTCGGCGCCGGCGCCCCAGCCTTTCAAGGCAGCGGCCGCCTCGAGTTGGCCCATTGGATCACCAGCGATCGCAACCCGCTCACCGCCCGCGTCTATGTCAACCGCGTTTGGCAGCACCTCTTCGGCGCCGGCATCGTCCGCAGCGCCGACAACTTCGGCCTGCGCGGCGAACTCCCGTCTCATCCCGACCTGCTCGACCATCTCGCCTCCAGCTTCATGCGCAACGGCTGGTCCACCAAACAACTCCTCCGCACCCTCGTTCTCACCAACGTCTATCAGATGTCCTCCCGGCCCAATGCCACAGCCAAGGAAGCCGACCCTGAAAATCGCCTCTTCTGGCGCATGAACCCCCGCCGGCTCGACGCCGAAAGCATCCGCGACGGCATCCTCATGCTCGCCGGCCGCCTCGATCCCACCCGCGGCGGCCCCTCCCTCCCCCTGCACTCCCTCGAAACATTCAGTCCCGAAGGCGGTAAGGTCAACCCCCCCACCATGCGAGTCGCCGGACTTCTCCCCGGCAACATCCGCCATCGCCGCACCATCTACCTCCCCGTCTACCGCGGCTTGCCCGTCGTCGAACTCGACCTCATGAGCCTATTCGACGCCGCCAGCAACGCCCAGGTCACCGCAACCCGCAACAACGCCGTCATCCCTACTCAGGCCCTCTACCTCATGAACTCCCCCTGGGTCCAGGAACAGGCCCAACAACTGGCCAAATTGCTCCCCGGCGACCTTGCCTTCCTCACACGCCAGCGCGCCCGCTGGCTCATTGAATCCATCTACTCCCGCCCGGCCCGCGAGCGCGAACTGGATCGCATCCTCGACTTCATCACCGAAACCGAGCTTAGCCTCAATAAGAGCCCCCAGCCCAGCACCGAAGCCTGGACTCAACTCATCCAGTCCCTTCTCATCTCGAACGAATTTCTGTTCCGGAGCTAGTATGATCAATCGCACGGATCCCATGCCCAGCCGCCACGCCAGCCGAATCGGCCACGCTCTCATCTTCCTTCTCTCAGCCGCTTGCGCACTCCCCGCCCCGCGCTTTGAGTCCGAAGTGCTCCCCATCCTCCGCGCCAAATGCACCGGCTGCCACAACGAAAAAACCGCCAGCGCCAACCTCTCCCTCCTCACGCGCGACGCCCTGCTCCACGGCGGCGCCTCCGGCGCCGCGATCATTCCCGGTAAGCCCAACGACAGCCTCCTGCTCAGCATGGTCGCCTCCGGCAGAATGCCGATCACGGGGCCCAAGCTCTCCCCCGAGGAGATCAACACCCTCCGCCAATGGATCGAGCAAGGCGCCCTCATGAACGGCGAATCCCCCGGCGCCGTTCGCCCCCAGGTAGCCGAACGCGACATCGAGGCCATTCTAAGCGCCAAGTGCTGGGTCTGCCATGGCCGCCGCGAACAACAGGCCGGCCTCGACCTCCGCACCCACGCCTCGCTTCTCAAAGGCGGCAAGTCCGGCCCGGCCCTCGTCCCCGGCAATCCCGATGCCAGCCTGCTCGTCAAGCGCATCGTCGCTCAGGAAATGCCCCCGCCCAAGCTCCAGGAGCAGTTTTCCGTCCGCGGCCTCACCGAAGACGAACTCGCCAAGCTCAAGCAGTGGATCGCCGCCGGCGCCCGCCCCGGCAGCGAGAAACCGATCGAGGTAAGCGCCACTGCCGACCCCGCCATCACCGTCAAAGACCGCGCCTTCTGGTCCTTTCAAACTCCCCGCCGTCCTGCTCTGCCCCAACCCTCCCAGCACCCCATCGACGCCTTTCTTCCCGCCAAGGCCCCCGCCGCCTCTCCCCGCGCGCTCCTGCGCCGCGCCTCCTTCGACCTCACCGGCCTGCCTCCCACCCCGGAGCAGCTTCTTCAATATGACGGCAACTACGAGGCCCTCCTCGACCGCCTCCTCGCCTCCCCCCGCTATGCCGAACGCTCGGCCCGCCAATGGCTCGATGCCGTCGGCTACGCCGATAGCGAGGGCGGCAACAATTCCGACCTCACTCGCAAGAACGCCTGGCGCTACCGCGACTATGTCATCCGTGCCTTTGCCCAAAACAAACCCTTCCACCGCTTCCTGACAGAGCAGCTCGCCGGCGATGAACTCTTCAACCACCGCACCGTCAAGCAACTTAGCCCCGAGCAAATCGACCTGCTCGCCGCCACTGGCTTCTGGCGCATGGCCCCCGACGGCACCAACAGCACCGAGCAAAACTTCATCCCCGAGCGCATGGATGTCATCGCCGGACAACTGGAGATCCTCGGTTCCGCCGTCATGGGCGTCTCTCTCGGCTGCGCCCGCTGCCACGACCATAAATACGATCCCCTGCCCACTCGCGATTACTACCGCCTCGTCGCCACCCTCACCCCAGCCTTCGACCCCTACGCCTGGCTGCCCGGCGAGTTTCCCTGTGGCGGCGTCGGCGCCAAGTGCGACGAAAACAACACCCGCTACTACATCGCCAAGGCCACAACGGAATTTGAGACCGTCGTCGCCCACAACAAACCCATCGAGGCCCGCATCGCCACCCTCGAAGCCTCTTTGCGCGAGCTCAAGGATTCCGACCCCACACAAAAGAAGCAGAAAGAAGCGATCCGGGCACAGATCAAGAAAGAGCGCGCCAACTTGAAGGAACCCCCGCTCATCCGCGCCTTGTTCGATCTCGGCCCCGAGCCCCCGCCCACACGCATCCTGCTGCGGGGCGATGCCTCCAGCCCCGGTCCCCTCGTTGCCCCCGGCCCGCCTTCCATCATGAGCGCCGGCTTACCCGAATACCGCCCGGTGCCGCTCGAGCATTCCTCCGGCCGCCGCCTCGCCCTGGCCGAATGGCTCACCCACCCCAATCACCCCCTCACCGCCCGCGTCATGGTCAACCGCATCTGGCAACAACACTTCGGCAAGGGTCTCGTCAGCACACCGGGCAACTTCGGACGCATGGGTGCCGCTCCCGAAAATCAACCCCTGCTCGATTGGCTCGCCACCGAGTTCATCCGCTCCGGCTGGGACGTCAAGGCCATGCACCGGCTCATCATGACCTCCGCCGCTTACCGCCAGCAGACTTCCGAAAGCGGCTTCCCTCTCCGCCGCATCGATGCCGAATCCATTCGCGACTCGATGCTGCAAATCGCCGGCCGCCTTGACACAAAACAGTTTGGTCCTCCCGACGCGATCAAGCAGCTACCCGATGGCGAGGTCATCACCGAAAGCCGCCGTCGCAGCATTTTCGTTTCGCAAAAACGCACTCAGCCCATCTCCCTGCTCGAAACCTTCGACCAGCCCTTCATGAACCCCAATTGCGTGCAGCGCGGCCAGTCCGTCGTCTCCTCCCAAGCCCTCCACCTCATGAATAGCGACCTCGTTCGCGAAAACGCCCGCTTCATGGCCGGCCGCATCGCCGATGCCGTCGGCGACCGCGCCGACGCCCAGATCGAACGCGCCTACCTCCTCGCTCTTTCCCGTCAGCCCACCCCCGAAGAGCTTCGCCTCGCCCGCGATACCTTCGATCGTCTGATTCCCGAATGGACCCGCAAACTCGAAACCGATCAACCCGCCGAGCCCGTCGCCAGCCGCGCCCGCTGGCTCGCGCTCGCTACCATTTGCCACACCCTGATGAACTCCGCTGAGTTCCTCTATCTCGACTAAAGGAGCCCCATGACCACCCGCCGCGATTTCTTCTCCCGTATCTCTGATGGCCTCATGGGCACCGCACTCGCCTCGCTTCTGGCCGAAGACCTGCTTGCCGAGCAGCGTCTCCACGACCTCACCCCCAAGAAGCCCCACCACGCCCCCAAGGCCAAGGCAGTCATCCAGCTCTTCCAGAACGGCGGCCCCAGCCAGGTCGATCTCTTCGATTACAAGCCGGCTCTCGAAAAGTACGCCGGCCAAGCCCCAGGCCGCGATCTCGCCGCCGAGGTCCGCGCCGTTCGCGAGACCGGCGGCCTCATGCCCTCCCGCTACAAGTTCCAGCGCCACGGCCAGTCCGGCGTCGAAATCTCCGAAGCCCTGCCTTACCTCGCCAAAGTGGCCGACGACATCACTGTCATTCGCTCCCTCCACACCACCCACCTCGCCCATGAAGCCGCCCTCTTCCTCATTCACGGCGGCCGCATCCTCCCCACCCGCCCCTCGCTCGGCTCCTGGATCACCTATGGGCTCGGCTCGGAGAATCAAAACCTCCCCGCCTACGTCGTCCTCGACGACCCCAAAGGCCCGCCCATCAACTTCATTCAGAACTGGCAGTCCGGCTGGTTGCCCGCCGTCTATCAGGGCACCCGCGTCCGCTCGGAAGGCTCGCCGATACTCAACCTCCACGCCAAGTCCGAAGATCCCGCCGGCATTGTCGACCTCAGCCGCAGCCTCCTCCACCGCATGGATTCCAGCCATCGCGGCCGCCACCCCGGCAACGTCGAACTCGAGGCCCGCATCGCCAACTACGAACTCGCCGCTCGCATGCAAATGGAAGCCACCGATGCCCTCGACCTCAGCAAGGAATCCGAGGCCACTCGCGAGGCCTATGGCCTCAACGATGAGCGCACCGCCTCCTACGGCAAGCGCTGCCTCATGGCCCGCCGTCTCATCGAACGCGGCGTCCGCCTCGTGCAGATCTACATCGAAGGGCAAATCTGGGATAACCACAACAAGATCTGGGAGGGCCTCGATTACGCTTGCGGCAAGACAGACCGTCCCTCCGCCGCCCTCGTCGCCGACCTCAAGCAGCGCGGCTTGCTCGACTCGACCCTCGTCGTCTGGGGTGGCGAGTTCGGCCGCCTCCCCATCGCCCAGGCTCCCGGCGCCGCTGCCGGCCGCGATCATGGCCCCTCGGGCTTCAGCCTCTGGATGGCCGGCGGCGGCGTCAAACGTGGCTTCACCTATGGCACAACCGACGAGATCGGATACCGCGCCGCCGGCGACAAGGTCAGCGTCCATGACTTCCACGCCACCGTCCTCCATCTCCTCGGCATGAACCATCGCAATCTCACCTTCGTTCGTGACGGCCGCCACGAACGCATCACCGACGAGTTCCCCGCCCGCGTCGTCAACGAAATTCTCACCTAGCCCAAAGTCTCCCCCATGGATCATCGTCACGCATACTCTGCCCTCTCCCGCCGCCAATGGCTGCGCCAGTCCGCCCTCGGCTTCGGCTCGCTCGCCTTCACCGGGCTCGCCGCCCACGGCCTCGAGGCAAATCCCCTCGCCCCCAAAGCCCCGCACCACCCCGCCAGGGCCAAGCGTGTCATCTTCCTCTTCATGCAGGGCGGCCCTTCGCAAATGGATTTGTTCGACTACAAACCCAAACTGAAGGAACTAAGCGGCCAGCCTCTGCCCTTTCAACTCCCTTCCAACTACGAAGCCCCCGGCCTGCAGAAGACCAAGCTCATGGCCCCCATTTCCCCCTTCCGCCACGCGGGCCAGTCCGGCCTCTACCTGTCCGAGTGGCTGCCCGAAATGGCGACGATCGCCGACGAACTCTGCGTCCTCCGCGCCGTCCATGTCGATGCCGAAGCGCACGCTCCCGCCGTGCGCCAAATGCACACCGGGCACACCGTCCAGGTCCGCCCCGCCATGGGCTCCTGGGTCCTCTATGGCCTCGGCACCGAAAACCAGAACATGCCCGGCTACATCACCCTCCGCCAGGCTGTTACCGGCGACGCTGGCAGCCCCCGTAATTTCTCCAGCGCCTTCCTCCCAGTCGTCTACCAGGGCACACCCGTCGGCAGCCCCGACCCCGCCGACCCGCCGATCATCCGCCACACCGCCCGCCCCGATGCCGATGCCTCCGCGCAGCGCCGCCAACTGAACTTCATCCAGGCCCTCAACGAAGATCACCTTACCCGCCATGGCCACGACGCCGACATGCGCGGCATGATGCAGGCCTACGAACTGGCCTTCCGCATGCAGGTCGAAGCCCCCGGCTTGATGGACCTCGCCAAGGAATCCAAGGCCACCCTCGACGCCTATGGCGTCAACGAGCCCGAAACCCGCGACATCGGCACCCAGTGCCTCCTCGCCCGCCGCCTCGTCGAGGCCGGCGTGCGCTTTGTTCAGGTCAATGACGGCGGCTGGGACCACCACGCCTCCATCCGCTCCGGTCTCCCCAAGAAATGCCGCAATGTCGACAAGCCCGTCACCGCCCTCATTCGCGACCTCAAACAACGCGGCCTCCTCAACGATACCCTCGTCATCTGGGGCGGCGAATTCGGCCGTACCCCCTTCGACCAGGACCTCTCCCTCGGCGTCGATGGCGAACAGACTCGCGGTCGCGAACACAACCCCCACGGCTTCACCATGTGGATGGCCGGCGGCGGCGTCAAGCCCGGCATCGTCTACGGCCAAACCGATGAGTTCGGCTACCACGGCGTCGAGGGCAAGATCCATCTCCACGATCTCCACGCCACCATCCTCCACCTCCTCGGCCTCGATCACGAACGCCTCACGCACCGCTATGCCGGCCGCGACTTCCGCCTCACCGATGTCTATGGACGCGTCGTGCGCGAAATCCTCGCCTGATTTCGCCGCCTCCGCCTAAATCAGCAGATCCTTCATTACCCGCCCCTCGTCCGTCGGCCCGATCAGCCGCTGGTTCAAACCCTGGTACGGATAGTGCAGCTTATAAGGGTCCAGCCCCAACTGCTGCAGCACCGTCGCCTGTAAGTCCCGCGGCGTCATCTTGTCCTTCGTCACGTAGTAACCAATGTCATCGGTTTCCCCATAATTGAGCCCGCGCTGGATCCCCGCCCCGGCCAGCATCATCGTGTAGGCATAGGGATGATGGTCCCGCCCGATATACGGACCCTCCACCCCGCCCCGGTTCTCCCGCATAGGCGTCCTGCCAAATTCACCGCCAAATACGATCAGCGTCTGATCGAGCAGCCCCCGCTGCTTCAGATCCTGTATCAGCGCCTTCAGCGGCTGGTCCACCGTCCTCGCCTGCGGCTGCAGCGCATAGCGGATATCCTCGCGCCGGCTCGACCCGTGATGATCCCAGCCCCAGTGGTACAACTGCACGAAGCGCACCCCGTTTTCCACCAGCCGCCGCGCCAGCAGACAGTTGTTCGCGAAACTCAACTTACCCGGCTCTGTCCCGTAAGCCGCATGCACCTCGGGCTTCTCCCGGCTGATATCCATCACATTCGGCACCGTAATCTGCATCCGGTAAGCCAACTCATACTGCGAAACCCGCGAGTCGATCTCCGGGTCGCCTTGCTCCTGCTTTTCGATCGTGTTCAGATCCTTCAGCGCATCGAGCGTCTTGCGCCGCAAGCTCCGCGTCATCCCCTCCGGCTCGCTCAAAAACAACACCGGGTCTCCCTGCGAACGGCAATGCACCCCCTGATAAACACTCGGCAGAAACCCGCTGCCCCACAAACTCTTGCCACCGTCAGGATTGTTTCCCCCGCTCGTCAACACCACAAAGCCCGGCAGATCCTGGTTCTCCGTGCCCAGCCCGTAGGTCGCCCAGGCCCCCATCGACGCATAGCCGAATCGCGGATTCCCCGTCTGCACGAACAATTGCGCCGGCGCATGGTTGAACTGGTCCGTGCTCATCGAGTGCACCATCGTCACCTCGTCCACCACTTGGCTGAAGTGCGGCAACAGCTCACTGACCCACGTCCCCGCCTGCCCGTACTGCTTGAACTGATACGGCGTGCCCAGCATCTTCGGCACACCCTTGATGAACGCAAACCGCTTGCCCTTCAACAGCTCATCCGGGCAAGGCTTCCCGTTGTACTTCACCAGCTCCGGCTTCGGATCAAACAGCTCCAACTGGCTCGGCGACCCCGCCATATGCAGGTAAATCACCGACTTCGCCTTTGCCACCGGCAGCCGCGCCGCCGCTCCCTCCTGCGCCTCGGCTAAAAACATCGGCGCCAGCCCCAGCGTGCATTCCTTCAAAAAATGGCGCCGCGTCGCGCGCCTTGCGGTTTCCAGTTTCCAGTCCATCGTCTAGCGCCTCATCAAACTTTCATCCAGATTCAATACCGTGTTCGCCACCACCGCCCAGGCCGCGCGCACCACATCCGGACGCACCGGCTTGCCCAACTCGAGCGGCGCGACCGCCACCAACCCGGCGTCGAAGACCTGCCCCACGTTTGTGCCGTTGTTCCGCGTCGCCTTTACCGCGATCACATTGCGCCCCGGCCGGAACGCTTTCTGGCCCTCTGCCGTCAATTCATACTCATAATGCCCGGCCCGCTCGTACACCACGTTCGTTAGCGCCGGCACTCCATTCACCCAGATCTCGTGGGAACAGTTCGTCCGAATCGGCATCTGGAAACCGCTGGGCATCTTCTCCGGCAAATCCACCGCGATCCGCAGATAGATGCTCTCCGTGTCCCATCGCGTCCGCGCCGGCGTCGCCAGCGCCGCCGCCGAATCCGGCTTCTCAAAGTAACCAAAATAACCTGGCCCCGCCTTCCACGGCGTATCGTCAAAATCAGCTTTCTCCCATCCCGCCACCGGCTCCGCCGTCTGATAGCGCCACTCCCGCGGCTTCGTCCGCGCATCCGGCAGCAGCGTTACCGGCCGGTCTTCCTTGTACAGCACTTCATCAAATCGCGCCAGCTTCTGCGCGTTGCCGGGCTTCGCCCTCAGTTCGGCCTCGGCCTGCCGGTAAAGCAGCGCCAATCGTTGCTGCTCCAACTTGTTTGGCTCCCGCAGCAACACCCTCCGGAAGATCGCCCGCCCCGGATCCCGCGGCGATTCCGTCATCGCTCCCGCCGCCAGTTTCTGCGCCGCTTCCATGAATACCGGATCGTTCAGCGTCGTCAGCGCCTGCAGCGGCGTATTCGTGCGAATCCGCCTCACCGTGCACGTCTCCCCCGTCGGCGCATCGAAATTCATCATCGCCGGATACGAACTCGTGCGCCGCATGAATGTATAAATTGCCCGCCGGTAGCGGTCTTCACCCTGACTCGTCCTCCACGCATCCCCGTTGTAAACCACCTGCCACACCCCCTCCGGCTGCCACGGCATCACCGGCGGCCCATACATCTTCGTGCTCAACAATCCCGCTGCCGCCAGCGCCTGGTCCCGCACCACTTCCGCATCCAGCCGGAACCGGGCCCCGCGCGCATACCACTGGTTCTGCGGGTCCCGCGCCAGCAGATCCGGCGTCACCGCCGAAGCCTGCTGATACGTTGCGCTCGTCACAATCAACCGCAGCAGCCCCTTCGTATCCCACTTCTGCTCAAACTCCACCGCCAGCCAGTCCAGCAACTCCGGATGCGTCGGCAGCGCTCCCTGCGTGCCAAAATCCTCCTCCGTCTCCACAATGCCGCGCCCCATCAGACGGCTCCAATACCGGTTCACCGTCACGCGCGCCGTCAAGGGATTCTCCCGGCTCACCAGCCACTGCGCGAATCCCAAACGGTTCCGCGGCGCGTCCTTGTCGAGCCCCGGCAAAAACGCCGGTGTCCCGGCCTCTACCTCCTCTCCCGGCGTCAAGAAATTCCCCCTCTCGAAGATTCGCGTCTTGCGCTGCTTCCCGGCCGCTAACTCTCGCATCACCAGCGTCGAGACCTCTTTGTTCAACCGCAGCAAAGGCCGGTCCGAAGCATGATCGTTGTCCTCCGTCTGGTTCAAAAACGCATACAGCTGATAAAACTCCTTGTGCGACAGCGGATCGTATTTATGCGTGTGGCACTGCGCGCAGCCCCAGGTCTGACCCATCCATACCTGCCCCGTCGTCGCCACCCGGTCCCGCACCGCTAGATCGCGGAATTCCTCATCGTCCGTGCCCCCCTCGGTGTTCGTCATCGTATTCCGATGGAACCCCGTCGCCACCAGATCCTCCACCGTCCCCTCCGCCAGCAGGTCTCCGGCAATCTGCTGCACCGTAAACTGGTCGAACGGCAAATTCTCATTAAACGCCCGGATCACCCAATCCCGGTACGGCCAGATCACCCGGCGGTTGTCTTTCTCATATCCCTGCGTATCCGCGTACCGCGCCAGATCGAGCCACACCTTGGCCCACCGTTCCCCAAATCGCGGGCTCGCCAGCAACGCATCCACATATTTCTCATACGCCTCCGCGCCCGGGCTCCTCAGATACGGCTCGAGCACCGCCGCCTCCGGTGGCATCCCCGTCAAATCGAGCGCCACTCGCCGCGCCAGCGTCGCCGCATCCGCCGGACCCGAAGGCCGCAAACCCTTCTCCTCGAGCTTGGCCAGCACAAAGGCGTCAATCGCATTCCGACCCCACGCCTCATCCTTCACCGCCGGCAGGTTGCGCCGCTCCGGCTTGCGGTACGCCCAGTGCTCTTCGTATTTCGCGCCGCTGTCGATCCACCGCTTCAGCGCATCCACTTCCGCCTCCGTCAATCGCGGCCCACTCGGCGGCATCGGCCGCGTCGGGTGCGTCACCCGCGCCACAATCCGGCTCTTGGCGCTGTCCCCCGGCACGATCAGGTTGTTCTTCACCGCCGCCTCGCGCACGTCCAGGCGCACACCCGCCTGCCGACCGTTCTCGTCCGGCCCGTGGCACGCCCAGCACCGCTTGGCCAGGATCGGTCGCACCTCAGCCTGAAAATTCACCTGCGCCCCCAGCGAGGCCGCGCACATCATCATCATCCACAAGCGCATGCGATGATCTTATCGCGCTCAGGCTAATCTGAAAAAGATACTCCCATGCCCAAGCTCACGCTTCTCAACGACAAATCCGTCCACGAATTCACCCCCGGCGCCATTCCCTACGGCGGCCACGGCAAGCCCGGCTCGATTCTCGACCTCGCCATGCACTTCGGCCTCCCGCTCGATCACGTCTGTGGCGGCAACTGCTCCTGCACCACTTGCCACGTCCACGTCGAAGCCGGCATGGAAAACCTCAGTGAGCCCGAACAGGACGAACTCGATTTCGTCGGCATGGTCGAGGGCGGCACCGACGCCTCCCGCCTCGGCTGCCAGGCCATCGTCCGCGGCGACGTCTCCATCCGCATCCCCTAGCGGAAAACTTCTCTGGATCAGACGTCCGCCGCCGCTCATCCCATGGGCGTATGCGCTCTCTATTGCTTGTCCTCGCCCTTCCCCTGATGTCCCTGGCCTCTTCCTCCGCCGATGGCGAATGGTCCTGGAAAATGGCCAGTCCCTTCGGCGAATTGAATGCCCGCGCCGTCATGAAGGTCGAAGACGGCAAGCTCACCGGCGCCTTCTGGCTCGACGATTCCCGTAAACTCGAAATCGTCGACGGCAAGCTCGACGGCGACAAACTCAGCTTCACCCTCAAGCGCAACCGTCCCAGCGGCGGCTCGATGACCTACGAGATGACCGGCACGCTCAAAGGCGACGCCATCGATGGCAGCGCCAAGGCACTCGAGATGGGCGCTACCCAATCTTGGTCCGCTGCCCGTAAAAAATAGCGCCCCCATCCCGCGAGAATTCCTCCCGCCTTACCCCATCCGCCCCCGTATTGGTTTATCTTGGCTAGCATGACCCGCCGCACTCTGCTGGCCAGCGCCGTCCCTCCGGCCCTCGCTCAATCTCCGGTGCCCATCATAGACACCCATATTCATCTCTTCGATACCGCGCGCCCGCAAGGCATCCCCTGGCCCCCAAAGGATGACGCCGTCCGCTACAAAACAGCTCTCCCCCCCCGCTACATCGCCCTCACCCGCAAGCTCGGCATTGTCGGCGCCATTGAGCTCGAGTGCAGCCCCTGGCTCGCCGACAACCAGTGGGTTCTCAATGTCTGCGCTCCCGCCCCCATCATGGTCGGCATGGTCGGCAACATACCCCCCGGCGACAAAAACTTCCGCGCCGAACTCGACAAGCACGCCGCCAACCCCCTCTATCTCGGCATCCGCTATGGCAATATCTGGGGCTTCGACATCGGTAAGGAACTCTCCAAACCCGAATTCGTCGCCGGCTTGAAATACCTCGCCGAACGCGGCCTCATCCTCGATTCCGCCAACCCCAACCGCAAGCTCCTCGAAGACCTCCGCCGCGCCTCCGACCTCGTCCCCAATCTCCGCATCATGATCGACCATCTGCCCGGCATGGAGGCCCTCGATAAAGCAGCCGCTGTCCTCACCGATCTTGCCGCCCGCAAGCAGATCTACGTCAAGGTCTCCGCCGTGCTCAAGAAACGCAACGGCCAGACCATCACCGACGACGCTTTCTATAAACCCGTCCTCGACGAAATGTGGCAGCGCTTCGGCGAAGACCGCGTCGTCTACGGCAGCGACTGGCCCAACTCCGACGGCCTCGGCGCCTACGAACAGGTCCTCACCGTCGTCCGCAACTACGTCAGCAAGAAGTCCCGCGCCGCTCAGGAAAAATACTTCTACCGCAACTCCCTGGCCGCCTACCGCTGGAAGCCCCGCACCGCCGAACAACGGAAGCTCACCTAATGCGCGCGCTCATCCTGCTCGCCACCAGCCTCCTCGCCCAGGACTACCGCACCTGGCGCGACTACGGCGGCGGCCCCCACGCCACCCAGTTCACCGCCCTCGACCAGATCAACAAATCCAACGTCACGCGCCTTGAGATCGCCTGGCGCTACCCGATCGGCGAAAACAAGCGCTACAGCTTCAACCCCGTCATCGCCGGCGATCGCATCTTCGTCATGGCTGCCGGCAATTCCATCGTCGCCCTCAATGCCTCCTCCGGCGCACCCCTCTGGAAGTGGTCGCCCCCCGCCGGCACCACCGCCATCACCACCCGCGGCATCAATTACTGGGAGAGCAAGGACGGCCGTGACAAACGCCTCATCCTCGCCAGCAATCACATACTCCGCGCCATCGACGCCAACACCGGCAAAACCATCGATAGCTTCCAGGTCGATCTCCGCTTGGGCCTCGACCGCGACCCCAAACTCCTCACCGTTCTGCAAAGCCTCTCTCCCGGCAAGATCTTCGAGGACCTCATCGTCGTCGGCTCGGCCACCAACCAGGGCTATGGCTCCGCCCCCGGCGACATCCGCGCCTTCGATGTCCGCACCGGCAAACTCGTCTGGACCTTCCACACCATCCCCCGCCCCGGCGAGTTCGGCTACGACGGCTGGCCCAAGGACGCCTGGAAAGCCGTCGGCGGCGCCAACGTCTGGAGCGAGATGTCCATCGACGAAAAACGCGGCATCCTCTTTGCCCCCACCGCCAGCGCCAAGTACAACTTCTACGGCAAAGACCGCTCCGGCCACAATCTCTTCGCCGACTCCCTCCTCGCCATCGACGTCCGCACCGGCAAGCGCCTCTGGCACTACCAGATGGTCCATCACGACATCTGGGATTACGACGACTCCACCGCCCCCAAACTCCTCACCGTCAATCACAATGGCCGCCGCATCGATGCCGTCGCTCAGGTCTCCAAACAAGGCTTCGTCTGGGTCTTTGACCGCCTCACCGGCCAGCCCCTCTGGCCCATTGAAGAGCGCAAGGTACCCCAGACCGACATGCCCGGCGAAACCACCTGGCCCACTCAGCCCTTCCCCTCCAAGCCCGCTCCCTTCGCCCGCCAGAGCTTTACCGTCGACGACCTCAGCCCCTTCCTCACCCCCGCCGACCGCGCCAAGTTCCGCGACCAGATTCTCTCCGCCCGCAACGAAGGGCTCTTCACCCCGCCCGCCCAGCGCGGCGCCATTCAAATGCCCGGCAACAATGGCGGAGCCAATTGGGGCGGCGCTGCTGTCGATCCCGGTAAGGGCCTCCTCGTCGTCGTCAGCAAGGATCTCCCCTGCCTGCTCAAGCTCGACAAGCGTGCTGACGAGGTCCCCGGCCTCTCCCCCGACGAGCGCTACGAAAGCGCCTTCGGCTTCATGATCGCCAGCGACGGGCTCTCCGCCATCAAGCCCCCCTGGACCACCCTCACCGTCTATGACCTCAATTCCGGCGACATCAAGTGGCGCATCCCCCTCGGTGAAGTCCCCGAACTCGCCGCCCGCGGCATTCGCAACACCGGCACCCACTATCCCAAACTCGGCCCCATCGTCACCTCCACCGGACTCGTCTTCACCGGTACCCGCGACAAAAAAGTCCGCGCCTTCGACATCGACAACGGCAAGCTCCTCTGGGAATTCGAAGTTCCTACCGCCATCGAAGGCATCCCCGCCGTCTATGAACTCAACGGCAAACAATACCTGGTCTTTTGCGCCTCCGCCCAAGTGGGCTTGACTCCCGCTACGAGCAAGCCCATCGAGGGCGAATACATCGCTTTCGCCCTACCGGGCAAGCCCTAGACTTCCAGCTTCCACGGCGCGCGGTACTTCGCCTTCAGATAAGGCTTCACCTCCGCCTGCTTCACCGTCCAGCTCTTCTCGTCCCAGTCGAGCCGCGTCTTAAAGCGCATCGACAGATTCGCCAGAATGCAAACGGTCGAACTGCGCACGCAGGTCTCGATCTCCGACTGCGGCTTCTCCCGGCTCTTGATGCAAGCCAGCCAGTTCTCCCAGTGCGGCACGTTCATCTGCCGCATCACATCGTCCTTCTCATAGGCCTGCGGCTCTACCTTCGACTTCGCGTTCGGCGCCAGCCAGCACCCGCTGCGGTTCACAATCAGCGTTGCCTCCGTGCCGTGAATCGCCGTCGCCGCTCCGTGGCCGAACATCGGCATCGGGTTCGCCGTCCGGCTCTCATAGCTGGCGATGAACTTCGGGTACTCAAACGTCGCCAGCATCGTGTCCGGCGTGTCCCGGTTGTCCTTCACATACAGCTTGTTGCCCATCGCCGAGATCGCCGTCGGCATCGCCTCGTCAAAGCACTGGTGCACCGGGTCGAGCAGATGCACGCCCCAGTCCGTCATCGCCCCGCCCGCGTAATCCCAGAAGTAGCGGAAGGTCGGAAACGTCGTCTTCGTCACACCCCAGCGGTTCTCGTTAAACGGCACCTTCGGCGCCGGCCCCAACCACATGTCCCAATTGAGCCCCGGCGGCGCTGTCGAATCGGCCGGATTCCCCCACCCCTCCTGCGGCGTTGCCCCCGCCTGCCAGGTATGCACAAACGTCACTTCCCCCAGTGTCCCCGCCTTCACTATCTCGGCCGCCTTCTTGAAATACCCGCCCGAGCGCTGCATCGTCCCCGCCTGCACAATCCGCTTGTATTTCCGCGCCGCCTCCACCATCTTCATCCCTTCATCCACATAAACGCTCGCCGGCTTCTCCACATAAACATCCTTGCCCGCCTTGCACGCCTCCACCGTCATATAGGCATGCCAGTGGTCCGGCGTCGAGATGCAGACCGCATCAATCGACTTGTCGGCCAAAATCTTCCGGAAGTCGTCCGTGCCCTTGATCTCGTAGCCCCCACGCCGCGCCGCCGCTTCGGCCCGCTCCAGATGCGGCTGATACACATCGCACAGCGCCGCCGGCTGCATCCCCGGCACCTTCATCGAATAACCCAGGTTCCCTGATCCCATCGCCCCAAGACCAATAAAGCCCACCGCCACGCGGTCGTTGGCTCCCTTCAGATTCCCGGTAAAAATGTTCGTCGTAAAGGCAGCGCCAAGCGTGATCGAGGCGTTGCGTCTGCTGAGTCGATTCTTGTCTTCCATGGTTTCCTTTCCGCCCGACGGCTGGAAGTTATGTATTCTATCGCCACCTAGGCTGCGCTTGCTTTCGCCTTTCCCCCAAGGTTCGATTCGAGAATCCAATCCATCTGCTCCCGCTCAATCGGCGCCGCGCAATAGTCCGCCGCCCCGGCCTCGATCACCTCCAACCACTCCTCCGTCTCCGGCAAACGGCTCACCGCCACCACCGGACAACTCGCCCCTCGCAACACGTCCGGAAACCATTTCTCCCGCGCGCTGCAAAACACCACATCATGCCCGTCCATCTCCCCGGGGCTCCCCGCCACCCTCACCGCCATGCCACGCCCGGCCAGGTAATGACTCAATTCTCGTGCTACCGCGGGCTCCAGCCCCACCAGCAGCGCCGACAAGCCTTTTAACTCCATATGACCCCCTCACGGTCTCCGGCGACATCGCCGGGCAAAGTTCACAATGCCGGGAACGTTTTCGAGTGGCTAGCCCCGCCGCGCCCTCATGGCGCGGCAATTCCTTCTCCAGTCTATTCCTGTTTTCCGCCATTTCATTGATAAAATTATCCTTTCGAGGAGTTCTCATGCCCGTCACCCGTCGCAAAAGTGTCGTCGTCGATATCGGTGGAGTGAAGGTCGGTGGCCATCACCCGATCATGGTCCAGTCCATGACCAATACGGATACAGCCGATGTCACCGGCACCGCCAACCAGGTCGCGCAACTCGCCAAAGCCGGCTCGGAAGTCGTCCGCATCACCGTAAACACCGACGAGGCTGCCGCCGCCGTCCCCCGTATCAAAGACACCCTGATGCTCTTCGGCGTCAATGTCCCCTTGGTCGGCGACTTCCACTACAATGGCCACCTCCTGCTCAAGAAATATCCCGACTGCGCTCGCGCGCTCTCCAAATACCGCATCAATCCCGGCAACGTCAACATCGGCCGCAAGACCGACGACAACTTTCGCACCATGATCGAGTGCGCCATCGAGTACGACCGCCCCGTCCGCATCGGCGTCAACTGGGGCTCGCTCGACGGCCAGCTTCTCACCCGCATGATGGACGAAAACGCCCGCCTCCCCGAGCCCCTCGATGCCCGCGAAGTCACCATGAACGCCATCGTCGAATCCGCTCTGCTCGCCGCCGAAGCAGCCGAACGCTACGGCCTCGCCCACAACAAAATTCTCCTCTCCGCCAAGGTCAGCGGCGTCCAGGACCTCATCCTCGTCAATCGCAAACTCGCCGCCCGCTGCGATTACCCCCTCCACCTCGGCCTCACCGAGGCCGGCCTCGGCTCAAAGGGCATCACCTACACCGCCGCTGCCTTGAGCGTCCTCCTGCAGGAAGGCATCGGCGATACCATCCGCGCCTCCCTCACCCCCCTCCCCAACGGCGACCGTACCGAGGAAGTTCTTGTCTGCCAGCAAATTCTCCAGGCCCTCGAACTCCGCACCTTCACCCCCCAGGTCACCGCCTGCCCCGGCTGCGGCCGCACCACCAGCACCTTCTTCCAGGACATGGCCGACCAGATCCAGCGCTACCTCCGTGAACAAATGCCCGTCTGGAAAGGCCAGTACCCCGGCGTCGAGGCCATGAAGGTCGCCGTCATGGGCTGCGTCGTCAACGGCCCGGGCGAATCGAAGCACGCCAACATCGGCATCTCCCTGCCCGGCACCTTCGAAGAACCCGTCGCCCCCGTCTACGTCGATTCCAAACTCTTCCGCACCCTCCGTGGCGACCGCATCGTCGAAGAGTTCATCGGCATGCTCAACGACTACGTCGACAAGAATTATTCGAGCAGTCGCGATACCGTCGGCCTCTAGCTGGCCAGCCCGCTGTGGATGCGCGAGCCCGGCGGCTGTGCCGCGATCACCCGCGCCTCCGCTTCGAGCATCCACTGCCACCGTTCTTCCACTTCTTCCTTCGGCCCCATCTTCTGCGCCAGCTTGAGGAAAACCTTGTAGTGCCCCATCTCCGAGCGAAACAGCGCCCGGTAAAACGCCGCCAGTTCCTCATCCTCGCTCGCCTCGGCCAACACCATGAACCGTTCGCAACTCCGCGCCTCGATCAGCGCGGACACACACAACCGGTCAAGCGTTTCCCCCGTCTTCCCGCTCCGCACCAGCTTGCGCAGATCCGCCGCATAAAAACTCTTGTGGCCCCGCTCGAGCCTCCCTCCGCGCCGCATCAATAGCCGCGTCACCTGCGCCAGATGCGCCGCCTCATCCCGCGCCACGCTCGTCATCGTTTCCACCCACCCCGGCGTCCACTCGTTCGGCCAACGCGTCATCAGCTCCATCGCGTTCTGCGCCGCCTTCATCTCAAGAAAAGCATGGTCGATCAACAACGCAATCGGATCCCCGAGCGCCTGCCGTCCCCATGCCTCCGGCGTCTGTGTCAGCAATGGCAATTGCTCCTTCACTCTCCCAACTTACCCTGTTTCTACCCCGGTTGACACCATTCCATCCCTACTGCTAGCCTTACAGTTTAGAAAAAACCCGGCGCCAGACCGGGGCAGGAATGTTTTTCTCAGGTGCAGCAGCCATATTTCATCCTGGTCGTCGCACATTCTTTACACGGCCGGTTGCGGAGAATTCATGTCCCCTACAGCGTTCTGTACGGGATCTTGGCTCTTGCTCTTCTTGGCACTGTCAGTCTCGTCGGTGTTGCTGCTTCCTACGCCCGCATGCTCTGGAAAGTCAGCAACTACAACACGTTGCGCGCTGAAATCGATACCATCCGCCAGCGCTACCTCCGCCTCGAAAAAGAACACGACGCCGGCAAACAGCAACTGGCCACCCTCCAGGTCCTCGCCTCCGAAATCAGCGTCGCCTACGGCCTCAAACGCGAACTCGAAGCCAACGAACCCCTCAGCCTCGAAGCCCGCCTCACCCCCACCCTCCACGACTCCATCGAGGATTACAACTACCTCCGCAACACCAATTTCACCTCCAGCTACCGTAACCCCTTCCAGGTCTCCAGCCCCATTCGCCCCCGCATCCCACTCGAGTCCCAGCCCAGCCTCTGGCCCGTCCAGGGCCGCCTCACTAGCTTCTTCGGCCAGCGCCTCGACCCCTTCGGCGGCTTCGGCACCTTCCACACCGGCATCGATATCTCTGTCCCCATCGGCACCCCCGTGCTCGCCACCGCCGGCGGCCAAGTCAAATTCGCCGACACCTATGGCGGCTATGGCCGCCTTCTCGTGCTCGATCACGGCAATGGCCTCGAAACTTACTACGGCCACCTCTCCCGCTTCAATGTCATCCCCGGCCAGTGGATCGCCCGCGGCGAACTCGTCGCCTGGAGCGGCCGCACCGGTCGCGCCACCTCCCCTCACGTCCACTACGAAGTCCGCCTCTCCGGTGCCCCCATCAACCCCTACCCCTACCTCCGCGCGCAAAATCTCCTCGCTACTCAGCAGAAACGCCGCGACCTTCCTTTCTGATAAACTCTCGTCGTGCGAAACACGTTCCTTCGTATCTCCCTGGCCACCTTCGGCCTCGCTTTGATCGCTGCCGCCTTCATGCGCCTCACCGTTCAGGATCAATTGCCCGCCGCCGCCAACGCCTTCCTCGCTTCCCTCAATGACGATCAGCGCTCCAAGGCCGTCTTCAAGTTCGAAGACGAAGAGCGCTTCTTCTTCCATTTCATTCCCGCCGAAGATGTAGCCAAACGCTACAACCGCCCCCGCCGCGGCGTCGGCTTCCTCGAACTCTCCGCTCCCCAGCGCCACCTCGCCCACGCCATGATCACTGCCGGACTCTCCGCCCAAGGCGCCATCAAGGCCAGCACCATCATGAGCCTCGACGATGTCCTCCGCATCCAGGAAAAAGACACCACCGGCCGCCGCAACTCCGACAAATACTTCCTCTCCCTCTTCGGCACACCCGACGCCAAAGGCACCTGGGGCTTCCGCTTTGAAGGCCACCACATCAGCCTCCACTTCACCTTCATCAACGGCAAGCCCGCCATCAGCCCCACCTTCTTCGGCTCCAATCCCGCCGAGGTCAAGGAAGGTCCCCGCAAAGGCCTCCGCGCTCTCCCCCGCGAGGAAGATCTCGGCCGCGACCTCGTCATGAGCCTCTCCCCCGATCAGTGGAAGACCGCCCTCGTCCAGGATAAAGCCTTCGACGATATTCTCACCTCAGCCGACCGCGTCGCCGCCCTCAAGGATCAGCCCAACGGCCTGCCCGCCTCCAAGCTCAACTCCAAGCAAAAGGAAATGCTCAAGGCCATCGTCGAGGAATACGCCAACAACTTCCCCGAAGATCTCGCCTCGGCCCGCAAAGCCCAGTTCCAGCGCCTAGCCAACCAAAGCTTCTTCGCCTGGGCCGGCGTACGCGAAAAAGGTGGCCCCCACTACTACCGCATCGCCACTCCCGAGTTCCTCATCGAATACGACTGCACCCAGAACGGCGCCAATCACATCCACGCCGTCTGGCGCGACTACAAGAACGACTGGGGCCAGCAGCTCAAATAGCCCCCTCGAGCCGCGGTTCAATCACCGCCATCTCGTAGCACCCCTCGCCCATCACAAATCCCGGTTCCTCCACAAACCGGTTCGCCATCTCGACCACCAACGGATTGAACTCACACAGCGGACAATTACCCAACGCCGCCGCTACTTCCACGGCCGCGTTTAGCTGTGGCGGCAGTGCGATCGACACATGCGGCACAATCGCCACTCCCGCCTCGCGCGCCATCCGCGCCAACTCCAACGTCTCCGTCACTCCGCTCCGCCCTAAATCCGGCTGCCAGTAAGTCATCACGCCACTGTCGAAAAATCGCCTCGCCTCAAACCGCGTCCGGTAGCTCTCCCCCAACGCCAACCGCACCCCCGTCTCCTTCACCAGTTCCACATGCCCCTCCACATCCTCCGGCAACAGCGGACACTCAAGCCACAGCACTCTCCGCTCCGCCAGTTCACCGGCATACTCCACGGCCCGGTCCTCCGGCAGATGCCACAGCGCATCCACCGCCACCTCCACCCCCTCAAACTCCTCCTGCATCCGGTCCACCTGCTCGAGCAATACCTCAAAATCACTCTCGTAATACAGCTTGAACACCCGAAAACCCGCCTCCCACCAACGCCCCACAAACTCGAGCCGCTCCCCCACCGTTCGCCCCGGCGTCCCGCTCACATACGCCGGCACTCTCTCCCGCCCCGCCGGGTTCAGCAACCATCGCAACGCCTTGCCCTGCATCTGCACCGCGATATCCCACAGCGCCACATCCACCCCCGCCATCGCATCCAACATAAAGCCCCCCATCTGCCCCCGCACCCGCATCGTTGCATACATCCTCTCCCACAGCCGCCGCATCGTCTCTAGATCCGGCCCATATTCCTCCCCCTCCACCGCCACCGCCAGCAATTCCTTCACAATCTCCGCCGCCACCCCCGGCGCCAGCGGCGCCTGCGCCTCGCCCCACCCCACTGTCCCATCCTCGAGCGTCACCCGCACCAGACAGCTCTCAAACTCAGTGCTGTACAGCGCCGGATAGTGCCGGCTCCACTGATAGCTCCCCCTTCCCCCCTCAAGCCGGTGCGGGCTCCCCGCCCCGCCCACCACCCGCTGCGGATCCCGCCGCAACCGCACCGGAAACGCTTCCACCCGTTCAATTCTCATAGCAACTGGACTACAATTATTTCAGATCTTGCTACCCTGACCCCATGGCCCTCGCTCCCTTGCGCAAAAAACGCGCCACCGACGAAGTCTACGAATCCCTCCGCGCCGCCATCCTCACCCACCACTTCACCCCAGGCCAGCGCCTCCTCGCCGACGAACTCTGCTCCCAGCTCGGCGTCAGCCTCACCCCCGTCCGCCATGCCCTCCAGCAATTGGC
Organism: Bryobacter sp. CoA8 C33; assembly: GCA_019931185.1. Classification (GTDB taxonomy): domain Bacteria; phylum Acidobacteriota; class Terriglobia; order Bryobacterales; family Bryobacteraceae; genus Bryobacter. The sequence goes on from JAINDK010000057.1 coordinate 48,284, forward strand.
CGTCGAAGGCCTCGTCGAAATCCACCCCCGCTCCGGCACCTACGTCGCCACCGTCTCGGCCGAAGACCTCGCCGAAACCTTCGAGATTCGCCTCGCCCTCGAAACCCTCGCCGGCCGCCGCGCCCTCGCCCGTTGGACTCCCGACGCCTCCACCCGTCTCCACGATCTCCTCACCGCCCTCGCCCGCCCCGTTCGCAACGCCGACGCCATGCGCCAGCACGAAGAGCGCAATCTCGAATTCCATCTCGCCCTCTTCGATATCGCCGCCTCCCGCCGCCTCCGCGAGCTCTATCAAAGCCTCAACACCCACATCCAGATCGCCCGCATCCACTCCGCGGAAGGCCCCGGCACCGCCGGTCTCCGCGACCGTCTCACCCAGGAACAAAAAGAACACGAAGCCATCGTCCAGGCTCTCGAGCAAGGTTCCGCCGCCAAACTCGAATCCGCTCTCCGCACCCACATTGAGCGCGCCCAGGCCAGCCTACTCGCCGCCCTCGGCGCCCGCCAGCTTCAACTCCCCGCGCACCAGCCCCCGAAACACCAAAAACGCCAGCGGGTGTAGCACGCCCATCAACGCAAACACCCAGAAATACCCCGACACCTCCACCACCCACCCCGTCAGCGCCGTAAACAGCAGCCCCCCCAGCCCGTTTCCGAACGCAAACACTCCGCTCACACTTCCCACCACCTCGGCCGGATACAGATCGTTCGTCACCGTCGACAAATTCGTCTTCCACGCCATGTGCGCAAACGTCACCAGACAGATCCCCCCGATCGCCACCGCCGCCGACGGCGTCGTACCCACAATCAGGCTCACCGGCATCATCAGCGCCGCCGGTAACATCACCGCCGTCCTCGCCCGCACCACATCCCACCCCCGCCCGATCAACACCCCGCTGGCCCACCCCCCCGCCATCGCCCCCAGATCCGCGCTCAGATACGGCATCCAGGCCACCAGAGCCATCTCTTTCAAAGTAAAGCCCCGCGCATCCATAAGATACTTCGGCAGCCAGAACAAGTAAAACCACCACACCGGATCACTCAGAAACCGCGACCCCATCAACCCGAAGCTCTGCGGCAGCCACAAGTACCGCTGCCACCCCGCCGGCTTCGCTTTCCTTGCCGCCCCGCCGTCCAGCGGCTCATAACTCGCCAGCCACAGCGGAATCCACACCACCCCCAGCGCCCCGCACACCACAAACGCCCCCCGCCAGCTCAACTGCCCATACAGCCATGTCACCAGAAACGGCGCCACCATCGCCCCCACGCTCGATCCCGCGTTCAATAGCCCGTTCACCATCGCCCTCTCCTGCTTTTGAAAGCAATCGCTGATCGCCCGGAATCCCGCCATGAAGTTCCCCGGCTCCCCCAGTCCCAGCAGAAAACGAAACACCCCCAGCCCCGCCGCATTCGTCGCAAAAGCATGCAGCGCATTCGCCACGCTCCACCAACCCATGAACACACCCAGGCTCACCTTGGCCCCCCACCGGTCCACCAGCAGTCCGCTACCCACATACATCACCGTATACGCCACCTGAAACCAGTTCAGAATCGCCGCATACCCCGTCGGCGTCAACTGCAATTCCTTCGTGATCACCGGCGCCAGCACGCTCAGACACTGCCGGTCGATGTAGTTGATCACCACCGACAGGAACAGCAGCACCGCGATCCAGGCTCGCCTTGGCATCTCTTAGATCCTCTCGCGCAACACCCTCAACTCCGCCTGGCTCACCGCGTCGAGCGCCGCCGTCGGATGCCGCACCGTCGCGCTCGCTATGATCCCTTGCGCCACCAAATTGTGCTTCATCGCGCTCACCCCCATCCCCGGCTGCAGCTCAAAGCGCAACAGCGGCAGAATCCGCGTAAACACTTCCCATGCCCGCTTCACATCCCCTCCCTCGAGCGCATCCCAAATCTCCACCAACTGCCGGATGCAGTCGCTCCCCGGCATCGTTCCCCGCGCCCCCCGCTGATACTCCTCAATAAAAAACTGCGCGTTCAATCCCCCAAACACAATCAGGCCATCCCCCGCCGCCGCCACCGTCTGCGTCACCTTCGGCGCCGTCGGCGGTGCCTCCACCTTAGCCATCGTTACAAACTCGATCTCGCGCGCCATCCGCGCCAGCAGTGCCGGCGGTATCACCACCTGTGTCAGCAACGGCGCGTCCTGCACCATGATCGGCGTCCGCGCCTCCCGGCTGATTTCGCCAAAGTAGTGCATCAGCCCCTCCCCATCCGTCTTCAGAAAGTACGGCGGCAATACCATCAGCCCATCGGCTCCAAGCCCTGCCAACTCCTTCGACAATTCAACAGCACTCCGCGTCCCCGTCGCCCCGCTCGAAGCAATCAGCGGCACCCGGCCTTTGACATGCCCCGCGATCGCCTTCATCAATTCCACTCGCTCCCGCGCCTCGAGCGCATACCCCTCGCTCGCGTTGCCGAAGAGCCCCAGCCCGTGCGCTCCTTGCTCCAGCAGATAATCCACCAGCTTCAATTGGCTCACCAGATCGAGCGAGCCGTCTTCCCGGAATGTCGTTACCAGAATCGGATAAACACCAGCAAACATGAGTCCTGATCCTAACACGTGTATCCAGTCCCCTTCCCGCGGCATCGTATTCTATAGATGAGCGTGACCCGCCGACATTTTGCCCTCACCCTCGCCGCCGCGCCGGCCCTCCGGGCTCAATTCTCGCCCATCCGCCGCTACCTCGACCCCTCCACCGAAGTCGAAGTCCTCGCTCTGTCCGATCCCTCCTACCCCTCCTACCTCACCCACCCTTACAATCGCGCTGTATCCTCTCGCGCCAATTTCCTCGTCTACGCCACCGCGGCGGCCCAAGGCTTGCGGATTCTCCGCCTCGACATCAAGGGCGGCGCCACGCGCCTGCTCACTTCATCGGCCGCCCTCGAGCCGAAATCCCTCGCCCTCTCCCCCGATGACCGCACCCTCTTCTTCGCCGATGGCGACCGTCTCCTCGCCCTCCCCACCTCCGGCGGCAAACCCCGCGAACTCTTCAAGGCCTCCTCTCCGCATTGCTTCCGCCAAGGCCTATCCCTCTCCGAGGACGGCTCCTCCATCGCACTGATCGACAATAACCGCCTCGAACTCATCCCCACCTCCTCCTCGGTCCGCACCGCCCACCGCACCCTCGCCGATCTCGATTCCTCCGCCTCACACCCCGCGCTCTCCCGCTCCGGCCTGATCTTTTTCCGCGATGCCCGCCACAGCCTCCACCTCGTTTCCACCACCAACCCCGCTCCCCCTCAGCGCCTCCCCCTCGACGGCCACATCGGCCCCGCCCTCTGGAATCCGGACGGCCGCAGCATCCTCTACCTCCGCCTCAACCGGAGCCCCGGCATCCCCAACTCCCTATTTGAATACTCCCTCGATTCCTCAAAGGAATCCCTAGTCGGCAAAACCAGCCAGTTCGTCTCCTTCCACCGCAACTTCGATTCGAGCGTATTCGTCGGCGCCTCCGGCTCCAAAGCACAGCCCTATATCCTTCTCATGCTCCGCATCACCCGCCGTGAACTCGCCCTCTGCGAGCATAATTCCTCCGACCCCACCTCCGTCTCCCCCGTTTTTTCCCCCAACGCCCAGCGCATTTTCTTCCAGTCCGACCGCCTCGGCAAACCTGCCATTTTCTCCCTCGCCGTCGATAAACTCGTCGAAAAGAACGAATCCGAAGACCCGCCTGATCGCAAGAGCTAAGGCCGGAAGATCGGCTCGGTAGGAGACACCATTCCTAGATCCTTTCTCCCCAGATACTCCAACTGCCGCACCTTTGCCGCCTCCTTGCGCTCTTCCTTCGTCTGATACATCCTTCGGTCCGCTTCTCCTAGTAATGTCTCCGCATCCCGCCCGTCATCCGGCGCATGTACCGCCCCAATGCTGATTCCAACCAATTCCTCCCCCAGCACTTCCCGCGCCGCATTCCGGACCATCGTCGATATCCGCGTCACCCGGCCAATTAGATCCTCCCGCTTCAGCCCGGGCAACACCAGCACAAACTCGTCTCCCCCCATCCGCGCCACATAATCATAATCCCGGCAGTTCAGCTTCAGGCATTGCGCTACCGCTTTCAACAGCCGATTCCCCTCCAGATGCCCAAACCGGTCGTTCACCGCTTTGAATCCATCCAGATCCGCCACCAGCACCGTCACCGTTTCGCCCGTTCGAGCACGCCTCGCCAGTTCACCGTCCAAATGCACAAACAGACTCCGCGCATTCGGCAATTCCGTCAGGAAGTCCGTCGTCGCCGTGCTCTCGGCTGCCTCTAGCCGCAGCAAATGATCAATCGTCATTCCCACCTTCGAGGCGATTGCCAACATGACCCTCAGGTTGTCCCGCGCAAACGCATCCTTCTCCGCCCGGTACAGCGCCAGGACTCCCACGATAGAATTCTTCCCCTCAAGCGGTACCGCTAATGCGCTTCGCAATGTGCTGAACTTCGCCGGGTCGTTCAAATACCCGGGCTCCACACTCGGGTTGCCGTTCACAATCGGCTTGTTTGTCTCCGCCACCCATCCGCTCAACCCTTGCCCCACGGGTATCTCTAGCGAACTGAATAAGCGGAAATTTTCCCCACACACATACTCCGGCACCAGTCGCCCTCGTCGTTGGATGTACACCGCCATCGAGTCGTACGGCACCATCTTCTTCACCCTCAACGACAACACACTCAACATCTCGTCCAGCGTCAAGCTCCGTCCCACATCCTGCGAGATCTCAAACAACTGCTGCACCTCTTCCCGCGCTGAGGCAATCGACTGTATGAATTCTCCCGGGTCCCCATTTGTCACCGGTTGAACCGTCTTCTTCACCGTCTCAAATCCCGCCGCCGGCGCCAGCCCCGCTTCGATCTTCATCAGCTTCGACAACTTCACCGGCCCCTTCGTGTTTCGTATCGCCTGCTTCGCCATCTCCTCCAACTCCACGTGACGCCTTTTCAGCACTTCCACTACCCGCGGGTCGAAGCTGATCCCGCTTTCCCGATCCACCACCGACATCGCCTCGCTCATCGGCAGCGCCCGCCGGTACTGCCGGTCGCTCGCCAACGCATCCAGACAGTCCACCGCACTCAAAATGCGCGCCCCCAAAGGTATCTCTTCTCCCCTCGTCCCGTATGGATATCCGCTCCCATCCCACTTCTCGTGATGCGCCAGTACAATCGGCGACACCTGATACGGAAACTGCACACGCTCCAGAATCTCCGCCCCTACCACCGGGTGGATCTTCATCTTCTCAAACTCCTCCGGCGTCAACTTCCCCGGCTTCGAAATGATGTGCTCCGGCACCGCCAGCTTGCCGATATCATGCAGGATCGCCGCCGCCCTCAGAGCTTCCAAATCCCGTTCTCCCATACCCAGCTCGCGCCCAATCTCCAGCGCATATACCTGTACACGCTGCAGGTGTTCATGCGTCGTCTCATCCTTTGATTCAATCGCCAGCGCCAGCGCTTCGATGGTCCGTAAATGCAACTCCGCCATTTGCTCGGCATGCTGCATCTCTTTGTCTATCCGCCCCAGATGCATGGAATACACCTTGTACAGCAGGTAGAAGAAGAGCAGCGCCAGCATCGAATAGCCCCAGTCCAGATAACTGTTCACCAAACTGAATAGCCCCGCCGCTACCGTTCCCACAATGTAGAAGTTGAAACTCCATACATAACGCTCCCGCCAGATTCTCCGCAGACTCTTTTGCTCGGTCAGCGAAATCACCGCCGCTACCGGAAAAACGTTAAAGACATAAAACGCCGCCGCCGCCGTAATCAATCTCACCGGCGTACTCGCCAGGCTCAATTGCAAACTCGGATGCTGGTACACCCAATGCCCCACCCACGTCGCCGTCGCGATACTTGCCACGTTGAAATAGGTCAAAATCCGCCGGCTCGGCCCATCTAGCACCTGCCAGCATTGCAACGCCGTCGTCACGCAGGCAATCAGTTGCGTTTCCGCCAAACTCATCTCCATGATCCCGATCAGCACAAATAAAATGTTGATCGGCATCGCCACCGCTCCCGGGCTTGCCACTCCCACCCTCAACCCTGCCGCGAACAGCGCTACCAACAGAAAACATACGAACCGAATCAAATCGTTTGATTCCCAACTCAACAGGCTCATCAGAATCACAACAGATCCGATGGCACTGGTCAGAACTACGTAGACACGTGCTGGAAGACTGAGAATTTCCATAACTAAACAGGCGGATTTGCTTCCTAGCTCCTCCTCCTATCTTCGAAAATTCGGCAATATTCCTGAGCAACTTTAGCAATAGCCCTTGAATATGTCTCCTTCCGCCAATTCTTTCTGATAATCCGCTCTCTCCCCACACCCTGACCCACCACTAAGGTCTTTCTGCTCACAAACTCAGCTCTAGAGCCCATGCGCGTTCCTCAATGAAAACCGTAACATCTGGTAGTACTTCCTGGTTCTGTTTATGGCCGAAAAACATCTGTTCTTGGGTGTTGAAGCGATCTGGGCTTCCCCTCGCATGCGCGACCTCTTCGAGCAGGTACGCCGTATCGCTCAATCCGCCCTACCCGTCATCCTGCTCGGTGAATCCGGCTCCGGTCGCGAAGTTATCGCCCGTGCCCTTCATTCTTGCTCTCCCCGCCACCCGAAGCCCTTTGTTGACCTCAGCTGTGGCAGCCTCCCCGCCGATCTCATTGAATCCGAACTATTTGGCCACGAACGCGGATCTCTGTCCGCTCCTCGCTCAACCCGCCCAGGTCTGCTCGAATTGGCCCACCAAGGCACTTTGTTCCTCAACGAAATTGGTTCACTCGCTCCCCGCACCGAAGCGAAGTTACTTCAAGCGTTCGATTCCGCCCACGGCCGTCGCCTCGGCCACGTCCGTCAGCCGCGCACGGATGTACGCATCATCGCCGCCACTTCCGCCCCTTCCTCGGCGCAACGCCTTTTCTCCGCTCTATCGGCTCGCGACACAGCACAACTCCTCAAGATCCCACCTCTGCGCGAACGGCCCGAGGACATCGAATTCCTTGCCTGTCACTTCCTCTCCCAGCAAAATCCTGAACTCCGATTTGCCAGCGGCGCCATGACCGCTCTCTATTCCTATCTCTGGCCGGGCAACGTTCGCGAACTTCGTAATACCGTCCTGCGCTCCGCTCTCATGGCCAAAGGGCCTCTCCTCCACGCTGACGATATCCTGTTCTCCCCCGCCGTACCCGGTGCCACCGCTGGTGTCGCCGGCCTCGAACCCGCCCTGATACGCCAGGCCTTGGCCGATTCCGGCGGGCGCCTCCAGCGCGCCGCCGACTCTCTCGGCATCTCCCGTCACGCTCTGTCGCGAAAAATCCGCTCCTATGGCCTCAACCCCACCACTCTGATCGAGAGGATCTCCGTATGAACCCCGCCCGCCAACGGCAGAATGGCCTTTGGGAAGACCGCCGCTCGGAAGCCCGCCTGAAAGCCTCCGGCTCCGTCCCACTCCGGCTCACTGGCGACGAAAATCTTATCTTTGAGGCCCGCCTCTTGGATGTCTCCGCCTCCGGCTTTCGCGCCCGCCACGCCAATTCCGCCCTCCGCTCCGGCCAGGAAGTCGAATTCTCCCTGCCCAGCGTCCAAGGTCTTGCGAAAGTCGTTTGGAACCGTACCACCCCAGAGTTCATCGAGTCCGGTTTCTTCATTATCCCCGTCGATCCCCTCTGAGATTCCTTCACCCGCCCTGCCCCGTTTCAAGTAAACTAGCAAGGAAGAAAGTCCCCACGGATGCATGCCTACCGATCAGAGCCCCATTTGGGAAAGCTGCTCCGCAGACAGACGGATGTCCTGGCCTCGAGCGAACTGCTTCGCGCTTTCCGCCTGATGTACACCAGCCGTCGCATCGACGACCGCGAAATCCTTCTCAAACGCCAGAACAAAATCTACTTCCAGGTCAGCGCCGCCGGTCACGAAGCCGTCCAGGTCGCCGCCGCCATGGCCCTCGAGCCCGGCTTTGATTGGTTTCATCTCTACTACCGCGACCGCGCTCTCGCCCTCGCCCTCGGCATCACCCCCGAACAGATGTTCCTCCAGGCAGTCGGCGCCGCCGCCGACACCATGAGCGGCGGCCGCCAGATGCCCAGCCACTGGAGCTCCCGCGACCTTCATATCATCTCCGGCAGTTCCCCCACTGGCTCCCAATTTCTTCATGCCATCGGTTGCGCCCATGCCACCCGTTTCCTCCGCCAGCACCCCGAGGAATTAACCCTCGTTACCTCCGGCGACGGCGCCACCAGTGAAGGTGAATTCTGGGAAGCCATCAATCTCGCCTGTCTCCATCGCTACCCCATCATCTTCCTCATTGAGGACAATGGTTACGCCATCAGCGTCCCCGTCGAATACCAAACCCCAGGCGGCAGCATCTCCAAGCTCCTCGCCGGCTTCCCCGGACTCCTAAGACTCGAAGTCGATGGCCTCGATTTCCGCGCCAGCTATGACACCATCTCCGAAGCCGCCGCTCATTGCCGCGAAGGCCTCGGCCCCGTTCTCGTCCACGCCCATGTCATCCGCCCCTACTCCCACTCCCTCAGCGACGACGAGCGCTTCTATAAATCAGCCGCCGAACGCGCCCGCGAAGCCGAACGCGATCCCATCAACCGCCTCTTCCAGGAACTCATCGAGAAAGGCCACTCCACTGAAGCTCAACTCCGCGGCATGATGGCCGACTGCGATGATCAGGTCATCCGCGCCGCTGACTTCGCCCTCGCCCACCCCGCCCCCTCAACCACCTCCCTCTTCGAAAACCTCTACTCCCCCGATATCGACATCACTTCCCCCTCCTTTGCCACCACCCCTTCCTTCTCCGGCGAACCCCGCACCATGGTCGATACCATCAACCAGACCCTCGCCGAGGAAATGCGTCTCAATCCAAACATCCTCGTCTTCGGCGAAGACGTCGCCGACTGCAGCCGCGAGGATGTCCTCCCCGAGGTCAAAGGCAAAGGCGGTGTCTTCAAGGCAACCCTCGGCCTCCAGCGCGAGTTCGGCTCCTCCCGCGTGCTCAATACCCCCATCGCCGAAGCCGGCATCGTCGGCCGCGCCATCGGCCTCTCTCTCCGCGGCCTCAAACCCGTCGCCGAAATCCAGTTCTTTGACTACATCTGGCCCGCCATGATGCAGATGCGCGATGAATTGGCTACCATGCGCTGGCGTTCCAACGGCGCCTGGTCCTGCCCCGCCGTCATCCGCGTCCCCATCGGCGGCTACCTCACCGGCGGCGCCATCTACCATAGCCAGTCCGGAGAATCCATCTTCACCCACATCCCCGGCATCCGCGTCGTTTTCCCCTCCAATGCCCTCGACGCCTGCGGCCTCCTCCGCACCGCCCTGCGCGCCGATGATCCTGTGCTATTCCTGGAACATAAGAAACTTTACCGGGAGCCCTATAACCGTAGCCCGCATCCCGGCAACCATTTCACGATCCCGTTTGGGAAAGCCAATACGGTCAAATCCGGCCAGCACCTCACCATCCTGTGCTACGGTGCCCTGGTCAAAAAATCGCTCGACGCCGCGCAATTGCTCGAAAAAAGGGTTCCCAGCCGCTCGGTCGAAGTCATCGACCTCCGCAGCCTCGCGCCCTATGATTGGAATTGCATCGCCGAAAGCGTACGGCGCACCAGCCGTGTTCTGATTGCCCATGAGGATGTCCTCAGCTGGGGCTTTGGCGCCGAACTCGCCGCCCGCATCGCCGACCATTTGTTCGCCGATCTGGACGCGCCCGTCGCCCGGGTCGCCGCCAAGGACACTTGGGTCGCTTATAACCCCTTGCTCGAGGATGCCATCCTCCCGCAGGTTGAGGACTTGGTTCGCGAAGGCGAAAGGCTGTTGGCTTACTGAGATCCGGCGAATTTGTCATACTGAGGAAAGAAGGAAATACATATGCCGAATCTAGGACCGATGGAATTAGTTCTCATTCTGGGCGTTGCCCTGCTGCTCTTTGGCGGCCGCAAACTCCCGGAACTCGCCAAGGGCATGGGTGAAGGAATCAAGAATTTCAAGAACGCCCTCAAGGAGGAACCCACTCCCCCCCCTCCTCCCCCAGCTGCCCCCTCCGAGCAGCCCAAGAGCTAACCCTCTCTCGCTCTGAACCCGTTCTCTAGTCTTCAAGGAGTTCCCGGCGTCCCTGGAACTCCTTTATGCTTTCAGGATTCGCCAGCGCTCCCAGATTCCCGATCACCCGGCCCGCCACCGCCTCCCGCACCGCTGCCTCGCTGATCTTCCCGCTCACCGTCCGGGGTATCTCCCCCACGCCCAAAATCTTCTTCGGCACATGATGCGGGCTCGCCTGCTCCCGCAACAAGCGCCGGATCTTCTCCCGTAACTCCTCGCTCAGTTCCACCCCCTCCCGCGTCTTCACAAACAGCACGATCCGTTCATCCCCGCCCCACGCCTGCCCCACCACCACGCTCTCCTCCACCTCTTCGATCACTTCCACCTGACGGTAAATCTCCGCCGTTCCAATCCGGATCCCCCCCGGATTCAACGTCGTATCCGACCGCCCGTAAATCACAAAGCCCCCACTCTCGCTCACCTGCTTGGCCCAGTCCCCGTGATGCCACACCCCTCCCCCATAACGCTCAAAATAAGCTTTGCGGTAACGGCTGCCATCCCCATCCCCCCAAAAACCCAGCGGCTGCGATGGAAACCGGTTCACACACACCAACTCCCCCGGCTCATCCCACACCCGCTCCCCCGCCTCATTCCATACCTGCACATCCATCCCCCCCCCCCGCCCCCCCCCCCCCCCCCCCCCCCCCCCCCCCCCCCCCCCCCCCCCCCCCCCCCCCCCCCCCCCCCCCCCCCCCCCCCCCC
>JAINDK010000082.1 GCA_019931185.1 Bryobacter sp. CoA8 C33
CCCCACGCCATTCGGATAGGCAAACGATGCAAGTTGATTCGTCGCGTCGTAAGTGTAGGTCGTCGTCCCGGCCGTCCGGTTATCCACGACGCTCGCCAAACGATTGTTGGCATCGAAGGTATAGCTCACATCCGTGCCATTTGCGTTCGAAGACACCATGCGGTGGACCCCAACTGTTAGACACCAAGTTATCGATTTTTAGGTGGCAAGGCAGATGGTTTCGGTTAAGGCCAGCTTCGCATACTGCGCGAGGATTGGCTAGAGTAAAAGCGGCGAGCCGGAGGATAGGGCAACGCTGGGAAGCGACCTGAGCGCCGGACTCGCTGCTGGCAGGCTCGGGGCTCTTGCGAGCCCTGAGCTTGGCAAAAGCCTGCCAGCGGTAAGGCGTTAAATCCCGGGGTGCGGGGCAGCGCCCCGCTAGCTGGACCGATAGACCGTCGCTGGCGATTGGTAGCTGAGATGTTGATGTGGTCGTTGTTCGTTGTAGTAGCGGAAGTACGTTTGGAGACCACGCCAAAGAGCACCGCCGTCCGGATGATCGAGCAAGTAGACGTGCTCGTATTTGACGCTTCGCCACAACCGTTCGATGAAGACGTTGTCGAGCGCACGACCGCGGCCATCCATGCTGATTTGAATGTTGCGTTCTTTGAGCGGGGCCAGAAAGTTGGCGCTGGTGAACTCGGAGCCCTGATCGGTATTGAAGATCTCCGGCTGAGCCCCAGTCTGGAGTGCTGCGTCGAGAGCCGTGCGGCATAACCGGCTTTCGCGGGTGTTGGACAGCTCCCAACTGAGAACGTAGCGGCTGTGCCAGTCCATAACAGCGGCGAGATAGAAATAGCTGCCCTTCATCCGCACATAGGTGATGTCGCTGCACCAGACTTGATTGCTGCGTACAACGGCGAGACCGCGAAGCAGATAGGGATAGTGCTCGTGGTCCGGTGCCGGTCGGCTGGTGGCGGGCTTGGGGACGATGCCTTGAATGCCCATGACGTCCATCAAGCGCTGCACTCGTTTCCGGTTGATGGGCTGACCCAGTCGGCGGCTGGCCTCCCAGGCCAGCTTGCGAGAGCCATACCATGGGCACTCGGTATAGATCTCGTCGAGCTGACGCATCAGGGCCAGGTTGGCGGTCGTTTCCGCCTTCGGCTTCCAGCAATACCAACTGGCGCGTCGCACCTCGAAGGCCCGGCATTGCTCCGCGATGCTCAGGTCGGAATGATGAGGGTCGATCCATACTCGTCGGTCTTCACGCGTCCAGGCCTGATTTTTTTTTGATCAAGTCCAACTCCATGGTGAGTTGGCCGATCTTGGCCAAGTAGGACTCCTCGCGCTGCGCCGAACTCCGGTCCGGCAGGTCGCTCGCCGATCCGAAGAAATCTGGCAAATTGTCCAGAACCTGGTTTTTCCAATGGCTCACAAGGTTGGGATGTACACCGTGTTCCAAGCCCAATTCTCGGATCGTCTTGCGCCCCTCAATGGCTGCTAGCGCCACCTTCGCTTTGAAGATGGCACTGTGTTCTCTTCGCTTTCTTGGCATTGACTTCGCCTCCTTTGGCGCTGTCTGCCTTCACCTTAGCAAGGTGTCTAAAAAACGGGGTCCACTTCAAAAGCGAATCATTATGCGGGTCCCCAATCCCGCTCCGGCCTAATTTGGACAGGAGTGGTTACGGGCAGTCCCGTGCCAACACTGCCGACAAGGAGGTGTCAGTCGCTGCCAGCAAGGCCGCACCCACCAATGAAGCTACGGTCCCGAATGCGACGAGAACCCAGTTGAACTTATTGGGACAGACGGACAGTGCGGCGGGAGAGTCGCGGCGGAACGAGAACATACAGTTCAACCTGATTGATAACAACGCGTTGAAGGAGTTGAACACGCGGCTGGGGGTGACGGCGACGTTTGTGAGTGTGTTCGAGGTGAACCGGAATTACTTTGGCGCGGAATATGGGACGCCGCCGACGACACCGCATCCGCTGATGACGGCGATGCGGAACGCCTGGCACGGGAATGTGCACTACACGCACCAGAACTCGATTCTGACGGCGCGGGCGTTCTTTCAGGTGGGCGGCGTGAAGCCGGCGCGGGAAAACGACTATGGGTTCAATGTGGGCGGGCCGGTGTGGCGCAAGGGGTCGTTGCAGGTGGAGGGGAGCCAGAAGAAGGTGAGGGGGCAGGTGAATGGCAATGTGCTGGTGCCGCGGGCCAATGAGAGGACGCCGCTGGCGACAGACCCGGCGGTGCGGCGATTTGTGCGGCAGATTCTCGACCTGTACCCGGAGGGCACGCCGAACCGGACGGACATCGACCCACGGATGATGAATACGAATGCGCCGCAGACGATCGATAATGATTCGCTGGCCGGGCGGCTCGACCAGCGGCTGGGGAGCCGGGACACGCTGGTGGCGCGGCACGCGTTCCTGACGCAACGGGTGAAGGCGTTTCAGTTTGTGAAAGGGCAGAATCCGGATACGACGACGATGTCGCACAATTCGAACCTGACGTGGAACCGGGCGTGGTCGGCGGCGACGGTGACGAGCTTTGCAATGGGGTTTGAGCGGGTGCATACGCTGATCGTGCCGGAGAAGAATAACCTGGGGCCGCAGATCGTGGTGTCCAATGCGTTGACGGCGATTAACCCGCAGAATTCCGTACCGATCGACCGGGTGGAGAACAAGTTTCGCTATTCGGGGAACTGGCGGCAGGTGCGGGGGCGGCATCAGTTGACGGCGGGGTTTCTCGTGATGCGGCGGCAGTTCAACGGCTATGAGGGAGATGCGCAGTTGGGGGGGCTGCAATTTAACAACAATCTGGGTAATGATGCGATCACGAATTTGCGGCTGGGTTTGCCGCTGTTCTACTACACGTCGATTGCGATTTTGCCTTTGCAGCGGGGCTTTCGGAACTGGGATAGCTTCTTCCATGCCGGGGATGTGTGGCAGGCGCACCGGAAGTTGACGGTGAGCTATGGCTTGAACTGGCGGCCGATTACGAGACCGGTGGAGGTGAACCGGCTGAATGATGTGGGTTCGCCGTCGGACTTGAACAATGTGGGGCCATCGCTTGGGCTGGCGTGGCGGCCGAGGGAGGACGCGCGCTGGGGCGTGGTGCGAGTGGCTTACGGGATGCATTACGGGGAGGTGTTTCCGGTGACCTATCAGTCGGTGCGCTTCAATGCGCCGAACAACATCAAGCTGGTGATACCGGATCCGGAGATATTGAACCCCTTGTCGAAGCTGCCGGCGGATATTACGAAGGCGGGGCGGACGGTGTTCTATGAGTTTGCCAAGGATCTGGCGACACCGTATTCGCATCAATACAACCTGAAGTGGGAAGTGCCGGTGGCGAAGGCGCTGCGGGTGGATGCCGGGTATGTGGGGTCGCGGGCCTCGAAGCTGTTGCAGCGGTGGTATCTGAACCGGGCGCGGCAATTGCCGGGGATTGTACCGAGCTCGGGCAACATCGATGCGCGGCGGCCGGTTGATCAGTTTGCCGATATACGGTATACGACCAGTTCGAGCCGCGGTTACTATGACGCGATGAAGTTGGGGCTGATCGTACCGCGGTGGCGGGGGCTGTCTTTGGAGAGTGCGTACACGTGGTCAAAGTCGATGGACCTGGGGTCGAGCTACACGAATACGGCCTATGACGTGGATGGCACCAACAACCGGAGCCAGACTGAATTTGAGACGCATAAAGATCTGAAGGGGCGGAGTGATTTTGATCAGCCGCATGCATACCTGTCGCGGGGCACGTGTACTCTTCCGTGGGGTGGGCGGAAGTGGGGGAGGTGGTCGCTGAATGGGGTGTTTTTGGCGAAGGTAGGTACGCCCTTTAACCTGAAGACGGGGAGTGATGCGCCGGGCTTCGGGAATGTGGATGGGATCCTGTCGGACCGGCCGAATGTGCTCGACCCGAGCGTGTTGGGCCGAACGGTGGGGCACCCGGACATCTCGCGGCGGCAGTTGCCGCGGAGTGCGTTTGGCTTCATTCCGTTGGGTGAGTTACGGGGCAACCTGGGGCGGAATGTGTTTCGCCGCGGTGGGATCCGCAATCTGAACGCGAGTGTGGCGAGCGACTGGACGCTGAAAGGGGATGTTCGGCTGAATTTTCGGGCGGAGTCGATCAATTTAACGAATACGGCGCAGTTTGCCGAGCCGGGGACGGCGCTGACGGACCCGAACTTCGGGGTGATCACGAATACGCTGAATGATGGACGGGCGTTTCGGTTTCAGTTGCGGCTGAGTTTTTAGCCACCACGCTGTTTTGCGTTAACATAAAGTTTCTGTAATGCGCCTGATTGCTCTGTTGCTCCTGGCGTGGGTCTGTTGTGCGCAGACAAGCGCGAGTGCCCCGAGCAAGGAACCAGCAGCCCCCGCCCCGCCAAATTCTGAAACCGCCGCCCCCAATGCGACACGAACCCAACTGAATCTTCTGGGGCAGACGGACAGCGCGGCGGGCGAGTCGCGGCGGAACGAGAACATCCAGTTCAACCTGATTGATAACAACGCGTTGAAGGAGTTGAACACGCGGCTGGGGGTGACGGCGACCTTTGTGAGTGTGTTCGAGGTGAACCGGAACTACTTTGGGGCCGAGTATGGAACACCGCCGACAACGCCGCACCCGTTGATGACGGCGCTGCGGAACGCCTGGCACGGGAATGTGTACTACACGCACCAGAACTCGATTCTGGCGGCGCGTGCGTTTTTTCAGGTGGGGGGAGTGAAGCCGGCGCGGGAAAACGACTATGGCTTCAATGTGGGCGGGCCGGTGTGGCGCAAGGGTTCGCTGCAAGTGGAGGGAAGCCAGAAAAAACTGCGGGGCCAAGTGAACGGCAATGTATTGGTGCCGCGGCCGGGCGAGAGGACGCCGCTCGCGACGGACCCGGCGGTGCGGCGCTATGTGCAGCAGATTCTCGATCTCTATCCGGCGGAGACGCCGAACCGGCCGGACATTGATCCGCGGATGCTGAATACGAATTCGCCGCAGGCGATCAACAACGATTCGCTGGCCGGGCGGCTCGACCAGAGTCTGGGGAGCCGGGACACGCTGGTGGCGCGGCATGCATTTTTGACGCAGCGGGTGAAGGCGTTCCAGTTGGTGAAGGGGCAAAACCCGGACACCTCGACGATGTCGCATACTTCGAACCTGACGTGGAACCGGGCGTGGTCGGCGACGACGGTGACGAGCTTCGCGGTGGGATTCGAGCGGGTGCACACGCTGATCGTGCCGGAGAAGAATAACCTGGGGCCGCAGATTTTTATCTCGAATGCACTGACGGCGATCAACCCGCAGAATGCCGTGCCGATCGACCGGGTGGAGAACAAGTTTCGCTATTCGGGGAATTGGCGGCAGGTGCGGGGGCGGCATCAGTTGACGGCGGGATTCGCGCTGCTGCGGCGGCAGTTGAACGGCTACGAGGGGGACTCTCAGTTGGGGGCGATACAGTTCAACAACAATCTGGGCAACGATGCGATCACGAATTTGCGGCTGGGCTTGCCGATTTTTTACTACACCTCGATTGCGATTCTGCCGCTCGAGAGAGGCTTTCGCAATTGGGACAACTTTTTCTATGCCGGGGATGTGTGGCAGGCGCACCGGAAGCTAACCATCAGCTACGGAGTGAGCTGGCGGCCGATTACCAGACCCATGGAGGTGAACCGGCTCAATGATGTCGGCTATCCGTCGGATTGGAACAATGTGGGTCCGTCACTCGGGCTGGCGTGGCGGCCGAGGGAGGACGCGCGCTGGGGCGTGGTGCGGCTGGCCTACGGGATGCATCACGGGGAAATCTTTCCGGTGACTTTTCAGTCGATCCGCTTCAATGCGCCGAATAACATCAAGCTGGTGATACCGGATCCGGATCTGCTGAACCCACTGTCGAAGCTGCCGGCGGACATCTCGAAGGCGGGACGGACAGTGTTGTACGCCTTTGCCAAGGATCTGGCGACGCCCTATGCGCACCAGTACAACCTGAAGTGGGAAGTGCCGGTGGGGAAGGTGTTGCGCGTGGAGGCAGGCTATATCGGCTCGCGGGCCTCGAAGCTGTTGCAGCGCTGGTATCTGAACCGGGCGCGGCAGGCGCCCGGGCTGGCGCCGACGTCCGGCAATATCGACGCGCGGCGGCCGTTGGCGCAATATGCCGACATACGGTACACGACGAGTTCGAGCCGCGGCTATTACGATGCGATGAAGCTCGGTTTGGTTGTGCCGCGGTGGCGTGGCATTTCCCTCGAGAGTGCCTATACCTGGTCGAAGGCGATGGATTTGGGCTCAAGCTACACGAACACGGCCTATGACCAGGACGGGTTCAACAACCGCAGCCAGACCGACGATGAGACGCACAAGGATCTGAAGGGCCGGAGTGATTTCGACCAGCCGCACGCGCTTCTGGCGCGAGGTACTTATGCGCTGCCGTGGGGGGGGCGCAAGTGGGGCAGATGGTCGATCAACGGCGTGTTTCTGGGCAAGGTCGGCACGCCCTTCAACTTGAAGACGGGCAGTGATGCGCCGGGCTTCGGTAATGTGGACGGAATCTCGGGAGACCGGCCGAACCTGCTCGACCCGAGCATCCTCGGCAATACGGTGGGGCATCCGGACCGGTCGCGGCAGCAGTTGCCGCGGAGTGCGTTTGCCTACATTCCGGTGGGGCAGATGACGGGCAATCTGGGGCGCAACGTGTTTCGCCGCGGCGGTATCCGCAATCTGAATGCGAGCGTGGCGAGCGACTGGACGCTCAAAGGGGATTTGCGGTTGAACTTCCGCGCCGAGTCGATCAATCTGACGAACACGGCACAATTCGCCGAGCCGGGCAGTTCGCTGACAGACCCGAATTTTGGCGTGATCACGAACACGCTGAACGACGGGCGGGCGCTGCGGTTTCA
The DNA here is from genome assembly GCA_019931185.1 of Bryobacter sp. CoA8 C33. Taxonomy (GTDB): domain Bacteria; phylum Acidobacteriota; class Terriglobia; order Bryobacterales; family Bryobacteraceae; genus Bryobacter. The sequence goes on from JAINDK010000082.1 coordinate 6,880, forward strand.
GTTGCGGCTGAGTTTTTAGAGGTCGCGGACCTGCTGGCCGAGGCCGGGGCGGGCCGTGACGCGGGTGTCTTTTTCGCCGCGGCGGGAGTGGAAGGCCGACAGAGTTAGTTCCTTGCGTCGGCGTTCGTCCCAGTGACGGTGGGCGGATTGGTGGAGGTGTGTCAGATTTTCGAGAAACGCTTCGCCCCCAGGCAGGCCGTCGACGTAGCGGCGGAACCCTTGGAGTTCATTGCGGAGCAGGGTGCTGATTTCCTCGAATTCACCGCGGCGATTGAGATCGACGGCCCGCTCGATGAGCGAGTTCTGCCAGGTTTCAGCGACGCGCAATGAGGTGGGGATATCGCGGGGCTGGGCGCGATTGTCCTTGCTGGAGGCGAAGGTGAGCGACAGGGGTGGGGAATCGAGCGTTTGCTTTCGTCCTTCGTGGCCGGTCCAGGAGAGGCGGAGCGAAAACGGCAGCGATTCTCCAGGCAGGCCCGGGGGGAGTTTGAGCAGGAAGATGCAGTCCCGCTGGCGGGTGTGGGGCAGGAGACCGAGTTGGGCACGGAGGCGGCCGAGCGTGAGGCGGGAGGGGAAGTTGGAGAGGCATTCGGCCTCGACATCGGGGGGCGTGGTGAGGGTGAGTTCGAGGTCGCGGGCGGCGGTGAAAAGCAGGTCGGTGAGTTCAGCGGAGACGACTTCGAGAATTTCGTGGGTGTACTGAGCGTCGTGGAGGCGGCCGCCTCCCTGCTCGGCAATGGGCTTGAGCTGGGTTTGCGCATAGCCTTCGCCGATGCCGATGGCGGAGGAAGTGAGGCCGCGGGCGCGGAGTTCGGCGGCGTGTTGGCCGAGCGCGTCGGGGTTGAGTTCGCCTTGGTTGGCCTGGCCATCGGAGAGGACGAGGATGTGGTGGTGATGAGCGGGGAAAGACTCCATGGCACTGGCGGCGCAGCGGGCCGCCGAGAGCCAGCCGTGGCTGAGGTTGGTTTGCGAGGTGGCCTCGAGGCGGCGGAGTGAATCGAGGATGAGCGCGCGGTTGGCCCCGGTGAGGGGCAGGGCATTGGCAAGGATCGTGACGTCGCTATTGAAGGCGGCCAGGGAGAAGATGTCATCGGGGCCGAGAAGGTCGAGCACGCGCGTGATGGCCGTCTTGGCGGTGGACAGCGAAGGGCCCTGCATGGAGCCGGAGTTATCGAGGGCGATGGCGAGATTGCGCGGGGTGGGGGTGGTGTTGTCCGGCGCGGGGGGAGCGCTGATAAGGGCGCGGAGATAGCGTACGGAGCCACCGCGGCCCCAGGCGAGAGAGCGGTCGAGAGAGAGGTCAATTTTCATGGGATGGTTCTCCGGGTGGTTGGGATAGTTGCTTGCGCAGGAGTTCGGCCATCTGGTCGAGCAGGCGCAGGTATTCCGCGGTGGCCGGGCCCTTCCAGATGAGTTCGAGGTCGGGGGTGACCTCGAGGTGGAGACGGGATTCGGCGCGGGGGCGGCCGCGCGACAGCAGCGGCTGCGGTTTTGTTTCCGGATTGCCTCCGAGGATGGAATCGAGGTAGGCGAGGGCGGAGGATTTCGGGTTGGGATGAGACAGGGTGGCCGAGGCGCGGGCGAGATCGCCGGCGTTGAGCAGGGCGAGCCGGTGCCGGATTTCGCGCAAGCTGAGATTTTCGCGTTCGCGGAAGTCGCGGATGAGGATGAGGCGCTGGCGGTCGGAATCGGAGTAGCGGGCGCCGCGGCCGTGCGAGGAGGGGCCGGCCAGCAGGCCGTTTTCGATGTAGTTGCGGATCGTGCGGGGCTGCAGGCCGGTGAGTTCGGCGAGTTCCATGAGCGAGTAGGTAAGATCCGCGGCCACGAGACCAGTGTAAGAAAACATAAGTAGCCATGGCAACTTATTTTTGGTAATCTCGGGAGCATGAAGCTACTGCACACGGCGGACTGGCATCTGGGGCAGATCCTGCGGGGGTATGGGCGGGCGGAGGAGCAGCGCGAAGCGATGGCGCAGGTGGTGGGGATTGCCGGCGAGGAGCAGGCGGATGTGATGGTGGTGGCGGGGGATGTGTTTGACACGGGGAATCCGCCGGTGGAGGCGCAGGAGCTGTATTTTGAGACGCTGGTGCAACTGCGGCGGCAGTGTCCGCGGATGGAGATTGTGGTGGTGGCGGGCAATCATGATGCGGCTGGGCGGCTGGAGGCGCCGCGGGAGGTGTTGCGGTTTGTGGACGTGCATGTGGTGGGCAATGTGAAGTGGAAGAACGGGCAGATGGAGACGGCCGGGCGCCTGGTGAAGGTAAGTAACCGGGAGGGGGTGAGGGTGGGGAGCGTGTTGGCGGTGAGCTATCCGACGGCGCGGTGTCTGCCGGCGATGAACGACGAGGATGGGGAGCGGCGGCTGCCGCGGATGGTGGCGCGGCTGTATCAGGAGATGGCGGAGCGGACGCGGGGAGAGTGGGAGCCCTGGCCGCTGGTGGTGACGGGGCATTTGCACGTGCGGGGGGGAGAGGAATCACCGGGGGCGGAGCGCGGGATTCTGATTGGGGGTGAGGACGCGGCGCCGGTGACGGTGTTCCCGCCCGAGGCGGCCTATGTGGCTCTGGGTCATCTCCATAAGGCGCAGCGGATGGATGGCGAGCGGCTGCAGTATTCCGGCTCGCTGATTCCGCTGAGCGCGACAGAGGCGGGCTATGAGCATGGGGTGACGGTGGTGGAAATCGCGGGGCGGACGGTGGTGAGCAGGAGGCGTGTGCTGCGGCGGGGGACGGGATTTTTCCGGATTCCGGAGCGGGGGTTTTTGCCGTGGGGTGAGGTGGAGGGGGCGTTGGCGGGGTTGGGTGGGGGCATGCCGTTTGCGCAAGTGAAGTTGCGGCGCGAGGGCTTGCCGGTGGGATACCGGGAGGAACTGGATGCGATGGCGGAGCGGGCGGGCGTACGGCTCGTGGAGGTGAAGCTCGAAGAGACGGAGAGGGGGAAGAGTGCCGGGTTTGGCGAGAGGGTGACGGAGTTGCAGCCCGGGGAGCTGTTCCGGCGGGCGTTTTTTGACAAGCACGGCAAGGAGCCGGAGGAGCGGCACCGGAAAGTGTTCGAGCGGGTGAAAGAGGAGGTGGAGGCATGAAGCTGTTGAAGATCCGGGGAAAGAATCTGGCGAGTCTTGTTGGAGAGTTTGAGTTGGACTTTCGCGAGGGCTTGCTGGCTGAGGCGGGGTTGTTCGCGATTACGGGTGAGACGGGGGCGGGCAAGTCGACTTTACTCGATGCGTTGTGTCTTGCGTTGTATGGGCGCTATCCGCGGCAGGCGCTGGTGGCGGGAGACCGGATCGAGGATGTGAACGGGGATGAACTGAAGGGAGATCAGGCGGGCCACATCTTGAGCAAGGGGCAGGGGCATGGTTATGCCGAGGTGGAGTTTTGCGGGCAGGATGGCGTCGAGTACCGGGCGCATTGGGAGATCAAACGCGCCTACGGAAAGCCGAATGGAAAATTGCAGGCGCCGAAGCGGAGCCTCGAGCGGATCGGAGACGGCCGGATGCTGGCGAACAAACTGGAGGCCGTGGAGGCGGAGATCCGGCAGCGGGTGGGGCTGAGCTATGACGAGTTCCGGCGGACGGCCTTGCTCGCGCAGGGGCAGTTTGACGCGTTTCTGCAAGCCGGGGAGAACGAGCGCGCGGCGTTGCTTGAAAAGATCACGGGTACGGATTTGTATCAACGGATCTCGGCGCGGTTGTTTGAATTGACGAAGGAAAAGCGGGAGGCGGTGGAGGCGAAGAAGGCTCTGATCGGCAACGTGGAGGTGCTGGGGGAGGTAGCCAAGGCCGGGATACTCGCCAACAAACGGGAATGGGAAGCGAAAGCGGCGGGTGCGCAAGGCAGGCAAGCGGAGGCTGGGCGACAACTGGCAATGAGGGAAGATCTGACGAAGCGCGAGGTGGAGTATGGCCGGGCGGAGGAAGAAGCGGGGCGCGTGCGGCAGTGCGACGCCGCTATCGCCGGAGAGCGCCAGCTACTGGCGCGGCTGGATCGCGTCGACCCGCTGCGGGGCAAGTTGCACGATTGGCGCCAGCGGCGGGATGCTTGGCGCGCGGCGGAGGAGAATCTGACTACGAAGCGGGAGCAGGCCGAGGCGGCGGCCGGGGCAGCGAGGCGGGCCGGCGAGGAAGAATTGCGGAGCCAACAGGAGGCGGCAGCGCGGCGGAGCGAAGTCGAAGCATGGGAGCCGTTGTGGAAAGAGGCAGCGCGGCTGGACGAAGCGGTGAGGCTGGCGCGGCAGGAACAGATATCGGCCACCAGCGAGGCGAATCAAGCAGGGCGGAAATGGCGTGAGCAGGCGGCGAAGCTCGAGCAGGCGCGCCAGACGATTGACGGCGCGGAGCGGGAAGTGGCGGCGCTTGGCTCGCGCCTCGAGCAGGAGCAATGGTGCGCCGAGGCGGCTGCGAACCGAGCCTGGATCGAAAATCTGGTAAGGGAGCGGCTGCGGATCGAGGCGCAATGGAATGGGCTAGAGGACCGTACGCGGGAACTGGCAGAGTGCCAGAGCGAGTTGGAGCAAGTGTCCAGCAAGATCGGGGAAGGAGGCACTGTATGGAGTGCGGCGCAACTGGCGGAGCGCGAAGACCGCCGAATGGAATTGAGTAAATGGGAAGCCGAGGGGAGGCAGTACCAGGAGGCGCTGCGGCAGCGGAACGAAGCGGCGGGGCAGTTGGCCCGCGAGCAGGAAAAGCTGGCGGGATGGATAGCGGAGTTAAGTGATGTGGAGAAGCGGGGCGCGGAGCTGCGGGCGCGCGTGGAGGAGACCTCGGCGTCGGCGGGCAGCGCCGCGCTGGCGGCGGAGGAAAGCGTGGCGCGGTTGCGCGAACGCTTGCGAGCGGGCCAGGAGTGTCCGGTGTGCGGGTCGAGGGAGCATCCCCATCACGATGCCGATGAACGGTTGCGGCAATTGGCCGATGACTTTCGCGGGCGGGAAGCGGCCTTGCGGCGGGAGAGCAACAGCCTCGAAGAGAAGCGAATGAGCCTGCAAACGCTGGCGAGCCAGGCGCAGGGGCAGATGCAAGTACTGCGGGAGCAACAGAGCGCGGCGGAGAAGACACTGCGGGAGAACCGGGAGGTGGATGAGGCAACGCTGGCCGGATGGCAGGCGGAGTTGCAACGTGCCGGGGAGGAGATCCGGGAACAGGGGGTTTTGATCGCGGAGCGGCAAAGACTGGTGCAGTTGCAGGTGGAGTTGACTCAGCGGGCGAGCACGCTGGGCCAGCAACAGCAGCAGCGTAATGCATTGGGGGAGGAACTGAGTGGGAACGAGCGCTTGCTGCGGCCGCGGGTCGAGTTGTGCCGGGGCGAGTGGGACGTAGTGCGGAAGCAGTTAGAGGCGTGGTGGGGTAGCGTGGGCAGGCAGATCGACGAATGGACGTCTGCCCGGCAGGAGTATGACCGCAAGCAGCAGAGTTTGACCGAACAACGCGCGGGCGCCGAACAGATGAGCCAGACGGTGGAGGCGGCCGGACGGGAAGTGGGCGATCGTGAGAGGAGGCGAGCGATGGCCGATGAAGAGCTGGAGGAGAGGCAGAAAGCGCGGCGGGAATTGTTGGAAGGTGAGGAAACGGAAGCGCACCGGGAACGTTGGAACCGGCAATTGCAGGCGGCCGAGCATGCCGCCGGCGAGCGGAAACAGGTAGCGGGAATTGCGCGGGAAGGGGAACGGCAATTGCAGGCGCAGGTGGCTGAGCTTGAGGGCGAGCAGGAACGCCGGCGGGAAGCGGCTCTCGCGGCCGAGCGGGTTTGGGAGGAGGCCTCCGCGGCGGCGGGCGTGAGTAGCGTCGAGGCGCAGCGCTTGCTCGATGAGGTGGACGCCATGGCGCTGAGAGGGCGCGTGGCGGCGGTGGATCTTGAATTGGCCCAGGCACAGGCAAGGCTGACGCAGGCGCGGAAAGCCTGGGAACAGGCCGGGCGGGAATGCGTGGGGCTGCCGGAAAGCGAGGAATTGGCGCGGCGCCGGGACGCGGCGGCGGAGGTTCTGCAAGAGGCGCTGAGGGAGGTGGGGGCTATTAGTAATGCGCTTGCGGAAAACGCGAAGCGGGAGCAGTGCCGGGCGGAACTGGGTGAGGAACTTACCCGGCTTGAAGAGGCCTGGTTGCTGTGGGATGAGGTGAACGAGGCGATCGGCTCGAAGGAGGGCGATAAGTTCCGGCGCTTTGTGCAAGCGCTGACGATGGATCAATTAACGGCGTTGGCGAATCATCATCTGCGAAATCTGGCGCCGCGGTTTGAACTGGAGCGATCGAAGGTGGGCCCGCTGGGCTTGCAGGTCCGGGACGCCGAGTTGGGCGGGGAGGTGAGGGCGGTGGCGGGATTGTCGGGCGGGGAACGGTTTCTGGTGAGCTTGGGATTGGCGCTCGGGCTCTCGGGTTTGGAGGGTAAGGAGTCGTTTGTCGATTCGCTGTTTATTGATGAGGGTTTTGGGACGCTCGACCCGGATCATCTGGATCTGGTGATGAGCGGACTCGATGCCTTGCGAGGGGGCGGCCGGCGCGTGGGAATCATTTCGCATGTGGAGGCGATGAAGGAGCGAATCGCGGTGCAGGTGAGGGTGAGGAAGAAGGGGAGCGGCCGGTCGGTGGTGGAGGTGGCGGAACGGATGGCGGGCAAGCGCTGCATGCGCGGAATGAGAATCAGCGGCTAGAGGAGGGCAGCCAAAGGTCGAATAACCCGGTCAGCCCAGTCTTTTCGCGGTTTGGGTTGGCGCCTCGGATTGCTTCAGGCCAACGGCGCGCACCAGGTTTATCAGAGAGGGGTCATTGACGGTCAGTTCCCGTTGCTCTGGACTGCGACCCTCCTCCGGCCGCCAGGGGGTTCTGTCTCGCTTGACCAGGCCAAGCCGGTACTTCCAAACGAGAAAGATCATCTGCCAGCCAAGCAGCCAGGCTTTCCAGAAACTGCCCGTCACGCTCGACTCGCCTACCCGGCTCTTGTAGTTCACCGGAATCTCGACGAACGGGATCCCGTGCGCTACGACTTCCATCAACAGTTGGGGCCCGAAATGCGAGCCGCCGATTGTCAGGTGCGGGCGAATCCTGCGAATCGCTGCGGTGTCGAAGAGCCGCAGTGTGCAACCCATGTCGGTCAGGATGGTCGTGTTGAACAGCAACTCCGTCATCTTCGCCACCGCCCAGTTGCCCCAGCGCAAGAAGCGACCCATGTTCGCCCCGGCCCAGATGAACTCCCGGCTTGTTCGCGTGCCAAAGACCACCGGCACGTCGTCGCTATAGGCGAGCAGCTTGACCAGGTCGTTGGGATTGAAAGTACCATCGGGCTCGGAGAGCACAATCAGGTCGGCATCGCAGTGATCGATGCCACTCAGCAAGGCGTTGCCATAACCCTGGCGAATCTCAAAGATCTCGCGGGCACCGGTGCCGGCCACTTCCTCGCTCGTCCCCGGGGCGGCATTATTGTTGACGACGATGATTTCGTCGGCGAGTCCGGTCGCGAAATAGCCCAATACGGCGGCGCGAATCGAGTCTTTTTCGTTATATGTCGGGAAGATGACGGCGACTTTTTTTCCATGCCACATAGGCTGCCTACCTTTCTGCCACTATGAGGAATTGTCCGGCCAGAGGACGCCAGGGTAAAACGAGATAAAGTCGAATGAGCCACTCCGCTACAGGAATCCGCGACTTCATGCTGAAGGGTGTGAAACGGCCTTCAACCCGCAGCAGGTGAAATCCGCTCGACTGAAGAAAATCGGCAAAGCCGGTTTCGGTGTAAGCCGTGCGGTGTGTGTAGTCATCGAAATAGCGTCGCGGCTCAAGCCGGAAGTTGGGCTGTACGACGATCAGACGGCCTCCCGGCTTCAGCAAGCGATGGATCTCGGCAAGAATCACCGCGCCTTGCTCCAGAGTAAAGTGTTCGAAGAAATTGGAGGCGAAGACGGTATCGAGGCTACCGGAGGCGAGCGGGAGAGGATCAAGAGCGGACTGGATCAGCGGATGGATGGAGGGTCCCCAATAGCGAACCAAGTCGGGGTTGATATCGAGAGCCCATTTACTGGCGGCTGTGATGGAGCGGGAGAATTCTCCGTAGCCTGCGCCCAACTCGAGTAATGCCCCATCGGGCTGAATCCAAGCCTGCAGATAGCCGGCGAGCACGCGCCAGACGCGGAGACGCTTGGGGTCATGTTGGAAGCGGACTTCGTGGTAGCTGGCCAATTGTGTCTCTAAAGCTTTGACCATTACTTTGCTCCTTGCGGCTGGTAGACGTAGAGTCCGGCCAGATTTGGGCCGGGTACGTGCTTGACGAGTTCATATCGGCGGCGAATGGCTTCGCGCTGCTCCCGGGTGAGCCGAGGGAATTCCGGGTTGGGATCAATTGCGGCGCGGACGTCGTCATAGAGGATCACTGTGCTAAACCGCCCCTGGTCAAGATCCTGCTCGAGGCGGCGGCCGTCGATGCGGCCGGCTTCAACCAGCAGGCGGTAAATCAGCGGCTCGACCTCGAAGGAGCGCTGGGTTCGCATCAGACTATTGGAATCGGCCGACAGAACCCGGCCAGGTACCGCCAAGAAGGGTTTGACGGCGACGACCTGCTCAGCAAACCGCTGTTCTCGAGCCCAGCGTGTTTCCATGTCCATTACGGCGACCCGCACATTCTGAACGACAAACAAGGCCAACGGCAGAACCAGCAGGGTCACCCAGCCTTGGCTGCCCCGGGCAAACAAGTCGAAGAAGCCGAGGCGGTTGAGCCCGATCATGGCGGCAAGCACGAGCAGGATGGAGGATTCAATCAGGTAGTTCGAGTCGGCGCCCACCTTGGGGGCCGTCAAAAGAAAGACTGCGGCCGCTAGCCCCAAGTAAAGATAGGGAGCCAGAACTCCATCGCGACGGGCTGCCGGCAGGCTTGTCAGCACTGGCAGCAGGAGCGGTGAGAGCACGATTGCGAAATACTCAAGGGGCAAGCGCAGTTTGTAGAGAGCAAAAGGATTGATATTGGCGAAGACGGTATTGGTAAGAAAGCGGCCATCGAGCATTGTGTTGAGAGCCAGCACGAGCGCCGCGCCCAAGCCGCCGACGAGCAGGGCAAAGCGTAACGCCGCGCTCCGATGGCGGGGCAGCAGGAGCAGGAAGATCGCCATCGGCGCCGCAATGACGGTTTGCTTGGTGAGCAAGCCGGCGAGAGCCCAGCCAGCAGCCCAATCGAGGGAAGCTGCCCCCAAGCGCTCAAAACGAGCGTAATGGTAGAAGGCCGCCAGCGAGAAAGCAATCGCCATTGTATCTACTTGGCCGACCGTGCCCCAGCCTAGAAGAATCTGCGTGAGCCCCGCCAGAGCCATCGTTAGCCTCTGCTCGCGGCGTGGCAGACCGTATACGGCGCCAAGGCGTCCAACCAGCCAGAACAGCGCGATTAAGGAAACAAAACTCAACGAACGGTCCGCGAGCAGTACAGGAATTCCCAGCTTTACCAAGCCAGCAGCCAGAGAGTAGAACAGCGGCATGTAGGCGCAGACCGTATAGGGGTATTGATCGAGGCTAAAGTATAAGGCTCCTGTCTGAGCGAAGTGCAGAATCTGGGTGGCGACAATGCCCTCGGGTTGGGTAAACTCATTACTCGCCCAGAGCGCCAAAGCGAGATGCAGCCCTACTAGTACTACAGCTAAAGCGATGCAAAAAAAGGGAATTGCCTCAATCTTGCCAAGCCTTAGTACTCGCATACAGTAAATTATCGGCACTTTGGAGGCCTAGCTTTATCATCCAAGTACTGGGAAAAAGCGCATCTTTTGGCTTGGGATGTACCATAGACGGGCTACTCCATGACTGGATAATCTCTGGGAAGCATATGACGCTTCTTCTGGCACTCGTCCAATCCAGCCAATTTATACAGTTTGCCTACCTGCAGGTGCTGGACCTGCTGAGTACCGTCGCCTTCTTGATCCATGGGGTGGGCGAAGCGAATCCAATTGTGTGTTGGAGCATGCAAATGGCCCCGCATCCGGTAGCGGGACTTGCTCTCGTGAAGTTGTTTGGACTCTTTCTGGCGCTTTATTGCGTTCGAATGGACCGGAGAGTGTTGCTCTCCCGAATCAATCTGTTCTATGCGGGGCTGATCGCCTGGAATTTGGTGTGCCTGATCTTGGCATTCGAGTTCTAGACCGGGCTTCGCTGGATTGCGTATTGGAGGCTTTCGACGGGAACCTCGAATTTTGTCATTCCCTTGTTTCCCATATAGCCGACATCGGCGATGCCGATTTTGCTGGTGTAGAAGGCGTCGACGGTCATGCGCCGCAGCAGTTCAAAGAAGCGGATTGCGGCGGCGAGATCCGGGGAGTCGTTGCGGCGGTAGGCGATGCGGTCGAGCAGCGCGGTTTGCTGCTCGGGGCTGGCGCTCATGAAGGGTTTGCCATGGGCGCCACGGGCCATGGAGTCGAGCCACTGGATGCCGCCGGCGAGTATCATGGCCAACTCCGAGGAGCCGCTGGCGAGCAGGTCGATGTACTGTGGGCAACCTGCTTCGATGGCGCCGCGGGAAACCTCGTCGGCCGGCAGGATGAGGTCACAGAGATGGCGCAGGGTTGCCCATTCTCCGGTGGCGAAGGCCTTGGGCTGATAAACGCCGCCGGAGGCGGCCTGATCAAATTCGGCCATCAGGTGCACTTCGGCCATCAGGTCGTCGCTGATGCCGCCGAGAACGGCGCCCAAGGCGGCGTTGCGGAGTAAATCCCGCCGGGTGTAATTGCTAGACATTGCCTTTCCTCATTTCTTCGGCCAGATATTCGCTTGTGCGCCAGGCGAGGGCGCAGATGGTGAGAGTCGGGTTCTTGTCGGGGTTGCTGACAAAGGGCGCGGCATCGGCGACGAAGAGATTCTTGACGTCGTGAGCCTGATTGTAGCCATTGAGAGCGCTCTTTTTGGGATCCTTACCCATGCGGACGGTGCCGAGTTCGTGAATGATGGAGCCGCCGGTGGAGATACCCTGGCCTTCACGCTCGGGGTTGCGGAGACCGATCACGGTGCCGCCCATGGTCTCGATGATGCTGGTGAAGGTCTTATGCATGTGGCTGGCTTGTTTCAGTTCGTGCTCGCTCCAGCGCCAGTGGAAGCGCAGCACGGGGATCCCGAAGCGGTCGACGACATTGGGATCGATTTCGCAGAAGCTATGTTCGTTGGGGATCATCTCTCCGCGGCCGGAGAGGCCGACGAAGCAGCCGTATTCTTCGCGGATATGCTTTTTCAGGGCGCGGCCATAGCCTTCATGGCGGCGAACGACGCCGCCGAAGCTACCGACCTGGGGCATGCCGAAGCCGCCGCCGATTTCGACGTGGTAGCCTCGGGGGAAGTCTTTGTTCTTCTTGTCGAACTCCCACCAGGGGATATAGAGATGCATGCCGCCGATGCCATCGCTGTCGTATTTGCGCATGCCGGCGAGAGCGGGAATGTAGCCGGAGAGTCCGTAGCCGACGGTATCGGTGAGGTAGCGGCCGACGACGCCGCTCGAGTTGGCGAGACCGTTGGGGTGGCGGGGTGACTTCGAATTGAGCAGGAGGCGGGCGCTTTCGCAGGCACTGGCGGCGACGACGACGGCGCGGCAGCGGACTTGCTTTTCCTGTTTGGTGACTTTATCGATGTAGCTGACGGCGGTGACTTTGCCGTCGGGTCCGGTGATCAATTCGCGGACCATGGCATTGTTTATAAGGTTGACGTTGCCGGTTTTCATGGCCGGGAAGATCTGCACCTGGCTCGAGGAGTAGTTGGATGCGGTGATGCAGCCGCGGCCGCACTGGCCGCAGTAGTGGCAGGCGGGGCGGCCGTTGAGCGGCTTGGTGAGAATGGCCATGCGCGAGGGAATGACGGGAATGCCGAGTTTGCGGCCGGCGCGTTGGACGAGAACTTCATGAACGCGAGGCGGCGGAGCGGGCTGAAAGATGCCGTCCGGGGCGGTGCGCAGGCCTTCCTTGGTGCCGAGAACGCCGATGAATCGTTCGGCCTTTTCGTAATAGGGGACGACGTCCTCGTAGGTGATTGGCCAGTCGTCGCCGAGCCCATCGGTCGAGTAAGGCTTGAAGTCATAGTCGGAGAAGCGCAGCGTGATGCGGCCGTAGTGGTTGGTGCGTCCGCCGAGAATGCGGGAGCGGAACCAGCGGAAGTTGGTACCCGGGGCGGTGGTATAGGGCTCACCCTCAATTTCCCAGAAGCCATTGGGGGCATTGAACCAGCCGAATTTCGGGCTGAGGCGGCCGAGGTAGTAATCAGCGGACTCGGCGCCGCGGTGGTCCACCTGGTGGGGCCACATATGTTCCTTAAAGTCTTTGGCCGGATTGAGGCCGGGGCCGGCCTCGAGGAGGGTGACCTTGATGCCGAGATTTGCCAGGACGTGAGTGACGGTACCGCCGCCGGCCCCGGAACCGATGACAACGACATCGGCCGGAGAGCTGGAACGCATGACTTGAGCCATGCGAAATAGCTTATCTCAGTGGATCGGAGCTTAGTATTTACGGAGGACAGCGAGGACGCGGCCCTGGACACTGACGACGTTTTGGGGGACCCGGATGGGGTCCATGGAGGAGTTGGCCGGCTGGAGGCGGACCATCTCACCGGGCTCGCGATAGAAGCGTTTGAGTGTAGTTTCCATGCCATCGACGAGGGCCACGACAATATCGCCATCGCGGACGGAGTGGACTTTTTCGACCAGGACGAAGTCACCGGAGCAGATATGGTCTTCGATCATGGAATCGCCGCGCACCTGGAGGGCATAAGTGTCCTCGTTGCCAAGGAAATCGCGGAAGGCGAGGGTCTCCTGGTTGGCGACGCTTTCGACGGGGGCGCCGGCGGCGATGCGGCCCAGCAGCGGCACCTGGAGGGCGGGGGTGGCGAGGGCAGGCGCGGCGGCGTAGCTACGGCGTTCTTCGAGGTATTTGGGGGAGATCTCGAGGGAGCGGCTCTGGTTGAAACCGCGCTTGAGATAGCCTTTAGTCTCGAGGGAGTGGATGTGCTTGTGAACAGTGGCCAGAGAAGTGAGATCCATGCCGGAGGCGATCTCCTCATAACTGGGGGAGTAACCGTGCCGTTCGATGAAGCTGGCAAGGAAGTCGAGCAGATCTTTTTGGCGACGGGTCAGAGCCATAGCCTGATTTTAGGCGAAGAAAGACCGAATTTCAAGCGAAGATTTCGCCTTTAGTTCGCTGCGGCGGAAGCCATGGCAATGAAGTTTGCTTTTGCTTCGGCATTGCCGGAGCCGCCCTGCACGAGGAAGACGCCGACGAGTTGCTTTGCGCGGTCGATCCAGCCGTGGGTGCCGAAGGCGCCGCCATGGCCGAATGTGCCGATGGACCAGAGCATGGCGGCGGCGGCGGGATCCTTGGCGACCTCCCAGGTGAGGCCGAAGGCGGTACCGGCGTTGTGGCCGGCTTTGATGTCACCGGTCTGGACCATGGTCATGGCGGCGACGGAGGCTTTCGAGAGGAAGCGTTTGCCTTTCCAGGAGCCGCCGGCGAGCATCATCTGATAGAACTCGGCGAGATCGGCGGCGGTGGAATACAGGCCGAACTCGGGGGCCGGGTAGGTGGCGCCGGCGCGGAGGTTACGCGAGTCCCCGCCGAGGGTCGTGTGGGGGCAGGGGGAGAGTTTTCCGTCCTTGGTGCAGTAGTTGACGACGATGCGGGACTTCTTGTCCTCGGGGGGGAAGAAGAAGCTGTCCTTCATGCCGAGGGGGGCGAGGATGCGCTGGTGGATGAAATCTTCGTACTTCAAGCCACTGGTGACTTCGATGAGCCGGCCGAGGGTAGCGATTCCCATATTGGAGTAAACCCATTTCGTACCGGGATCGTAGATAAGCGGGACGGTGGCGTAGAACTTGACGGCGTCCTCGAGGCTGACCTTCATCGAGTAGTACCAATCGATGTTGGCGCCGATGGGATTGGAGGCCATGCCGGAGGTATGAGTCATGAGTTGGCGGACGAGGACATTGGGTTTGTCGCGGAATTCGGGGAGGTACTTGGCGACGGGGTCATGGAGGTTGAGTTTTCCTTCCTCGACCATCATCATGATGCCGACGCCGGTGAAGGGTTTGGTCATGGACATGATCTGAAAGATGGAGTCCTTGCGCATGGGCTTATTGTTTTCGCGATCGGCCCAACCGGTGACGGCGGAGTGAACGAGTTGACCTTTCTCGATGAGGAGTGTGACGGTGCCGTGGATATGGCCCTTGTCGACGTGAGCCTGCATGCGGGGTTCGATGCGGGCCAGCACGCTGGGATCGGCCGACTGAAGCAGGGCGAGGGAGAGGATCGCGTGGAACATGAGAGGTATCGTATCGCAAGAAAGACCGGAGAGCGGCCGGGATGTCGGTTAGCCTGGAAGAGTAGCATGATGACACGTCGAGACTTAATGGCGGTTGCTTTGGCGGTGCCGGCGCCGGGGCAGGATGGGGGCGGGGATCCATTGGAAATTGCCTTGGGGCACAGCAATGCGGCAGTGGAATCTCTGTTGAAGCAGCAGATCCTGGATCCGGCGAGCCGCTGGCGGGGAGCGGTGTTGAACGGCTATGGCATACCGCTGCCGAGTTCGATGTGCGGGATGCTGGAGCACTATGGAGCGGCGCTGATGCACTCGAAGTCGAAGCACTACGGGAGCAGTGAACTGTTTGAGCGGATGAAGTTGACTGCGGCGCAATTGATGAAGAATCTGAGTGCGGAAGGCAATTTTTCCAATCTCGAGACGAATTTCAATTCGCCGGCGGACACTGCGTTTGGGGTGAGGGCGGCGGCCGTGGCGTTGTTGATCGCCAAGCAGAGAGGGAACCGGGAGGTATTCGAGCTACTGCGCCCAGTGATCGAGAGGATGGCTGGGGGGCTGGCGGTTGGGGGGATTCATACGCCCAACCACCGGTGGATCCTGAGCGCGGCGCTGGCGCAGGTGAACGAGTGTATTCCGAAGGAGTCATATGCGCGGCGGATCGACCAATGGCTGGCCGAAGGGATCGACATCGATGAAGACGGGCAGTACACAGAGCGATCGACGGGGGGCTACAATCCGCTAGTGAACAATGCGCTGATCGCGATCGCGGAAAAGCACAAGCGGCCGGAATTGTTCGATGCGGTGGCGGCGAATCTGGAGGCGCTGCTGTATCTGATCCAGCCGAACGGGGAGGTGGTGACGGACTTTTCGCGGCGGCAGGACCAGTTCACGATTGTGAAGCCGACGGCGAATTACTTTGCGTTGCACTATATGGCGCTGCGGCGGGGGAACCGGGCGTGGGGGAAGTTGGCCGAGGCGTTCCGGCCGGAGGCGTTGACGTTATCGACGGCGATGGTGAATCCGGAGTTTCTGAAGCCGATCGCGACGGGGCCGTTGCCGGAGAACTACCGGCGGGACTTCCGGCACAACCGGCTGACACGGATTCGGCGGGGCGATCAGGCGGCGACATTTTTCTATAACGGTTCGACGCGGGTGATGAATCTGGTGAAGGGTGAGGCGGTGGTGACGACGGTACGGTTTATCAGCGCGTTTTTCGGCAAGGGCCAATTCCGCAGCGAGAAGTACCGGAAGGAAGGGGCGCGGATTGATGCCTGGCAGAATTTGGAGGGGCCGTACTATCAGCCGTTTACGCCGGCGCGGAAGATCGATAGCGAGATGTGGGATTCCACGCAGAAGCAGCGGCCGCGTTCGGAGCTTTGCCGTTTTGAGCAAGGTGTGAGTTTTGAAGAGGCCGAGGGCGGCTACAACCTGAAGGTGCGAGCCGGGGGTACGGAGGATGTACCGGTGACGATTGAGATAGCGTTTCGGCCGGGCGGAGAGTTGACGGGGGTGAAGCCGGTGGCGAACGCGCCGGAGTCCTATCTGATTGATGGGCAGGAGGCGCGCTACCGTGTGGGGCGGGATGTCATCAAGGTGAGCCCGGGGCGGAGCGAGCACTGGTGGACGCGCGAGATGCGGTACATCGAGCCGAAGCTGCCGGGGCCGACGCTATACCTGACGGGGTTTGCGCCGCTCGAGCATACAGTGAAGTTCCGGTTTGAATGAGCTTTGCTGACTTTCGCGCCTTCCCGGTTCCGTCGGCTTTTCTAAATAGGGGCCGTACAATGCAATACGGACTTGGCATCGGTTGCCTAGTGTCTGGTTGATTTGTTCGTGGCGGCGGGCTGCCTGTCCTCAATCACGCTGCCAGAACTGGCTGGCGGTGGCAAGGACTCGATTTCCACAATCCGCCATGGCGACGGCTGTGGGAAACCCTATCTCAAACCTTCTCCTTTGGAGAAACTATGAGATTAAATTGCTGGCTGGCGCTGTTTGAGCGCGAAGAGTCGCTCACCGTACCCGAGTTGACGCATCGGACTGTTGCCACGAATCGCTTGCGCCTGCTGTATCTGGCCGCCAGGATTACCCGTCACGGCGGGCGAACCAAAATCCACTTTGGGGCCCAGTATCGGGAACGCAATCGCTTCGACCAACTCATGGCGCGATGGCGGGCCATTGCAAGAAGCCTCCCTGGCTTCGCGCCGGTGATCCACACGCCGCTGCGCGCATAGGAGTCTATGCCCGGCGCGATGGCCCGGCGCCAAACGGGGCCAAAAGGAGAGATATCGAAGACTAAATTATTGGCACAATCACCGGATGCCGATGGCGGATGCGCTGTTGCTACATAGCGTAGCGGTCAGCCTGTGTCTTGCTGTGCATGATTTAGACCAACCAGATCAGCTGCTACTATTTACACCATCTGGTGAGCCTTCGGAAGGCCAACCTCGTTAGAGCAAAAAGGAAAAGCTACGCCAAAAGCAAATCATTATACGGGTCCCCAATCCAGCTCCGGCTCAACTTGGACAGGAGTGACAAAAAGTATAGGGGCTACCTGATTGTCCAGCTAAGAAAATCTACTCTGGTGCGCCGATGCGACTGGTATTGTTTAATGGATCCAAACGGTAAGATGATGAACCCGATTGGCAATGATAAAGATGTCGAGGAATTCTTGTCCAGCCAATAACCTGAAATCAGCGGGATATCAGCGGAAACACATCGTGTCGTCTCCAGCAGCCCCCACTCCCTTACTTCCCCCGCCCCGCCTGCCTCTGCTCAAAGCACACACAGCAATCCGTACACCGCTTGCACCGCTCGCACAAGTGCAGGTCACAAGCGTCCTTCGTGCAGTGCACACAGATCGCTGTCGACCGTTCCCGGCATATGTGACACACAAAAGGCTTGCCCGCCCCGGCCGCCGTCATTTCTTCTTCACCGGCGCCACCGCCGCCGGCCTCGGCGGCAATTGCGGCATATTCCGCTCCACGCGGCATCGCTGCGCTTCCGTCTGCAACACCTCATACTCTTTATCCCGCAATGAAGCCAGATCGAGCAAATACGAGCGAAACTGATTCCGCCCCGGCGCACTCGCCACAAAACTCTCTTCAATCGCCGCCACCGTACCCTCCGGTTCATACTTCCGGACCGCTTCCATCAATGACCTCTGCATGGAATCAAGTGCGTCAAACCGCAGAAAAATCTCCAATGCTACCGCCAGCTTTTCCGGCGTCTGCCGCAATTCCCCAATCGCCAGCGAAAGACTCTTCAACTGCGACACCATTCCCTCGTATTGGCTCAGATAAGCTACCGCCACACCCTGTTCCTTCCAGCGGTTCAAATCCACTTTGGCCAACTGTGGCGGGATCGCTTCAAACTTTGCTTTGAGTTCGTCCAGTTGCTGCCGCACATTCCACTCCGCGGGCACACCCTGTGCTCCCAGAATGGCCACAGTCAGCAGCAAAACAATCAGACGCATTAGAACCCGGGCGGCGGAGGAGGCGGCGGAGCACTGGGCGGTGGCGCCGGGGCGCCGGTATCTCCCGGTAATCCCACTCCGGGCGCACCCGTCGTCGGACCAGGCACAGGCAGGGGACTCGCCGCACCGGCACCCGCCCCACCAGTCCGCGGCGTGTTCAGCCAAACGTCGGCCATCACCCGCATCATCTTCTGCAACACATTACCCTTATCGAATTGCTTCTGCGCCAGCGGTTGGTTCTTATACACACGAAGATAGTCACCACCGTTCAGAATCTTCGCGTCCGAAAACGGCATCAATGCATGCTGCACAGCCACTTGGCCTTCTTCCACCAGCACCAGCGTCATTTCTTGTTCGTCCACCGTCACGTCGAACGTCGTTCCCCGCACCGAAATCACCGCTGACGGCGTCTGGATCCGGTTCGGGTTCGGCTTGCCGTTCAGCTTTTCAATGTGTACTTTGATGCGCCCGACCCAAAGGTCGATCAGCTCACGCAGATTGCCCTGGTTGGACCGGAACGTCGCCCGCGAATTCGGAAAGATTTCAAACACACTGCCATCCGGCACCTGTATCTTCGCGTATCCATCCGTACCCGTCAGAATTTCCTGCTTCGGGTTTACCGTGTCGCCCACATTCAACGCCCACGGCACTTCATCCTTGAGAACCTGCACTTGCCCCTGCGCATGCACAACCTTACCCGTGGCGGCGGGGTTGGCGGGAAACATCTGCGCCATACACACCACCCCGCTCGCCATGGCCATAACCATAACCGCGAAACCGAGTTGGAAGACAGTTCTCAACACTACTTGGTCTTCAATCTTAACACCAAATCGTCTACCCCAAAAATTCCTTGCAATTCACCTTCCGTCGTCGAATCTCCGGCAACGATTAGCGAAACATCCCGTCCTAACAACAGTTCGGCAAATGTTCGGCCGATCTTGAGCCTGAGGGTAAAGATTACAATGGAGAAACGAATGTGTCGCTTTGACACAAAACGCCTTCCGCGCCTGGCCGCTCTCGCCGGGTGGGCCCTGCTGCTTCCGCTGGCCGCCCAACCCCCGGAGTACTCCCTCAATTGGCGCGGCATCGGCACAACCGTTGTTTTCAATTCGCGCGCCGGCTTTTCCTCCGGTCCCGTCGATGCCCTCTGGTTCTCCCCCGATGGTGCTGCCCTCGAAGTCCGCCTCCGCTCCGGTAAGCTCTACCGCACGGTCGATTTCGACTCCTGGTCCCCGCTGGCCGAGCCCGGCCCGCGCTCTCCCCTCACCGCCGCCATCGTCAATCGCACCCCCGAGCCCGGTCTCACTGCTTACACCCCTCCCGGTAATGGCTATCGCGCCTACGCCGCCGGCCGCTTCCTTTGGCGCTCCGATGATTCTGGTAACACTTGGCAGAACCTGATCGCTCATGACGACACCCGCCTCATTGGCGAAAATGTCCGAGCCCTCGCCCTCTCCCCACGCGACCCGGACCGTCTCGCCGTCTCCACCGACGAAGGCCTCTGGCTTAGTGCCGACGGCGGCCTCTCCTGGCTCAGCTTGAACGCCGGCCTCCCCAATCTCCGCCTCACTCGCCTTCTCGCCGCTCCCCAGGCCGGCCGCGGCCTCCTCGCCCAGTGGGAAAACGGCTCGCTCCTCGAATGGGTGCCCGGTTCCCGCGCCGCCTGGCAGGTTCTTCCCGCCGCTCCCCCCGTCCGGTACTCCCTCCGCTGGTCCGACAACGCTTCCCCCCAACTCCTGCTCGAAGTTCGTGATTCCCGCCTCTGGCGCTCCCTCGACGGCGGCCTCCGTTGGGATGACCTCACCGGCGATCTCCCCGCTCAAACCCTCTCCGGCCTCGCGGCCGATCGTGACAGCGGCACCATCTACCTCGCCACCGATCGCGGCCTTTTTTACACTCTTAATTCCTTCTCCACCCTCAGTGCCCCGGCCTCCTGGATCCGCCTCGGCGGCAATCTCCCCCGCGCTGCCGCTCTCGATGTTCTCTTGAACGATGGCGGCAACTTTCTCTATGTCTCTCTCGCCGACGAGGGCGTCTTCCTCACTCATGCCCCCCACCGCCGCCGCAACCCCTCTCTAGTCTCCGCCGCCGACCTCCAAACCCGTTCCGCCGCTCCCGGCGCTGTCCTCAGCGTCGTCGGCCTCAAGCTCGACCAAGCCCAGTTCGCCGGCCGCTCCATTCCCATCCTCTCCGCCTCCGACGACGAATCCCAGCTCCAGATTCCCTATGACGCCCCCCTCGGCGCCCCCGCCCTCGATCTCGCCGGCCCCGGCCACAACCTCCGCCTCGATCTCGACTTCGCCCCCACGGCCCCCGCCATCTTCACCGACCGGGACGGCGCACCCCTCCTGCTCGATGCCGCCACCGGCGAACTCCTCGAGCCCTCCGCCCCACTGCGCTCCGGCATGCGCGTCCAAATCCTCCTCACCGGCCTCGGTCGCGTTGAACCCTCCTGGCCCGCCGGCCTCGCCGCCCCCGATCAGAATCCCCCTCGCGTCGTCGCCCCCGTTCGCGTCTGGCTCAATGGTCAAACCCTCGAAGTCTCCCGCGCCGAACTCGCCGCCGGCTACGTCGGCTTCTACGCCGTCGAAGCGAAAATGCCCCCGGTGCTCGATACCGGCCTCGCCCAACTCCGCGTCGAAGCCGCCGGCCGTTACTCCCAGCCCATACTCGTCCGTACCTCCCTCGATTAGCAACCCCGCCGCCCGCCATGTTAATCTTAGAGTCTCCCCAGTAGGATTGCCCCGTGGATAAATCACTTCACAATGTCATCAAGCACGACTCGTTTGTAGAAACGGTTGGCGAAGCTTCCGGATACGTCTCCTCCCACCGTAAACAGGTCGCCACCTACGTCGGCATTGCCCTCGTCGTGGCGGCTCTCGGCTATGGAATCTATTGGTTCATGCAGAACAAGAAAGCCGAGCGCCAGCAGGCCCTCGGCGCTGCCATGGCCATTGCTCAAGCCTCCACCAGCCGCACCACCGAAGAGGAAAAGAAGATCGTCGAAGCCTTCACCAAGGTCAGCACCAATTACTCCGGCTCCCGGGAAGGCAATCTCGCCCTCTACATGCTCGCCATGCTCGACATCGAACGCGGCGATATGGCCGCCGGCGAGAAAAAGCTCAACGCGGTCCTCTCCGGCGATAAAGAACCCGCTTCTCTCGCCCGCTTCACCTTGGCTGAGATCTATCTCGGCCAGGGTAAATCCGCCGAAGCAGAAAAAATTCTCCGGCAACTCCTCGACGATCCCACTTATATGCTCCCCAAGGAACAGGCTACCCTCCAACTCGGCCGCGTCCTCGCCAAGTCCAAACCCGAAGAAGCCCGCAAGCTCCTCGAACCCCTGCGCACCGCCCGCGCTCCCATCTCCACCCCCGCTATCGAAATCCTCGGTACTCTTCCCCCCGCCCCCCCAACGGCTCCCAAGAAATAATCATGTCCGCCATCGGCGCCCTCGCCCCGCTTCGCTTCCCGGTGGAATCGACGCGGGGCCGCCGCTTTCCGGAGTCCCTCCCCTCCTTCCGCAACGACTTCCAGCGCGACCGTGACCGCATCGTCCATTCCCGCGCCTTCCGTCGCCTCGAAGCCAAGACCCAGGTCTTTCCCCCCGGCATCTCCGATCACTTCCGCAACCGCCTCACCCACACCCTCGAGGTCGCCCAGCTCGCCCGTACCGCCGCTCGCGTCCTCGGCCTCGACGAAGACTTCGCCGAAGCCCTCGCCCTCGCTCATGACATCGGTCATCCCCCCTTTGCCCACTCCGGTGAGCACGCCCTCAACGCCGTCCTCTCCCGCCACGGCGAGCGCTTTGAACACAACCTCCACGCCCTCCGCATCGTCGAGGTCTACGAACACCGCTACGCCCTCTACCCCGGCCTCAACCTCACCTTCGAGGTCCGCGAAGGCATCGTCAAACACTCCCGCGATCTCCCCCCCGGCACCACCGGCCCCCTCGCCGAATACCTCCCCGGCCTCAAGCCCCCCATCGAAGCCCAGCTCATCGACCTCGTCGACGAAATCGCCTACAACACCGCCGACACCGACGACGCCCACGAAGCCGGCTTCTTCCGCCTCTCCGAACTCGGCGCCGCCGTTCCCCTCGCCGCTGAACTCATCGACGAAGTCGAAACCCACTTCCCCGCCGCCGAAGAACGCATCCACCTCCACGAAGTCCAGCGCCGCCTCATCGACCATCTCATGCGTGGCCTCATGCAAGGCACTATCGAAGCCTGCCACTCCGCTCAGGTCCACGATGTCGAAGCCGTCCGCGCCCACCCCGATCGCCTCGTCCGCTTCACCCCTCAAGCCGCCGAAACCTCCCGCCTCCTAAAACAATTCCTCCACGCCCGCGTTTACCACACCCCCATCCTCGTCGAGGAACGCGATCAATCCGCCGCCGCCATCGAACTCCTCTTCGAGTTCCTCCTCGCCCACCCCGATCAACTCCCCCCCGGCCAGCCCGGCGACTCGCTCCCCCGCCGCATCTCCGATTACATCGCCTCCATGACCGACCCCTACTTCCGCCGCGTCTACGCGAGCCTCGCCCCCCAGTTCACCTCGCGCTAGCCGATCTCCTCGAGATGCTGTTTCAGATGCCTTGCTTAATCCCGTGCCAGCCGCTCAAGCGTCACCGCCGCCTTGCCCCCGATCACGCACGAATACTGCATCTGTTCCGCATTCATCTGCTCCATCACATCGGCTAAGTGCAGGTTCAGCGCTTCCCATAGCCGGACCACCTGATGCGCCTCCGTCCGCGAAAATGCCTGCACCTGAACCATATCGTCCTGCGCGTAGCCGGGCCACTTCACCCCGCCCTCTACCAGCGCGCGCACAAAGCGCTGATGATTGTTGATCGCTGAATCACACAGATGACCGGGAATCTCAATCGCCACCCATCGCCGCTCTCACCGGTCCGCGGTCCAGAATGCTGCCTGCCGCCCCAACAGCCTCTCGGCCCACTCCTGGCTCAGTTGCCGTAATTCTTGCGCGAGTTCAGTCAGCCGTAACGTTCGTTACCTCGGCCACCTTCACCCCATACATCTTCTCCAGTTGCCGCGTAATCTCCCGCGAATACCGGTCCGGATTCACTTCCCCCTCCTCTTGCTCCACCACCAGCACTTTCACATAAAAATTGTATTTTTTCGGCATTTCGGGTTCTCGGCCTCGGAGGAAGGAAAGAATGGTGGTGGCGAAAGTCGGGGTCGAACCGACACGTACAGTGAAGTACGGCAGATTTTGAGTCTGCTGCGTCTGCCAATTCCGCCATTTCGCCACGGCTTGGCCTTCTCAAAGTTTATCACTTGGCGTATAGTTCTCTGCAATGCCCTTTCGCACGATCATCCTTTCTCCCTTCCTCGCCTGGCAGCTCCGTAAATCCCGATGACCCGCCGCCAACTCCTCGCCGCCCTCGCCCCCCGCCCCTCTCTCCGCGAGCAGTGGCGCCTCATCCTCGGCAAACTCGAACCCGCCCCCACCGACCTCCGCTGGTTCGCCAATCCCCTCACCGAACGCATCCTCTCCACCTCCGACGCCGGCCCCTACCTCCGCCACCACGTCGAACTCCCCCTCGAAATCGATTTCTTCCAGCCCGGCCTCCTCCTCGTCCCCAAACAACCCCACCCCCGCCGCGCCGCCGTCATCTGCTGGTCCTCCACCTCCCCCGACTGGCGCAAACCCGAAGACTGGTGGGGCGCCTGGCTCGCCTCCCACGGCTTCACCGTCTTCTGCTCCTGGTCCCACATCCGCCACTACCGCGACAACACCAATTACTCAAACGGCGTCAGCGAAAAAGTCTATGCCCGCTTCGGCCGCTGGGCCGCCCTCTCCCGCATGGTCTGGGATGTCCGCCAACAGGCCCGCTGGCTCGCCCGCCGCCACCACGTCCACCCCCGCCGCATCGGCTTCATCGGCAGTTCCCTCAGCGCCAAAACCGCCCTCTACGTCGCCCCCTTCGCCCCCGAAATCAACGCCGTCGTCTCCATCGATCCCCACGTCCCCCTCTGGGACGGCGGCACCAACTACCTCGCCCCCTGGTATCTCGACGCCGACCGCGTCTTCCCCGATATCCCCACCCCCGAGCGCACCGTCCGCAGCCTCCTCCACGGCCACGACCACGACGAACTCCTCACCCTATCCACCCCCAAACCCCTCCTCATCATCGGCGGCAACGACAAGTCCCACTCCGACGGCCCCTCCACTCTCCCCCTCCTCCAAAAAGCCGCCCGCCCCCACCTCCAGTTCCACCTCCTCAACACCGGCCACACCGCCACCCACCCCGAAATCGAAGCCCTCTGGCAACCCTTCTTCTCTCGCTATCTCCTCGCTCAATGACACCCGCACCCCTTGCCCTCCCACGCCTTCCGCGCCTCCCATCCCATCAACGGCGTCATCGCCAGCGCCGCCACCCGGTCCACCCACCCCCACCCCACCAGCCACTGCGCCCCCATCCCCACCAGCAGGATCACCGATAAGTAGAAGCAGAAATCCGTCTGCTTCGCCTCGCTCTCGAGCGCGCACGACCCCAAGCTCCCCGCCACCTTCCGCTTCTCCCGCGCCAGCCACGGCATCACCACCACACTCAACGCCGCTATCGCCAGCCCCGCCTCGCTCCGCTCCGCCTCCCCCGCCTTGCTCAACGCCTGCCACGCCGTCCCCACCGCCAGTAACCCCAGGCTCACCCCCACCCACCGGCCCGCCGTCCGCTCGCTCGTCCGCGACAACAACAGCCCCAGCGCCGCCACGCTCGCCATCAACTCCACCACGCTGTCCAATCCAAAACTCACCAGCGCCACCGAACTCGCCACCGCCCCCGCGCCCACCGCCACCACCGCCTCCACCGCGTTATAGCCCAGCGTTAAATACTGCAGTTGTTTGCCTCGCTCTATGCTCATCTCTCACGCCTTCGGGTGCGCCTTCTGGTACACCCTCTCCAGATCCTCAATCGCCACCTTTGTATAAATCTGCGTCGTCGACAAGCTCGCATGCCCCAACAACTCCTGTATCGCCCGCAGGTCCGCCCCCGCGTTCAACAAATGCGTCGCAAAGCTATGCCTCAATTCATGCGGATGCACGCTCGGATCTCCTAACAGCATCTTTCCATAAAACTTCACCGTCTGATGCACCGCCCTCGTCGTCAGCCGCTTCCCCTTGTAATTCACAAACACCGCCTCCTCCCCCGCCGCCCCCCGCCGCTCCCGCAAATACCCCGCCAGCGCCTCCACCGCCGTCCTCCCCATCGGCGCCACTCTCTCCTTGTTCCCCTTGCCCACCACCCGCAACCACCTCTCCTCCAAATCCACATCCCCCACATCCAACCCCACCACCTCGCTCACCCGCAACCCACACCCATACATCAGCTCAAACAGCGCCCGGTCCCGCGCCGCATACGGCCTCTCCAGCGTCCCCGCCCCCACCTCATCCACCAGATAATTCACCGCCTCCGCATCAAGCACCTGCGGCACCTTCTTCGGCGTCCGCGGCAGCTTCAGATACTTCGCCGGATTCTTCTCACACCACTCCCGCTTCCGGCAATAGTGAAAGAAACTCCGCACCGCGCTCACCTTCCGCCTCACACTCACCGCCGCCAGCCCCTTCTCATACAGCCCCGCCATCCACTCCCGCAATTCATTCACCCCAATCCCCCCCGGTCCCACCCCCATCCCCGCGAAGTGCTCCAAAAACTGCTCCAGATCAATCGCGTAATTCCGCAGCGTATGCTCGCTCCGGCTCTCCACCGCCCGCGCCGCCAAAAACTCCAGCACCGCCTCCTTCAGCGGCCCCGGCCCAAACCGCCCCAGCCTCTCAGACGCCGACGCCGAAATACTCATCGATCTTCTCCAGCGCTCTCCGGCACACCTCCGCATGCCTCGCCTTCTTGTCCTTGCGCAGCCGCCGCGCCGTCTCCTCTCCTAACTTCGGCAATAAGTCGAACGTGATGTTCGCCGGTTGATAATTCTCCGCGTCCGCCCCCGCGATATACGCGCACAAACTCCCGATCGCCGTCTCCCGCGGAAACTCCCGCGCCGTCTCCGCCCCAGCAAATTGCGCCGCCGCAAACCCCGTCGCAATGCTCTCCACATACCCCTCCACCCCCGAGATCTGCCCCGCGAAATACACCCGCTCCTCCCCCTTCAATTGCAAGGTCCGCGTCAGCAGCTCCGGCCCGTTGATGTACGTGTTCCGGTGTATCTGCCCATAGCGCAGAAACTCCGCTTTCTCAAGCCCCGGTATCATCCGCAGGATCCGCTGCTGCTCCCCAAACCGCAAATGGTTCTGAAACCCCACCAGGTTGTAGCTGTCGCTCCGGCAGTTCTCCTTTCTCAGTTGCACCACCGCGTGCGGCCATCTCCCCGTCCGCGGATCATCGAGCCCCGTCGGCTTCATCGGCCCAAATCGCAGCGTCTCCCGCCCCCGCCGCGCCAGTTCCTCAATCGGCAGACACGCCTCGAAGAACGGCGTGTTCGGATCATCCTCCGCGATGTGATACGGCACACTCTCCCCCCGCAACAGCTCATCCACAAACCGTTCATACTCCTCCCGGTTCATCGGGCAGTTCAGGTAATCATCCGTCCCGTCCAGGCTCTTGCCCCACCGCGAAGCCGCAAAGGCAATCGTTGTATCAATCGTGTCCGCATCCACGATCGGGCTGATGCTGTCGTAAAAGTACAGCCGCCCGCTCCCCGTCAGCCGCGCGATCT
Source organism: Bryobacter sp. CoA8 C33 (assembly GCA_019931185.1). GTDB lineage: Bacteria > Acidobacteriota > Terriglobia > Bryobacterales > Bryobacteraceae > Bryobacter. The sequence continues at coordinate 33,287 of JAINDK010000082.1, forward strand.
CCCCCGCCAGACCGTCCGAGGTCAGCGGCCCCGTCGCCACAATCACTCTCCCCTCACCCGGCAACTCCTTCACCTCCTCCCGCACCACCCGGATCCGCGGCTCCCCCTCAATCCGCTCCGTCACCCGCCGCGCAAACTCCACCCGGTCCACCGTCAGCGCATGCCCCGCCGGCACCCGCGTCTCCCGCGCCACCTCGAGCAGCATCGACCCCCCACGCCTCAGCTCCTCCTTCAACAACCACGGCGCCGTATTCTCGCTCTCGCTCTTCAGCGAATTGCTGCACACCAGCTCCGCCATGTCCGCCGTCTTGTGCGCCGCCGTGCTCGCCTCCGGCCTCATCTCATACAGCGTCACTTCATGGCCCTGCCGCGCCAGTTGCCAGGCCGCCTCCGTCCCCGCCAACCCCGCGCCGATCACCGTGATTCTCATGGAAATTCCGATTTTACCAAGTGATAAAATCCGGCTATGTCTTCCACCCGTCGTGACCTCCTGCGCCTCGGTGGCGCCGCCTTCTCCGCTGCTTCCTATTCCCGCATCCTCGGCGCCAACGACAAGATCCATCTCGGCCTCATCGGCGCCGGCGGCCGCGGCGTCTATGTCACCAGGGTCTTCGCCGAAACCAAACAGGTCAACGTCACCGCCGTCGCCGAAGTCTGGGGCGACCGCCGCGACAAGGTCATGACCACCTACCCCGGCGCCAAGGGCTTCGTCGACCACCGCAAGCTCCTCGAGGAAAAACAGCTCGACGCCGTCCTCATCGCCACCCCCGACCACTGGCACGCCGGCTGCACCATCGACGCCCTCAATGCCGGTAAAGATGTCTACGTCGAAAAACCCCTCACCCTCAAAATCGAAGAAGGCCCCGAGATCGTCAAGGCCGCCCGCGTCAACAACCGCGTCTGCCAGGTCGGCATGCAACAACGCTCCGGCAGCCACTATCTGCAGGCCAAAAAAGAATACTTCGACACCGGTAAGCTCGGCAAAATCACCCTCGCCCGCACCTGGTGGCACGGCAACGGCGCCCACCTCATGCCCGTCCCCGAACCCCTCAAGTCCCAACCCTCCAACCTCGACTGGGCCCGCTTCCTCGGCCCCGTCAAGTACCGCGATTACGACCCCAAGCAATACGCCAACTTCCGCGCTTACCTCGAATACGGCGGCGGCCAGGTCACCGACCTCTTCACCCACTGGATCGACGTCGTCCATATGTTCATGGATCAGGACAACCCCATCTCCGCCGTCGCCGCCGGCGGCATCTACCACTACAAGGACGGCCGCACCGCCCCCGATACCATCCACGTCCTCCTCGAATACCCACAGGAATGGACCGCCACCTTCGAGGCCACCCTCGCCCCCGGCATCAAAGGCGCCGCCGTCGAAATGTGCGGCACCCAGGGCCGCCTCTACATCACCCGCGGTGAGTTCCAGTTCTGGCCCAACGAAAAGAACGCCCAACCCACCATCGTCAAGGCCCCCAAGGAACAAACCATCGAACACGTCGAAAACTTCCTCGACTGCATGCGCACCCGCAAGCGCCCCAACGGCGACGTCTACATCGGCCACCGCTCCGCTCAGGCCAGCCACCTCGGCAACCTCGCCTACCTCCAGAAGCGCCGCCTCAAATTCGACCCCCTCCGCGAAGAAATCCTCCCGCTCTAATGCGCCGCCGCCAATTCCTCGCCTCCGCCTCCGCCGGCTTGCTCTCCGCCCAGAGCAAGCCGCGCAACATCATCTTCATCCTCACCGACGACCATCGCTACGACGCCATGGGCTTCCTCAAGGGCCAGAGCTTTCTCGAAACCCCCCACATGGACGCCATGGCCCGCAACGGCGTTCACGCCCCCAACGCCTTCGTCACCACCGCCCTCTGCTCCCCCTCCCGCGCCAGCATCCTCACCGGTCAGTACGCCCACAAACACCGCGTCGTCGATAACAATAACCCCATCCCCCCCGGCACCACTTACTTCCCCCAGCTCCTCCAGCAACAGGCCAACTACCAGACCGGCTTCTTCGGCAAATGGCACATGGGCGGCGAGGGCGACGACCCCCAGCCCGGCTTCGACCGCTGGGTCAGCTTCCGCGGCCAGGGCACTTACTCCCCCAGCCGCAACGGCCTCAATATCGATGGCCGCCGCGTCCCCCAAAAAGGCTACATCACCGACGAACTCACCGATTACGCCCTCGACTGGCTCAACCACACCAACCCCTCCCGCCCCTACTTCCTCTACCTCTCCCACAAAGCCACCCACTCCGAGTTCGAACCCGCCGCCCGCCACAAAGGCAAATTCGCCCGCGCCAACTTCGTCTACCCCAAGTCCTACGCCCCGCCCAAACCCGAACAGCGCGTCCCCCTCTGGGTCCAGAACCAGCGCAACTCCTGGCACGGCGTCGAATACCCCTACCACTCCCGGCTCGACATCGCTGAATACTACCGCCGCTACGCCGAAACCCTCTGCGCCGTCGACGACTCCCTCGGCCGCGTCATGTCCTGGCTCCAGTCCAAAAACCAGCTCGATTCCACCCTCGTCGTCTATATGGGCGACAACGGCTTCGCCTTCGGCGAACACGGCCTCATCGACAAACGCACCGCCTACGAGGAATCGATGCGCGTCCCCCTGCTCCTGCAGTGCCCCGAGCTCTTCGGCCGCGGCAAAAAACTCAACCAGGTCGTCGCCAACATCGACATCGCTCCCACTTGCCTCGATGCCGCCGGTCTTACTCCCCCCTCCTCCATCCAGGGCCGCAGCTTCCTCCCCCTCGCCCAGGGCCGGCAAATCCCCTGGCGCGACGGCCTCCTCTACGAATACTATTGGGAACGCAACTTCCCCCAAACCCCCACCATCCACGCCCTCCGCGGCGATCGCTATAAGTACGTCCGCTACCAGGGCCTCTGGGACCTCGACGAACTCTACGACCTCCAGGCCGACCCCCTCGAGATGCAGAACCTCATCGATTCCCCCGCCCACAAATCCATCGCCCTCGAGATGAACA
>JAINDK010000002.1 GCA_019931185.1 Bryobacter sp. CoA8 C33
ATCGGAGAAGCAGCATGAACACGAAGATCATCACCACGGTTTATCGCAAGGAGATGCTCGATCTGCTGCGGGACCGGCGCACGATTCTGAGCATGATCGCGCTGCCGGTGCTGGTGTTTCCGCTACTGTTCGCCGTCATGACCAAATTTATCGGGCAGGCGGAAAAGAAGGCGGAAACCGAGGCAACGACGCTAGCCGTGGGCCGGGGGGCGATACCCGCCGAGTTTGCCCCGGTGATTACCCGCAGTGGCCTGAAGCCCATCGAAGTGGAGGACGTTGCCGTGGCGGTGCGCGAGAGCAAGGCATCGGCCGGGCTGCGCGTCAGCGGCGACGCCAAGACAGTGACCGTTTATGCGGAGGGTACGCGGCAGTCGAGCCGCATCGCCGCCGAGAAGCTGCAGGCCCAGCTCGGACAGTTGATTGAGACGCGGGTCGCCGCCAGCCTGCGTGAGGCCAAGCTCGATCCCGGCGTGCTCAAGCCCTTTCTGGTGAAGCGGGAGAATGTAGCAAGCGAAAGGAAAATGGGCGGATTTCTGCTCGGCAGCATGCTCGGCTATATCGTCATCCTGCTGATGTTTTCCGGCGGGATGTATGCGGCGATCGACATGGCCGCGGGCGAGAAGGAGCGCAAGACGCTGGAGGCGCTGCTGGCCAGCCCGGCGCGGCGAACAGACTTGGTGCTCGGCAAGATTCTGGCTTGTGTGACGGCAACCTACGCGACCGCACTGCTGACGACGGGCAGCCTGTTTGCCTCTCTCAAGAGCAACGCCCTCGACCTGAAGGGGATGGAAAAGCTGGTGGGGAGTAATGTGCCGACCGATGCCGTCACGATTAGTCTGGTGCTCGCGACGCTGCTGCCGGTGGCCATCATGGCCGGGGCCCTGATGCTGGCCATCGCACTGCTGGCCCGCAGTTTCAAGGAGGCGCAGAGCTATCTAACGCCGCTGGTGATGATGGTCATTTTCCCGGCCCTGCTGGGGGGATTGCCCGGCATGGAGCTAACCCCGGTGATCAGCCTCGTGCCCATCCTGAATTCGAGCCAGCTATTGAAGCTGATTCTGCAGGGGGAGACCCCGCTGTCACTGGCATTGCTGACGAACGCGGCCAACGTGGTCTACGCCGCCCTCTGCTTTGCCATCGCCGCGCGGAGCTTCAACGATGAGAAGGTGCTGTACCGGACCTGAGTCCGGCCAGCCGTAGTATGCTGGCGCACGGAGAAATAAATATGGATATGGACATGGATCCCCAGCTAGCTATTGAAGCGGATCAGAGCCTGCAACACTATTTGTTCCTGTTATGCACGCTTTGTTGCATCGGAGGAGGAGCATTTTTTCTGATCCTGTTTTTGCTTGAGAAGAAGCAGTTACCCTCTCCGCTTGCTGTGCTTGGATTTGTCTTGTACGGTTGCGGACTATTGTCGTTTCATCTCCGCTACTGGTACACAATTCGTCAGCGGCTGGATCGTACAGTGGCACAATTCGTTTTTGGCTTGATCGCATTTGCTGAATCGGGCCTAATGTTAGTTTTCGCCAACCTGGTTTCGATCTTCTAGCCGGAGATGATGGCTGTAGGAACGGTGCTAGAAGGCGTTGGCGGAGCCTTAACTCATTTCGGCGCCGCGGGCTCAACGGCCGCCTTGGTGGGTGTCCTGACCATGGCAGGCCTGGGAATTGGAGTTTGGGGGCTATTGGTTGTTTTATGTAGGAAGCCTCGAACTAATGACGCAGATATCCAAATTTGATGTAGGAATCAGATTTGGGCTTGCCGCGAACGTCTTGGGCGTTTTTCAATGTAAGTTTTTGCACGCTGATGACGATAGGTCAGGTCAACTTCGTCTCTATTTTCTGGACGCCCTCTTCTTCCTTCCCAGGGAGAGGTTTGGGGCTCAGCCGCTTTTGGGCTGATTTTGATCACCATGCATCTTCGCTATTGGTACAAGATTTGTCCGCTTGAGAATCACCAAGGCATGGGTTCGTATTCTCAGTCCATGTTGATCGTGGCGGAATGCATCTATTTGTACTTTGCAAGTGCGCCCGCGCTCAGGTTGAATCTCTTTGGTCCCTAGCGCAGCCGCGTCCCGATCACCTCGCCGGAGACGATGATTTCGACGCGGCGGTTTTGCTGGCGGCCCTTGGCGGTAGCGTTGTCGGCGACGGGGTTTTCCTTGCCGAAGCCTTTGGCGCTGAGATTGGCGGCGGGAATACCCTGGGTTTCCAGGTAGCCGCGGACGGCTTCGGCTCGCTGCTCGGACAAGCGCTGGTTGAGCGAGTCGCTGCCCGTTGCGTCGGTATAGCCTTCGGCATCGAGCTTGAGCCCCGGGTGGGCCAGCACCAAGCCACTTAAGCGGGCGAGCTTTTCGCGGGCATCGGGCCGGAGCGTAGCGCGGCCGACGTCAAAGAGGAGGTCGCCCATGTTCACGATCAGTCCGCGTTCGGTATCGCGCGTCTCAAGCACCTGATTGAACTGAGCGAAGAGGCGCTCGCGCAGCGCGACTTTTTCTTGCTCGGCCCTGGCGGCCAGGGCTTTGGCTTCCTCGGCCAGCTTGCGGGCGGCTTCTTCTTCGAGGCGGGCTTTCTTGCGTTCTTCCTCGAGCAGGAGGCGCTCCTGCTGGGCGCGGGCGGCAATCAATTCGGCTTCGACGCGGCGGCGTTCTTCGGCCTCGCGCTCGGCCTGGGCGCGCAGCCGGTCCGATTCGGCCTTGGCGCGTTCGAGCTCGGCGGCAACGCGTCGGGCTTCTTCCTGCTTGCGCTCATCTTCAGCGCGGGCGCGCCGGGAGGCTTCCTCGGCGGCGGCCTTGCGGGCTTCGGCTTCACGGGCGGCAGCGGCAGCTTCGCGGGCAGCCGCGGCAGCCCGTTCCGCCTCGAGCCGTTCTTCTTCGGCGCGGCGCACGGCGAGGGCCCGGGCGTCTTCGGCCCGCTGCACGGCATCGCGCGCCATCATGGCCACGGGCTTGGCTTCGCGCCCCCCGCGGCGGTTGTACTCCTCGGCCTGGGCCAAGCTCGAAGCGGCTTTCTCCATCACATCGGCGGCATACTTGTCGGCGCGCACCGACTTGGCAATCAGAATGGCGTTGCGGGCCTGGTAGAGCTCGAGCGGCACCTTGGGGTCGAGGGCCATGCCGAGCGGGTTTTCGCGCTGGGCATACTGCCCGCGTTCAAGCAGCTCATATTTGGCGTCAATTGTCTCGAAGCGGCCCAGGGTGTCCTGGCGGAGTTCGTTCTCGGCAACGATGAGGTTGCTGGGCATGGTGACGGCGAAGTAAGGCTCGGCCGTCAGGATCAGGCCAAAGGCCTGCAACTCAGTAGTGACCGAGATGCGGCCGCGGCCGCCGGAAACGAGGATCTCGCCGAGGTTGCGCGGACGCCCTTCGGGCGTGATGGCCCACAAGACATAGGTGAGGTACTCGATGCCAAACTGGGAGGGGGCGCCAAGGCTGCGCATGTCGAAGTCGATGGCGAGCCGGCCGGCCTTCGATTCCACGCGAACGCGGCCCTGGGCGGCGGGCATGAGCGCCGTGCCTTTGAAGTCGAGCTGCGTGGCGCCCATGCGATGGCGGTAGTTCACCGCCTTCGTGTTCTTGGCCACCACGTCGGACTTAAAGGTAACCGGAGGCGGGTCCTGCGCGGCGAAAGCCAAAGCGAGAATGAAAGCGATGTTCATGGGCCGTCCTTAGAGAGGAGACGGCCCGATGCCGTCCCGTGTTACGTCAGGCCGCTGTCCAGCCGCCGTCGATCGTAATGACGCTGCCGTTCACGAAAGCGGCTTCCTGGGTGGAGAGATAGAGGGCGAGGTTGGCAATCTCTTCGGGCTTGCCGAGGCGGCCGATGGGCTGGCGTTGGTTGAGCTCGGCGCGTACCTTTTCTTTTTCGTGCTTGTGGTACTTCTCGAGGTAGCCTTCGACGAAGGGTGTATCGACCGTGCCGGGGCAGATGCAGTTGACGCGGAACTCAGTCGGGTAATCGACGGCGAGCTGGCGGGTCATGGCGACGACCGCACCCTTGCTGGCACAATAGCCGAAACGCTTGCGCACGCCAATCAGCCCGGCGACGCTGCCGATGTTCACCATCGAGCCATGGCTGGCGATCAGCAGCGGCACGGCGTGCTTGGTGACGAGGAACATGCCGGTGACGTTGACGCGCATGACGCGCTCAAAGTCGGAGAGTTCAGTTTCGGTCACGCCGCCGACCAGGCCGATGCCGGCATTGTTGATGAGGATGTCGAGGTGGGGTACCTGCTGGAAGACATGCTTGACGCTTTCCTCGCTCGTAATGTCGCAATGAATGGCGCGGCTGCCGGGAAGTTCGGCGGCCAGAGCTTCGGCCTTGGCCGTATCGAGGTCGGCAATGATGATGATGGCGCCGGCGGCGGAGAAGGCACGCGCGGCGCGTTCGCCGATGCCGCTGGCGCCGCCGGTGATGAGAGCTACTTTGCCGTCAAGTCGGAAGGGGGTGCTGGTTTGCATAGGGAAGTAAGAAAATGTTGGGTCCTCCTTGATTATGTGACAAGGAGGCGGGGCCCTCGGTGTGGTGGGGGCTCAACGGGGTTGCAGGGAGATGTCGCGCCACTGGCCGGAGCCCGATTTGACGGCGAGGCGCAAGGGGCGGGGTGAGCCGCGGCGCGGGACGGAGACCTCCGCCCAGAGTTGATCCCCCGGCTCGATCCGGCTCGGGTCCGGGATGTTCTCGGGAATGAAATAGGAGACATTGCCGCCGAGGCGCATCTCGGGAGGCTTGCCGCTGAGCGAATGGCAGCAGGCCGCGGGGCGGGCGCGGAGCAGGCCGTCCTGGACATACAGTTCGACATCGCGGGAGACGAAGCCGTCCGTTGTATCCGCCTTTGCCGGCGGATCGAGGAGCGGCAGCAGACTGAGCCGCACATAGCGGCCACGCAAGGGATCGTAGGGGTCAACGGGGGCGGTGCGGACCCAGGCCCGGGGCAGAGTTTCCCGCTCCCAGGCAAAGTTGGCCCACACCACAAGAATCAGCAGGCAGTGAATCGCGGCAATGCGGAGGCTGGTTTTCATTGGATCGCTCCGAGGAGGCGGCGGCGCATGCGCTCGAGCAGGAAGCCACCGCCGAGCATGAGCAGGCCGAGCAGGATCAGGCCAAGCGAGGAGCCGAGCAGGCTCATCGCATGGGAGAGGCAAAAGCCGATGACAGTGAGGGCAAAGCCGGCGATGCCGAGGTTGATGCGTTCGGCGCGCTGGCTGGCCACGCCCCAGCCGGCGAGGGCGGCGTGGCCGAGGCCGAGGGCAAGGTAGTTGTGCCAGCCCGGAGCCAGCGTAACCAGCATGGCAAGCAGGCTCGTGAACACTATGGCGGCGAGGCGGCCGGGGCTTGAACGCGTGAATAGGAGAAAGCAGGCGGTGAGGAGCAGAAAGCAGAGCCAGTCGGGGGTGGCGGGAGCAGACGAGTGGCGCTCGTGGGACAGGACCATGACGGCGATCGTAAGGGGGCCAAGCCCGAGGGCGCCCAGCCAAACCAGGGCGTGGCGCGAACTGGTGAAGTAAAGCACGGCGAGGCCAAGCCAGAGCCCGAGATAAGGAAGGCCGTGATGAGAAGAGACACGCTGCTGCCATTCGGAGCTCAGCCAGAGGGGAATGAGCAGGGACATGAGAATGAGTTGCGGCCAATCGCGGAGCAGCCAGTAGCCGCCCACGGCGCCCAGGGCCCAGAGCAGCATCCAGCCATTCCAACCCGCATCGAGGTTGAAAATCTGACCGGCCAGGGAGATGCCGGCGCCGAGGCTGAGGGTACCGATCGCGTGCAGGGAAAGCCGCAAGGCGGGCAGGCGGGGGAAGAAGCCGGCGGCGATGTGGAAGCCGGCGGTAAGCAGGAGAATTAATGTCATGCGCAGCGGCGGAGTCATCTGCTGCCAGTTGGAGGCAACAAAAGAGATCACCCCGGCCCCAATCAAAAGCGCGCCGAAGGCCCAGGCGATGGCCGCCCCCAGGCGGCCGCGCTGAGCGTGGGCGCGAGAGCTCTCGAATTGACAGAGGCGCCCGGCCAAGGCCTCGTCGAGCAGGCCGGCGGCCAGCCACCGGTCTATAGCGGCCCGGAGGTGGGGGTCCATGGAGTCAAGATATACCAACCGTGTGTTAGGTTTGGGGGGGAATGCTTTATGACCCCCAGCACCAACCGCATCTGACAAAGGACTGGGTCTTTCGGGCGCTGCTGGGTGTGGCGGCGCTGATGCGAAGTTTTGGGGCCGCGCTGGCGATGCAGACGAGCGGAATCCTACTGGGTTTGCCGCTGGCCCCGCTGGCCTTGTCGTTGCCGATGCCGCGGCGGCTGGGGGAGAACCTGCTGCAGGGCTTGCCGGATACGGTCATGGCTCTCGTGATCAGTTGGGGCCTGCTCAAGTATGCCCATCAGGCGAAGCTGGCGGATCTGGGGCTGGGGCTGGACTGGGGCGTAGTGCGAGAAGCGCTGCTGGGCCTGGCCGGGGGAATGCTCTGTCTGGGGCTCGTGGTGTTGCCGATGTTTCCGCTGGCCGAGCCGCAATGGAAGGACGTCGAAAGCCGGCTGGGGAGCTTGACCAGCGTCCTGCTGCTAACCGGGCTGCTGGGGCTGGCTGCCTTCAGCGAAGAGCTAATTCTGCGGGGATATGCCTTTCAGTCTCTCGTTTATCCGCTGGACCTCACCGGGGCCTTGCTGGTGACGAGCGGGGCCTTTGCGGCGCTGCATCTGGGCAATCGCGGGGCCAATGAGATCACAGTGGCGAATACATTTCTGGCCGGCTGCGCGCTGGGGCTGCTGGTGGCGTGGCGGCGCAGTCTCTGGATCGCGACGGGGGCGCATCTGGGATGGAACCTGGCCACGATCCTGCTGGGACTCAATGTTAGCGGAATCACGGTACCGCTGATGCCCTTCCGGCTGAGCTGGAAGGGGGCCGAGGCCTGGACGGGGGGCGACTATGGGCCGGAGGGTAGCGTGGTTTGCACGGCCGTGCTGCTGGTGTTGGTGCTGGTGTTGATTCGGCTGTACTACCAGCGGGAAGAAGACGAGGCAGCGAAAACAGAGGTATGAACCCGATGTTGTGGTGGGCGCTGCCGGGTTTGGCGCTCGAGTTGATTCTGTACTTCCTGCCTGGGCTCGAGCGCCTGACGGCGCGAGTGAAGCAATGGCCGGAGGGGGTGCGGGCGCTGTTTGTGGCGCTGAGCGGGTTGACCCCGGTGCTGCTCATGAATGCGGGTGTGGGCCAGCCGGTGGAGAGCCTAGGGCTGCTGGCGGGCTCGGTGGCCGCGGTTGTGGTTGCCGCTTGGCTGCTGCCGCGCAAGCCGATGGCGGATCTGCTGTTGATGGCGGTGCTGGCGGCGATGATACTTTCGCCGGTCTACAAGCCGGTCTATCCGGAACTGCAGGGCGGACCGCGGCTGGACGGGCTGGCGAAGCTATTGTGGCTGCGCCTGGGCATGATGGTGTTTGTGTATCTGCGCGGCTACCGCGTGCCGGGGGCGGCGCCGTGGCCGCAGAAGCGGGACTGGCTGGTGGGCGGGGCGCACTTCGCCGTTTTCTTCGGCTTGCTGCTGCCGGTGGGCTTTTATCTCGAGTTTCTGCGGCCGGCTTGGCCGAAGGTAGAGACTTGGCTGATCGGGCCGCTGGCGGCAGGAACCTTTCTCGGCATGTATCTGTTTGTGGCCTACGGGGAGGAGTTTTTCTTCCGTGGCATATTGCAGCCGTTGTTGCAGAAGGGCTTGGGCTCGCGCTGGCTCGGGATTGGCTTGGCGAGCCTGCTGTTTGGGGCGGTGCATCTGCCGTATCGCAATTTTCCGAATTGGCGCTTTGCGCTGCTGGCGGCGGTAGCGGGGGTGTTCTACGGACTGGCTTATGAGCGGGGGCGAAGCCTGCGGGCAGCCATGATTGCCCATGCGCTGGTGGTTACGGTGTGGACGGTAGTCTTCTCGCGGTCGCTTTAGATGGGGCGGGGCGCGGCGATCCAGCCGCGGGCCTCGGCCTGACGGCCGACGGTTTCAAGGGCGTTGAGCCACTGGGAGAGGTCCGGGGTGCCATCGGCAAAGGAGAACTCGAGAGTAGCGAAGGCGAGGGGGCCGGCGGATTCGCCCTCGGCCGCCGTCCAGGCCGTGTCGGCAAGTAGCGCCAGAGTACGAGCGGGCAGGGCAGCGGGGCTGTCGAGGGCGCGCCAGCGCCACTGGCTGCCGTCCGGTTCGGCGGCGATCAGCCGCATGCCGGGAAAGGAGGCTTCGAGTTGTTTCCAGGCGGCCGGGTCGGTTTGGCGCAACGTACCCAAGCAGCCGGCGATGGCGAAGTGCAGCGGGACTCCCGAGCGGTCGAAGGCCGGCCAGGAGAACTGGCCGGCGAGGTTCGGATTGAAAACGACGACGCGGGGGGTGGGCGTGTAGTCGAGCTCCTCGCGCTGCAGTGTTTCGAGCAGGGTGAGGTAGTGCTTGCGGCGCTGTTCGGATTGCGCCTGGAGGGCCTGGGAGACGGAGCGGAAGTAGTCCTCGAGCGGGGTGGTGAGGCGGTAGCCCTCCGGGAGGCCGGAAAGCAGAGCGAGACCGGCATCGGGACGGAGCACTTTGCGTTCGCCGATGAGCAGGGCTTGGATCAGGGAATCGCGATGGAGGAAGACATAGACGTCGGCGCCGGCTTCACCGGGGGTGAGTTCGGCGGCAAAGAGGGTCGCGTTGCGGGCGAGGGTTTGGGACTTCCAGGCCGGGCGCTGGGCGTTGCGCCAGCGGGGGTCGGTGGCGAGGCCGATTGCGTTTTCGTAGTAGAGCTGGGCGGCGGCGAAGGACTGCCGGTCGGCTACGCGGCTGACGACGAGCAGGGCTGGCTGGCGGGTTGCCTCGGGACGGAAGGCGAAGGCGTGGGTGACGGCCCAGAAGTTGTGGTCTTCGATGGGCGCGGTGAGCTGGCCGAGGGGGCTGGGGCCGGCCATGACGCCGGAGACCGGACGGGACGGAACGGGAACAAACTGAGCGGGAAGCAGCAGCGTGCCGATGCCGGGCAAGGGCGTTTCGCTATAGCCACGGGCTTCGACCTGCTTGCTGGTACAGCCGGCGAGCAAGAGCAGAGCGAGCGCGCAGGCAAGAGGAGACAAAGGAGAGGCCATCACACCCGGTATCTTTCATCCTAAGCCATGGGCCGATGTTAGACTGTAATGGTTCGGACAAATTGGGGCGCGTAGCTCAGTTGGTTAGAGCACCTCGTTTACACCGAGGGGGTCCGGGGTTCGAGTCCCTGCGCGCCCACCACTTCTGTCCGGCAGCATTCGCAGCGGGGTCATGACGGCACCGAAAGCAAGGTATCGCGGGCGATTCGCGCCGTCTCCGACTGGCATGCTCCACTTTGGCTCGTTTGTTGCGGCAGTGGCGAGCTATCTCGATGCGAGGCGGCAAGGCGGGGAATGGCTGGTGCGGGTGGAGGACGTGGATGGGCCACGTTCCCGGCCGGGGGCGGCCGAAGAGATCCTGCGGACACTGGCGGCCCTGGGGCTGGTGAGCGATGAGGAAGTGGTCTACCAGAGCAGGCGGGGGCAGCATTATGAGGCAGCGATCGCAAAGCTGGGCGATCGTGTGTATGCCTGCGGGTGCAGCCGGAAGGAAATCGGGGAGAGCGGAGCGGGGGTGTATCCGGGAACGTGCCGGGCGGGAATCGCGCCGGGCAAGCCGGAACGGGCGCTGCGGTTGCGTGTTGCGGGGGAGCAGATCGGGTTTGCGGACCGGCTGCAAGGGTGGTGGTGGTCGCGGCTCGATGAGGAGTTAGGAGACTTTCCGCTGAAGCGGCTCGATACGGGGATCTACTCTTATCAACTGGCGGTGGTGGTGGACGATGAGGAACAGGGCATCACGGATGTGGTGCGGGGAGCGGACCTGCTTGATTCGACGCCGCGGCAAATCTGGCTGCAGCAGTGTCTGGGTTACCGCGCGTTGCGGTATCTGCATATTCCCGTGGCAACGGGGCCGGATGGACAGAAGCTATCGAAACAGAATCTGGCGCCGGAGATCAGCCGGGAGGATGGGGCGCGGCTGTGGGCGGAGGGCTTGCGGTTTTTGGGCCAAAGCGTGGTGCCGGGGCTCGAGCGGAGGCCAATCGATGCGCTGCGGGAGTGGGCGATTGCGAACTGGGAGGTGGGGCGGATTCCGGCGCGGAGGGTGCAGCCGGCGGCGGTGGTGGGAAACTAAAGGGGCGGATGATGGCGCGGACGTTGAATGGAAAGCTGCACAAGCGCGCGGATTTCACCTCGCGGATTCTGGCCGGGAGCCGGGAACTGGTCGTGTATCTGCCGCCGGGCTACGACGAGGAGCCGGCGCGGCGGTATCCGGTGATGTACCTGCACGATGCGCAGAATGTATTCGAGGCGCAGACGGCGTTTGTTCCGGGGCAGTATTGGGAGTTGGGGGAAACGGCTGGGGAGTTGATTCTGGAGGCGCGCGTGGCGCCGCTGATATTGGTGGGGATCCCGCATGGGGGGGAGCGGCGGGTGGATGAGTTTACCCCGAGCCGGAACCCACAGAACAACTATGGGGGGCAGGCGGCATTGTATGGACGGATGCTGGTCGAGGAAGTGTTGCCGTTTATCGGGCACCAGTACCGGGTGATGAGCGGGGCCAAGCATACGGGGCTGGGGGGAAGTTCGCTGGGGGGGCTGGTGACGATTTATTTGGGGATCCAGTATCCGCAGGTGTTCGGGAAATTGGCGGTGATGTCGCCGTCGGTGTGGTGGGATTACCGGATGATCTTGCGCAAGATCGTTGCGGTGACGCACGGGCAGCGGCCGCGGGTCTGGCTGGATGTGGGCTGTCAGGAAGGGTCGCAGCCGCGGGTGACGCTGCGGGATGTGCGGCTGTTGCGCGATGTGCTGGTGCGCAAGGGATGGAGGCCGGGGCTAAACCTGTTTTACTACGAAGACCCGGAGGGTACGCATGAGGAGCGTGCGTGGGCGGCGCGGTCACCGCACATGCTGCAGTTTTTGTTTCCGGGGGCGGCGGCGCGGACGGAGTTGCCGCTGGTGCTGGACGCGGTCATGTAGGGGGATTACTTTTCGGCTTTCCAGGCGAGGAAGAGGCCATCGGGGGGGACGTCTTCCCAGTAGGAGATGAAGTCGCTTGAGACGTGGCGGCATTGGCGGGCCAGGAGGGCTTCCATGTTGCGGCGGTCGAACCAGGTTTCCCAGTGAGGGGTTTCCAAGCGGCCCCAGTGTTCGATGTTCTTGTCGATGATGACGAGCTTGCCGCCGGGCTTGAGGACGCGGGTGAGTTCGGCGACGGCGCGTTCAATATCGACAGCGTGCTCGAGGCTTTCCGTGGCGTAGACGAAATCGAAAGTGTGATCGGGGAAGGGGTATTGGGTGAGGGTTCCGCAGCAGGGGAGCAGGGGGGCTTTGGCGTGAGCGAGCATGGCGAGGGCGAGATCGAGGGTAACGATGCGGGCCTGGGGGTTGAGGTCCTGGAGGACGCGGGCGAAGCGGCCTTTGCCGGAGCCGGCATCGAGGGCCAGCCGGGAGTTCATGTCGCCGAAGTAGCGGGCGATGAGTTGCACGTGATAAATGCGGGGATCGATGGTCGAGGGGAAATGCTGTTCGTCGCCGGCGGCGGCCTCAAAGCTCGAGCGGATCTCGGAAAGAGCAACGGCGCGGGGGCTCCGGGGGGAGCCGCCGCGCCGCAGCAGTTTCTGGAGGAAATCGAGCAAGGGATCAGGGGTGGGTGAGGAAGATCGGCAGGCCAAGCTTATTGGCGTAATTGGGGCGGTAGCGCTCGGTGTTGTACATGCTGCCGAGTTCGACCTTGCGGGGGCCGAGCTTCGGATCGGGGATCTTGCTCATGGTGTAACAGCCGTTGACGATGGCGGTCATGAGGCCGCTTTTGCCTTCGAGGATGGTATCGAGGGCCATGTTGCCAAAGGTGGTAGCGACGAGCTTGTCGACGAAATCGGGGTCGCCAGAGCGGAGATCGTAAGTGAGGTCGCTGACGATGGTCTCGACCTTGGCGCGCTTTTTGAGTTCCTCGGAGAAGACTTCCCCAACGTTGAGTTTCTTACGGTGGCCAAAGGCATCGGCCTCGCCGTAGTGGACCACCTGATAGCCCTGCCATTCGGCGCCTTCGGAAAGAATAACAAGGGAGTAGTTGCTGGGGTTTTTCTTCTTGTCGTCGACGAGGAGTTGGGCCATCTTGTCAAGGTCGAACTTGTATTCGGGGATACCGCAGCGGAGGCTGGTGACGTAGGAGGTGTAGAGGGCGGTGTAGCCGGCGTCACGGCCGAAGATGCGGAAGATGCCGACGCGCTCGTGGGAGCCGACTGTGGTGCGTTGGCGCTGGATGGCGTCCATGGCGCGGGAGATAGCTGTGGAGAAGCCGATGCAGTATTCGGTATTGCGGACGTCATTATCCATGGTCTTGGGGATGGAGACGACCTTGAAGCCCAGCTCATCGAGGCGGGCGGCGTAGCTGAGGGTATCATCTCCACCGATGGCGACGAGGTATTCGAGGCCGAGGGCTTCGAGATTTTTGAGCACTTGGGGGCTCATGTCGTAGACGGTGCTGGTGATGCCGTCCTTGGTGACTTCCTTCGAGGGAAAGGAGGAGCCGGCGAGGAAGTCAGGGATCTTCTTCATCTTCGAGGGATTGGTGCGGCTCGAATGGAGAAAGGTGCCGCCGGTGCGGTCGATGGTGCGGGTGTTTTCGCGGGTGAGCTCGAGGATGTAGCGGGCTCGGCTAGCAGGGTCTTCCAGATTGAGGTGGGTGAGACCTTCCCAGCCGCGGCGGATGCCGACAACTTCAATACCATGCTCGTAGCCGCGGTAGGTGACGCTCTTGATGACGGAATTGAGACCGGGAACGTCGCCGCCGCCGGTGAGGATACCAATACGCCGTTTGGCCATAAAAACTCCTTCAGGGGGATGAAAAACCGGGAAATTTCATTGTAGCGGCTGAAGGGCGGGAGTGGGACGAAAGAGGCCGCGAAAGTGACTCATCTTTATCGTATACTGAAGGGAGTATCCGCTGGTCCGCGGGGACTGAGGGAAAGTGTTGCCATGCTTATTCTAGTAACAGTTATTCACGTTTTGGTATGCCTGATTCTAATCGGAGTGGTGTTGCTGCAGAGCGGCAAGGCGGCCGATTTGGCCGGGGCATTTGGGGGCATGGGCTCGCAGACGACCTTTGGGCCGCGCGCGGCGGCGACGGTGCTTTCAAAGGTAACGACGGCGGCGGCCGGGCTGTTCATGGTGACAAGTTTGACGCTGGCGGTAATGGCGACGAAGGGTGGCGGGAAGGCGGCAGGCGGATCTGTATTAGACCGGACGAATGTGGCGCCGCCTGCGCAGATACAGTTGGAGAAACCGAGCAAGGGTCCGGCGGTGGAACTGGTGGACGAACAGGGCAACGTGAAGAAGAAGTTTGAAGTGGAGTTGCCGAAAGAAGGGGCGAAGGACGCCAACGGGAATCCGATTCCGGTGAAGATTGGCAAGGAAATCCCGGTGAATTCGAAGGGGAATTCTTTGCCGCAGAAGGCGCCGGAGACCAAGGCACCTGAAAAGAAATAGCCGGATCCTGGGGGATGGCCGGCCTCGGGTCATCGTAGTAAACTGGGAAGGGTCACCTGCGGAGGTGGCGGAATTGGCAGACGCACTAGCTTGAGGTGCTAGCGGGTAACACCGTGCAGGTTCAAGTCCTGTCCTCCGCACCAACATTCAAAGATAAGGCCATCCGGCGACGGATGGCCTTTCTTGCTGTTGGGAGGGTGGGGTGGATATAGTGAGTCACGATGGGACGCTTTGGGTATCACGGCCGGATTCTTGAGGTGGATCTGACGACAGGGGAGTGGAGGGTGGAGGAGCCGGCGGAGGCGTTTTGGCGGATCCATGGAGGAGGGGGGTTATTGGCGACGGGACTGTTGTTGCGGGGGACGCGAGCGGGGCTGGATTCGTTTGACGGGGAGAATCTACTGATTTTTGCTTCGAGCGTGGTGGCCGGGCATGGCTATCCGGGGCTGGCGCGGTATACGGTGGCGGCGAAGAGTCCGTTGACGGGGGGCATCGGGGAGACCCGGGGGGAGGGGCCGTTTGGGCTGGCGCTGAAGGGGAGCGGCTATGATGCGATTGTGTTGCGGGGCCGGGCGCGGGAACTATCGGCATTGCGGATTGACGCCGAGGAAGGCGGGGTGTGGGTGGAGCGGGCGGCGGGGTGGGCGGGGATGCGGGTAACGGATTGTCTGGAGCTGGTGCGGGCGCGTTATGGGGAGGGGAGCATGGCGGCGGTGATCGGGCCGGCGGGGGAGAAGCGGGTGCGATTTGCGAGCATTGTGACGGGCGGGGGGCATCAGGCGCCGCGGATGGGATTGGGGGCGGTGATGGGGGCGAAGAATCTGAAGGCAGTGGTGATTTGTGGGAGGAAGATGCCGGCCGTGGCCGAGGAGGGGGTGTGCCGGGAGTTGGCGCTGCGTTATGGAGAGGAGATGGGGCGCAATCCGTTGACGCGCTGGCAGAAGGAGCCGCCGGGGTTTGCGGCGTGGCTTCATACGCATGGGATCGATACGGCGCTCTGTGTGAACAATTACCGGGAGAGCGTGTTCCGGCAGGCGGGGGCGTACCGGCCGGAGGTGTTTTTGGGTTATGCCGGGGGAGCTTCCGCTTGTCCGGGTTGTCCGAACGATTGCATACAGCGGTTTGTGCCGGGGGGGTATGTGGGGAAGGCGGAAGCGGGGGCGATGCATCAAGAGATTACGGGAGCACTGGGGGCGAACTGTGGGATTGGGGAACTCGAAGCGGTGGTGCGGGCCAATGTGTTGGTGAACGAGTTAGGGATGGATGCGACATCGTTAGGATTCACGATCTCGATGGCGATGGAGTGGGGGGAGGAGCGGCTATTGAGTGGGGGTCCGCGGTTTGGGGATAGCGCGGGGATGCTGCGGCTGATCGAGGAGGTTGGGATGCGGAGTAGCGTGTTGGGGGATCTACTGGCGGAGGGGAGCCGGCGGGCGGCGCGGCGGCAGGGAGGGGGCGCGGAGCGGTTTGCGATGGAGGTGAAGGGGCTCGAGATGGTTCCGTTTGAGCCGCGGACGCAGACGAATTTGGCGTTGGGCTATGCGGTGGCGCCGGTGGGGCCGCGCTATGACATTTGCGAGCATGATTGGGATTTCGACACCGAGGCGGGGTGGCCGCATGCGATCGAGCAGGCACGGACGCTGGGGATTTTCGAGCGCATTCCAATGCAGGAGCTGAGCTTGCGCAAGGTGCGCAACTATAAGGCTTTGGCGACGGTGTGGTCGGCGGCGGACGCGCTGGACTTTTGTATTTTTGCCGTGGCGCCGACGCGGGTGTTTACGCTCGAGCAGATGGCGGAGATGCTGGGAGCGGTGACAGGCTGGATGACGTCGGCGTATGAAGTGATGCGGTTTGGGGAGAGGCGGCTGCATCTGATGCGGGTGTATAACCTGCGGGAGGGATTGAGGGCGGAGGACGACGGGTTGCCGGAGCGGTTTTTCGCGGATCCGGTGCGGGAGGGCCGGTGGGCGGGGACGCGGTTAGACCGGGGGGCCTTTGCGGCGGCCATCGGTACTTATTACCGGATGATGGGGTGGGATGAGAGGGGGGTGCCCTTGGGAGAGACGCTGCTGGACCATCATCTGGAGGGGTACGGCAGGGGCTAAATTGGCTTTGTTACTTGTTTTTTGTGGCGGGACGCGAAGCCGGGCCGGGGGCGGGGCGCCTTCGCTCACATCCGCGACCGGCGGGATGGGTGACACTTTCCAGTCGGCCTGGCCGCTCGAAATGAAGATAGCGCAACCGGTTTGGGCTTTGGTTTTTGGGCTGCAAGGGATGCGAGGATGACAGCCGCCGGCGAGTGGCAATGTGGGAATCGCCCTGCGATTTCCAAGGACTGTGGGAGCGGTGGGAAAGCGGTGTTTGCTTTTCCACGGCTTCCCCGGTCCGGCATTTCCACTCGCTATTCATGCCGCGTCTCTGCTTCGGACCCAGCGCTCGGCGCGGTCGTGACGAACAAAGGTGCGGGTCCGGCTCTCCAGCCAACCCAAAAAGATCCGGCCGCAGTAAACCTAGAAAAAGCGGTTGTCGGTCGACCGCATGTGCAGATTGGCTCCTAAACCCCTGATAATGGGGCGCATGGCGAAGAGCGAGAAGGAATGTGCGGCTCACCCATTGGGTGAGCCGCTTTTGGACTTGCCGGAACTGCCTGGCGAGCATCGTGTGGACA
>JAINDK010000068.1 GCA_019931185.1 Bryobacter sp. CoA8 C33
ATGTGTTCTTGCAGGAACTTCTTTACACTAACAGCAGGCCGCCCTCATGCTCGACTTAGGAAGCTAATTTGGACACGAGTGGTATCAAACCACCACTGAGAATATCCACGCAATTCTTGAGTAGGAGCGAATTCGGGCGATCGAGGGCATTGAATCGCTCCCGCTCAATGCTGACCTGGTGACGTTGTCCGCCTGTGATACCGGTGCTGGCCGCATCCAAGGCCAGGAGGGCGTTGCCAATATCGTTCGCGCCTTCCTGTACGCCGGCTCACGGTCCATCGTCTCGACCCTCTGGGAAGTGGACGATACATTTACTGCGGCTCTAATGAAGCGCTTCTACGCAAACTTGGCTGCCGGGCGCGATGTCAGCGACGCCTTGCGGCTAGCCAAGCTCGAAATGCGCCGTCGCCTTGGCCCCAATGCCACACCCTACTTCTGGGGTCCTTTCACGGTCGTGGGCGATGGGCTGACCCGGGTCAAATTCACGCCGTCCGCAAAGTAATCGGCTGACCGAAAATTTGAAGCTGGGATGTCCCGATTCCCTTGAGGCGTTATCGTTTTGCCACGTCACGCAACCGCAAATCACGGCTGAAGGCTACTGGCCGACGTACCAATCGTTCAGACAAAAATGCCTCTACATCCTCTCGGCGAAAACGAAGAAGCTTTCCCATCCGAACACAAGGGAGACGTGGCTCTTTCGAGGTCGCGTGATCTTGTACCCAATCAACCGAAACACCCAGCCAATGAGCCACATCTCTGGGGGTCAATAATCTTTCCAGTGGGGGAAGTTTGGTGTCCATGGCTCTTTATGCAATGGAAGCCCAAAATCGCAAAATGAGTTCTTCGGGAAGGACTCAGCGCTTATCGCAGCGTTATCGCAGCGTGCAGAAAAACCCCTGATGAAGCTAACTGATTGAAAAGAAATGGTGGGCCTGTGCAGACTCGAACTGCAGACCTCTACCGTGTCAAGGTAGCGCTCTAACCAACTGAGCTACAGGCCCGGCGGAAACTTTCATTGTACATGATTTCGGTGATCCCGCCAGCTTCTTAATAGCGCCGATACTATGATCAATGCCCCGCCGCCGATGGCGGAAGCAGAGGGGGTTTCGTCGTGCAGCAACCAGGTCCAGAGGGGGTTGAGGGCAGGTTCGACCATGATGAGAAGAGAGGCTTCGAGGGCGGGCAGTGTGGTCATGGCGCGAGTAAGGCACCAATAGGCGAGGCCGACCTGAAAAATACCGAGATAGAGCAGCGCGACCGTGTCGGTGAAGGACGGTTGTGG
Organism: Bryobacter sp. CoA8 C33; assembly: GCA_019931185.1. Classification (GTDB taxonomy): domain Bacteria; phylum Acidobacteriota; class Terriglobia; order Bryobacterales; family Bryobacteraceae; genus Bryobacter. The sequence goes on from JAINDK010000068.1 coordinate 1,283, forward strand.
CCAAGGCCACATTTGAGGAGAGCAGAAAGCGAAGGCGAGGAGATTACCGATCAATACGGGCGCCATCGAATTGCCCTGCTGGCGCTTGCTTAACCAGCGGAGTCCGCAAACGGTGGCGGCCCAGGCAGCGCCGCTTAGCGCGCCGAGTGCATTTCCCAGCGCGGGTTGAGGCGCAAGTGATTGTGACGTCGCGGTATCGGAAAAAACCAGCGCAATACCGCAAGCGACCAAGGCGAGGGTAACCCATTCGGCCAAGTGGATCGATTCCTGGAGAAGCCAGGGGCCGAGCAGAACCAGATACAGCGGCGCTGTGCCCTGCAGAAAAATCGCATTTGCGGCAGTAGTGTTTTTGGTGGCGAGCACGAAACTGGTCAGGCAAATTGCATAGGCGACAGCGATGAGAGCGGCTGGCCAAGACCAGGAACGGCGAGCGCCGGGCATCAGCAAAGCGATCGCGGCGGCAGCGATCAGGCTGCGCAGGCCGGCGACATGCCAACTGGGAAGTAAAGTGCCCTTGATGACAGCGCCGCCGGTGGAGAAAAGTACCGCGCTGGCGATGGCGGCAACACGGGCGTTCAACCGAGGACCACCCTGGCATGCAAGCCGATTAGGGGTGGGTCGAAAGTCAGCACGCCCTCTTGCCAATCAAGGCCAACAGAGAAGCCGATGAGCTGCCAAAGCGGTTTTTTCAGAGCAGAGCAACGGCGCAGCTTTACGCGTTGACGGGCAAGGGCCGGGATGGCAGTGTTAAACGGATCATTTGCAGCCATACTTATGTTGATGCGGTTCAGAAGGGGTAGGATTGTGAACTTGCCCTGCCCGGGCAGGCCGAGTTTGAGCGGAGCGATGGAGTCGGCAAGATTGACAGTGTGAGCCGCCAGATGATGAAAACGGCGGCGCGGCAAATTGCGAAAAGCGGGTGCATGGGTCTGATGACAGTCTTGGCGGAGAGTCCAGGGGCAAAGAACGACTCGCCCCTACCTCATCGCGAAGCCAAGCACGGCTGGGATGCTGTCGAGGCAATCATGGTGAGTGAGGTATCGGGGGATGAGGATTTGCGAGCCGCCCGTATCGATACTCCGCCAGCGATCGATGGCAAAGCTAAACCGATCCGCCTCCGGCAGATAGGCCGGTCGCGCCGAGGCTTGGCTGGCGAGCCACCGGCGAAAGTGCGACATGCGCAGGCGGTGAAGTATTCGCAAACGTCTTCACATTCGGGGATGATGAGTATGGGATCATCCAAGCAGGCCCAGTGGGGAAGGATATCAACGGAATGCTGAGTCCCAAGCATCGCGTCGTGCTGCGGTACAGGGAGCGTTGTGCCTAGCCCAAATGCCGAAAAGTTGATTGGACCGGCGGATGGGGCTGATTTTGCTTAACAGACCCGCGGCGTGGCTGAGTGACAGGCAATGGTGACACAGGGTCTGGCGCTCCCGGCGGAAGCGGACAATCCAGACTATGACCGTGATGTGGCTTGCACGGCTCCGTCCAGAGCGCGTCGGCTGGTAATCAATCTGGAGTTCGCCCCCTTGGGCGAGCACGGCGGCAGATCCCTGCTCCAATTGTGCGGCGGGTTTATGATCTAGCCGCGGAGGATGGGTGGAGGATATCTGAACACTCCAGGCTACGAGGTCTCGTGTGGCGGCAAGGGCGGTCGAAGAATAGTTGGGTTGGGATAGGCGGCTTTTCCAGTCGATCCAGGCACGAGCGGGTTTGTATTGTTCACTGATTTTCAGCCATTGCGGGATCCTGAGGTTCTGGGGATACGACTTGCAGAGGTTGGTCTGGCGGTTATTGCCCGAGTAGTCGCGCTGCAACCGGGCCCAAGAGGCAAGATATTTGGGTCTCAGGCTATCCCAAGGGCCGGAGCAATGAATGAAGAGGTTGACGCCTGCCTGAGCCGTGACTCTGCGCCACAGAGCAAGCGAATCCTGGACGTTGCCGCGGGAGGAGCGGCTGATGAGAGAGGGATAAAAATCCTGCCATCCGCCGCGACCATTGAAAACAAATTGCTCAGAATCAGGGTGGACCTCCTGGAGACACTGTCGGATATGGCCACAGCTGATTTCGCTTCGAATTTTGCTATCGGCGGCTCGGGGGGCAAGGTCTAGACAAATGCCCGAAAGACCGTCCCGACGGGGCTTGTCCGCGGAATCCGATTTTGCGGCCATTGAGCCTGCCAAATGCAGGAATTGGCGGCGGGATTTTCTTCCCATCCTTTCCACGCTACAACAGTTTGTGAAACGATAGACGCTGTTTATGTTGAACCGTCATTGGGTATTGGTCCTGCTCTTTTTCCTGTCGGTGATTACCTACATTGATCGAGTTTGCATTTCCGTGGCGGGTCCGGTCATGCAACAGGAGTTGGGCTTGACGCCGACCATGTGGGGTTGGGTTGTTGGGGCATTTACCATTTCCTATGCGCTGTTTGAGATTCCAACCGGTGCGATGGGTGACAAATACGGATCGCGTGTGACCCTGAGCCGGATCGTGCTGTGGTGGAGCGCTTTTACCGTCTTGACCGGAGCGGTATCGAACTTTTTTGTGCTGCTGGCGACCCGCTTTCTGTTTGGCATCGGAGAGGCCGGAGCGTATCCGAACGCCTCCTCAACCATATCCCGCTGGTTCCCGAAGGCTCAGCGAGCCAGGGCATCGAGCGTGGTGTGGGGGGCCAGCCGGCTGGGTGGCGCCATCAGTCCGTTTCTCGTTATCCCCATTCAAAATGCTTACGGCTGGCGGATGACATTTTTCATTTTTGGGCTGGTGGGAATAGTCTGGGTTGCGGTCTGGTATTACTGGTTTCGCGACACACCGGATCAGAAAGCGAGTACGACGGCCGAGGAACGCGAGGAAATGGCCGGTGAAAATCAAACAGTGCAGGATGCGGGGCATCTTTCTTTGCCATGGAGTGTCGCGCTGCGAAACCAGAACTTCTGGACTCTACTCATCATGTATCACACCTATTGCTGGGGAAGCTATTTTTACCTGTCCTGGCTGCACACATTTCTCGTGAAAGGCCGGGGGATGAGCCAGGATCAGATGAAGTCCTTTTCGAGCTTGCCGTTCTTGGTCGGTTTCTGCGGCAATCTGCTCGGGGGTTTCGTCAGCGACTATCTGGTTCGGCACTATGGCTTGAAGATCGGCCGCCGCACGGTGGGTGCGGCTGGTTTGGCGCTCAGCGGTGTTTGTATGTTGACGACTGCATACACGGCGGATCCGGTGATGTCGGTGGTGCTGCTAGCTTTAGGATATGGTGCGATGGATTGCATGCTGCCGGTGTCCTGGGCGGTTTGTCTCGACGTCGGCAAGAAGTATGCGGGCGCGCTGTCTGGCTCCATGAACATGGCAGGACAATTGGGTTCGTTTGGATCGAGCATCGCCTTCGGCTACTTGGTCGATTGTTACCAGAGTTACGACCTGCCGCTCAAGCTCTTCTCTGCAATGTTGTTCATTAGTGCCTGGCTGTTTACTCGGATCGATCCAACTGAGGAATTGCCGGTGGCTCCGGTAGGGGAAAACCCTGTGTTGGGAGCGCCGATGCCAACCGCTGCAAGCTGAAAAACCGGAGCACAAGCGCTGCAAAGTCCGCGGCGGGATTCTCCGTCCGCTTCAGCCCGACGGGCACCCTGAAATTGACCCAGTTGTGCCCCGGCAAATCGATCCGGACAACGTAACTGATTGGGTTGGCTTCGCGATCCTGGTCCGGAAAAAGCCGATGCAGGCCGAGTTTCACGTGTAGAGTCAGCAGACCGAGCTCGGAGGCGCCTGCATCGAGCAGAAGTAACCAGCGCTGCGGGTCGGAAGTCTGGTTCAGGTCGTCCTCGAGAGCGCGAAGAACAATTTGATGGCGGAACCATGATCGGATGCGGCCCCCGAGTAAAGCTTCGGCAAGAACATTGAACTCCGGGTAGCGCAGGTTGGCCACCTTGAAGCCGAGATAGCAAAGAAATGGAGCAATCAGAATCCAACGGCCGGTTGGAGGAAGCCAGATTTGCACCATGGCAATTACGGTCGCCGCCGAGGAAAGTACCCCGAGACTCAGCAGAACTTCCGAGTCGCCATGGCCCTGACGCTTCAGTTGGTGGTGAATGTGTCCGGAATCTGCATGAAAAATGGATCGTCCTCGCAACCAGCGCCGGGCGGAACTCAGCGCCACTTCCAGCAAGGGGAGTGTAAAGATGAGAACCGCGGCAGTGAGCCCCTCCGCACCGGGAAAGCGCCGGGCGAGATCTGCCCCTCCGCACCCAATCAGAAAGCCGACGGTAAGACTCCCCGCGTCGCCCAAGAAGATTCGGGCTGGGGGCCAGTTTTCTCGGAGAAACGGGATCACCGCGCCGAGTAGGGGCGCGAAAACAAGAGCCAAGGAATAGTAATCGAGCGACAGGGCAACGCCGATTAGGCCGAGCGAGGAAAGCACGGTCAACGTCCCGGCCAGACCATCGGTTCCGTCCGTTAGATTAAAGGCATTCGAGCAAAGAACCAGCCAAAAGGCGGTGGCGGGAAAGGCAGTCCATTCCCAACCAGGGGAAGCATCGAAAAGACGTACGCCAGCCCAATAAGCAAAGGCGGCTGCGACGACTTGCCCGGTGAGCTTCAATCTAGGGTGGAGATCGATCATGTCATCGAGAAAGCCCGTTAGCAGCACAGTCATGAGAGCCGGCAGCAAGCGGAGAAGAAAGTGACTGCAGTTTTCAAACACATAGGCGCCGCCGGCCTGGAGCAGCATGAGGGAGCCGACGGTGAGCAGGTAGGCGCTCATGATCGCGACTCCCCCCGAGCGGGGAACTGGATTGAGGTGCGCTTTTCGACCCTGCGGATGGTCGAGCTTGCCGGCGCGGACAAAGCACTGCCGGATCAAGGGTGTCAGTACGGCACTGAAAGCAAGCGCAAGCAGGAAGGCGGCCGACAGGGTCTTCATGTGCGGTCTCCTCCTCCGGACTGAATTTGCAACGCAGCAAAGACATAAAGCCACCATGCGGAACTGACGCGGACTTCCTTGAACAAGAACAAGTCAAAAGGAAAGGAAAGAAGTGATACAGCGAGGGCGAGAGCAAAAATCTTCCAAGCCATGTCTGAACAGCGATAGAGGGCCAGCCTGACGATGGTGAAGATCAATAACCCCAACCAGAGCAACCCGGAAACACCGAATTCGACAGCCAGTTGCAGTAAGGTTGAGTGGGAGTGATACAAGCTCGGTCCAAAAGGAGTGGAGATTGTATTGTCGCCAACGGCGATCATATCCCCGCGCAAGGAATCACGACGGTACCAGGTCCAGATCGAACCATACCCTTGCCCGAGGATGAGCGTAAAGGCAGGCTGATCAGTAATGATGTTCAACGCGGTTTCGTGAGTCACTTTGCGGTAATTATCCTCAAGATTCGTTAAGCGGCTGGTATCGGCGCGCGAATAGACCACAAAGCCAACGACAATCGCAAATGCCGCACCGAATAGCGCGGTTTGCTGGGAGCGCTTCATTGCCCTTAGCAATAGGACGAGGGTTGAAAGAAATACTCCAAGCAGAATCAGGCCAGCGCGGGATCCCATGCCGAGAAAGGCGCCCAGCAGGCAAAGCATGGAAAAGACACTTAGAAAACGGCTGGACCCTGACCTGAACATATTGTGCAAAGCCCAGCCAATCGCCGGAAGTAGGAGCAAATATCCAGTGCTGGCCCCGAAAAGCGGACCGCGGACGCGCTGGATGCCGAAGTCGGAATTCACAGCTTGCCCGGCATCGGCCCGCAATCCCAGGCCAAGCACGCTTTCGGCCGTATAAAGCAGGCAGACAAGCGCAAGCAGGAAGCTAAATCGATTGAGGAAGGATCTTGCCTGAATTGCATCGTAAGCGGACATCAGACCCGCTGCTTGCAAGGGAGGGCTTGCCACCAGCAACAGAGCAAAGCTCATGCCGAGTTGGTCTTCTAAAGCCAGCCAACCAGTCCAAAGCCGAAGCAAACCATATCCCAGCAACATTAGCAACCATCCGAGAATTGCAATCGGGGCTTTTCGCCGCAAAACAACACGTTGAACGACTAAACCCAGTCCGTAAAGTAGCCCCGAGAGGGAAGCGAGGATATCGCCGACGCGCATGGGAATGCCGAACCATTCCTGTCGTGCGAAGGCTGAGGAAGGCACAAGAGAGCCATATAGAAAGACAAGCCAAAAAGGAAACTCCCAAAGCAGGATCCAACTGCCTGGTACGGCTTGCTCGACCCAGCGGCGGCTGACCGGCGCCTGCAAGGTGGGATGAATCGAGGCCGTCATCGTAGTGCCGCCTCCGAATCTGGAATTCTCCCCGTTTCGCGGAGCAGAACTCCATAAAGATGCGCCATGTCGGAAACAAGACGCTCACCAGCAAACGAGCGGTGAGCAAACTCCCGCGCCGCCTCCGACATGAGGGCAGCCTCCTTGGGTCGAGCGAGTAAATCCCTTAGCACCTCGAGAAATTGTGCCGGCTCGGCTGCAACCAAAACAGAGTTTTCATGCCAACGGGAGCGCCTTTCCACCCGCGCCGGACCCAAGGCTAAATCGACGGTACCGCCAGCGGGCGTGGAGACAAAAGGACGGCCAGCCGCCATGCCCTGGATAAGGGCGAGGGGCGTTCCTTCCCGGTGCGAAGTTAGCAGAAGAAGATGACAACGGGCAATCACTGCATCTACTTCATCCTGCCAGCCGAGCACTTGAACATGCGAAAGGCGGCGGCGACGTAGCTCGGATTCGAACCAGGAGCGCTCGGCTCCGTCCCCGGCGATCAGAAAATCGAGCGGCAGATCTGCATTGGCGGCCGCCGTCGCGACGTCGATCAGCAGCTGGAGATTCTTGATTGGAACAAATCGGCCAAGCCAACCGATGGTCCAACGCGGCGATTGGAAGTCTGGCGCGGGTAAACTCAGTAATCTTTGCAGATCCAGACCAAGCGGAATCACTTCCACCTTGTCCGCTGGGGCAACGGCAAATCGGCCGCTCAATTCCTCTGCCTGTTGACGGCTCACGGTGCAAATTCGCGCTGAGCGCCATGCCAGAGCTTTCTCTATCCATCGAATTGCGCGGTTCACAAGCGGGGAGAAGTAACCCTCAAGCACATGGCCATGGAAAGTGTGGACAACGCATGGTATGCCAGCCAGAATGGCGGCAACACGGCCGATCACGCCCGCCTTCGCTGTGTGCGTGTGTACAATATCAGGGCGGTATTGCTGCATCAGGCGCCAAAGCCGCCACAGGGCCCGCAAGTCTTGCAGCGGATGCGTCCGGGAAGATAGCTCGGGCAGATGCAGTGTCTGATCGGAGTCCTTGAGAAGATACTCCATGTTGCGCTCCTCTGTCCCACAATCACCATAGACGAGCAGGGAATCGATACCATGCTGGGGGAGACGCCGATTGAGAAGCGTTACGTGGACGGGAGGACCTCCACCGGCTAAGCGCGTGATGATACGCAGTACGCGGGGGCGGCTCATCGCGAGGGCACCTCACGGCCGGATGATTGGGGAAATGGTTCACGGTCCAAGTAACAGACAACGGTGCGGAATTTGCCATTTGCTCCCCGTGGAATTTGTTGGACCAATCGAAAGTCGATCCGCATCTGGTCGCCAAGCCGTTCCAGCAGGTTCTTTTCCAGTTGAATTCGCGCCAGTGGAGAATAATCTGGCGCGGCGACGCACAGAACCTGAAGTTCATTGGGACGATGTTGAATGAACTGGCACTCCAGCACGCCCGAAACCCCCTTGAGTGCCGGGTCCATGCGGCCAACCCAGCCGCGCTGTGGGCTGAACAAGTAGTCCTCGCGACGCCCCTCGATTACTTCGACCATAGGCATGGCTCGTCCGCAGGGACAGCGATCGTCGCCGGACCAAGCCGCACGGTCGCCAATGCGATAGCGAATCAGGGGCATCGCCGTGTTGATGAGGCCTGTAAGAACCACGTCTCCTGTCTCCCCGGGTGGCGCCGGTTGCCCATTCGGCCGCAGAATCTCTGTTACTCCGAATAAAGGATGAGCATGCATGCGGCGATACCGGCATTCAAACCAGAAGCTTTGCATCTCAGTTTGCCCGTATTGGTCGTATACTCGGCCGGAGAAGGCACTCTCGATGAGGTCACGCTGTTCCGGCATAAGAGTTTCCGCACTGGTCAGAATGGCGGGAATCTCAATGGGGAAACGCCGGTCCCGCAGGGCGTGGTGAGCAAGAAGAGTGATCGCGGAAGGGTAGCCCGTAAGGTACCGTGGCCGCCATTGCTGGATTGCCTTGAGATAGTGGGGAATTGAGGTTTCATCGAGATGCACGGTGGAAAGCATCAGGGCCCGGCTGGCCCAGTCATAGCGCCAGTACCGGCGGTTGTGCTCACCCGGAGCAATCATTTTGCCCGTGAATTGGGCCCGCCGGTCAAAACGGGTCACGCCAGCCTGCTCCCGGTAGCATTCGACATAGGCGTATTGCCGCGAAACTGAACCAGGCGCATAAACGAGCTGAATCGGAGTCCCGGTGGTGCCGGAAGTATTCCAACGGATGGCGCCTCGCGGAGAACGCCCCCCAGCAAGAAAAGCGTTAGGATTTTGACGCAGATCTGCTTTCTCCGTCACGGGAATCGCTTGAAACGCAGCCCAGTCTCCGGCCCGCAAAGCTGGAATGGCCGCAAAAGGAATACGCTGCCGGTAGTAAGGGACGGTGGCGGCTGCGTGAGTCAGCATTCGGCGCAACCGGGATACTTGAAGCAGTTCCAATTGAAGCGCTGAGGCTTTTTCCGTGGCTTTCAACAGTGCGTATTCTTCGCGAAAAGCCGCGCCAAAGCGCTGCCGGCAATAGAGAGCACCTTGAGCGGTAACGGCGATATCCTGCAACCACTCGGGAAGGCAGGCATAAATGCTTTCAAGCTGCTTCATCGACAAGCTCCGCGGATTTAAGAGTCTGCAGCCAAGTGGAGGGTGGTTCCAGCCGAAGTTCAGCCGCAGGAAGCGGCGACGTCGACCTAAAAGAGGTGATCGACTGAGCTTCGGGATCCAGTAAATGCGCCAGTAGCGGGATTTTGTTCCATGGCAAGTCCGAAAGAGCTGTAGCGGCGGCATCCATATGACCCGGGTCTTCCCCGAAGACAAGACAACCAAGAGCCGCGGCTTGCGGCCGCAGAGGGCCATCAGCCTGCCCCGCCACGATGCCATCGAGCAGGGAGAGGATCGGTCGCGGTGCAGCAAGAGGGCGGCCACCTTCCCCTATCCAGCGGGCGACCCAAACCACATCGTGCACAGTACGCCAGAGAGTATCGTTACCTGGCCAAGCTCCACCAAACACCGGCGTTGGCAATCTGCTGGACCTTGAGCCAAACACCTGCTGCCGCGCGCGGCGAATCCAATCCTTGGGGAGCACCTGTTCGAGGAGTGGGCGCATTCGGACAAGCAGCTGATTCATTCCGTCATCGGGGTATTCGTCTCCACCACGGTTTGGAGCACCGGCCCGGAAATGAGGCAGATAGGCCTTATCGCAATTTATGCCAATGAAATTCTTTAGTGCTCCCGTGATCCCGGTCTTCAAGTGGGTTTTCCACTTAGGCAAATTGATAACAACATCCGATGCAAGCAGGGAATTGGCAATTCGGTAGCAGTGATGGCCGGGCTGATGGTGCTTGGTGGTCGTTCGGCAATCGTAGTTGGAGACACCGTAGCGGCTGGCGTGGACAAGGCCCTCAAGACGGCTGTTGCGGCCGATATTGACAACCGTGTCTCCTGTTGGATCCCCGGGAGCGGAATAGGTGGTCTTGACGATTCCAGTATCGTCATCGGTTTTGGCTATGACCCGCCGCAGGTCGTGAATCTGAACCGGAAGACCGAGCTGCTTCCAGTGTTCCTCGAGGGCGGGAAGACCCACTTGCTGGCGCAGCAAAGCGAAGTTGGCGCTTTGGAGTGGAGCATCGGCCACGATGATTTTTCCTGAGTACCGGCCTGCTCCAATTCGAAGGGCGCGGGCTGTTAGCTCGACGACTGGCCGGAGGATGGAGGGGTGAGTGACCAGACAATCCAAACTGGCCCAACCATCGGCGGCATGCCGCACCCAGTTTGGCTTGATCAGAACTGTCATTCCTGGCTGAACCCACCGGGACAATGGATTTTCCTGGTCGAGTCCGGCAGCGGAAAAAATTTCCTGCACACCCGGATGCGCGCAAACAGGGTCAGAATCAGGAACGGCGGGATAAGCAGGCTGGCCACGAAGAATCAGAGGAGGACTGTGGTCATGCTGCATGCGAGTACTCCGAAAAAGCCTGAGACTGCTGAAACGATTCGCGGATGGAACGGTAAAACTCTTTGCGTCGCGGTTGGACCTCCTCACGCGCGAAGAACCGGGCCCGCCGTTGATTTTCCTGGGAATAGGAAAGCCAATTCCGCCGACGTGAGGCAAGATAAAGGATGCGCTGGGCCAGCGCAGTCTTATCCGCTGGTGGGACAATACACTCCTTGGGAAGAAGGTCTGGCATCGCCCCCACGTTGCTCGTGATTGCCGGTAGACCCGCCGCCATCGCTTCGAGAAGAGCACGGGGAATCCCTTCCGCCCGCGATGGCAGTACAAAGAGATCGGATTGGACCAGATGTTGGCGCACAGCGGCAGCGCCTGCCAAGGGACCAGTAAAGAAAACACGGTCGGCGATACCTAACCGCGAGGCAAGGCTCGATAGCTGGTCATGATGACGCCCATCACCGGCAAAAGTCAGGGTGAGTGAAAGACCAGAGCGCACGCAATCCGCGACGGCCGCAATCAGTGTGTCCTGGCCTTTGTACAGATGATCCAGCAACCCAACCGAAATCAGTCTTAAGGGCATGGCGGGTGGTGCGGAGCGTGGAGTCAGGAAGGCTTCAGCAGGAAGATCGACATCCGAGACGTTGCCGGACCAGCCAGCTGCGGCTGGTGGAAAAGCCTCCATGGTGGACCGGCCGGTAACGTAGTTTGCTGAAGAAGCCGCAGCACATAATTCCCGAGTCTGTGCGCAGAAGTAAGGACGAAACAATGTTGCCAAACCATGAGGACCAACTCCCCAAGCAAAGAAATCGCGTGGGTCGGTTAGCAGTTCCACGGCGAATGAGCGCCGCCGGCGGCGGAGTCTGCCGGCAAGCGCGAAGCCAGTCTGAGAAGGGATCCGGAGAAGGAAAGCGCCATCGAGGGCTTCGGCGTGATTGAGCGCAGCCATTACTTTGTGGCGGGTACGCAAGTACTCAAATGGACCCACGAAGCACGGGATCGGGAAAGGCTCAACGCCAGGGCCATCCACGCGCCGCACGCCAAGCGAAGGCTCAGTGACCGCACACATGCGCGCCAAGATTCTCACGCGATCAAACACCTCAAGCACGGGACCAAAGAAGTCGTAAGCGGGAGGAGTGTGAGCCCAAACGGCCCCGTCCGGCGTCTGTTCAAAACGTTGATCAACGGCGATGTTGAGAGTACAGGTTGAGTCAGAAGGCATAGATTTTTTCGAGCATCCTGATATTGGCGGTAATGGTGAAGGGGCTGTCGGCGAGACGCAATCTCCGCTGGTGCGCGTCAAGCGGGGGCAGATTTCGTAATTCCCGAATTGAACCCATCCACTGATCCATAGGCAAATTGAGGGCCAAACGGCGAATGCGGTTGGGAAAAAGATCCAACTCCTCCGGCAAATGACTTGCCAAAAGCACGGGCAATCCGGCAGCCTGAGCCTCAATTGCGGCAAGACCCAAGCCCTCGGAGAGACTGGGAAAAACGAAGAGATCGGCTTGCGCCAGCAACGGAGCTACTTGATTTGAGCTCCCGGCAAAATCGACTGCGGATGCAACACCCAGCCGGCAGCAAAGCGACTCGATCGCTTGACGCAGCGGCCCATCGCCAATGAGCAAGAGCCTGGTTTCAGGATCCTCGCGGTGATAAGCGGCAAACAACCGAAGCAGGAATTCGTGGTTCTTTTCTGGAACGAAGCGGCCTACATGTACCAGAGTGAAACGGCGCGAGACTGCCCGGTGTTGCATCGCAAAAAAGGGTTCGAAGTCTAAGCCGCAAGGGAACAAATCCGTGGCGGCTTCCGCCGATCCAAAAAGGTCGCAAGCAGCTCCGGCGCTCGTGGCGATGCGGCGACTGGCAACAAGTGGAAGCAATCGCCGGGCAAGGCGGAAGTAAAGAGAACGGAACAGTGAATTGGGCATATGGCGGAGGTCTGCATGGGAGTGCGCGATGCGAACCGGCACTTGGGCCTTTTGGGCCCAGATCAAAGGCAAGATGCTGGCGTGATGAATGTGGGAGTGAACCACATCGAATGGACCTTCGCGCGAAAACAGCCGATGCCACCCCGACATTGCCGAACCGAAATCGCTAGGGGTAGGAACATGGTGAAAGCGGACTCCCAGGTTGCAGAAAGTGGGAACCAGTGTGCCGCATTCCGGGTCCTCGAGAGCGAAATGGAACTCGGGCCGGCTTGGCGCCTTCCAATGCTGGCATAGCCGTTCGAGCCAACACTCGATACCTCCGGGATTCAGGTGTCGAAGTACATGGAGTACTTTCATCGCGACTCGGCTCCGCTAGCGAGCAGAAAGGAGGTAACTCCCAACAAAAGTCCAGACTGGCATGCCGCAGCCAAGGCGGCGCCGTTAGCACCCAAAACCGGAATCAGCAGAAGGCTGGATACGGCGCTGACGGCCAGCATGCCCCAGGCAACTTTCTGCAGCGGACCGTATAGGCGACGGGCAGTTAAAGCATAACCAGCCATCGCTGCCGGCCAAATCAAACATTGGCACCATGCAGTCGTATGGATTAAGTGGAGATTTTCCAGACTCGGCGGAATCCGGAGGACGTTCAAAAGTACCGTATCGAAGCGGTAGAGGATGGGCAAGAAGGCCAGAGCGCCTAATGCAGGAAGGCCGAGCCAGGCGAGAATACGCTTGGGAGAGGAGACCGAAAAAAGAGGCAGTAAGCTCTGCCCTAGGGCCGAAGCCATGAGACTGCCAGTCTGTGCTGATATAAACAGCGCCGCAAACACGCCAAGTGCGGCAGGGCCGGCATAATGTTCCAGGACAAGGCGTGGCATGTTGGCAGCCGCCAAGTACAAGAACAAAACCACGCCAAGGGCCGCACCGCGCCGAACCCAGTAACGCAGAGGCTCAGGATCGAAATTGAAACTCCATCGGAGGCAGCGGGCATCGACCAAAACCAAGATGGCTATGCTCAAGGCCAGATATACCAGCGAGGATAGGGTTGGATCTGATGTCAAGAAAATGCAAAACAGGAACAGAGGTGTGCGCATGAAACCGCCCCAGCAGGCAGCCAAGGGATGGTGAAGCCGTTGATGTTCCGACTGTAGAAGTTCAGCCCAAGCATCCACGGTTCGAATCAGCAGCCAAATGCCTGCCAAGGGAGAGGAAACGATGAAAAGTGTGAGTGCCAACAAGAGCACAGCAGGTGCACTCAGAGCGCGCACTGAAAGAGCTAAGACAAGTGGAAACTCCTCGCGCGAGTGCGTCAACAGAAGTGCTTTTAGCTGGAGGCTGAGTAGCTGGACAACTGGTGCGCTTACCGCTAGTGCATAGGAGAAATCTCCGGCTGCGTGCAGCCCTTCCCAACGGGCGAACAGCAAAAGCGCCAGGAAGCTTGCCGAGGAATGAACGAGTTGTGAAACCGTGAGCCAGGCGGCTGAGCGCCAGAGAGGTTGGCGCTCAGCCGCCGGGAGATCGAGGGCGGAGGCAGTGGGATTGGCCGTCTGCATAGCAGATCAAGTTCTTTCTTGATTGGCGTAGTATTTTCCGTAATAGCCGTAGTAGCTATAGCTTTCGCTCATCGACTTGTTGACTTGGTTGAGTACAACACCGAGCACATTCGCACGCAGGCGAGTGAGCATTTCGAGCACACTAGCAACTTGTTTTCGCGAAGTTACGCCCGCCCGCGTCACGACAACCACGCCATCAACGCAAATGGCCATCTCAAGCGGCTCGGCAAAGCCAAGCAACGGTGGGGCGTCGAGAAGCACCAGTTGGTATTTCTCCAGCAGCCCTTCAACGATGGAATCCATGCGGCCTTGCAGCCAATCGTCGGGCCGACGCGTCGGAGAGCCGGCCGTAAGGATATCTAGGTGTTCGCAAACGCCGGATGGCTGAATCAGATCCACAAGAGCAGCCTTACCCTGCAAGAACCCGCTGAGACCCAAGTTGTTCTCCATATGAAAGCGACGATGAACGCTGGGACGTCGCATATCGGCGTCAATCAGCAAAGTTCGGGCGCCTTGCATGGCATGAGTGAGAGCGAGGTGCGCCGCGACGGTCGATTTGCCTTCCGCAGGCTGAGCACTTGTCACCAGCATCGACCGGAGACTTCGGTCGAAGTTGGTCAAAAGAATCGAATTGCGCAGCGTGCGAATGGATTCCTCATAACCGTTCATCGTCACATAACCGTCTCGGGATGTCTTGGCCAGAACCTGCGTTGTATCGGCTGTCTGAGCCAGCCCAATACCGTGACGCCAACTTTTTACCTCCGGCAGTGTGCCCAGAACTTCCGCTCCCAGGAAGGTACGAACCTGCTCAGGATCCCGCAGAGTGTTGTCCACGGCATCCATGGCCAGGGTCGCCAGACAGGCCACCAACAGTGAAAGCACGAAGGCGAGCGAGGTATTGAGCAGAAGATTGGGAGAAACTGGCTCGAGTGGAGCACGGGCAAGATCGGCTATGCGAATCGAGCTATTTTGAAAGCTGGCATTAATGCCGGCCTCCTTGATCCGCCGCACAAGCTCTTCATACAGCTTCTTGTCCGCTTCGGCTTCCCGGCGCAAATTCAGGTAGTCGAAGCTGCGGGCATTCAACTGGTCTAGTTCCGTTTTTGTCTCCTGAACCTGCTGTGCGAGCATCGATTCCCGATGCTGGGCTTGCTGGTATTCGATCTTAACTCCCTGTTGGATGGACGCCTTAAGCGCGGTCAGTTGCCGTTCCAATTCGCTCACCTGAGCTTGGGCGCGACGGTGTTCCGGATGGTTCGCCCCATAGTGCGCAGCCACCTCGGACAACTTCTGCCGGGCCTCGCTCAACCGCTCGCCAAGCTTGCGCATCGCATCGCCCTGGCTCGAAACTTCAGCAGCGGCAAAGGTACCCTGCTCAACACTCTTCCAAGCAGCCTCCTTTCGGACTCGGTCTGCTTGGGCGATGGTGAACTCCTGATTGATCTGCAGCAATCTCGCGGAGATGATGTTCGTTCGATCCTCTGGGTTAATTACGTTCAGATCCCGTTCAAAACGGGCAAGAGCCGAGGAAGAGGTTTCCATCTTGAGCCGCAATTCATCGAGTTGCTTCTCCATGAAGTGCGATAGCCCGAGACTCGATTGGTAGCGAATCTTATAGGTATGGTCAAGAAAGGAGTTTGCAATCGCATTCACTGTGTCGGCGGCCAGTTTCGGATTCTCCGAGCGATAACTGACCTGGATCAGATACGTGTTCGGCGGCCGAGAAACCTTTAACCCGCTCAATACCATCGGGGCCTCCAACCGCTGTTTCTCCGTATAAGGCTGTACAAGTCGAAACCGGGAAGGCTGCCTCATCGGCAACTGAAAGCGTTCAATGACTGGCCGTAGGACGGAATCGGATTGAAGCAGTTTCACCTGCGTAGCCAGAAATTGATCCGCATCATTTGAAATTGCCCGGTTCGATTCCTGGCCGATCACTCCCGTTGGGGTCTGCCGATCAACATCGATCGAGACTGTTGCCTCATAGATCGGCGTCAGCCGGTACGAATACGCCAGCACTGCCGCCGTTGCTGTAAGAACGAATAGCGCGATTCGCCAAACGTTGCGGCGAAACAACCAAAAATAATGGTTGAGGGGAACATTCGAGTCCGAGCTTCCCTGTCCATGGTCGTGCTGCAGCGATGGCAAGCGAACGGCATCAACAGCCAGATCGAGCGAGGCGCCTTTCGCCAGATTACGTCCCGGAACACTGTCCCCGGAGGAGACAACTGTTGAATTTTGTTTATCCATGACTGAAAGTGGCCCCCCGGTGAATTAAATTCTCCAACCGGGAATCGATTCGCCGCAGCAACGATTCGATTTGATCGATCCTTTCCGATGGAAAGCTGGCGGCAAGCGCACCAGCCTGCGCCGCGCCGGACAGGACCGATGATCGGGCGTAATCCGAAACACTACGAGCCCCCGAGCGGGCGCATGTCTCTTTCAACTGCTGGTATTCTTCCTCACTCAGTCGGAAGTTCACCAGGCGGGTACGTGGACGGTAAACAGGCAAAGCAACACCTCAACAAATGCAGAATCCGGCGATTGCGCAGCGTCCCAAAGGGGCGGTGATACCGACGGCAATGGGGAAAACGCCGTCGCACTAATGTGATCGGACAATCCCACCGGCTCAGTAGTTGGCCAATGCATTTTGAGGAGATAGCTCTATGTTGAGAAGGGCTGGGGTGAACAGGCGGATGATCAGGCAGATCCGGCTACGGGTTCTTGGTCCTTGTACTGCAATTGGTAGAGCCGCCAGTAAATTCCCCGAGCGCGCAGCAACTCTTGATGGGTACCAGATTCACGCAATTGTCCGCGGTGCAGCACAAAGATACGGCTTGCCTTCTGGATCGTACTGAGCCGGTGAGCAATGACGACGGCGGTTCGGCCCACCAGGAGTTGGTCGAGGGCGGACTGGATGAGTTGCTCCGTCTCGGTGTCGACGCTCGAGGTGGCTTCATCCAGGATCAGAAAACGTGGTTGGCGCACCAATGCCCGGGCAAAGCTGATTAATTGCTTCTGGCCGGTGGATAGCCCGGCTCCTCTCTCCTCAACACGCAGATCGAGGCCAGCGGGACGCGCGGCGACAAAGTCCCAGAGATTGACCCGGCGGCAAGCCCGCTCGATTGCCGCGTCGTCGATGCTGTGATCACCCAAGCGAATGTTGTCGCGTAGTGTGCCCGTAAACAAAAAGGGATCCTGAAGCACGACACCGAAGCAGGAGCGCAGCACTGAAGGATCATAGCGGCGAACATCTTCGCCAGCTACGCATACAGCGCCCTGCTGTACGTCGCAAAATCGCAGTATGAGATTCGTGATGGTCGTCTTGCCAGCACCGGTATGGCCAACGATGGCAATTGTCTCGCCTGGTTCAATGCGAAAGCTGAGATTGTTCAAGATCCAGTCCGGCTCCTTGTAGGCGAAGTGCACGCCACGGAACTCCACGCTGGCGTTCTCCGGCACGGGAATAGGATTCCGTGGGGCCACCAGGGACGGAGACTCATCGAGCAGTCCGAATACGCGCTCACTGGCGGCCATGGCGGACTGGACGGTATTGTACTTTTCGCTCAAGTCCTGAATTGGGCCGAAGAAGCGCATCGCATACTGCAGAAACGCAACCAGCACGCCGATCGTCAAGGTGCCTTCGCGCGAGGCAAATCCGCCATAGGCCAGCACGGCTCCCATGGCCAGCAATCCCTGGAATTCGACGACCGGATAAAACCAGGCATAGGCGACGACCGAGCCTTTCCATGCCTCACAGTTCTCTCGATTGACACTGGAAAAGGAGTTTTGTGCCCGTCCTTCGCGCTGGAATAACTGCAAGACGCTCATACCGCCGACATGCTCTTGGAGAAAGGCGTTCAGCTTGGCGATGGTCACGCGCTGGCGGCGATAATCGATGCTGACTTGACGGCGAAAGTACCAGGTGGTAACCGCCACAAACGGCAAGATCGAAAGCATAATCAAAGTCAAGCCCGGGGAGAGCTGAAACATGGCGATCAGAACAAACGTTAGTATCATGATGTCGCCAAGAATGGTTACCAACGCGGCGGAGAAAAACTCATTGAGCTGATCCACGTCGCTTGTGACGCGCGTTACAATGCGTCCCACTGGATGGCGGTCGAAATACTGGACATCGAGATACTGAAGGCGGGCGTAGATTTGTCGGCGCAAGTCAAACATAATACGCTGCCCGGTAAACTGCATGGAAATTTGCTGCAGGTATTCCAGCAGCAGGCGTACCAGCAGCGCCGCGGCGAAAAGGCCGCTTAGATAAAGCAAACCGGATGCGGCATCGGCCGGAAGGTTGGCATTCAGCACCGACAACCAACCGGTAAAGCCCGCGGACTTATTCACGATGTACTTGTCGATCGCTACTTGGGTCAGGAGCGGCGTGATCACTTGCGCCAAGGTCTGGCCGGTGAGCAGCAGCAAGCTCGACAGCACGGGCCCGCGATAGGGCCAAGCATAAGGGAGAAGGCGGCGTAATTGGCGCCAGTCGTTCAGCTTGTTCTGAACCTTTTCTTCCAACTAGGAGCGCCTCCCGGGTAGGGACAAGTGGCCACTGGCATTCGCCCAAGCCCAGAACAGCGCCGTCGAAGCGCTCAGGCAGCCGGCAATAGCCGCAATCAGACGTGGATCGTATCGCTCGGTGGCGAGAGCCGCCGCCGCCAAGCTGATCATCATCGTAGCCCAGGTCATTGTTTCCATTGTCGCGAAGACACGTCCGCGATATTGATCCTCGGCGTATTGCAGTACTTTCGAATAATTGACAACGCTCGCCGCCGCGCCGGCGGCACGAGACAGGGCAATGAAAACAAGGGCGAGGCCGAAATTGCGTTCCCAGGCAAAAGCTACATAGAAGGCGCCATGCAGCAAGTAGGCAATGGCCACGGTTTGCTTATAACCTTGGAAATCGAGACGTTTGTTCAGTTGATTGGCAATCACCCCGCCGAGAACCAAACCGCATCCCGCACAGCCCCAAATGATGCCAATACCCGAGGGTCCGCGGCGGAAGACCGTTTCACCGAAGACGCTAAAGAGAATTTGGGCCGCGCCGCCTCCGGTCGCCCATCCGACGCCGATAAGCGCGATGGCAAGCAGAAGCGGCTCTCGCCGCAAGTAGTTTAGTCCTTCGATGAACTCCTGAACAGGATGAAAAGTCCGCTTTGTGCCGTCCTGTCCGGGCAGAAACTCGTCCGACCGGCAGCGAAAGCCAAGCAAACACGCCGCGCTCAGAAAGAAGCTCAGTGCGTTGATGACAAAGGCGCCCTCGTATCCAAACACCGCTACCGAGGCGCCGCCGAGAAAGGCGCCCACGCCGGTTGTCGCCCAGGCCGTGATTTGCGTCAAAGCGTTGGCCGGGATCAGCTGCTCCCCCGGGGCGACCACGGGCAGAATCGAATTGCGGCCGGAAGTAAAGAATGGGCTGGCGAACATCAACAGGGCACTTAACAGAAACAGCAGCGTGTTGTCGCTTTGCCCGATCGAGAGAATGAACAGCAGTGCAATGCAGCCGCGAATCAGATCGCTGGCTATCATTACGCGGCGGCGGTCCATTCGATCCAGCACTACTCCGGCCATGGGCCCGGCGATGAGCATCGGCAGGGCACGGGCAATCAGCACCCCGCCTACCAACAGGCCGCCATGGTCCTGGCGAATGGCCATCGAAAAGACGGCAATATTGTTGAAGTGGTCGCCGACCTCGCTGACCAGTTGTCCAGACCACAGTAGGCGGTAGTTGTGATTGCGCCGCAGAAGCACCGGAATCGACACCGGCATCAGAAGCGCTCCGCCAGATAAACGCCGGCCAAGATCATCAGGCCGCCTGCGAGCAGACTAATGCTCATCGCTTCCCCAAGCAGGGGAATTGCCATCGTGGATGCCATGATCGGTTGCAGATACGTGAAGGAGGTCAATTTCGAAGCTGGCAGCCGCTGAAGCACTCGATAGTAAAGCAGGAAGCAGAACACACTCGGCACAGCGGCCATGAAGAGCAGACAAAGCCAGGAGATGGGCAGTAACTGCCGGAACGGAAAGCCGATCGATAGTGTAATGGTGGCCGGAGCAAGAAAGACCACAGCGCCGAGAAAATTCAAAGTGACCGTTCCGATTGGACTCAAAGCACCGCTCAGTGGCTTCGAGAAAACCGTAAAGATCGTGAACGTGAGACAGCCAAGCAGTACGAGCGCGTCGCCCAAGAGGGAAGCCCCCGCACTCGATTTTGCCTGGAGCACCGAGATGCCCGCCAGCGCCAGTCCCATGCCCAATAATTTACGGGGACGGAAGTGCTCGTGGCCAACGGCACAGCTCAGAAGGTAAACGAAAAGCGGTGTCAGCCCGACGATGAGCGCCCCATGAGCGACCGAAGTACGCTTCACCCCCATCGCAAAAAACAGCTGGTTGGCCGCCATGCCCAGTGTACCCAAGCCGACAAAGCGCCAGAAGATGGGCCAGGTCCAGGCGTGCGGACGCTCCCGCCAATAAAGCGGCAGACAAATCAGCAGGGCCAGTGTCGTCCGCCAACCGGTCAACAGTACTGGATTCCACTGACGCATGGCCACTTTGCTCGTAATGAAGTTGAAACTCCAGAGCAGGGTAACCAGAAACATCAGAGCATATAGATGGCGTTTACTGCTCCCGTCGCTCAAGGCTTGCTGATCGTCTCCTGTCTGACCGTGATGGAGTCCAGGAAGGCGTGATCGACCTCAAATCCAAAACCAGGACCCTCGGGAACTGTGATCAGGCCATTGGGAGAAACTTCAACAGGCTCGGTAATCACATCTCTCTTCCAATAGCGTTTTGAGGCGCTGACATCACCCGGGAGCACGAAGTTCGGCAGCGTGGATAAGGCGATGTTGGCAGCCCGCCCAATGCCGGACTCGAGCATGCCGCCGCACCAGACGGGAATCTGATGAGCAAGCGCCACGTCATGAACTTTCTTTGCTTCGGCAAAGCCGCCGACCCGGCCGAGCTTGATGTTGATGATACGGCCGGCTTGCATGCGGATCGCCTGCTCGGCCTGGTGTGCCGAGCGAATACACTCATCGAGGCAAATCGGAGTCTTCAGCCGCGCCTGCAATTCAGCGTGGTCGATGATTTCATCGTGCGCGAGCGGCTGTTCGATCATCATCAGGTCGAACTCATCGAGGGCGGCCAGAAGTGGCCAGTCCTCCAGACGATATGCCGAATTCGCATCACCCATCAACAGAATCCCCGGGAAGCGTTTGCGCACCTCGCGAATCACATTCACATCCCAGCCGGGGGCGATCTTGATCTTGATGCGACGGTATCCGGCCCTTACCTCGGTGTCGATTTTTCCCAGCAACTGGTCCACGGAATCCTGAATTCCGATCGAGACCCCACAGGCGATTTCTTTGTGTGCGCCCCCTCCGATAGCAGCCCATAGGGGAACGTGCTTCTGCCTCGCCTCGAGATCCCAACAAGCGGCTTCCAGGCCACCGCGCGCCATCAAGTGACCTCGAATGTGAGCGCTGCGCTCTCCCACCTCAGCCGCCGAAGCAAACTCATGGCCAATCACGCGCGGAGCAACAAAATCGCGGAGGATCAGCCAACTCGAATCCGTCCACTCTTCGTTGTAAAAGGGATTCTCCCCGGCCGTCACTTCTCCCCAGCCCGAGATCCCGCCCGAGATCACTTCGACCAGTACAATCTTGCGGGCATAGGTACGTCCAAAA
The DNA here is from genome assembly GCA_019931185.1 of Bryobacter sp. CoA8 C33. GTDB lineage: Bacteria > Acidobacteriota > Terriglobia > Bryobacterales > Bryobacteraceae > Bryobacter. Next base: position 22,678 of record JAINDK010000068.1, read on the forward strand.
CTGGTCTGAAAGAAATGCACGAGCGGCATCTCGATCTGCCGCAATTTGATTTGATCGATTAAGATTGCCATTTCCCTATGAGGTATGTTCCTTTATCTTCGCTGCGCTCAAAGCCAACCACAGCGAGGCCAGAGCGGAAATGATCGAGAAATTGATTGCTGATCGCCGCCTGCGCATCGCGGGCACGGGCGGGATCCTCCTGTTTCCACAGCTGTATTCCGGCGGGAATCTCGATTCGCGCCTCCGTTGCGGGACGCTCAAAGGAGCCTTTCCGCAATAGCGATTCCACCCGCTCGCTCGACAGGTACCACTCGGCAACGCAACGGTCCGTCGGTAAGCCGCCATGCAGAGCGCTGGTTGTGGTCCCATACTGATTCAAAACGTAGCGGCGCACCACCGCGCCGAGCCGTTCGATGTTGAAGAACGCGTTCTTGATCTCCAGCGGATCAAAAGTCCATTCGACAAGGCCAATTCCCCGCGAGAGAGCTTCCTCGCGCTGGCGCAGCTTCAGCAACCGCCCGATACCCGTATTGCGGTAATCCTTGAGTACACCCATCATATGGCTGTGTAGATAAAACTTCCCGTTCGACTTCAGTCCCGGAATCGCCAATAAGAATGCCACCATGCGACTGCCATCAAAAGCGCCAAACACTTGGCCGCCCACCTTGCTGGCCACGACGAATAGCCTTACCGGCAGCAGTTCAATTTCCTCAAAACCCCAAATGGTCTTCTGCAAGCTCACCGCTTCGGCGAATTCCGCCTGTTCGGTCAGCGTTCGTATTTCGATCATGCTTGTTTGGCCTCTTGCCAATAGCCTTCCATTTCCTCGAGCGGCGTCTCGGAAAGGGTCTTGCCCGCCGCCGCGACCCGGGCCTCCACGTGCGAAAACCGATGACGGAACTTCCTGTTGGTTCGCCGCAGTGCCTCCTCTGGATCGACGCCGGACCAGCGCGCGAGATTCACAACCGTAAAGAGCAGATCGCCTACTTCGCCGCGTATCGCTTCCATGTGCCCTTTCAACCGCGCCTCTTCCAGTTCCGCCACTTCTTCTCGCAGTTTATCGACAACATCCTCAAAACGCGCCCATTCAAAGCCGGAACGGGCCGCCTTTTTTGAAATTTCAAATGCTTCCATCAGCGCCGGCTGCGCTCGATTGACACTGTCAAGCTGCCCTTGGGGCGCATCCGGCTTTTCGCTAGCCTTGATTGCATCCCAATTGGCCACTACCTGCTCACTGTTGTCCGCCCGTGCGTCGCCAAATACATGCGGATGGCGGCGAATGAGCTTTTCATTGATCGCCTTCAGCGCATCGTTAATATCAAACAGGCCCGCCTCGGAGGCCATCTGCGCATGAAATACCGGCTGCAGCAGCAGATCACCCAGTTCTTCGCGGAGTGCTTCATAGTCTCTTCGTTCAATCGCATCGATGACCTCGTAAGTCTCCTCGATGGTGTAGCGTTTGATCGAATCGAAAGTTTGCTCACGATCCCAGGGGCAGCCGCCCGGAGCCCGTAAGCGCGCCATAATGTCAATTAACTCAGCAAAGGAGTCTTTGGCCTCTGAACCCACCTGAATTTGATCTTAGCATCCGGGTTGCGCGCTTCCCTGAAGACAAGCCGCTGGTACGCCAATTCTTTGAGGATTATCAGCGAGATATTGGAGTCGACCTGTGTTTCCAGTCCTTCAGCGAAGAACTCGAACAATTGCCGGGCAGCTATGCCTGTATCCTGCTGCACGATCGCGGTTGTGTCGCCCTGCGGCCCATTGCGCCGGAGGTCCTCGAGCTCAAGCGCCTGTTCGTCTACCCGGCATTTCGCGGCCGTGGCATCGGGGCGGGACTGCTCCACGCAGCGATGCAATGGGCCCGCGCAAATGGTTATCGCCGCATCCACTTGGATACTCTTAAGACGAGGATGCCCAGCGCGGTACGAATGTACAAGGCGCTGGGCTTTGTGGAGGTGCCGGCCTGGGGAGGGATGAGAATGCCGGACCTCATCGATATGGAGTTGGATCTAGCTCATGCGCCGCCGGTAAAGCGCGGTTCCGAATAAGGCAACAGCGCAGAGCAGGTAAGTGGATGGCTCAGGAATGCTGTCTCCTGTTCCATTACCGGCTGGTGATTGTACCTCTCCCGTGGCGGCCGTGCCAAACACGAGATTATCGAGGATGACCCGGTTTGTGTGTGTGCCGGCGGGGCCATCGATATAAATCTTCAATCCGGAAATATCACCCGCGGTGGTAAATCCGAAGAAGCTGGGCTCGGTAGTTCCCGCTGCCACCGTAAGAATTGGCATGCTCGCTGGCGCGGTCCAGACCCCACCGGACTGAACTGCCAGCCGGAGGGTGATCGGATTCACCATCGTGGAATAGACGAATGCATCTGAGGGGTCCAAAATACGAAACGCCGAAAAATCGAAACTGACATAAGTAACGCCTGCCAAGGATCCAAAGCTGATCCGCAGCCCGTGCGTAAAACCCGCATTGAGTCCACCAAAAACGTTGCTGGGGCCTCCCATCATTACCCCCCCGGTCCCCATCGTGTCCGGCTCGGAGGTGCCTGGTGAGCGGTAGGTATTGTCATAACCGATGCCCCCGGACTCATTATAAAAACCAAGGTAGTTCAGGCTGCCACGCGTCAGCCCTACTGAAGTCGTTGTGTAGTTTCCGGGCAATCCAACCGGCCCGGTATTGAAGTCATCACTTCCGAGCAAAGTTGCCGCGGCGGGCATTGAACCGGAATTGTTGAAGGTACTAATGATCGTCGCTTCAGCCGAAAAGACAAAGGCTAATGCGGCGAACGCCGCGCGGGCGACCTGGAGGGTTTGCATCTGCATGGTTCGCAGGCATAGTGCGCGAAACTAACAGGAAATCTCTTGCCTTAATCTTCGGGGAATGGGGCGAAACGCTGAGTAATACTACTGTTTACTAGAGAGGGATAGAGTGATGCGTTTCTGGTATTCACGCGCTTTGGCAAGGATTCTGCGTGTGTCGAGCCGCGCCGGCGTACCTTGCCTTACAACTGCCTCGCCATGAACATAGACATCGCTGACATCCGCGGCCTTTGAGCTATACACAACGGTCGAATACGGATCGAAGCTCGGCACCAGATGTGCCGCCTGGGACTGAAGTATCACCAGATCCGCGAGCTTACCCGACTCGAGCGAACCGATCCGGTCGGCCTGCCCCAGTACCGCAGCGCCCTCGATGGTCGCCATCTCCAGCGCAGTCTGAGCGGGGAGCACGCGCGGGTCCATGGCGGAAACCTTCGCCAGCTTGGCGGCAAGATCGATCTCCTCGATCAGATGGAAGTCGTTGTTTGAGCCGGCGGGGCCATCGGTTCCCACCCCGACGGAAATACCCGCCGCTCTTTGCCGCAGCACCGGGGCAATCCCGCTGGCCAGCTTCATATTCGATGAAGGGCAGTGTGCGATCCCCACTTTCTTTGCTGCCAGGATGCGAATGTCGGCATCATCGACCCAAATGACGTGGGCAGCGATCGTCGGCCCGTCGAAGATGCCCCACTCGGCCAGCGTCGCCACGGGACTCTTTCCATGGCGAGCCATCATGTCTTCGTTTTCTTTTCTGGTTTCCGAGACATGGATGATCAGCGGACGCCTGTATTGATCGGCGAGTTTGCGGCAAGCCGTGAGCGTTTCGCGCGAATTTGTGTAAAGAGCGTGCGGTGCAACGGCCGGTGTCACGAGTGGATCGGAGGCAAACTGGCGAAAGAAGCTTTCCGTGCGGGCCAGGGCGGCGGCCGGTGTTTTCGCGTCGGCCACGGGAAATCCGATCACGGTCTGCCCCAGCACCGCGCGCAAACCCGCCTCGCGGGTCGCCCGGGCAACTTCCTCCTCGAAGTAATACATATCAGTGTAAGTGGTGGTACCGGAAAGCATCATTTCAAGACAACCCAGTAGAGTACCCCAGTAGCAGAAATCGGCTGTTACGTTCCGGGCTTCGGCGGGGAAAATAAAGTTCTCAAGCCAGTCCTGGAGGCGCCGGTCATCGGCCACACCGCGCATGAGCGCCATCGGGATGTGGGCATGGGTATTGATCAGACCGGGGATGAGAATGCCATCGGGCCGTGCCAGGCGGGTCGCGGCGGGATATTCCCGCTCGAGTTCCGTGCGCCGGCCGACAGCGGCAATCCTTTCATTCTCAATGAGGACCGCGCCGTCGGAGAGAATCCGGCGATTGCGGTCCATCGTAATCACGATGCCAGCGCTGATCAGGGTCCGCCTGGGCGCGGCCGCGACGGCGGCCCCGGCGAGGGTGAGGCTAAAGCAGCGCCGCGGGATCAAACGGGAAGGGGAAGAGTTCGGAGAAAAGGAATCGGCGTTCAGTTTCATTGGCTCCACACAAGATGATCTCAAGTTCGGGCCCGCAGAACTCAGCTAGTGCTTGACGGCACAATCCGCAAGGCGGCGCCGGAGGGGCCGAATTGGTGCAGATAACAATGCGCCGGAACCGGCGCCGCCCTGCCGAGACGGCCTTGAATAAGGCGACCCGTTCCGCGCAGATCGTATTGCCGAAGCTGGCATTCTCGATATTGCAGCCGGTGAATACCTCGCCCTCGTTGGTCTCCAAAGCGCAGCCCACCGGATAGCGCGAATAGGGTGCGTAAGCGGCGGCTTGGGCGGATCGGGCTTGTTCGAGAAGGCTCATAGCGAAGGAAGCACAGCCCGAATCAGGCGAATGAATTGTTCCCGCACCTGGCGGCCCGTCTCGAGCACTTCCTCATGGTCGATCTTTTCATTCGTAATTCCCGCGGCCATATTCGTAACGCAGGAGAACGCCATCACCTCAACCCCCATATGATTGAGGGCGATCGTCTCTGGAACGGTCGACATGCCCACGAGATCAGCGCCGATGATGCGCAGGTAGCGAATCTCGGCTGGGGTCTCATAGCTCGGACCCTGCAAGCAGGCGTATACTCCCTGATGCAACGGCACGCCAATCCTGCTGGCCTGCGCCAAGGCCAACTCACGCAAGCGCGGGGAGTAGCAAAAAGTCATGTCGGGGAAGCGCGGACCGAGTGAATTGTCGTTGGCGCCCCGCAGCGGGTTGGCCCCCTGTAGATTGATATGGTCGGTGATCAGCACCAGCGCACCACGGTGGAAGGTGAGGTTGATGCCGCCCGCGGCGTTGGTCAGCATTACCTGGCGCGCCCCCAGCCGGGCGAGCACCCGTACGCCGAGGACAACCTGATCGATCGAATGTCCTTCGTAAAAATGCGCCCGGCCGGACATGACCACAACCCGGCGTCCCTCGAGGGTGCCGAAGATCAGCTTGCCGGCATGACCCTGCGCGGTGCTGCGCGGCCAGCCGGGAATCTCTTCATAAGGGATCACTTGGGCATCGGTGACCGCGTCGGCTATCGGGCCGAGACCGGAACCAAGAACGATCGCAATCTCGGGGAAAGCGTCAATGCGGCTCTTCAGCCAAGCGAGCGATTCGGTCATAACAACATCCCCGCGATGCAGGCCGACATGAAATTAGCCATCGTGCCGGCCATGACGGCGCGCATGCCGAGCCGGGCAATATCTGACTTGCGAGCCGGCATCAGCGCGCCTAACCCGCCGACCTGTATCGCCACGGAACTCAGGTTGGCAAAGCCGCAAAGCGCAAACGTGGCGATCGTGAATGAGCGGGGGTCCAGTTGCGCCTTTACTTTGCCGAGTTCGATAAAGGCGACGAATTCATTGAGAACGAGGCGCGTGCCGAGAAACTGGCCGATAGTCTGGCAGTCATTCCAGGCCACGCCAAGCAACCACGCCACGGGGGCGAAAGCATAGCCGAGCATCGTCTGCAGCGTGGGGGCGCCGAGGCCATTCAGCACGCCGTTGACCAGGGCAATCAAACTGAGGAAGGCAATCAACATGCCTCCGATGTTCAAGGCCAATTGCAACCCATCGCCCGCCCCGCGGGCCGCCGCGTCAATTACATTGATGCCCGGTTTTTCGACGGCAAGACGAACATCGCCGGAGGTCTCTGGCTTGGCAGTTTCCGGCACCAGCATCTTGGCGAGCAGAATTGTCGCCGGCGCCGTCATGATCACCGCCGTAAGCAGGTGCTCGATGGAAACACCAGCGAATTTCACATAAGCCGCCATGGTGGCGCCAGAGACATGGGCCATTCCGCTGGTCATGATGGTAAACAGCTCCGACTCGGTTAATTGAGCGAGAAACGGCCGGATCGTTAGCGGCGCCTCCGTTTGGCCCATGAAGATCGAAGCGGCTACATTGGTCGATTCCGCGCCCGAGCCGCCCATGGTCCGCCGCATCAGCCGGGCCATGACACCGATGACAATCTGCATCACGCCAAAGTAGTAGAGCACTGAGAACAGGCTGGCGATAAAGATCACGATCGGCAAGACCTGGAAGGCGAAGAGTACGCCAAACTCGGGGCTTGCCTTGCCCAGCTTATCGCCGAAGAGGAAGCTGGCTCCGTCCTCGGAATACTTCAGCAGGGCATTGACTGCGCCGGAGGCGGTCTGGAAGGCTTGGCCCGCGGGAGTCTTCAGGACAAGCAACGCGAAACCGAACTGCAAACCGAGGCCCCAGAGCAGGAGCCTCGGCTGGATTGACTTGCGATTCGTGGAAGAGATGTAACAGACCCCGAGGATCACCGCGAGGCCCAGAAGGCCAACCATGACCTCTAGCCTACAACTTCGAGAATGATGTCCCGTTGCTCCGGCGCCGAGGAGGAAATGCGGAAGCTATCCTCAACTACTTCGGCGGCTTCTTCGAGGTTGGTTTCACTGGTGTAGTAAAGGCGGCAGAGCACAGAGCCGGCGTCCACCTTCTGTCCCACCTTGACTTCTAGAATGATGCCAACGGCATGGTCGATCGTGTCGGCCGCCGTGTTGCGGCCGCCACCGATCATCACAACTGATTTTCCAATGCCTTCGGCGTCGATCGCGCTCACATAGCCGCCGCGGGTGGTAATGATCTCGCGCATCCCGGTCGCATTGGGCAGCAGGTCAAAGCGATCGAGGACCTGAGCATTGCCTCCTTGGGCCGCGATTACCTCCTTCAACTTGCGGTAGCCAGAGCCATCAAGGAGCTTCATCTGGGCCAACTCACGCGCTGCATCGAGAGTCGGCGTCAGCTTGGCGAGGAAAATCATACGCGCCGCCAACTCCAGGCTCAGGCGGGTGAGGTCGATCGGACCCGAGTTCTGCAGCGTCTGCGAAACCTCCATCACCTCAAGAGCATTGCCGACCGCAAAGCCGAGCGGCTGATTCATATCAGTGATCAAGGCCTGCACTTTTTTGTCGAGGCGCCGTCCAATGCCCACCATCAGTTGAGCGAGCCGCCGGGCATGCACCTGCTGTTTCATGAACGCACCCGAACCGACCTTGACGTCGAGTACTAGTGAGTCGAGCCCCACGGCCACTTTCTTCGACATGATCGAGCTGGCGATGAGAGGGATCGATTCGACCGTGGCGGTGACATCGCGCAGTGCGTAGAGTTTTCCATCAGCGGGCGTAATCTGGTCAGTCTGGCCGATGAAGGCCAATTTGTGCTGGGCCAGTTGCGCCTTGAACTGGTCGACCGTGAGGTTGACGTTGAAGCCGGGGATGGATTCCAGCTTATCCAAGGTCCCGCCTGTATGGCCGAGGGCGCGGCCGGAAATCATGGGTACAACCACTCCCGCCGCCGCGGCGAGGGGAGCGGCGATTAGGCTGGTTTTATCGCCTACTCCGCCGGTAGAGTGTTTATCGACCTTTGCTCCGGGGATATCGGACAGATCGAGCTTCTCGCCGGAAGCAATCAGAATTGCCGTGAGGCTGTCCGTCTCGGCTTCGCTCAAGCCCTTAAAGAAGACGGCCATGAGAAAAGCGGAGATCTGGTAGTCGGGTATTTCCCCCCGCAGGTAGCCGTCGATCAGGAAGGAGAGTTCTTCCCGCTCCAGCTCTTCACCGTCGCGCTTACGTTGGATCAGTTCGGGGACACGCATGACAATTTGTAAGATTAGCACAACTATCTCATGCAAAGTAAAGGAAATAAAGGAATTTGCCAAAATGATCCGAGAATTGATTTGTCCTGGCCCATAAACCTATGGTGGAATGAGATAGCTTCATGGAACGCGCGGACGAAGTAATCATTCCGGTCATGGCGCCGGATCATGTGGTGAGTGCGATGGCCCGGCGTGGCTGGCGCGCGGTGCGGGCAGACCTGGACCCGGAAACATTGAGCATGACGCCAAGCACTGTGCTGGAGCGGGTTACGGTGGATACTCGCGGCGTCTTTGTGATGCCGTGGTTCGGCGTGATGGGCCACTGGGAGGCACTTCGTTCAGTAACGGAGCCGCGTGGCATCATGCTTGAGGTAGAGGGCAAGGGTGTTTTGGGGCGATGGGAACGGCTCACAGCCGGGGTTCGCGGGATGCCCAACGATCTGATCGCGGTTGACGGCCAAGTGATCACGGGCGGAGCACGCGGATTTCGCAAAGCTCTCCGGCAAGCAGGAATCGAGGCCGGTGAGTTAACAGACTGGCAGGGCAGGCGCCGCGATTACCCGGGAATGTCGCGGATCGAGGCCGAAGTATTGGTCGTAACCGGTTGGTCCTGCTGCCGTGCTGAGATTATCGATTGCGCGAGCCGGGAGGCGCGCCAGCAATCGTTGCCTTTCGAGCAGCCGCGACGGCTGCCCCTGCAAGCGGAAACGGACGGCCTATCCCGCCGCCGGGCTGGCTAGCAGACGGACTTCGAGGCAAGCCCCGCCTGCCGGACGATTGGACGCCGCAATGGTTCCGCCATGCTGATGCACGATCCCTTCGGAAACCGTCAAGCCAAGACCGGTGCCCTTCGCATCGAGCCGCGTTGAGACGAAAGCGTCAAAAATCCCTGGAAGAACGTCGGCGGGAATGCCGGGTCCATTGTCTTCAAAACGAATCTGTATTATGCCGCGAGACTCAGTGCGAACGGCGGCGGCGGAAACGACGATCTGCCCGCCAGGATCGGGCACTGCCTGAATGGCGTTGCGAATGAGATTCAGAAAGACTTGGAGCAGCCGGTCCGCATTGCCCAGTACAGTGTCTTCCGGGGCTACTTCGTTGCGGAATAGTATGCGCGCGGCTTTTTCTTCAATCGAGGCAATTGACCAGGCTTCTTCGACCAAATCCCGCACCTTAACCGGCTCATGCTGATCCCGGCGCACACGCGAGAAGCCGACGAGGGATTCTGAAATCCGGCGCAGCCGCTGGGTCATCTTGAGCATCCGGGCGATTCTCTCGGCGTTGGGCCCGGAGGCAGGTTCTTCGGCGAACTTCTCGATATAACCCTGTAGCACGGCAAGCGGCGTATTCAGTTCATGGGCTACTGAGGCCGATAGAAGCCCGAGCGACGCCAAACGGTCCTGTTCGAGAAGCTTTGTGCGGGCTGCCTCCAGTTCCTCGTTTTGCTGCCGCAGCCGGCGCATGGTTTCATTACGCGAAAGCATGATCTGCCCGATTTCGTCGGCCAGAATGTCGTGCTCGCCGATCAGTTCACGATCCCGGTCATTGGCGCGGGCGGCATCATCCGCATCGAGAAAAAGTTGGATCGGCCGATAGACGTAGGATGGCATGACGACAAACTCGAGCAAGAAAATGGCAGCAAGATAAAGAATTGCCAGCACAAGAAACAGCGTGTACTTGGCGCGCGTGACCAAACCGTCATAGTAGACATCGGGGATGGTGATCGCCTTGTAAAGACCAGCAATCGGCGCCCGCCTGTAGATGGTGTCGGAAACAGCGGGATTCATGTACACGCGCGACGGGTTCTCATTCAGGTATTCGACAGCCGCCGCCGGCATGGCAAGCGAAGCGGCATCACCCTGCTTGTAGCTGTATAGACCCATCACCTGAGGGGCGGCAAGACGGTTATCGTCGGCGAACAACTGTGTCACTAGTGTGAATTCCCGCTGCTTAGCGCTCGCCACCCGGCGTTCAAACAACGGGATCACACTCCAATAAACCCCCACGGTTAGAACAAGAAAAAACAAATTGTGCAGCACCAGCAACTTGGGCCGGATCCGCAGATTGCCAAAGAGCTGAAAGGCGCGCCGGCGCAATTGACGCGGAGTTTCCGTGAGCTTTGACATGCTGCTCTTATCTTAGACAAGGTCGATGGAATCCTCGTTGCGCGACCGGAAATACGTGCGGATACCGTCGCGCAGGCTGCCGCTGCGGTCAGTCAATACATACAGACCCTGGGTATCGCGATTCAGGTCAGTTTCCGGGTTGAACTTATTGTCGACCAAAATTCGCCAACGGTCCGCATAGTGGCGGTCCACTTTTCGGCCATGCCAGTGGTGGCTGAGCAGACCATCGACATAACCTATATTGCCGCGAATATTGCGAGTGGCCCGATCCTGCCACGCGAGCACTTCACGCTTGTAGCTCGGGTGCAGCTGACGCGAGATCGTCTTTTCTCCCTCTCCGATCAAGCAGGCAGCCATATGCCAGTCGGCTGAGCCGACAATGCAGAAATCCAGTAAGCATCCCAGTTGGTCTAGGGCGGAACGGCGCGCTGCCCAAGCAAAACCTGGATGCCAGTAGCCCCCCTTAGCGTAGCCATAGCTGCCATCCGCCGTTCGCATGGCCCCCCAGCGCATATCTTGTACTGGTTTAGGCTCGTTGTAATACATCCAAACAAAGCTGTTTCGAATCCCACCAACAGGCTCGTACTTCGGCCCCAAGTCGAGGCAATGGCTGAACATCTGAACCACGGCGTAATGCTGCAGTTGTTGAAGGGTCTCATAGGCCCAGTCGGGGCGGGCAAAAGTGACGTCGGCGTCTATCCAGGCAAAGTATTCCGCCTCGGGATGCGTGCGCAGTACGTGGGCGAAAAGCAGGTTCAGGGCATTTTCTTTGTGCCAGAGCTCGGAGTGGGTGCGCAATTGCAAGTGGCGCGGATTGTTGGAATCCGTGACGGCGAAAGGACGATTCCCGTAGGCTAACTCAACGGTCCAATGGCGGATGTGCTCGCCTTCGTTTTGAGCCTTGAACTGCTCAAACAAACGGTAGCGGGAGCTATAGCGCACAGGATTGGAAATCATCGTGCAAACATCCAACGTGGCAGAGCCGGAATGTTGGACGGAATTTGGCCGGTGAAAAGCCGGCGCGGCAGGTCGTATCAACATGAAAAACCTCAGACCGGGAAGGCAATGATTGGCGGTGCTGGCGTCGGAAAACGTTGCGGATTTGGCGGAACCTTCCCCTTCCACCGGTCTCAGTTCTTGCAGAGGGGAGAGCGGGTACGAAACTGCGCTATGCGGAAATATTTGAAAAAAAACGAAATACAAATAGTGAATAGATTGGAACGACTTGCAAAAAGTTTTGGAAATGGATTTGACCCTGGGAAGTCGGCCGTGCGTGGGGCGCACGCTGAGCGATTGCTGATTCCATCCTTCTCAGGGCTTGGATCCCCTGATTTTATTGGCTAGGATTGGCTTTTTTGGCTTGTCACGGGCAGCCGTAGAAAAGGTCCTGCCTTTGGACCTTGGTTTTTCTGCCGGATTTTCGCTCTTGATCTGTACTACGTAATCAGCTTTAACAATTGGTCGACTGTCAGCGCTATCACTCCGAACATCAGATGCGCCATTGCCTTGGCTGGTCCTCTAACCCGCAACGTCCTTCCCCCGAACTCGTCTTTGAGTCTCGCGTTAACTCGCTCTACCATCGTCCGTTCTTTGTATCTGTCGGCTTTGGCTGGACACAGTTGCGGCTTCGGTTTGGCCGGAAACAACTTAGGTAACTGCGAGGGTTTGCGGGTGGCACGTCTGCCGTTGGGATCCACAACAGGTTCGTGCCCGAGCTGTCGCGAGTGTGCCAGGATCGCAGTGGCGTCGTAGGCCGAGTCCATCACATCGTAAAGATAGGTAACGCGCTCGGTGGTCATGGTCATCAGAGGGATCGCAACCTTGGCATCGTGCACATTGGCACCGGTCAGGATCGCCGTCACCGGGATCTGACCATCGGCTACGTCGAGATGGAGTTTGTAGCCGCGCCAATAATTAGTCACTCGTGTCCAAATTAGCTTCCTAAGTCGAGCATGAGGGCGGCCTGCTGTTAGTGTAAAGAAGTTCCTGCAAGAACACATCTCTACCCCGCAAGGAAACCGCCCATGGCTCAAGTATCCAGCATTTTCAGTCAGCTC
>JAINDK010000130.1 GCA_019931185.1 Bryobacter sp. CoA8 C33
CCGGTTAGACTCCGCCCAGACCACTTACCTGGCCAAGTGCCCCTTTTCAAGCCAGGCGATCTGCCTCCAGAGGGACAACCTCATTTGAGTAAGAAAGAAAAACTGCGCCAAAGACGAATCATTGTGCGCGTCCACAATCCACTTTCGGCCTAATTTGGACAGGAGTGCATCCATATACTCAATTCGCTCCTGGCGCGATAACGTCCTCTCCGCTTCCCCTTTCACCGCTCACTTCAGCGATCTCTATTACCGCCACAGTCCCGAAATGATCCGCTTGCTCCAGCAACACCCTTCTCTCTTTCCCGAATCTGTTTCCCTTCTTACCCGCCTCTCCCAATCTCTCCCTAATATCCCCGCTGATCTCGAGTCAGACAGTATCGCCCTGCTCACCAAACTCCGACCTTTCATGAGTCCCGCCCTCCAGCGCGACTTCGACGCGACCCTCGTCCAACTCCAGCACCCCGCCACCCGTGCTGCCCTCGGCCTCGCCTCGCTCTCCACTGAGCTCATCACGCGCACCCTCACCGATTCCTCCGGTAACACCTACTCCATCGGCTCCCGCAACGCCCAGGTCTTCCTCCGCAAGACCAGCCCCACCCACCAGCTCCTTTTTGAACAAAGCTTCGGCGGCGCATCCTTCGACATCGCTCTCGGCCTCGCCCTCGGCCCGAACAATACCGTCTATCTCACCGGCCTCACCCAGTCCGCGGACTTCCCCACGCTCAACGCTCCCCATCCCCGCTACGGCGGCTCCGGTTCCGATCCTTTCCTTCACGGTGATGCTTTCCTCGCTGTCCTCTCCGCCACCGATGGCCGCCTCCTCCGGTCTACCTGCTGGGGCGGGGAAGACTTCGATATCGCTCGCGCAATCACCGTTGACGCCGAAGGCACCGCCTATCTCGCCGGCTACACCGCCAGCTCCCGTTTCCCCATTTCCAATTCTCTCCAGTCCGCCCGCCTTGCCCCCGGTTCCGGCTTCCTCGCCCGCTTCGACGGCCGCACCGGCGCCGTCCTCTCCAGCTCCTTCCTCGGCACTTCCTCCGGCGACGCCCTCTCCGAAATCGCCCTGCTCCCCAACGGCGACATCCTCCTCGCCGGTACCCGCCTCTACCGTCTCAATTCCTCAGCCTCCCGCTTCCTCCTCGATCTTCCCACCGCCTCCCTCACCTCCCTCCTCCCCCTTGCCAATAACGATTTCATCGTCGCCGGCTTCGAGCCCACTACTGCCGGGCCCCGCGGTTTCCTCGCCCGCTATTCCCCCTCGGGCCAACTTCTCGCCCGTCTCCCTCTCTCCCGCGATAACTCCCAATTCATCCTCCCCACCACCCTTCTCCTCCGCTCCGGCGCCCTGGAAGTCATCGGCGCCACTCTCACCGATTCCCTCGCCACCGAGCCCTACCTCGCCCGCCTCACTCCCTCTTGCACTCCCTCTACACCGCTCACTCTCGTTCCGCTCCCTGGGGCCCCCTCGCCCGGCTTCCTCACCGGCTATGATTCGCGAGGCCTCCTCACCGGTTTCCCCGCCGACCTCACTACCCCCTTCCTCTCCCCCGCGCCCCAAGCCACTCCGCTCACCCTCGCCCTCGCCACTACCCGCCGCTCCACCGTAGAGCTCACCCACGGCACCCTCTTCGTTCTTTCTGGTCTCGCCTCCCTCCCCAACCTCCCCCCTCCCGCCGCCGCCACGGATTCCTCCAATCCCCCCACCGAACTTTCCGGCCTCCGCCTCCGCTTCGACCTAGACACCTACGCCGCCCTCCACAACTACACTCCCAACGAAATCATTTTCGTCGCCCCCAGCGCAAAAGCCGCCTCCACGCTCACACTTGAGTTCAATGGCCAGCCCCTCGCCTCCCGCCCAGTCCGCTGGGCTCTCTTCGTGCCCCAGCTCTTCACTACCAACGGTCAGTCCGACGGCCCTCTCCTCGGCGAATGGCTCGATTCCGAAGACGGCCCCTCCCGTCTCTCCTTCTTTGCCGCCGGCCTGGCCCCCAGTCTCACCGGCACCACGCTCTACCGCGTCAACAATACCCTTCTCCTACCTCTCGAACTCGCCGCCCGCACTCCCCTCGCCAGCTACCTCGGCATCGAACAAATCCTCACTTCCCCCCTCCCCGCCAACACTCCCAAGCCCACCGGCGCTCGCCTTTTCCTCCGTGACGCCTCTCGCCTTTCCAACCCCGCTACTCTCCCCTGAGCTCCGATGCCTCATAATATGCGTGATGCCTCTTCTACTCGCTTTCCTGCTCAGCCTCAGCCTGTTCAGTTGCGGCCCCAGAAACTTCCGCGTCGTCGCTGAATACGAAGCCCCCTCCGGCGGCTATCGCTTCCTCGCCAAGTCCGGTGGCGTCATCCCCGCCGGCCACGACTCTGCCAGCGAACTCGACGCCTCCCTCGAAGTCGAAATCATCCTCCCCAACCAGGGCGAGATTATCATTGCCCGCGAACGCGGCCAGGATTCCACCAACTACGTCGCCCGCCGCAATCTCGCCGTCCTCACCCGCGACGACCACCTCGACAAAGTCCTCCGTACCGTCCTCTCTCAGATCTCCCTCACCCTCCCCGAAGAAGAACTCCGCGAAAGCCTCCGCGCCATGGACGCCGTCTCCGGCGGCCCGAAAAGCGTCCTATGCGATGGCCAAACCAAATACCTCCGCGTCCTCTGGGTCCAGATCCAATAACTACCTCCCCCCACACTCCACTCCTGGCAACTCCTTTTCCCGCCCCAGCCTCCGCGCCATCGTTTCCAATTCCCGATACTCGCCGCACCGCTTCTCCCCCGTCAACTGCCCAAACCCGGCCAGCCGGATCGCAAACACCTTCCCCAGAGCCTCTGAATGCGATTGATTGACCCCCAATGCGCGCTCGTAGCTCCGCCGTGCCGCCCCCCTGTCCCCCGCCGCCGCCTCCAAATCCCCTCGCAGCACATGATACGCCGGGCTCGCCCCCTGCGTCGTCTCAATCAGCCGCGCCGCCTCAATCGCCCTCCCCCGCGCAGCTTCCCGCCGACTTCCATCGATCCGCGCCAGCTCAAGCCCATGTTTCATCTCCATCATCGCCCCCATCCTCCCCGCGCTCCGCAGCAACCCCGCCTCCCGCTCATAATCCGCCAGCACCGCCGCGAGATCCCGCGGCCTCCGCCCCGCCAGCTTCAGCCGCTCCTCCAGCGCCAGATACAAGTGCCGCACATCCCGAAATGGCGACTCCTTGTCGCGCCGCTCAATTCGCTCAATCGCCCTTCGCAGCCCCGCTTCCCTTTCGATTTCTCCCCGCCGCAAGTCGATCAGGCTCAGATACATCCAGTCCCGTGACTTCGGCTCCGGCAGCGCCAGCGCCCGCTTCACATGCCGCCCCATCCGCTCCAGCGCCTCCAGTGCCTCCTCGCTTCGCCCCGCCTCTGCATGCCGCTGCGCTACATACTGCAAGGCGCTCGCCGCCAGCCGGTGATAGCTACTCTTGCCCTCCTCCAGCCGCAACAAGCCCTGCACCGTCTCAAAGCTATGCCGCAGCAGCCCGTCCGCCCGCTGTCCATCCCCCCCGCTCACAATCAACAACTCCGCCAGCCGCTCCTCCGCACTCGCAATATCGAACTTCAGCCCCGGCTCGCCCTGCTTGGCCTGCTCCAGTGCTTCCAATACCTGACTGCTCGACTCCACAATCCGCTCCATCACATCCGGCGGCGGGTTCAGATACTGGATCCCCTCATACACATCAAAAACCATAATCCGCGCCGCCCGCCGCAACTCCACGAAATTTTGCTCCGCCACCCGCCCCTTCTCCACCGCGTACGCGGCAACAAACACGATCGCCAACGCGCAACTCAGCGCAAACCAGTGCCGCTGCGCATACCGCCCCAACACATACCATGCCGATCCGCTCCGCACCGACACCGGCCGTCTCGCGAGGATGTTCTCAACTTCCCCTACCAGCCGTTCCACCGACGCATACCTCCGCTGCGCCTCCTCCGCCGTCGCGCACTCGATCACCGCCGCCAGATCCGGTTCCGTCGCATACGCTCCGGCGATCTCCCGCAGCAGCAATCCCAGTCCATACACATCGCTCGCCACCGTCGGCCTCTCCCCCCGGCGCTGTTCCGGGCTCGCATACGACGGCGTCAGCCCACCCCCCCCTGCCCAAAACTCCTCCCGGTCCGCCCACGCAATTCCAAATCCAACAGCTTCGGCGTTCCATCCGCCTTCACCAGCACATTCGACGGCTTCAGATCCGCATGCACCACCAGTTGCTGATGCGCATACTCCACAGCCCGCGCAATCCCCAGAAACAGTTCCAGCCTCGCTCTCTTCCCCATCCCCGCAATCGCTTCCCCCAAACGGCCTCCCCGCCACATACTCCATCACCAGATAGGGATCGCCTTCCTCCGTAATCCCCCCATCCACCAGCCGCGCGATTCCCGCATGATCAAGCCGTGCCAGAATTTGCCTTTCCACCAGAAATCGCTTCCGCCCCTCCTCCGTCATCAATCCCGCCCCCATCACCTTCACCGCCACGCTCATCTCAAACTGCCCATCGGCCCGCTCGGCGCGGTACACATCTCCCATGCCCCCCATTCCCAACAAGGCCCCCAGCTTCCACGGCCCCAATTGCCGCCCCTCCAGCGTCGGCGCTTTCCCCCCTTCCAGAAAGTTGCCCGCCGCTTCATAGCTTTCAAGCAGCCCCCGCAACTCCCGGCGCAACTCCTCCCGCCCCTCCGTCCACTGGCTCAGCGCTGCCTCCCTCGCCTCGGCATCAACTCCACCAACCGCCCAAACAGTACTTCCAATTCATTCAGATCCGCCATACTCTTCAGCGCTGACTGCTCAGCCCTTCCCGCTCGCGCCCCCCCCGTCAATTCCCGGTACAGCCACGCCTTCGCAAAGGCCCAGTTCCGCTTTGCCGTCGTTGTACTGATCTGCATCAGCATCGCCGCCTCCTCAACCGTCAGCCCTCCGAAATACCGGTATTCCACCAACCGCGCATGTTGCGGTAACACCCTTTCCAGTCGCTTCAGTGCCTCCTCCAGGTCCAGCAGGTCCACCTCCATGCCGCCGCCTCGCCCCCTCGCTCCGTCCCCGTATCGAGTGGCAGTAAGTTCTGGCCCGCTCCCCGCTTCAGCGCCTGCTGCTCCCGCGCATGGTCGATCAGCACATTCCTCATCAGTTGCCCCGCTACCCCGCAAAAATGCCGCCGGTTCTGAAACCCTTGTTCTTGTGCCATCAGCCGCAAATACGCCTCGTTGACCAGCGCCGATGGCTGCAATGTATGTCCCGCTTCTTCCCGCCGCATCAATGCCGCCGCCGTCAGCCGCAGTTCCCGGTAAACCAGCCCGAACAATTCTTCCCCCGCCCCGCTTTGCCCTTGCCGCCACCGCCCCAGAAGCTCAGTCACCTCCGCCATCTACCCTCCAGAGTACCCTTTCCCGCCCCCTAACAAACCGCACTGGAATGCATAAGTTACCCCTCTGCTGCTAGTTTTGAGAGATGGAACCGATTGTGGTCCTGGCGCGAAAAGTGATCTCTGGCGAGCCCGGCGCCCTCGATTCCTTCATCGAACTCTTCCGCTCCAAGGTCTACCAGTACAGCTACCTCAATTGCGGCCGCAAGGAAGACGCCGAGGAAGTCGCTCAGGAAACACTCGTGAAAATCTGCGAACACCTGCACGAGTTGCGCGAGCCCGAACACGTCAAAGCCTGGGTATTCCGCATCGCCCGCAATATCTGCCTCACCCGCCGCCGCAAGAACGCCTTCGAATCCTGCCCGCGAATGTCCCTCGAAGAGATCCCCGGCCACTGGGAAGACCTCCTCCCCCTCCGCGCCACCTTGCCCGATCAGGCCGCCTATCACCACGAGTTGCGCCGCCTCCTCGCCCAACTCATCCACCACCTCCCCGAACACTACCGCACCGTCGTCATTCTCCGCGACCTCGAAGACCTCTCCGTCGAACAAACCGCCCAAATCCTCGACCTGAACCCAAGCGTCGTCAAAACCCGCCTCCACCGCGCCCGGGCCATGCTGCGAAAAGGCCTCGAGCGCAAACACATTTCTGTCACCTCCTGACTGTCGCTGCGTCTCTATTCATGGCAGACAGAATTACGGGGACGGAGGTGCTCATGTCTTACCGGCTCATCTTCTTGCTCTGGTTCCTCGCCGCCACCTCTCCACTGGCCGCGCAGGATCTTGACGGCTTCTTCGATGGCAGCCACCTCCAGCAAATCCGCATCCGCATGGCCCCCGCCGACTGGGCCGCCATCCATGAGAATTACCTCGACAACGGCTACTACCGCTGCGACTTCTCCTGGAACGGCCTCACCCTGCCCAACATCGGCATGCGCTCCCGCGGCAGCCAGAGCCGTTCCCCCATCAAACCCAGCATCGGCCTCGACTTCAGCCGCTATCTCAGCACCCAGCGCTTCCTCGGCTTGAAAACCCTCGTCCTCCGTAACCTCAACCAGGATGCCTCGATGATGCGCGAGCGGCTCGCCGAAAGCGTCTTCCGTCGCGCCGGTCTACCCTATTCCCGCGAGGCCCACGCCCGCCTCTATGTCAATGACGAATATGTCGGTGTCTATCTCCTCGTCGAACCCATCGATGAACGCTTCCTCAAAACCCGCCTCGGCGAGGATACCGGCTTC
Source organism: Bryobacter sp. CoA8 C33 (assembly GCA_019931185.1). GTDB lineage: Bacteria > Acidobacteriota > Terriglobia > Bryobacterales > Bryobacteraceae > Bryobacter. The sequence continues at coordinate 6,629 of JAINDK010000130.1, forward strand.
CTCTACGAAGTCGGCGACACCAGCCCCGTTTTCAAGTTCGATTTCCGCGGCCTCGACCCCGCTCAGTACGTGCCCGTCCCCTTTGAGCCCAAAACCAGAACCAAGGACCCCGAAGCCGCCACCGGCATCGTCGACATGGTTCGCCTCGTCAACGAAACCCCCGATGACCGCTTCATCGAAGAAGTCCGCAAAGTCGTCGACTTGCCCGCCTTCCTCGCCCACGCCGCCACCGAAGAAGTCCTGGCCCAGTGGGACGGCATCCTCGGCGGCAGTGGCATGAACAATATCTACCTCTACCGCCGCGCCGACGGCAGCCGCGCTCTCCCGCTCGTTTGGGACCAGGATGGCGCCTTCACCGATGACAACTGGTCCGTCTGGAACGAAACCGAACAGAACATCCTCTTCCGCCGCGCCCTCACATTCCCCGAATGGAAACGCCGCTTCACCGATGCCCTCGAGCAAAGCGCCGCCGCTCTCGGCGCCGAAGACGGCTGGATGCAGCAGGAAGTCGAAAAGATCTACCAGCAGATCCGCCCCGCCGTCTATGAAGATCCCGTCCGCCTCTGCCGTGTCCCAGACGCCCCCGGCGGCATCGGCAACTGCACCCTCGCCATGTTCGAGGACAGCGTCGCCGGTTTACGCTCCTTTGCCCTCCGCCGCCGCTCCGTCGTCCAGCAACAGCTTGCCGTCGAGCTCCCGGCCTGGAAGCTCGAGCCCAACAGCCTTACCAGTCTCGTCGGCGGCGCTGCCGTGCTCGTCCCCGGCAGCCTCGCCACTCTCTCCGTCCCCCTGCCCTTGCCCGGCCCCATCCTCTCGCCCGGCTTCCCCCTTCCTAAATCGCTCTCCGGCTTCTCCATCGAGACCGAGGCCGGCCCCGCTGACCTGCTCTCCCTCGGCCCCGGCGGCGCCGTCTTCGTCGTTCCTCCCTCGCTCCCGCTCGGCCCCTCCTCCCTCCGCCTCGCCCGCGGTGCGGAGCTTTCCAATTGGCTCATGGTCCTCGTTCAGCCTACAGGAGGCGGTCTCGCCGGCCTCCTCCACTCCGATGGCGCCCAGGTCAGCCCCCGCTCGCCCGCCGCCCCCGGCGAAGCTCTCGCCGCCTTCGGCTCCGGCCTCTGGATCGCCGCGAACGGCGCCCCGCCCCCTGGCTTCACCGTGCTCGTCGCCGGTCAGCCCGCCACCGTCCTCTATGCCGGTCCCGCCCCCGGCTGGATCGGCGTCCAACAGGTCAATTTTGCCGTTCCGCCCAATACTCTAGGAGAAGTCACCGTGAAGTTCATTCTCGAAGGGGAAACCGGCGGCGTCCTCCCGCTCGTCGTTCGCTAACTCGCCATGCCGCTCCGATTCATTCTCACCCTCCTCTGCTCGGGCCTTCCCGCCTCCGCCGCCCAACTCTGGCTGCCCCCTTATGTTCAGGACGTCAGCCGCACCCGCGCCGTCGTCCAATGGGTCACCCTCGCCGGCGGTGGCCTCGGCGAGGTCCGTCTCCTGCCCGATGGCCCCACCGCCCTCTCCACCGTCGAAACCGTCCTGCCCGCCGTCAGCCACCTGTCCGTCCCCATCTATGTCCATCGCGCCGAATTGAGAAATCTCACTCCCGGCCGCTCCTACCGCTACGAAGTCCGCCTCGATGGCGCCCCCCTGGTCTCCGGCCGCGACCTCACCTTTCAAACTCCCGGCGACGGCCCCGTCCGCTTCCTCGTCCTCGGTGACAGTGGCGACGGCGGCCTCCCCCAGCGCGATCTCGCCGCCCGCCTCCTCGGCGAATCCGCCCACTTCCTCCTCCACGTCGGCGACATCGCTTACTGGCAAGGTAACTTCCGCCAATTCGCTGAAGTTTTCTTCTTCATCTATCCCGAGTTACTCGGTAAGATGGCGTTCTTCCCCGTCCCCGGCAACCACGATTACGAATTCCAGGATGCCCTCGCCTACCGCACTCTCTTCACCGTCCCGGCCGGTTCAGTCGACTCCGAAGGCCGTGGCCGCTACTACTCCTTCGATTGGGGGCCCGTTCACTTCACCGTCATCGACAGCAACCACAGCCTCACCGCCGCCCTCGACGGCAGCGGCGCCATGCTCCGCTGGCTCGAGCAGGATTTGGCCGCAACCCGTCAGCCCTGGCGCGTCGCCGCCATCCACCACGCCCCCTTCCCCACCTCCAATGCCAAGCTCCACGACCCCATCTGCGCCCTCGTCGCCCAGCACATCACCCCCATCCTCGAGCGCCACGGCGTCCAACTTCTCCTCGCCGGCCACGAGCACATCTACCAGCGCACCAAGGCCCGCCTCGCCGGACAATTCCGCTCTGGCTCTGCCGGCACCGTCTACATCACCACCGGCGGCGGAGGCTCGCAGTTATATCCCCCCGGCCCCGCCCCCTTCGTTGCCCTCAATGCCGAGGGCAGTCACTACTTGCGCATCGAGGCCGATCCGCGCCAACTGACCGTCGAGGCCGTCGATGCCAACGGAAACCTCAAGGATTCCACTATCCTCAGCTCCGCCCCCATCCTGCTCGAGTCCAACCCTCTCCATGCCGCCTCCTTCAGCCGCGATGTCGCCGCCGGCGGCCTTATCTCCCTCCTCGGCTGGAACCTCTCCACCTGGGAGGCCACCGGCTCCTCCCCCACCTTGCCCACGCAACTGGGCGGCGCCTCCGTCACCCTCGCCGGCAGACCCCTCGGTCTGCTCTATGCCTCCCGCAACCAGTTGAACCTCCTCCTCCCCCAGGACGCCCTCTCCCCTTCCTCCCTCACCCTCAAAACCGGCTCCGGCGATGTCTCTCTCCCCCTGTCGCCCAAACCCGCCGCCCCCGGTTTATTCGCCTTCCCCAGCGGCTCGCGCCTCCTCCCCGCCGCCCTCCACGCCGACGGAACCCTCGTCAATGAGGCCCACCCCGCCTCGCCTGGTGAATGGATCTCCCTGTTTGGCACCGGCATGGGCCGCGTCAACCCCACCACCGCCTACGGCCTGCCCGCCCCCGCCAACCCCCTCGCCCTCCTCGAGTCCCCTCCGCTCGTCCAGGTCGGTGGCCTCACCGCCTCCCTCCAATTCGCCGGCCTCGCCCCTGGCCTCTGGGGCGTCAACCAGATCAATTTCCAGGTCCCCCCCCTCCAAGGCTGGGTCAAACTCAGCATCACCACCTCCGGCCTCACCAGCAACATTCTTGATTTACCAGTTCGCTGACAACAGCACCAAACACTCTTCCCCCGCTTCTGCCAGCACCTGGCCATACGGATGATCTTGTCCGTCGATCCTAGTGTAGTGCTTCGCTAATGGTAACCAGTATCGAATTTCCGACGCCTCTACAATTGAGGTGCTGGACTTTCATGCGCGTTGCTCCGCCAATTGAACTCTCCGCTGAACAGCGAACGACCCTGGAGGCGTGGGCCAACGG
>JAINDK010000134.1 GCA_019931185.1 Bryobacter sp. CoA8 C33
TCGAAAAGCGGCCTCACGAGTTGAAAATTCTTGGCCCACAAACGGCCCAGAATCGATCGGCAGCGGGCTGGCAATGGTTTGCTGACCCCCGTGAAAGGGTTGAAATCGGCAAGAGGGGATTTTTTCAACAGGCTCCTAAGCATGCTCTCTCCCGCCTTACTCGAATTATTGCGCACTTATTGGCGTTGCCATCGCCCCACCGATTGGTTATTTCCGGCCATCAAGCCCAATAAACACATCAGCGTGGCCACCGCGCAGCAGGTCTGCCGCGAAGCCGCTCATCTGGTGGGCTTCTCGAAACGAGTCACGTCCCACGTCCTGCGCCACAGCTTCTGTTGGAGAACGGCATCGACACTCGCGTCATCCAGTCGCTGCTCGGCCACAAGCGGATCGAAACCACGGCACACTATACGGCGGTCACCGCTAAGACCATCGCCGCCACGGCTTCGCCACTCGATCAACTGCCCGAGATCAAGAAGCCCGGCCGGCCCCGCAAAATCAGCGCCTAAGCGCCGTGTCCCGGTCCAGCCTTGAGCTGGCCGATATCTTTCGGCGCCACGGCGAGTCTTACCGCAACAGCCACGCCATGAGCCTCGAACAGCTCAAGCCGATGCGCGCCATCGAGACCTGCCGCACGGCCGCCCTCGGCGGTCACGTCGAAAGATGCGGCCACTGCGCCCATCAACGCATCGCCTACAACTCCTTCCGCAGCCGCCACTGCCCCAAGTGCCAGACCCTGGCCCGCGAGCAGTGGCTCGAGCGGCGGAAGGCCGAGCTGTTGCCAGTTACTTACTATCACCTGGTTTTTACTCTGCCTCCGGCCATCGGGAGTATTGTTTTGTTGTCTGCTGAGAATTCAAAGGGAGAAATGGCTCATAGGGGTCGAGGGGTTGGCCGCGAATCCGCTACCGGGGGCGAGGATCCGGGAGCCTGGCAGGGATCATTGAAACAGGAACTCGCGGCAGAGCTCGAGGATGGAGTCGGCGTGGGCCGAGCCGCCACAACAGCCGGCTTCTCGGCAAATGCTGATCAATTGGGCGCGCTCGAGCAGGGAGTTCCAAAGGGGCGGACGTGGTAGAAAATGCCTCCGGAACATGGCTTCCGTCCAAGGCCAAACGGCTCCGCGATAGGGGTAGGCGAAGCAGTCGAGATCGATGTCGAGCAAAATTGGGCCTTGGCCCTCGAGCAAGCGCCGGGCGTTGACGCCGACTTCTCCCAAGTCCCCCGGCATCTCCCAGCGGCCGAAGACACCGTGGGGACCGATGGCACGGGGCAGATCGCCCATGCGGTCATCGACGCCAAACAGGAAGACATCGGCGAGTAAGCCAATCTCTATGCCTGCGACAATCCAGTCGTCATCATGGGGGCTGAGATGCTGGTCGCACAAACGCAGCACACCCGGTACGGAAGTGTCATGGGGCAGAGGGCGCTTGGGCTCCGCGCAGTCAGTGTGCCGGTCGAGGAGGACGACTGGGGTGGGACAAGGCAGCACGCCTTGCTGCTGGGCCTCGGCTACCAGGGCCAGGACCCAACGGTGGTCCTCATGCAAGGAGACCTCGTGCCGGCCGAGGCGAATGCGCCGCAAACCGTCTCGTTTTTTCAGATCTTCAAAGAGCACAGTCTTTTATTCATAACGCAAAGCTTCAAGGGGAGCCATATGCATGGCGCTGCGGGCAGGAAGCCAACCGGCGAGCAATGAGACGATGGTGAGCAGAGCGAGAGCGAAGAAAACAACCGCGGTGCCGGCGCCGTTGACCTCGTAAAGCAAGTCCTGCGCAAACTGCATGAGCATCCAGCCCAAGGTGATGCCGAGCACCGCACCCAGCAGCAACATTGCGATCACTTCGCGCAAGACCAGATCGCGAATCCGCGTTGCGTCCGCGCCGATCGCCATACGGATGCCGAACTCCCTGGTTCGCCGCGCCACAGAATAGGCCAGCACGCCGTAGAGCCCGACGACGGCGAGTAGGGTGGCCAACAAAGCAAAGGCGCTCGCGAGGGTGGAAATCATCCGGTCGAGAAAGATCTTATCCTTAACCTGGGCCGCGAAGGATGCCATGTCTTCCAAGGGAAGATTCGGGTCGATGTCCGCGACCACGCGCCGGACGGCGGCGGCGAGCTGAGAACAGGGAACAGCGGTCGCGATGTAGAAGCTCATGTCGCCCGGTTGGAGGTCCTGGCGGCAAGGAAGAATGAACACGGGACCGACGGGGTCCTTGATCGTGCTGTACTTGACGTCCTGTACTTGACGTCCTCGACAATGCCAACGATCTGGATATCGTGCTTGCCCTCCAGGCCCATTCGGCGGCCGAGCAAGCCGCGGCCCTGGCCGAACTTGCGCTCGAAGGCTTCATTCACCACGGCGAGCTTGGGGCTGCCCAGGGAGTCCGAGGCGCTGAATTCCCTGCCCCGCAAGAGCGGAATGGCCAGAGTCCGGAAGAAACCGGCGTTGACACGGTTGAAGTTCGAAAGGTTGCTGCCATCGACGCCCGGCACGAATCCGTCGACGCTGACACCGCTAGCCCATCTGCTGCCCGCAAGCATCGGTACGAGCGACAGGGCGACAGCTTGTACGCCCGGCAGGGCGGACAAGCGAGCCTCGGCATTCTCGAACAGTGCCCGCGCGACCTCAGGCTTGTATTGATTGCGGCCGGGCGAGATCCGGAAGTTAATCACGTTTTCGGTCTGTAATCCGACCTCGACACGGAGCAGGTTGACGAGGCTATTCAAGAATGTGCCCGCCGACATGAGCAAGACCAGTGACAGAGTGATCTGTCCGATGACGAGTACGCGGCGAAAGCGATTCGCGGGCCGTCCTCCGGATAGATGGGCGGCCTGATCCCGCATGGCCCCCGCCGGATCCAGGCGCGACATTTGGTAAGCGGGGAAAAGCCCCATGAGAAAGTCGGCAATGATCGAAACAGTGAGGGTGAACAGGAGCGTCTCCGGTTTGAGCTCGAGGGTAAAAATTCCGGAAATCAATTGGGGCAGAAAACTGAGTATGAGCTTGCCTGTCGCCTGGGTGAACCACAGTCCGGCCAAGCCGGCCAATCGTGCCAGCACGATGGACTCGGCCAGCAATTGCCGCATGATCTGGGCGCGGCTAGCACCCAAGGCGAGCCGGATCGAGAATTCCCGAGTCCGGTTCGTGCTGCGGGCCAGCATGAGATTGGCGATATTCGCCGAAGCAATCAGAAGTACGAATCCGGTGATCGCCGACAGGAGCACGGCCGGCACCTGGCCGGTCTCGAGAAAGGGGCTCTGGCCTTTGGCCCCGGGCTCCAGCTTGAGTTGCTGATTGAGGAACTGCTGCTGCATGGCGGTTAGGGGGGGCTGCAGAGGAAGGTCGACGGTGCGGATGATGTTGCTGAAAACGGCGCCGAGGCCGGGCTGCAATCGGCCGAATCGATAAATCCAGTAAATTTTACGGTTGTTGGTGCCTTGCCAATCCGGGATGAGAGTCTCTCACATGGTGAGGGGAACAAAGAGCTTGGCTGAGTGTCCGAAGGTAGTGCCAGTAAAGCCCTGCGGGGCAACACCGATCACGCTCATCGGTACGCCATTGACCAGGATCGCCTGGCCGAGGATCGCCGGGCCCTGGTTGAATTGCTGCTTCCAATAAGCGTGGGCCAGTACGGCGACCCGGTGCGCTCCGGGCGAGCGATCGTCGCCGGGACCAAGCAGGCGCCCCGCCGCTGCCTTCAAGCTCAAGGTGCGGATATAAGGGCCGGAGACGAGGATGCCAGACACACTTGCGGTCTGCTTGCGGTAGGCTACGTTCGCCCCAAAGATGCAGTGGCCGGCGAGCCCACTCAAGACGGTCTGCTGCGCGGCCAAGTCGCGGTTCATCGGGTAGCTGAAAATCGAATCCTCCCCCCGGGGATTCCGAATGAGGTAAAGCCATGGCGGGGCCCGTTACTGGTCACGTTTACCAAGCGGTCTGGCTCCGGCACAGGGAGCCGCGGCAGAATCGATTGCACAAAGAGAGGATATGTTGGCGCCGATGCCGAGCGCCAACGACAGAATGGCCACCGCAGAAACAATGGGTGTTTGAAACAGGGCGCGAAAGGCGTCGCTGAGGTTTTGCAACATAGGCAAGACGGTGCGGAGACGGTTTTTGTTCCGCTACACTTACCATTTTGCCTATGTCATACCGATTAATCGAACAGGATTGGCTCTGTCTCAGCACAAGCGAACCGGCGCCGCGTTTGGCGGCCGAACTTTATGAGCAACGGCTGGCTGGGCTGCGCGATCGAATGCGAGCGGAGGATTTTCGGCTGGCGCTGGTTTACGGTGACCGCGAACACTTTGCGAACCTGCATTATTTCACCAACTTCGACCCGCGCTTTGAAGAGGCGCTGCTGCTGGTAGGGCGGAGCGGACCACCGCTGCTGCTGGTGGGCAATGAATGTCAGGCATACCTGCCCATCAGCCCGCTGTGGAAGGCTTCCGGGCTGCGCGCCGAACTGTACCGACCCTTCAGCCTCGAGGATCAGACGCGGACGATTACACGCACGCTCGAGCAGATCCTGGCCGGCGAGGGGGCCGAGCCAGGGGCGCGGCTGGCGCTGATCGGCGCGAAAACCCATGGTGAGGAATCGCGGAGCGACCTGCCCAGCTACATTGTCGATGCGGCCCGGGCCACGGCGGGTTACCAGCAGTGCCTGAACCGCTCGGGATGGCTGATTGATGCCCAGGATGGATTGCGGGTGCAACTCAGCGCGGCCGACATTGCCCTGTTTGAAATCAACAACACGAAGGCAAGCGAAGCCATGAGGCGGATGCATTACCAGCTTCGCCCTGGCATTACCGATCATGAGCTGATGGCGGAAAGCATCGCCTATGACGGCACGCCGCTGAGTTGCCACATGACGTGCAAGACGGGGCCGAACCGGGTGAGTCTCGCCAGCGCTTCGGGCAACCGGATCGAACGGGGGCATACCTGGTCGGCGAATGTGGCTTATTGGGGAGCCAATATCTGCCGCGCGAATTGGATTGCCGAATCAGAGGCGGAATTACCCGTGGCGGCGCGCGACTATATCGGGGCCTTCGCGGGACCGTACTTTCTGGCGATGGCGGCGTGGCTGGAGACCTTGGCGATCGGGGCGAGCGGGGGGGAGATGTATGAGTTGACCAAGCGGATGCTGCCGGACTCGCAGTTTCATATCGAGTTGAATCCGGGCCACCACATCGGCTATGACGAATGGCCGAGCGCGCCGGTGTGGGAAGGCTCGAAGGTCGAATTGCGCTCGGGGATGGTGTTGCAGTCGGATGTGATTCCGAGTCACCCGGTTTACTTCTCAACGCGGATGGAAGACGGCTATGCGCTTGCCGACGAGGCCCTGCGGGGGCAAATCGAGCGGGAGCACCCGGAGAGCTGGCGGCGGATGGAATTGCGGCGGGAATTTCTGCGGGCGCGTCTTGGCATCACGCTGCAGCCATCGGTGTTGCCGCTATCGAACTGCGGCGGGCTGATCGCGCCCTGGGGTCTGTCGCCGGCCACGGTCTTTGCCCGCGGCTAGGCGCGGGGCGGGACATGCCCCGCGCGCACGATACGGTCGCTGGTGCGGTAGGCGAGGGCCTGGAGAGTCAGCGAAGGATTGAAGCCGCCGTTCGTAACATGAACGCTGCCGTCGGCGATATAGAGATTGTCGACGCCGAAGACGCGGCAATCGGTATCGACAGCGCCCAGTTTTGCTTCGCGGGCCATGCGGGCGGTGCCGGCCTGATGCTGGCCACCGGGCACGCCCATGCCGGGCACGGTCTCGAATACTTCGAGGGCGCCGGCGGCGCGGAGCCAGGCAGCGGCCCGCGAGGCGATCCAGCGGCCGGTTTTGAGGTCTTCGGGGTGCTTGCGGCCGCTCAAGCGCAAGACGGGAATGCCCCAGTGGTCGCGTACGGAGGGATCGAGTTCAACGCGGTTTTCCCAGCGGGGTACTTCTTGAACGGGGCCTTTGATGCCCATCGAGCGCTTGTACCACTTGCGCTGCCAGTCCTTGTGAGCCTGTCCCCAGCGTGGCGCGCCGGGCGGGCGCACGGAGCGGGCAAAGAGATACGGCAGGCGGATGAATTCATTGGCTAGCATGGCGCCGCCAATGACGCCATCGTTGCCATGGTTGAAGTCACAGGCCGCGATCCGCGCCGCTGGCCCGGCGCCGTCCCAGGTTTCCATGGGAAAAAGCCCAAAGGCTCCGCTGTAGGCGTGGCCCTGCAAATTGCGGCCGACCCAGCCGTAGCGGTTGCCCAAACCATTTGGGTGAATTTTTGTTTTGGACAACAGCAGCAGCCGAGCCGTCTCGGTGGCGCTTGCCGCCAAAATGACGACGCGCGCCAACTGCTGGCGCAAGCGGCCCTCCTTGTCAAAGTAGGTAACGCCACGGGCACGTCCCGAGCGATCGGTCAGCACTTCGCGCACGACGCAGTCTTCACGCAATTCGCACAAGCCCGTGGCCAAGGCAGTGGGAATGACGGTTACCGCGGTCGAACTCTTGGCGTCGACCTCACAGCGGAAACCGACGCAATGCGGACACTGGATGCAGGCCGGGCGACCGCGGTAGGGCACGGAGTTGATCGCCATCGGAATTGGAAAGGGATGCATGCCGATCTTGCGGCCGGCGGGGGCAAGCAGATTTGCCTCGCGATTGAAGGGCAGGGGTGGCATCGGATAATCCTTGCGGCGGGGGCCCTCGAAAGGATTGGCGCCGGCCTTGCCACTCACCCCTAATTCCCACTCGGCCTTCTCATACCAGGGCTCAAGATCGTCGTAGGACAAGGGCCAATCCTCGAGGGTCGAACCCTGTGGCGCGCCATAGGTCGAGCGCATGCGAAAGTCCTTTGGCAAGTAGCGCCAAGCCATCGCGCCATAGCTGAGCGTGCCACCGCCGACGACGGCAGCGGTGTTGTTGTAGCTGCCTTCGCTGGGCAAGACCTTGACCCAGGCGCCGCTATCGGCCTGGCGGACGCGGAGGTGCCGCGCGTCATCGGGACCGAAGGCATTTCCGAGCACGGTCGTGCGCTGCGAGCGCAGCTCAAGATGGCCGGTCTCGGGGAAGCTTTGGCGCCGTCCGCGCTCGAGCAGGACAACGCGCCAGCCGGCTTTTGTCAATTCATTGGCCACGATGCCGCCGCCGGCGCCGGCGCCGACGACGACCGCATCGACGGGATCAAGCGCCATGCCAGTGTCCCTCGCCCATGTGAGCGGCAATACCGAGCATTTGCCAACTGGCGCCGTCGCGATTTCCGCCATGCGCCGGGCTGCCATAAAAACCTTGCATCGTGTGGTCGATCAGCATCTCAAAAAAACTGTCGCGCTCAAGGGAACGCAACGTAGCCAGTTGCGCCTCGGCACTCTGGTTGAGAAAATCCGGATGCCGTTGTTGAAACCGCGCTAAACCGCTGCGATAGGCAGCGCCAAAGCGGTGGAGCGCCTCGCCTAATTGACGATCCAGATAATACAGGCAACCCGCTTCGCGAGCCCCCGGCGCGTCATCGGCAGGAATGATGTGAGCCATGATAGTCTCCACCCAACGGGCATCGGTCTCGGAAAAGAAGCGCAGCGAGGCGGCCGCGGCAAGCGGGGTGATGCTGGCGAGGGCAATGAAATTTCGCCGGTCAACAGAGTCCATGGCTGTGATCTTACATGGAAATGCTGGTCAAACTCGGATATGCTCTTCACGATGACGAAATTGCTTCTTGTGTTTTTTCTGCTTCCCGCCGCCCTGCTCGTGGCCCAGACGGGCACAATCCAGGGCACTCTGACGGATCCGACAGGGGCCGCGATCCGCGGCGGCAAAATTTCCGCCACCGACCAGCGGAAGGCTGTTCTCGTCCGTGAAGTACAGACGAACGAAGATGGCTCCTTTCAGCTTTCCAATATTCAACCGGGCTTGTACACGCTGAAGATACAGGCATCGGGATTCAAGACACTGACGCAAACCGAGCTGCAGCTTGACCAGAACCAGATCATGAATCTGGGCCGTTTGCCGCTCGAGCTGGGCTCGACGTCGGATTCGATCACCGTGGCGGCCGAGGTGCCGGTTGTCGAAACGACGACGGCGAACAAGAGCTTCACGATCACGAGCAAGCAGGTAACCGATCTGTCGTTGAACGGGCGCGACTTTCAGTCGCTGATGCGCACGCTGCCGGGGGTTGTCTCCAATGACCGGACGGACTTCCGGCTGGCGTTCAATAACACGGACGCCTTCAACGTGAACGGTCTGCGCGGTTCGAACAACAATGTGTTTCTCGATGGGGCGATCAACACGGATGTCGGGGCCAACGATGGGCAGTACACGCAGATCTCGCTCGACGCCGTCGGCGAATTCAAAGTGCAGACCTCGACATTCAATGCCGAGTATGGCCGGAACCCGGGCATCATGATCTCGGTGAATACGAAGTCGGGGACGAAGGACTATCACGGGACTCTGTATGAGTTCTTGCGCAACAACGCCTTCGACGCCCGCCAGCCATTCGACCGCACGGGTACGACGCAGAAGCTGCGCTTCAATCAGTTTGGCGGCAACATTGGCGGACCGTTGATGGTGCCGAAATTTTCCTCACGCAAGGACCCGCGCCTGTTCTTCTTCTTCAATTACGAAAAGACGCTGGCGACGCGGCCAAGCGGCGGCACCTTCGTCGATCTGCCTCACCCCGACCTGCTCAATGGCGATTTGTCGAGGCTTTACCGGGCGGGCAACATAATTACGGCGCAGGGCGTGGATACGGGGTTCCGCATCGGTCAGGTCTTTCAGCCGAACAGCGTGGTGCGCGAGGCGGGCGGCCGGATCATCGGCGGCGCGCCCTATCCCGGCAACATCGTGCCGCGGAGCGAATGGGCGCGCAACGCAGGCGCCTTTCTAAAGGTTCTGCAGGGGGCTAATTACAACGGGGTGATCCCGACGCCGAACGTGCCGGAAACGGTGCGTTCGTTCTTTCAGGACACCTACCGGTTCAATAAGGAGGCCAAGGTATTGCGGCTGGACTGGACGATCAGCGACCGGGCGAATTTCTTCTTCCGCTGGGCTGATGACGCCAATCACGAAGAGCAGGGGCTTGGGATTTTCGCATCGACGCCTTATCCGGTCTTTCCTCAGTTCCGGCGCAAGCCGGGCTCGAGTTGGAGCTACAACCTGATTAACGTCATCTCGCCGAGCACGACGAACGAATTCATCTTCAGCTATAACCGGCTGACGCAGTTGGTCGATGTGCAGGAGAGCGCGAACAAAAGCCTGTATGACCGCGGCTCACTGGGCTTTACGTTTCCCGAATTTTTCCCGGAAGCGAACCTGCGCAGCCGGTTTCCGCGCTTTAATTGCGGGGTTGGGAGTTGCAACTATCCGGGCTTTCCGGCGGGCTGGTTGAGCGAGGCTAAGCAGTTCACCTGGACGGACAACCTGACGAAGAACATCGGCAAGCACACGCTCAAGTTTGGAGTTTTCTTCAACATGAATCTCAATGGGCAGCAGCCATCCTGGACCGATGCGATGAGCTTCAACTTTGGTGATTCGGCCGACAACCCATTGTCGACCGGCACGACATTCGCGAACATGCTGCTGGGCAATTACACGTCGGTGACGCAGACGAACGGGCGCTTTTACGGGTCATTCCGCTTCCTTGGCATTGAGGGTTACGCGCAGGACTCCTGGCGGGTGAACCGCAAGCTGACACTCGAATACGGGCTGCGCTGGGCCTACCTGGGGCCTACCTACACCTACGGCAAGTTCCTGCAGAATTACTTCGATCCCCGCCGCTACGATCCAGCCAACGCGGCGCGCCTCGACTTGAATCCGGGCTTGACGCTGGGAACGATCGTGCCCGGCGCGGGAAATCCGTTTAACGGCATGGTGGAAGAAGGCCAGCCGGGCTGGCCCAGGGGGGGCGTTGAAAACCGCTGGAACAATTTCGGACCGCGCTTTGGGTTTGCCTACGATCCTTTTGGCGACGGCAAGACCTCGATCCGGGGTGGATACGGGATGTTTTATGAACGGATCCGGCAGAACGCGAATAACTTCGACGGACTTGGCAACCCGCCTTTGACGTTTCAGCCTACCGTATTCGTGGGCAATGTTGATCGCATCAACGCGGGGCTGATCGCGGGGGGACGGCGCTCCCCGGTGGGGATAATCGCGATCGATTCGGCGGGGCAGATCCCGACGGTGTACTCGTGGAGCTTTGGCGTGCAGCGTCAACTTGGGGCCAAGTCGAGCCTGGATCTCAGCTACATCGGCAACCGCGGGCGCAATCTGCAATACCGCCGGGACCTGAATCAGTTGCCGCTGGGCACGACGCTGCAGCCGGGGGTGCTGACGCGAGTGAACGGAGTGAGCAACGCACTGCGGCCGTATCAAGGGTACGCGACGGTGAACTTCACCGAATTCGGCTCGACGTCGAACTATAACGGTTTGCAGGCGCGCGTGAGCCGGCGCTTCGCCAAGGCGCTGACCGGCAACTTCAACTACACCTGGAGCAAGGCGCAAGGGGTAAATGAAGGGGACACAAACGCCCTGGCGTACAGCTTCGACCGGCGGCGCGAGTATGGTTTGCTGAACTTCGACCGGAAGCAGATCGTAACGGTGGACTTCATCTATGAATTGCCGAACTTCGCCAAACAGAACGCGATGGCGATGGGGGTGCTGAACGGCTGGCAGTTGAACGGCATCGCCCGTTTTTGGGGCGGGACGCCGCTGACGATCACCTCGAACGGCAATCCCGGCACGCTGGGCGGGGGTCCGCGGGCCAACTATAACGGGAGCGGCGCGGTGAGGCTGGAGAACAAGAGTGAGTTGGATTACTTCAATGTATTCGCGTTTTCGCGGCCGCTCGAAGGAACGCTGGGCAATACGGGCGAGGGCATATTGCGTGGTCCGAATATCAACCAGTGGGATATTTCGTTGTTGAAGACGACGACGATCGCCGAGCGCTTCCGCGTCCAATTCCGCTTTGAGACCTTCAACACGTTCAACATCGTGCAATGGGCGGGCGTGAATACGGGCTTGAGTGTACCGAACCCGAACACGGCGCCGACGGCGGCGACGCGCGGCACCTTCGGGCAAGTGAATTCGACGCGGGATCCGCGCACGATTCAGCTTGGGATCAAGTTCCTGTTTTAAGCTGGAGGCTGATGTTTACAACCATGCTGGCCCTGATCCTGTATCAGGGCCAGATTGTTTCGACGGCAAGGATTTTTGAAGAGGCGGCGCGGGCGCTGGCTCGAGGGGACTACGCGGCCGCGCAGGCGGGCTTCGAGCAGGTGCTGCGCCGCGAACCGAATCATCTGGGCGCGTTGGGAAATTTGGGCGTTGTGCACAACCGGCTCGAGCAGCCGGCGCAGGCGGTGGCGATTTACCGGCGGGCGCTGGGGCTGGCGCCGCGGGAGGCAGGGTTGAGATTGAATCTGGGGCTAGCGTACATGAAGCTGGAAAACTACGCCGCCGCCCGGGATCAATTCGCCGGCCTGGGGAGTGCGCAGGCGCGGGAGTTGCACGCGATTTGCCAGTTGCAGACGGGGGCTTTGGAGGCGGCCACGGCGGCGCTCGAAGAGCTGGGGGCGCAACCGGCGGCGAGCCCGGCGGTGCTGCATTTTCTGGCGCTGGCCTATGTCAAGAGGGGAGAGCAGGGGCGGGCGCGGGCGATATTCGACGAGTTGCTGGCGCGGCTGCCGGTAGCGGAGGCACAGTATCTGGAAGGCCGGGTATGGTACGAGGCGGCGCTGTTCGAGCGGGCGCTGGAGAGCTACCGGAAAGCGGCGAATGCGAACCGGGCGCTGCCCGGGCTGGCGCTTGAAACGGGCAAGACGCTGGTGAGCCTAAGAGATTACGAGCAAGCGGAAGCGCAGTTGCGGGAGGCGCTGCGCGAGGACGGCAGGAGTCTTGAGGGGCAGTACTTTCTTGGTGCATTGCTGGTCCAGCAGGGCCGTCCGCGTGAGGCGTTGGCGCTGCTTGAATCAGTGCGGACCAGGCGGCCGGAGTTATGGGGCACGAGCTATTACCTGGGTAAAGGGAAATTGGCGTTGGGGGAGGCGGGGGCGGCGCTGCCGTTGCTTGAGCAGGCGGCACGGCGCGCGCCGGGCGAGGCGGCGGTGCAGTATCAGTTGGCGCGGGCGCTGAATGCTCTGGGCCGCAAGGGCGAGGCGGCGGCGGCCTTTGCGCGGGTGGCACGCTTGCGGGCGGCGGCCAATGCGGAATCGATCGTGATGAAGTAAGCCGGCCGGGGAGTGCTCAGTGCTCAGAAGAAGAGACGCATCGTGAGCTGGATCTGGCGGGGAGTCCAGTCGCTCGACTGAAGGGTGTTGATGCCTTGTTGCGACCCATTACCGCAGTGCACTCATCATGGGACCGACCGGTACGGGCAAAGAACATGTGGCGCGCGCCCTGCACTGCTTGAGCCGGTTGGCGGATAGACCATTTGTCGTGATCAATTGCACGGCGATTGTGGAAACGTTGCTTGAAAGCGAATTGTTTGGCTATGTCCGAGGGGCATCACGGGCGCGGCGCGCGGGAAGATCGGCTTGTTCGAATATGCAGACAAGGGAACGCTATTGCTCGATGAAATTGGCGACATGCCTCTGACGACTCAGGCCAAACTCCCGCGCGTGCTCCAGAACCAGGAAGTGCAGCGGCTGGGATCGTTGGTGGGACGAAAAGTGGACGTTAGAATAGTGGCGGCAACGAACCGTAATCTGCGCAAGGAAGTGGAACGGCAAGGCTTTCGTGAAGATTTATTCTACCGGTTGGCGATGGTGGAGATTCACACTCCAGGATTGAAGGAGCGGGGTCAGGATTTATTTGAGTTGGCGGAGCATTTTCTTGTTTCCTTCTCGCAATCCTTCGGCAAGGATGTGAAGCGGCTCAGCGCCTTCGCCCGTGAAGCTCTCGAGAGACATAATTGGCCTGGGCATGTGCGAGAGTTGCAAAACGTGATTGGACGTGGCTGTATGATGTGCGAGGGAGAGGAGATTGAGCTTGAGGATTTACCACGTTATTTTGCGGAGGGGGTTTTCAAGGCTCCACAAGGCGAACCGGCGCTGGAGCCGATGGGCGACGGACTGACCCGGCAGGAACAGCGATTGATTGAGCGCGCACTCGAGAAAGCGGCTGGCAACCAAACATCGGCGGCTCGCATGCCAGGCGTAAGCCGCGACCGGCTTCGCTACCGCATGAAAAAATACGGGCTGCTGGACAGCAATTCTTCGGCGGCCTCCCCAGTTGCGACATTAGCCTGAATCGGACAAAAGGCCGAGGTAGATTCCCGCAACGCCGCGAAGACGCGGGCGGGTTGGCCGAGGTCGCTCCAGCCAAGATCACTCTGATATTGCACGAGCAGACGCGAGCAGTCTCCGCTGAGCACTTCGCGCGAAAAATCGCATTGCGGCACTCTGTCAAAGGATTCGACGGCAATGCGCACCTCGCTATGGTTCCAAAGTGGGATGCTATCGAGCCGTTGCATCAGGTGCGGTACGGTGCTTTGGGCCTGGTCGAGAAAGGCCTTTGCCTTGCCGACCATCACGAAAGTGTTCCAAACGGATCCGGCATTTAGCAAACGGGCTGCGACCGCGGGACTCGGTTTCTCGCGGAAGGCGCGGACTTGCCGAATAGCCGGGTGCGCTGAATCGAGCAGCGGCCCGAGTTCAATCCAACCGAACTCCAACTCGAGCCGGTCGGCATAGGCGCCAAGAAGAATCAACGAATCCGGATGGACTTCGGAGGCGGCAAAAGCCGATTCGAGGGCCTTTTGGAAAGCACCTTCATCACGGTAGTGGTGGTCGCTGGGAAGAACGGAAATCGAGGCTTCCGGATCCATGGCAGCGATGCTCTTCAAACAGTAAAGAATTGGAGGGGCCGTACCTCGGTTCTCAGGCTGGACCACGCGCTGGCTCTCGAGGCCAACGAGTTCGGTCTCGAAGAATCGGCGATGCGCTTCGCTCAAGGCGAAGAGAGTCTGACTGGGGGGGACGCAAGCGGCGGCGCGGCGTCTCGTATGCGCCAGAAGAGTTTGATCATCCACCAATGCGCAGAACTGCTTGGGCCGCTTTTGACCATAAAGAAACTGGGTGAGCTCTTGCAGGCGGGTACCATCCCCACCCGCAAGAATTACAGCCCAGCGCCGGTTGCCGTCAGGAGACTTCGGCGACGGCTGACTAGAAGACCCAGACCGGATCATGGAGCTTTCTGGAATGAGAGTCATGGGCGCACCACCGTTTGCCCTTCCGTCAGGGTCTTCAGCGTCCGCGCAACATTATCTTGCCAGTCGGGACCAACCTGGCGCACGACATCATCGATTGACAGCAGGCCCGTCAGGACGCCGCTATCGGCGACAATCAGCCGGTGGACATTTCCGTCGGCCATCGATCTCAAGGCATCCTGAAGATCATCCTCCGGGCAACAGATTAGAGGCTCGCGCCGCATTACTTCACCCAAAGTGAGCTCGGAGGGAAGCCGGTTTTGCGTTCCAAGGGCGATAAACAAGTCGCGATCGGTGACGATACCCACGATTCTTCCTCCCTCCTCGACAATAGGCAGGGATCCAACGTTGTTGGTCCACATCAGTTCCGCTGCCGCGGCGGCATTCGTAAGCGGAGAACCGGAGCATACCTCTTTGGTCATTACTTCGCTAACCTGCATAAACTTGTTCCTCGCGTTAGCTGTTCACTGGGACTTGCCGGGACGTCTTGGCAGTTTCCGGCACCGGGATGGAGACCTTGAGGACACCATCTTTCAGGTCGGCCTGGATGAGATCGGTTTGAGCTCCATCGGGGAGGGGTATGGCGCGGTAGAAGTGGCCATAGCTGCGTTCCCAGCGATGGTAGCCCTCGCGGTCCTCCTCCTTCTCCTGTTTACGCTCGCCCTGGATCACAACAGATTCGGCGGTAACTTCAACCTTGACATCTTCCTTCTTGAGACCAGGCAGTTCCGCGGAAATGACCATGGTGCCATTTGATCGATCGATATCAATCGTTGGCGCCCAAGCTTCAAGAGGAGCTCCGCCATTGATCCCGCGGAAGAAACGCTCCATCTCTTCACTCATCTCCCGGGCCAGCGAAACCGCTCCCGTGCTCCAGAGCCGACTCTTGGGGAAGCCAAGGTGGAGCCAGTTGCTTGCCCGCTGAGGGCTTTTCTTTTCAGTGGTTTTCTTTGTTACATCCACATCAGACATTTGGTTTGTGCTCCTTTTCTAAATCGCAGTTTGGATTGGGTTCGACAACTCCTCGCCCCGCTTGGCTGGACTCGGACTTGATGTTTGTAAGATCGTCACGGTAGCGGGCGAGAGTTTCGCGCGCCTCCGCGTCGCTAACTTGGTGGAAATCGATGTACCATTCCCCGACCGCAAGAAACGACTTGGGAATGACGAGGCATAGGCATTGGTCGACTTCGGCGGCGAGCTTGTCACAGGCCTGCCGCGAGGCGACGGGCGCCACGGCAATAATTCGCTCGGGACTTTGGCCGCGCACGTGGCGAACCGCGGCCAGCATGGTTGAACCCGTGGCGAGGCCATCATCAACAAGCACAGCGATGCGTCCGCGCAACGTGGGTTGCGGCAAGGACCCGCGGTAAAGCCAACACCGGCGTTCCATCTCTTTTTCTTGCGCCGAGACAACAGACTCGATCTCGGACCGGGAGATACCCAATTGGGTGACGACATTTTCATCGAGGTAGCGGCTCGATTCGGCCAGAGCGCCGAATGCGAGTTCTGGCTCCCGGGGGACGCCAAGCTTACGAACCAACACAACATCGAGCGGCGCATTCAGTTGAGCAGCGATGGGAGCGGCCACGGGCAGCCCCCCCCGCGGCAAAGCAAGGACAACGGCGCGAATGCCAACCGGTATCTTTGAGGCCAACTCCGAGGCGAGTAATCGGCCAGCTTGTTCCCGGTCCTGAAACGGTGGGTAAATCATGCGTCAGTAGCTCCGTTGATACTGGGACGTCTGCAATTTCCTTGCCATTCTCAAAGGACCGGAAGCGGGGGAAAAAGACCGGACTCGCACATAGTTGGGTGAACTTACACACCCATGACGCGCCAAAAGCCCCAATGACGCAGTCGAGCGGGGGCGCGCTAAGGAGGAGGAAGGTTTTGCCGCCAAGACAGTTGCGCTTAGGGCAAAATCGGGCAAGGGAACAGAGGCGAGGACGCGAGTGTCCTCGCCGGGTACCGATTCTATGGAAAAGACTCCGTTCACCAGACCCAATCGTTCGCGCATATTGTGCAAACCAAGTCTGAATTTAACTTGGTCGACAAGAAAGCCTGAGCCACTGCGAAGCGAAGACAGTATCCGGCGAAGCTTCGCCAGAGTGAATTACGATGAGGCGACGTATTGGATGGACTTGCATCTGAACCGGACCTGCAAACCCTTGCTGGGCAGGGCCTGGATGCTCGATTTGGATGAGACGGTGAAACTGCTGTATGGGGAGCAGGAATCAGCGCGTCCGGGCCACAAACCGCACAAACCGGCATGTGCAACCGGTGTTGTAGGGATGGCTGGACGCACAAGGCCGGCGCTGTTGGGGGGGATGTGGCGCATGCCTCCGAGAAGATGATGAAGGAGGCCGAGGCCCGCAGTTAACCTTATCTGTTCAAGCTGAAGCGCTCACCGGGAGTGTTGAAGCGGATTGCCGGGCAGGGAGCGATAGACGGGGAATGGCAATCGGCGGGTGGGCACTGGGAGGGAATCGAAAGCAGCATCTGGCTGCAGGGCTGGAGCCGCTAACGGCGCGTGATCGTAATGCGCTGAGACGTGGGCGCGCCGCCGATGTCTAGGAGCCTGTTGAAAAAATCCCCTCTTGCCGATTTCAACCCTTTCACGGGGGTCAGCAAACCATTGCCAGCCCGCTGCCGATCGATTCTGGGCCGTTTGTGGGCCAAGAATTTTCAACTCGTGAGGCCGCTTTTCGA